>CAWKMK010000001.1:0-340538 GCA_963850735.1 uncultured Actinomycetes bacterium
TGAGGTGCTGTCGCTTTTGTACCGCTATGCGGGGTAAAAGCTCTACCGCCGCTCAGCTCGAGGGCGGCGGAGAGTTTGCGGCGGTAGTCGCGGGCGGTGGGGTCGGCGGGGTCGAGGTCGCCGAGGATGCCGACGATCGCCTGGCGGAGAAGGTCGCGGGTGTCGGGTCATCGGCGCCTCGGCGAGCATCGCCGCCGAGCAGGGCGTCCAGCGCCGCATCGCGCTCGCCGCGGTCGAGGGCGGCGAAGGCGTCGGTGCCGATGCCGGCCTCGGCGAGGCGGACGCGGGCGGCGATCCCGGCGGCGGCGAAGTCGCCTCGTGGCTCTCGACCGCTTCCAGCGCCTCGGCCTCGGCGCCGCGCTCGAGGCGGGCCTTGGCAGGGCGACGGCGATGTCGGCGCGGCCGGGCTCCAGTTCGGCCGCCTCGCGCAGCGAGAGCTCGTCGCCGGCCGCCAGCAGCTCGTCGGCGCGCGAGGGCGCCAGGCCGTCGAAGAAGGCCTCGACTTTGGCCGGCGGCAGGGCGCCGACGAACTCGTCGACGACCTGCCGTCGCGGAAGGCCTTGACCGCGGGGATGCCCTGGACCTGGAACGGGCGGAGAGCGCCTGGTTGGAGTCGACGTCGACCTTGGCCAGCACCACCTTGCCGGCGCGCGCCGCCTCGGCCCGCTTCCAGCGCCGGGCTCAGCGCTTTGCACGGCCCGCACCAGTCGGCCCAGAAATCGACCACGACCGGCAGCTCGCGCGAGCGCTCGATGCACGTCCGCTCGGAAGGTCGCTTCGGTGACGTCGAGCGGCATGCGGCGTCGATATCGCCGGGCCCTCAGGTCCCGGCGGTCATCCCGTCGAGGTCGCGGCGCAGCTCCGCAGCTCGTCGCGGATCCGGCCGGCCTCCTCGAAGCGAAGGTCGTCGGCGGCGGCCAGCATCTCCTCCTCGAGCGCGACGATCGTCTTCTCCAGCTCCTCGGGGCTGTCGAAGTCGTCGCCGCGCTTGCGGCGGCGTTTGCGCCGGCGCCCGGTCCTCCATCGCCAGGAACTCGGACATCTCGGAGATGCCCTTGCGGACCGTCTCCGGGGTGATCCCGTGCTCCTCGTTGTAGGCGACCTGGATCGCCCGGCGGCGGTCGGTCTCGCTCATCGCCGCCCGCATCGCGTCGGTCTCCTTGTCGGCGTACATCAGCACCCGCCCGTTGACGTTCCGCGCCGCGCGGCCGATCGTCTGCACGAGGCTGGTCTCGCCGCGCAGGAAGCCCTCCTTGTCGGCGTCGAGGATCGCCACCAGCGAGACCTCGGGCAGGTCGAGCCCCTCGCGCAGGAGGTTGACGCCGACCAGCACGTCGTACTCGCCGAGCCGCAGGTCGCGGACGATCTGGATCCGTTCCAGGGTGTCGATCTCGGAGTGCAGGTAGCGGACCTTGACCCCGTACTCGAGCAGGTAGGCGGTCAGGTCCTCGGCCATCTTCTTGGTCAGGGTCGTGACCAGGGTGCGCTCGCCTGCCTCGGCGCACCTTCTTGACCTCGTTCATCAGGTCGTCGATCTGGTTCCTGGTCTCGCGCACCTCGATCTCGGGGTCGACGATCCCGGTCGGGCGGACGATCTGCTCGACGGTCCGGGTCGATTCGGCTTTCTCGAACGGCCCCGGCGTCGCCGAGACCATCACCAGCTGCGGTCGACCCGTTCGAGGAACTCGTCGAACTTGAGCGGCCGGTTGTCGATCGCCGAGGGCAGGCGGAAGCCGTAGTCGATCAGGGTCGTCTTGCGCGAGCGGTCGCCCTCGTACATGCCGCCGATCTGCGGGATCGTCTGGTGGGACTCGTCGACGAAGACGACGAAGTCGTCGGGGAAGTAGTCGATCAGGGTGTGCGGCGGGCTGCCGGCGCGGGCGGCCGTCGAGGATCCGCGAGTAGTTCTCGATCCCCGAGGTGAAGCCGAGCTCCTTGATCATCTCGAGGTCGTACAGCGGTCCGCTGGCGCAGCCGGTGCGCCTCCAGCTGCTTGCCCTCGGCCTCCAGCTCGGCGGTCCGCGATTCCAGTTCGGCGCGGATCTCGTCGACCGCGCGCTCGACCGTCTCGTCTTTGGTCACGTAGTGGGAGGCCGGCCAGACCGAGACGTGGTCGATCACGTCGAGGACCTCGCCGGTCAGCGGGTCGAAGTGCTGGATCCCCTCGATCTCGTCGCCGAAGAGGGCGATCCGGTAGGCCGACTCGGCGTAGGAGGGCATGATCTCCAGCACCTCGCCGCGGACCCGGAAGGCGCCGCGGCCGAGCACCTGGTCGTTGCGCTGGTACTGCATCTTCACCAGCTTGCGCAGCACCTCGTCGCGGTCGATCTCCTCGCCGACTTTGAAGAGCTGCATTTTTTCGTTGTAGACCTGCGGCGAGCCGATCCCGTAGATGCAGGAGACCGAGGCGACGATGATCACGTCGCGGCGGGCGAACAGCGCCGCCGTCGCCGCGTGGCGCAGGCGGTCGATCTCGTCGTTGATCGAGGAGTCCTTCTCGATGTAGAGGTCCTGCGCCGGGACGTAGGCCTCGGGCTGGTAGTAGTCGTAGTAGGAGACGAAGTACTCGACCGCGTTCTCGGGGAAGAACTCGCGGAACTCGTTGCAGAGCTGCGCGGCCAGCGTCTTGTTGTGGGCGATGACCAGGCTCGGCCGCTGCACCTCGGCGATCGTCGCCGCCATCGTGAAGGTCTTGCCGGTGCCGGTGGCGCCGAGCAGGGTCTGGAAGCGTTCGCCCGCCGCGCAGCCCCTCGGCCAGCCCGGCGATCGCCTTCGGCTGGTCGGCGGTCGGCGTGTAGGCGGGGTTGAGCTTGAAATCGGGCACGGGTACGAACATAGCGGTCGGCCGCCGCGTTCCGTCCTTGCGGTGCCTGACGCCAAGGAACCTGAATGAGAGACTCGACCGATGAAGCGCTGCGCGCCGTCCTCGCCGCCTTCTTCACCTTCACCGGGACGATGCACTTCGTCTCCCGCGCAGCTTCGAAGCGATCGTGCCGCCGGCGATCGAGGCGCGAAGAAGGAGGCGGTGGCGGTCAGCGGCGTCGCCGAGATCGCCGGCGGCGTCGCCGGTCCTCCACCCCGCCACCCGCCGCCTCGGGCGCTGGTGGCTGCTGGCGCTGCTGCTCGCCGTCTTCCCCGCCAACGTCCACATGGCGGTCAACCCGGAGCAGATCAAGGGGCTGGACCTGAGCAAGATCCCGCGCTGGGCGCTCTGGGCGCGGCTGCCGCTGCAGCCGCTGGCGATGCTCTGGGTCTGGCGCGCGACCCGTCGCGGTTAGGCTTCAGGACATGGACAAACGCGACCGCTTCGCCGCCAACCTCCGCCGCGCCCGCAAAGCGGCTGCCGTCTCGCAGGAAGACCTCGCCGAGCGCTGCGAAATCCACCGCACCGAGGTCTCGCTGCTCGAGCGCGGCGGTCGCGAACCGCGACTCGGCACCCTGGTGAAGCTGGCGGCCGCCCTCGGCACCACCCCCGAAGCGCTCTGCGCCGGCATCAGCTGGGACGCTAAACAGCGCGAGTACAAGATCGCCGAACCCGAGCTGACGGGCAGCAGTCGGTCTGGGAGACGGCCGATACCCCTCTCCCAGAGACCGTCGCGCAGCTGAGTCGCCTTCAACCTTCGAAACGCCTGTCCCTGAGCCTCTGTGAGAGGGGTATCAGCCGTCTCTCGACAGCCGGCCCGATTCGCCCTAAAGGCCCCCGGGCAGGAATTGTTCGAGAGGTCCTGGGCCGGGCCGAGGAAGCTTTCGGCGTTGCCGAGGAGCGAGTCTGGGCGTTGTTGATCAGTTCGATCGCCTGGTCGAGCGGGATGTCTTCGAGCGTCTCGCGCAGCGGGCCGGCGAGGAGCGGGCTCAGGGCGCCGGCTTCTTCGGCGTCGTCGACGCGCGCGGACGAGGCCGGCGCGGATCGCCCTGGCCAGCTTCTCGTCGTCGATCCCGTAGCGCTCGGTGAAGCGTTCGCGCGCCTCCGGCGTCGCCAGCGCCCGGGCCAGCGTCTCGCGGCGTGACCCCGAGCTGGCAGGCGGCGCCGTCGAGGGCCGAGATCGAGAACTGGTTGGCGATCTCGCCGCAGGCTCTGCGGGGTTGCGCCAGGGCCGCGGCTGCAGGGGTCCTGGATCTTCTCCGGCGCGTAGGAGGAGCCGCCGGCGGCGAGGTAGGCGCCGACCAGGAGCAGCGAGGCGACGATCGGCGCCGACGATCAGCAGCCGCCCGCTCAGCCGCCGCTCACCGCTCACAGGTCGACCCTCCGCGCGAGCGCGATCGGGATCAGGGCCAGCAGGCCGAGCAGGGCGGCGAGCAGCGAAGGAGGGGCTGAAGGCGTGGGTCGCGCCGCGGTCGAGCTGGTCCTGCAGTTCGTCGCGCAGCTCGTCGACTTCGGCCCGCTCGCCGGGGTCGCTCGGGCAGCGGCTCGAAGGCCGGGCCGATCGTCGGCACCTTCCCCTTCTCGCCTTCCAGCTGGTCGCTCGATCTGCTGCGCGAGGTCGAGCTTCAGCAGCGGGTTGACCGGCGAGTCGAGGATCACCGCGGTGCCGGCGTCGATCGCGTCGTGGCGCTGCTGGGCGATGTCGGCGGTGAAGATCGGGGTCAGCGCCAGCAGCCCGATCACGACCCCGGCGTGGCGGGCGGAGATCGTCCAGCCGCCGTGGATCGCCTGCGGGGCGCGGCCGCCGAGCGCGGTCTCGGTCAGCGCCGAGAGCACCAGCGCGAGGCCGATCCCGACCAGGATCTGCGGCGGCAGCGTCAGCGCGACCTCCGCCTTCGGCAGCAGGGCCAGCCCGCCGAGGCCGCCGGAGACGAGGATCGCCCCGGCCGCGGCGCGCGCCCGGGCGCTCGGCGACCAGGCGGCCGAGGCGGCCGCCGAGGATCGCCGCCAGCGGCATCACCGTGACCACGATCGCCGCCCCGATCGGGCTCAGGCGCCAGCCTTCGATCAGCAGCAGCACGAGCAGGAAGAGCGCCGCGGCGATCGCCGCCGAGACCATCGCCAGGGCGAGGTTGGCCGCAGAGGTGCGGGCGGCCGGTCGCGGCGCAGCTCGGTCTGCGATGATCCCGGTCGCCGCCTCGTGCTTGGCGACGGCGAGGATCGGCACCGCGGCGGCGAGCGCGACCGGCACCTGGATCAGGAAGATCGACTGCCAGGAGACCAGCTCGGTGAGCAGGCCGCCGACCGCCGGGCCGAGCGCCGCGCCGGTCGCCCCGGCGGCTGGCCCAGACCGTCGGCCGCCCGGCGCTCGGAGCCGACCGTCGCCGGCAGCAGCTCCAGCGCCGCGGTCACCGCCAGCGGCGCCGCCGAGCGCCTGCACGCAGCGGGCGGCGATCAGGGTCGAGAGCTCGTCGGCGAGCGCCGCAGGCGAGGCCGGCGCCGGCGAAGACCGCGAGCCCGACCGCGGCCGCCCGGCCCGGGCCGACCCGGCGCGCCAGCAGCGCCGCCGGCACCGCCGCCAGCGCCATCACCAGGTTGAAGGAGACCAGCACCCAGGTGACGCCGGCGACGCTGGTGTCGAGCTCGCGGTAGATCTCCGGCAGCGCGAGGACGACGATCGAGGAGTCGGCGAGGACGAGGCCGACGGCGAGCGCCAGCGCGGCGACGCGGGGTCGTGGCGGCGCGCTCATCCAGTAGCCCAGCTCCGTGGCGTACTTCTCGCGGTAGGCCGTCGCGCTTCTCGAGCACCTCTTCGACGTAGGCGCGGGTTTCCGGGAAGGGGATCGTCGCTCGACGCGTCAGGTCGCTGCCGCCCCACTCGTCGGCGTTGCCGGGGCCGGCGTTGTAGGCGGCGAGCGCCGCGACCTCGTCGCCGTCGTAGCGGTCGAGCAGTTCGCGCAGCAGGAAGGTGCCGTAGCGGATGTTGATTTCGGGATCGGAGAGGTCGTCGAGCTCGAAGGTGGTGCCGCCGCTGTGGCGCTCGATGTCGTTCGCCGCTTCCGGGCGTGATCTGCATCAGCCCGCGCGCGCCGGCGCTCGAGGTCTGGTCGCTGAACTTCGACTCGGAGTAGATCACGGCGGCGATCAGCGCGGCGTCGACGTCCTTTTCGTCGGCCTGCTGGCGGATGATGTCCTCGTGGCGCAGCGGCAGGGTCAGCTCCTGGATCGCGTTGTCGAAGGCGCCGCGCGGCGACCAGCGCCGCCGACGAGCACCGACCAGCGACCGCGGCGGCCGCCGAGCGCAGCCAGGCGCCGGCGCCGCGCGCCTGCGCTTCATCGCCGCAGCTTCTCGAGCAGGGCGGACAGCGCCCGCTCGAGGTCCTCGACCGAGCCGTCGTTCTCGACCACGTGCTCGGCCCGGGCCGCCTTCTCCTCCTGGGTCAGCTGGCGCGCCTCGCGCTCGTCGACCAGCGCGTGGCCGCGCGCCGCGGCGCGCTCGCGGCGCACCTCGTCGGCGGTGACGACCGCGACGGTGGTGTCGAAGACGCCGCTCCATCGCCGACCTCGAAGAGCAGCGGCACCTCGACCACGGCGACCTCGGTCGTCGGCCGGCAGCGAGAGCCAGCCAGGCGCCGATCCGCTCGCCGACCAGCGGGTGGATCTGCGCCTCGAGCCAGGTCAGCTCGCTCGGGGTCGGCGAAGACGATCTCGCCGATCGCGGCCGCGGTCGACCGTCCCGTCGGGGGCGACCTCCTCGGACCCCAGCGCTCGACCAGCCGGCCGCAGCAGCGGCTCGGAGTCGAGCAGCTCGTGGACGACCGCGTCGCTGGAGAGCGTCGCCGCGCCCAGCCGCGCGAAGGCCGCCAGCGCCTCGGACTTCCCGGCCGCGATGCCGCCGGTGAGGCCGATCGTCAGCGGCGCCATCGAGCGCCGCTCAGGACTCGGCTCGGACTCGCCCGGCTCGGCGTCGTCGCTCGACGCCTCGTCGCTCGTCGGCCTCGTCGGCGTCATCGGCGATCTCGGCCGCTCCTGCACGGATTCGCCCTCCGGCTCCTCGGCCGTCCTCGGCCTCGGCAGCCGCCGTCTCCTCGGCAGCCTCGGCCGCGGGCCTCGCGTCGGCCTCAGGCAGCCTCCTCAGCCGTCGGCGGCGTCGAGGGCTCCTCGCGCGGGCTCGGCCTCGGCAGCGGCTCCTCGGCGACTCGGCCGCGCGTCGGCGTGAGGCTCCTCGGCCGCAGCTCGTCGCGGCGAGGACTCCTCGGCGTCAGGTCTCGCGGCTGCGTCCTCGAGCCCTCGGCGCTGCCGCGATCTGCTCGCCGAGGTCGCCCATCGGCATGTTCTGCCCCTCGACCCGCTTGATGCTGAGCGAGAGCCGGCGGCGCTCTTCGTCGATCTCGAGGATCTTGACGTTCAGCGTGGAGCCCGGCTCGACCACTTCGCTCGGGTTCTCGACGTGGTGGTCGGCGAGCTCGGAGATGTGGACCAGGCCCTCGACGCCGGGCAGGATCTCGACGAAGGCGCCGAAGGCGACGACCTTGGTCACCGTCGCCCTCGAGCACGTCGCCGGGGCGGTGGGTGCTGATCACCCGCTGCCACGGGTCCTCCTGGGTCTGCTTGAGGCCGAGCGAGATGCGCTGGCGGTCGCGGTCGATGTCGAGCACTTTGATCCGCACCGTGTCGCCGATCGCGACGACTTCGGAGGGATGGTTGACGTGGCTCCAGGAAAGCTCGGAGATGTGGATCAGGCCGTCGATCCCGTCGAGGTCGACGAAGGCGCCGAAGTCGACGATGTTGGAGATCTTGCCTTCGACGACCTGGCCGGGCTCGAGGCGGCCGAGGATCTGCTCGCGGACCTCCTTGCGCTCCTCCTCGAGCACGGCGCGCCGCGAGAGGACGACGTTGTTGCGGCTGCGGTTGAGCTCGATCACTTTGCACTCGAGCGTCTGGCCCATGAACTCGTCGAGGTTGTGGACGCGGCGGATGTCGACCAGCGAGGCGGGCAGGAAGCCGCGCACCCCGAGGTCGAGGATGAGGCCGCCCTTGACGACCTCGATCACGCTGCCTTCGACCGGTTCGCCGGACTCGGCGGCGGCCTCGATGCGGCGCCAGGCCTTCTCGAAGCGGGCGCGCTTCTTGGAGAGGATCAGGCGGCCCTCGGCGTCCTCCTTGGTGAGGACGAGGGCGTCGATCTCCTCGCCCAGCTCGACCTCCTCGGCCGGGTCGACCGACTTGCGGATCGAGAGCTCGTTGGAGGGGATGACCCCCTCGGCCTTGTAGCCGATGTCGACCAGGACCTCGTCTTTGTCGATCCGGACGACCTTGCCGTTGACGACGTCGCCCTCGTCGAAGGAGACCATCGTCGCCGCGTAGTTGGGGACGATCTTGCCGTCGATCTCGAGCAGCAGGCCGTTGGAGCCCTCGACGGGGGTGGCGCTGGGCGCAGGGGTCAGTCGGTCTCGGTCGCGGACACGGCGGCGAATAATGGCAGAATCGAGCGCTCCGCGATGCCGGTCCGAGCGACCAAGCGCGGCGACGAGCGCACTCCGCTCGAGCGGCGAGCACGACGTGCTGATCTGCGGCGCCAGCTTCGCCGGGCTGGCGGTCGCCCGCGAGCTGGCCGGCTCCGGCGCCGACGTGCTGATCGTCGACCGCTACGAGATCGGCGAGCGCCAGACCTCCGCCTGCGGCATCCCGACCGAGTGGCTGCGAGCGGCTCGGCCTGATGGAGCGCCGAGCGCCAGCGCTTCGACACGCTGGTCATGCACACCCCCCACGGCGACAGCCCGCTACCGGCTCCCCTGGACCTTCTCCACCTTCGACTACCGCGAGCTCTGCGAGCTGCTCTGGCGCGACTGCGACGCCCGCTTCGAGACCGCCAAGGTGAACGGGCGCGCGCGCCGCCGCCAACGGCGACGGCGCGATCGCGGTCGAGACCGACCGCGGCGTGATCTCCGCGCCGCTGGTCGTCGACGCGCTCGGCTGGCGGCGGATGCTGGCCACCGGCGACGGCTACCAGCCGCCCGACGCGCCGCTCTCGCGCGGCCTCGAGGTCCACCCCGGCGGCGCGCGGCGAGGACCTCGAGATCTGGATCGACCGCCGCTACGTGCCCGCCGGCTACGGCTGGTCGTTCCCGGCCCGCGACGAGCTGCGGATCGGCGTCGGCTCCTTCGACCCCCGCTTCCACGTCAAGGACACGACCGTAGCTGCTGGCCGAGGACCTCGGCAAGGAGCCGAACGAGTACCAGGGCAACTGGATCCCCCACAAGCTGCGCCGGGCGACCGAGGGCGGCGTCTTCTTCGCCGGCGACTCGGCCGGGCACTGCCTGCCGCTCAGCGCCGAGGGGATCCGCACCGCGCTCTACTTCGGGATCGCGCTCGGGCCGCGAGCTGCGCGGCGTCGTCGAGGGCCGCCAGAGCCGCGAGCAGGCGGCCGCGCGCCTACGCCGAGTTCAACGACTCGCACGAGTGGAAGTTCCGCTGGATGCTGCGCGTGCAGCGGCTGGTCCCGCGGATCCCGCCGCGCCTCCTCGGCGCCGCTGATCCGGCTGATGGGCTCGCAAGCGCTTCGTCGACTGGTCCTTCGACGCACTACCTGCAGATCGCGCCGCCGGAGTTCGCCGCCGGCTCAGCGAACGACCAGGACGGTCCCGGCCAGCAGCAGGCCGACGCCGAGCAGCGCGCTCGGGGCTGAGCGGGACCTGGTCGAGGCCGAACAGGCCTAGCCGGTCGATCGCGACCGAGGCGGTGAGCTGGCCGGTGACGTCGCCGCGGCGACGCCGCCGGCGCCGATCGCGCGAGACCGCGATCAGCGCGTTGGTGACGTAGACGGCGCCGAGCAGGCCGCCGAGCAGGTAGTACCAGCTGACGTCGAAGGTCGAGCTGAGGCCGCCGGCCTTGCCGCTGAGGACGACGATCGCGGCCAGCGCGACGGTGCCGACCGCGAAGGAGACCAGCGCCGCCGGCAGGCTGCCGGTCGCCTTGCCGAGGCCGGCGTTGATCGGCGCCTGCAGCGGCGATCAGGCCGCCGGCGACGGCGGTGAGGAGCGACCGCCAGGCCCCTATCCATGGATCTGCTCCGGTCGCGCGTGATCTTCGGCTTGGCGCGTGTTGCATCGAGTAGTGCGGGCGATTGAACCGCCCTGCTGTCATATCAGTACCGCAGTAGAGCGACCAGTCGATCGCAGCCGAGCCAGATGCCGCCACCGCCAGCCGAGCAGTTCGCCTCCCGCCTCTTCCTCGGCCCGGCGCTGCGCACCCAGCCGGACCGGCGGCTGGTCAAGCTCGTCCGCGAGGGCTACGAGACCGCCTTCGAGGAGATCGTCCGCCGCTACCGGCAAGCCGCTCGACCGCTTCGCGGCGGCGATCGTCGGCGGCCGCTCCGAGGACGTCACCCAGGACGCCTTCTCGAAGGCGCTGCTGGCGCTGCGCGGCGACCGAGGCCGAGATCGAGCTGCGGCCGTGGCTCTACCGGATCGTCCGCAACACGGCGCTCAACGACCTGCGCGACCGCCCGCCCGACGGCCGAGGAGCTGGGCGAGGCGATCGCCGGCGGCCGCAGCGCCGCGGCCGAGGCCGAGCGCCGCGAGGAGATCGCGCGAGCTGATGGAGCGGCTGCGGGCGCTGCCCGAGCCGCAGCGGGCGGCGATCGTGATGCGCGAGCTGGAAGGGCTGAGCCACGAGGAGATCGCGGCGGCGCTGGGGGTCAGCGGCGGCGCCGCGCGGCAGGCGATCTACCGGGCGCGGGCGGCGCTGCGCGACGGCCTCGGGCTGCTGGTGCCGCTGCCGCTGCTGCGGGTGCTGTTCGAGCACGGCGACGCGGCTGCCGCGGGCGGCGGCGATCGCCGCCGGCGCCGGCGCGCTCGGCGGCGGGCGGGGCGGCGCTGGGCGGCCTCGGCGGCGGCGCGCGCTCAAGGTCGGGCGTGGCGACGCGTGCTGGTCGCCGGCGCGGTCGGCGCCGGGCGTCGCGATCGAGCACCGCCACGCGCGAGCGGCGCGGGACCGGAGCCGGCGGAGGCGGCGCCGCCGGTCGAGCGCCGGCGGCGGCGCCGCTCCGCAGCCGGGTGGCGGATCCGACCGAGCGGCTCCAGTGACGACTCGGCAGCGGGCGCGGCGCGGCGAGGACCGCGGCGACGACGGTCACCGGCGGCGACGGCAGGCGGCTCGCCGACGGCGATCGCAGCGGCTCCGGCCACGGTCGAGCGCAGCGGTCACTCGGCGCACGGCGGCTCCGGCAGCCGCGGCGGCCGAGCGAGAACTCCGGGCCGGGCTCGGTCTCCAGCGGACCGCCACAGCGGCGACGACGACGGCGACGACGATCACAGCGGCTCCGGCTCCGGCGGGGGCTCCGACGACGACAGCGGCTCGTCCGGCTCGGGCAGCGGCGACGATCGGAGGCAGCTCCGGCTCGGGCAGCGGCTCCGGCGGCGGTGGCGACGACGCGGAGCTCGGGCAGCGGCAGCTGGCGAGCGGCGGCAGCTCCGGACCAGGCAGCGGCGAGCCCGCGCCCGCGCCGACCGAACCGCCTGTCGACGAGCAGCCCGACGGCGACTCGGGCTCCGGCTCCGGCGAGGGCTCGGGCTCCGGCAGCGGCGAGCTCAGCGGCCTCGACTAGCCGATCTGGACGTTCGTCCAAATCGGCGTGATCTTCGTCGCGCGCCTCGGGTTGTCAGGTGCAGTGCACCAGTTCAACCCGAACCAAGGAGGAACGGCATGACCCCGACGAAAGCACGGCGACCCCGCCTCGGCATGACCTGGCTCGCGCTGGCGCTGGGCGCGCTCGCGCTGCTGGCCCTGCCCGGCCTGGCCGCCGCCAAGGACCGCAACCACGACCGCATCCCGGACCGCTGGGAGAAGCGCCACCACCTCTCCCTGAAGGTCAACCAGGCGCGCCGCGACCAGGATCGCGACCACCTGCGCAACCGCGCCGAGTTCCTCGCCGGCGACAACCCGCGCGACAGCGACAGCGACGACGACGGCGTCATCGACGGCGACGAGCAGGCCGGGACGATCGCCTCCTTCGACGCCGCAAGCGGCCGCCTCGACGATCAACCTGTTCGGCGGCGACACGGTCAGCGGCCTGGTCACGCGACCGGACCGAGATCAAGTGCGAGGACAGCTCCAGCGCCTCCGCCAGCGACTCCGGCGCCGGCAGCGGCGAGGCCGAGCCCGGCGACGACAACGGCGGCCAAGGCGAGGAAGAGCCTGGCGACGACAACGGCGGCGACAACTCCGGGTCAGGGAGCGGTGACGAGCCCGGCGACGACAACTCCGGGCCGAGCGACAACTCGGGTCCCGGCAGCGACAACTCCGGGCCCGGCAACGACGAGCGACGACGACGGCGACCGCCATCTGCACCACCGCCGAGCTGGTCGCCGGCGCCGTGGTCGAGGAGGCCGAGCTGAAGCTCGAGCAACGGCCAGGCCGTCTTCAAGGAGGTCGAGCTCTGGGCAACGAGGCCTAGCTACTTGGCGTCGAGCCAGTCCTGGCCGACGCCGACGTCGACCTCGAGCGGCGGATCGAGCTGGTAGGCGGCGCACATCTCGCGCTCGCACCAGCTCGGCCGCCGCTTCCATCTCCCCCGGCGGGCCCTCGAAGAGGAGCTCGTCGTGGATCTGGAGGACCAGGCGGGTCTCCCCCCCGGCCTCGCGCAGCGCCCGCCGGCAGCGCACCATCGCCACCTTGATGATGTCGGCGGCGGTGCCCTGGATCACCGTGTTGACGGCGAGCCGCTCGCCGAGCCGGCGGGTGTTGGGGTTGCCGGAGCGCAGCTCGGGGATCGGCCGGCGGCGGCCCATCAGGGTCGTCACGTAGCCCTCCTCCTGGGCCCGCTCGATCACCTGCTCGCGGAAGGCGCGCACGGCGGGGAAGCGCTCCAGGTAGCGGGCGACGAATTCCTCGCCCTCCTTGCGGGGGATGTTGAGCCGGTCGGCGAGGCCGAATCCGGTCAGCCCGTAGACGATCCCGAAGTTGACCATCTTCGCCTTCGAGCGCTGGCCGACGTCGACCTCGTCGCGCTCGATCTCGAAGACCTCGGCGGCGGTCGCGGCGTGGACGTCTTCGCCCGCGCGGAAGATCTCTTTCAGCACCTCCTCGTCGGCGACGTGGGCGAGGACGCGCAGCTCGACCTGGCTGTAGTCGGCGGAGAGCAGCTGCGCAGCCCTCCTCGGCGACGAAGCAGGCGCGCACCGGGCGGCCGATCTCGGTCCGGATCGGGATGTTCTGCAGGTTGGGGTTGGTGCTGGAGAGGCGGCCGGTGGTGGTCGACGCCTGGTTGAAGGTGGTGTGGACGCGGCCGGTCTCGGGGTCGATCAGCTCCGGCAGCGAGTCGAGGTAGGTGTTCTTCAGCTTGGTCAGCTCGCGCCAGGACTCGATCTTCTCGACGATCGGGTGCTCGTCGCGGATCTGGGCGAGGACGCGGGCGTCGGTCGAGAAGCCGGTTTTGCCGCGCCGCTTGCGGGTCAGCCCGAGCTTCTCGAAGAGGATGCGGCCGACCTGCTGCGGCGAGCCGATCGTGAACTCCTCCTCGGCCAGCTCGAAGATCTCCTTCTCCAGGGTGTCGATCCGCTCGCCGAAGCCGGCGCCGACCTCGGCCAGGCGCTCGGCGTCGAGCTTGAGCCCCACCCGCTCCATCGCCGCCAGCACCTCGACCAGCGGCAGCTCGACCTCGCGCAGCAGCTGCTCCAGCCCCAGCTCCTCGATCCGCGGCCGCTGGACGTCGGCGAGGGCGGCGACCAGGCGCGCTTCCTCGGCCGGGTCGAGGCCGGCCTCGAGCTCCTCGCCGAGCGCCAGCTGGCCGTCGTCCTCCTCGGCCTTGCCGGCGGCGGCGCCCTCGGCGAGGCCGATGCCGGCGTCGGCGGCAAGCTCGACCAGGTCGTAGGTGCGGCGCTGGGGCTCCAGCAGGTAGGCGGCGACCATCGTGTCGTGCTCGAGGTTCGGCTCGATCCCCTCGCGCGCCGCGGCGGCGAGCAGGCCGTGGCGGCCGCCGCCGAGCGACTTGGCGTCGTGGGCGGCGAAGGGCTTGGCGCCGAGGGCGACGGCGAGCTCGTCCTTGCTCGCCGACCCGGTCAGCACCCGCTCGCCGTCGGCGGCTGCCCAGCGCTCGCCGTCGATCGCCAGCGCCACCGGCCCCTCGCCGAGGTCCTCGGGTCTCCCCTCTTCCGCCTCGACCTGCAGCTCGGTCTCGACCTTGCGGCCGGGGACCGCGTCGCCTTCGGGCAAGGCCTCTTCGAGCCGCTCGAGCACCGCGCGCAGCTCGAACTCGCGCATGAAGTCGCGCAGGGCGCCGCGGTCGGGCTCGCTCGCCATCGCCGCCTCCAGGTCGACCCCGGTCTCGATCTCGTACTGCAGCGTCGCCAGCTGCTTCGACATCCGCGCGTCGTCGGCGTGCTCGGTCAGGTTCTGCTTGCGTTTGGCGCCGGAGATCTCGTCGACGCTTTCCAGCACCGCTTCCAGCGAGCCGAACTGCTGCAGCAGCTGGGTCGCCGTTTTCTCGCCGATCCCGGGGACGCCGGGGATGTTGTCGGAGGTGTCGCCGCGCAGCCCCATCAGGTCGGTGATCAGCTCCGGCGGCACCCCGTAGCGCTCCTGCACCGCGGCGCGGTCGTAGATCTTGGTCTCGGTGATCCCGCGCGAGGTGCTCATCACCCGCACCCCCTCGTCGACCAGCTGGTAGGCGTCGCGATCGCCGGTCACCACCATCACCTCGATTCCGGCTTCGCGCGCCTGCTTGACCAGCGAGGCGATCACGTCGTCGGCCTCGTAGCCGTCGACCTTGACGTTGGTGTAGCCGAAAGCCTCGACCAGCGGCATCAGGTGCGGCCATTGCTCGCGCAGCAGGTCGGGGCGCGGTTTGCGCTGGGCCTTGTAGAGGTCGTAGGTCACCTCGCGGCCGCTGTAGCCGGCGTCCCAGGCGACGACCACGCCCTGCGGATGGTGCTCGTCGATGATTTTCACCAGCATCGAGGCGAGCCCGTAGATCGCGTTGGTCGGCCGCCCGTCGCTGGTCCCGATCGACTCGGGCAGGGCGAAGAAGGCGCGGTAGGCGAGGCTGTTGCCGTCGATCAGGAAGAGCTGCGGTGCGTCGGACATCGACGCCCCACTCTATGCGGGAGCGCGGGCGCGACTACCGCCGCGGCGCGGTGACGCCGCGGATGGCGACGAGGCGATTCCCGAGCTGCGGGGTGGCCTCAACGGCGACCGCAAGTCTGAGCGGCCGATCTGCCAGGCGGTCGAGAGCCCAACCTGGGAGTCGGCAGCGAAGCAAGATGCGCCCGGGGCCGGTGCTCAGCGAGCGGTCGCTGCAGACGCGACGAACCTTCCCGTCGATCCGCGCGCGGACACGCTGCCTCAACTCAGCCGTTCCGGTCACGTCGACCGGCGTGACGACGAAATTGCCCTTCATTCGCGAGCGGCGGATCTGGGCCGTGGCGGCGACGGGCGGCTGCGGAGGGGTGCCGCCGGTCGGGGTCGGCTGCGGTTTCGGCTCGGGTTCTTCCGCCGGACAAGAATCGACCGGGGCTGGTTGCGCCGGGGCGGTGTTTCCGAGGTAGTCAGCCAGCTCTTCGGGGCGACCGGCGATGAAGGCGCGGGTTTCGGCGATGGCGCTGGCGATTTCGGCGGCGTCGTACTCGAAGCGGGTGCTTTCTTCTTCTTCGAGCTGCTGCCAGGGGGCAAGCAGTTCGGCGGTGCAGACGGCGAGCTGGTCGAGCTTCAGCGAGGGGACCGTGGTCTGCGCGTCCCAAAGGGCTTCTTCGTACAGGGCCTCGCAGCCGGGGTCGTCGAGGCAGCCCTCGAACATCACGCCGGCTTCGCCGTCGAAGGGCAGGTGGTTTGCCGCCTGCCAGGTTTCATCCTGGCCCCAGGGGAGCATGCGGAAGAGCTGGTCCGGGCCGGTCGCGAGGAAGTAGTTGTTGGGGTGGTCGAGGGCCGGGCCGCCGGCGTAGCCGTCGAACTGCCCGCTGTATTTCTCCGCCGCCCACATCCGCGTCATCTCTTCGAGGTCAGCGTGAGCGCCGACCCCGGTCAGCCACGGATCGGGCCCGGCGACGGCCGCGGCCAGGCCTTCGAGGTCGGAGATGTCAGCCGGACCCTCGTCGACCTCGAAGCTGCCGACCTCCCCCGGCTCCACGTCGGTCCCGTTTTCGCCCTCGTAGACGTGCTGGACGTCGGTGTCGAAGGCGCCGAGCTTCTTCGCCATCGCGACGTTGTCGTAGTTCTCGACGTCGAGGTAGAGGCCGAAGTGTTCGCCGTTGATCTTCAGGTAGACGAAGCCGGTGCGCGAGGCGGGCACGCCGAGGGCGCGGTGGAGCGCGAAGGCGAGGGTCTCGTGGGTCATCGAGGGGTCCTCGACCATGTTGTTGAGGGTCATCTTGCGCAGGCCGAGCAGCGGGCCGGTGCCTTTCCCTTCTTTGGGGAATTTGAGTTTGAAGGCGGCCTTTTCGGAGAGGTCGCGGAAGGAGGCGCTGCCCTTGAGCCGCATTTCCACTTCCTTCGGCCCGATCGTCACGACCGTGTCGCCCGGGAACTCGTCGGTGTGCTGGAGGGTCAGGGTCGCCGGCTGGTAGGCGCCCTCCGGGTCCGCTTCGAGCGCTTCCTGCGAGGCCTGCGGCAGATCGATTTCGATCACCCAGACGGCGGTGGGGTCGTAGAGAACTTCGGCTTCGTCGGCGGCGGCAAATGCCGGGAGCCAGGCGAGCAGGCAGAGGCATGCCGCAACTGCGGGCGCGAGCCGCCTTGCGAGAGCGCGATCAATCCCCTGCCGCCTCATGGCGCCGCAGGCTAGCCCAAGCACCGACCCCTGGATGGGCCGGCACCTCATCGATATTTGAACTTCTAAACCTGCCCGGACTCGACCAGGTCGACCAGGACCGCGACCACCGCGGGGTCGAACTGGGTGCCGGAGCAGGCGCGCAGCTCGGCGACCGCGGCGTCGGTCCCCATCGCCTTGCGGTAGGAACGGGTGGTGGTCATCGCGCTGAAGGCGTCGCAGCAGGTGACGATCCGGGCCTCGATCGGGATCCCCTCGCCGGACAAACCATCTGGGTAGCCGGAGCCGTCGAAGTCCTCGTGCGAGGCGCGGACGATCTTGCCGACTTCGGCGAGCACGCCTCCCACCCGCTTCAGCATCCGCTCGCCCTCGATCGTGTGCCGGCGCATCACCTCCCACTCGGCGTCGTCGAGCGGTCCTTCCTTGTTGATGATCTCGTCGGGGACGGCGATCTTGCCGACGTCGTGGAGCAGGGCGGCGAACTCGACGTTGCGGCGCTGCTCGAACCCGAGCCCGAGCCGGTCGCTGACCGCGAGCGAGATCTCGACCACGCCGCGGCTGTGGCTGCCGGTGTACTCGTCGTCGGCCTCGACCACGTCGCCAAGCAGCATCGCGGTGCCCTGGTAGGCCTCGCTGAGGGCGAGCGCCTGGTCGAAGCGGGTCTGGCGCTCGCGCGAGAGGACGGCGAGGACGAGGGCCAGCGGGGTCACCGCCAGGCAGATCTCCGGGCCGACCTGGAGGGCGGCGACGGTGGCGAGCAGGCCGATCGGCGCCAGCGCGGCGTCAAGGGCGTAGACCGGGGCGATCATCCGCAGCACCGCGGCGGGCGGGGTGCGGTCGATCAGCCGCGCCCGCGCGGCCGTGGCGGCGAAGTCGAAGCCGAACTGGGCGAGCAGGGCGAGCGCGTAGACGGGCCAGGCGCTCCAGGAGAAGGTCTGGGCTCCGCAGAGGACGACGACCAGCGCCGGCCCGATCGCATGCCAGCAGTCGCCGAAGACGTGAAAGGCGCGGTGGAAGCTGGCCTCGCCGCTGGCGTAGTCGATCAGGCGGCCCAGCGCCCAGCTGAGGCTGACGACCAGCGGCACTACCGGCGTCGGCAGCAGGAAGAGCATCGGCACCAGCACCAGCTCGGTGGGCACCGTGTAGCCATCGGCAATGTCGAACCGGGCCTGGCAGGCGATCACGTAGGCGATGACGAGGGCGACCAGGGGCGCCACTTCGAGCGAACGGGGCGAATCCAGAAACACCGCCATCGCCAAAGCCGCGAGCAGGAACCCCACGGCGGCAACCGCCTCGACCAGGCGCTCGCGGCCCTGAGCCCTGATCAGAGCTCGGGTTCTGCCGCGTGCAAAGAGCTGCTCGGCGTTGTTTGCGGGCGAGACGGTTTCCATTGGACAACGCGCAGTCCCCTGACTGCGCCCCCTCCTGTATCGGCCGCTTTTCCCTTGTAAATGAGCGGGTTTTCCACTTTTTTCGCCCGCCGCGACCTCAAAATTAACTAGACAGGAGGTCTAACACGGTTAAGTGCAGGGGTTCGCGGGCCGATCTTCGCCGGACATAAGTGCAGAAGTCAGCTGAATAAGGGCAAACCTGTCGTGAGGCAGGGACGCAAAGTCAGAGGTCTCGCCCCCGGGCGAGATGGCTCGACCGCCAGCTTGGTGAAAACCAGGCTTTTTCGCCTGCGACCAGGAGGTTTGCCCGAGTGAAGTCCATTTCCAAGCTCCTTACGACCATGGCAGCGGCCGTTGCCGTCCTCGCCTGCTTCGCCGCAAGCGCGTCGGCATGCGACTACAGCGGCGCCGAGCAGGTGTTCAAGCCGTGGGGAGACAGCCACTCCTATGTGCTGGCCCCGGACGGCGGCTTCGAGGCGGGTGGCGCAGGATGGTCGCTGTCCGGAGGCGCGTCGGCCGTTGCCGGCAACGAGTCCTTCTTCCTCAACGACGGCGGCGACAGCCGCTCGCTGAGCCTGCCCGCCGGCAGCTCCGCGGTCAGCCCCCCGGTCTGCATGTCGCTGGACACGCCGATCTTCCGCCTGATGGCCCGCAACACCGGCGACCCCAAGGCCGGCCTGCAGGTCGAAGCGACCTACAAGCTGCTGGGGCTTGTGCGCACCAAGACGGTGAGCACGGTGCAGGCGGGGTCGAACTGGGCGCCGAGCCAGCAGATGTCGACCGTCCTCACCCTCTCGACGGTGGTCGGCACCCTGATCCCGAGCGCGATCCAGATCCGGATCACGCCGGTGGGCAGCGGTGGCAAGTGGCAGGTCGACGACCTCTACATCGACCCCTTCGCGCGCCGCTAGACGGCAAGCGAGGAAACCTCCTCGGCCAGAGCCCGGGCGACGTCGGCAACGACGCGCCCGGGCTCTTCTTCGAGCTGGAGGTCGGTGAAGCGCCGCACCCTGTAGCCGGCGGCGCGCAGGTCGAGTTCGCGAGCGTGGTCGTCCTCGAAGGCGACCGAGCCGCGGTGGTAGGTCCAGGTGTCGGCCTCGACCACGAGGCGCTGGGAGCGCCAGAGGAAGTCGACGGTCCAGCGCCCGAGCTTTGCGTTGACCTCGGGAGGCGGGATACGGTGGTGGGCGAAGAGCTCGCGGAAGAGCGCCTCGAGGTCTGAGCGCGTGCGGTCTGACTCAACGCCTTCGAGGCGGTGGCCCATCAGCTCGGCCTGGCGCTTGGCGCGGCGGATCAGGTGCGGGTCCAGGGAGGTGGCGTCAAGGTCTTCGATGGTGCGCGCCACGGAGGTCACGGGGATGTTGTGGCGCTGGGTGGTCAAGAGCCGTCTCCCTCGCCCTCCTTCCTGCTGCGGGTAGGAGGGCGAGGGAGACGGCTCTGCGGGCGCTAGGGGTGGGGAGAGCGAGGAGCAGCGGTGGAGGTGGATACCGCTCCGCCGCCTGCGTCCAGACGTGGTGGGGACGGAGACGTGGACGGGACCGTCGATTGGTTTGAGGAGCTTCCAGAGGACGGCGGCGGAGGTGTGGCTCAACACAGCGCCGGGGCCGCAGGCGAGGACGGCGGCCATGAAGCGCCCATGGAGGCTCAGACCCCGGTGTCCCACCGCGTAGACACCTTGGTGGATGCGGTGGAGGCGGCCGTCGCTAGCCGCCTTGGTGATCGTGTTCTTCCCGATCCCAGCTTCACGAAGCTGGCGTAAGGTCACGACGCCGTGCTGCCGCGCCGCGATTTGAGCGAGGTGCGCCCAAGGGGTGTCGCATTCTTCCCACATGGCTGGGAATAAGGCGACACGCCTCCGCCCTCTCCCCCCACCCCGCTTCTTTTCGTCCTTATTTGCGCTTCGGAGGCAGCGAGGCCGCGTAGTCGGCGCCTGCGTCGACCCATGCCGCCAGGCCCTCGTCGCTCGCCGTGCCCTCGGGGTCGACGTAGACCATGTTCTTCGCCGGCTTGCCGGTGAAGTCCATCGGCCGCGCGTGGGGCTCGCCCAGCGCCTTCGCGGCGTCGGCGGGGTCGAGACGGACCATCAGCTCCTCGCCGATCACCCCTGCCGCCATGTTGCCGGCGAGCATGAAGGCGATCCCGCCGAACATCTTGCGCTCGGTTACCTCGGCGCGAGAAGCGAGGACGTCGCGAATGCGATCGGCGAGAGCTTCGTCGAAGGCCATGCGAGGAGAGTAGAACTGCCGGCCAACTGGAACTGGTGGCCTGGGTTCTTCACGTAGCGGAGCAAGCTGCCGTGCGTGCCGGCGAGGGGTACGTTCGAATGGCCGGGGAAGTCGACGCTGAGTCCGCCTTGGAGCTTGCCGGGACCTCGTCCCGGCCGGACGAAGCGGGCACTGCCGTGGAAAGGGGATGGCGGGCGGACCAGGGCGGATTGCGCGGGGACATCGAACTCGAACGATCCGGGTCCCGCGCTGGAGCTGATGCCGCGGAAGACCCCGACGGGGCCGCGGCGTTCTTCGATCGACGCTTCGAAGTGAGCGGGCCTGGTGGGCGAGTTCTTCCAGGCTTCGAACGCGACGTGTCCAACCTGTCGGCGGCGGTGCACCCGCAGCTGGGCCCCAGGTGAATGCCCTCCCGAGCCTTCGTCGACACTCATGCCGCAGATCAGATTGAGGACGAAATGGGCATCGCCGGGGGCGCGGGTCGCGTGCACCTCGGTGAACCCCTCCTCCCCCTCGAACTCGACTTCGCCTTCGTAGGCACCGGAGTCGACCGCGACGGTCTGCTTGGGCTCGCAGCTGGGCGCTTCCTCGCGCGGCTTCCCGGTGGGGACGAACCGAAGGTCGATCGAGCCCAGCCCACCCAGATCGGCCGAGATCGATTCTTCGGTCACGTCCGCTCCCTTATGCGTGAAGTAGAGAGCAGCAGACCCCTTGCGAGTGAAGAGCAGAAGCACGGAGTCGGGCTCGCCGTGTGAGTCCCCGTCGAACGAAAGGACGCGCAGCGAGTAGCCGTTGCTGGCGGGGAGCCGGAACCCACCCGGCGGCGGGAGCTGGGCAGTCGCGGCGACAGCTGACCCAGTCAACGCAGTGAACCCCACCGCGAGCGCGAGGAGAAGGCGCCGACCTAACACGAGCTGGCTTCCGGTCCGTCGAAGAGCTGGAAGCAGGCGTGGACGAGGCTGACGTGCACCCCGGGGCCGGCGAGACGGGCCGTGCGGCCGGGGAAGTCGATGGCCAGGTCGCCGCTCCAGCGTGGGACGACGGAGTTGGGGGCGCGGGTGAGGGAGGCCGCGCCGGAGAACGGCGGGGGTGGATTCAGCTCCGCGGTTCGCAGGTGCGGGTCGAAGCTGAACGCGGAGGCCGGCAGCCAGCCACTGGCGAACCGGTAGATCGCGACCCCTTCGCGGCGCTCCCTGACCTTGGCCTCGAACAAAGCCCGGCTCCGCTGACCGTTCTTGTTGACCTGGAAGGTGAGAGCGCGGCCGTGGGCATAGGAGGCGCCGGTGAGCCTCGCCCCCCGCTCGTCGCTCCCCCTCGATTCCCCGCGTCCACTGCCCCCGCGGCAATACGAGGTGATGTAAGGAAGGACCGGCAGTCGCGTTGCCCCCGCATGGACATAGCCGCCCTCACCGCGGAATTCGACCACCCCTTCCCAGACGCCGGTTTCGTAGGGGTACTTCTGACCTTTGCTGCAACGGATCCGAACCGTCTTTTCCCGCCCCGAGCCACGCATGGCGAGGTCGACCTTGCCGAAGGGCCCGAGGTCTGCCTGGATACTGGTCGCCGTCACCTTCGCCGGCACCCTGTAGAGGGCAGCGCTTCGCTTGGTCTCGACGCCGATCGAGACTTCGGCGGGGATCCCGAGCGCTTCGGAGGAGGCCGAGAGACTGATGTGAAAGCCGTTGCTCGGCTTCAGCTTGAGGCGATGGGCGAAGTAGGGAAGTTCCGCCCCCGCAGCGGGCGCAGCGAGGACACCGGCCACCAGAGCAGCCGCGCCCACCCACAAGATCAATCGTCTCCCCATTACTCGGCGATCCTATGTATGGCGACGGCAGCCGGGCCGAGCGGGCGAATCTGATTCGATAGCCGCCATGGCCGTCAGCGCCCAGTACAGCGTCACGATCCGCGTCGAGCTCGACGCGCGCAAAGAGCCCCTCGGGCGCCTGACCGCGGCGATCGCCGAGGCCGGCGGGCAGCTGCAGGGCGTCGACCTCGTCCCCGGCGCCGGGCCGGAGGGCAAACGGGTGCGCGAGTTCACCATCGACGCCACCGACCGCGAGCACTGGGAGAGGATCCTGCGGGCGATCGGCTCGACCCGCGGCGCCCGCGTCCTCGACTACGTCGACCGGACGATGCAGATGCACCGCGGCGGCAAGATCGACATGCGCAACAAGTACCCGGTGAAAACGCGCGACGACCTCTCGATGGCCTACACCCCCGGCGTCGCCCGCGTCTGCATGGACATCCACGCCGACCGCGCCAAAGCCTTCGAGTACACGATCAAGAAGAACACGGTCGCGGTCGTCTCCGACGGCAGCGCCGTGCTCGGCCTCGGCAACATCGGTCCCGAGGCGGCGATGCCGGTGATGGAGGGCAAGTGCATGCTCTTCAAAGAGTTCGCCGGGGTCGACGCCTTCCCGATCTGCCTCGACACCCAGGACGCCGACGAGATCGTCCGCGCGGTGGAGCTGATGGCGCCGACCTTCGGCGGGATCAACCTCGAGGACATCTCCGCCCCGCGCTGCTTCGAGATCGAGGACCGGCTCAAGGAGTCGATCGACATCCCCGTCTTCCACGACGACCAGCACGGCACCGCAGTGGTGACGATGGCGGCGCTGTTCAACGCGCTGAAGATCACCGGCAAACCGATCGAGCAGCTGCGGGTGCTGGTGGTCGGCCTCGGCGCCGCCGGGGTGGCGGTGACGAAGATGATGCTCGCCTCCGGGATCACCCATGATCGTCGGCTGCGACCGCAAGGGTGCGCTCTCAACCGCCCGCGAGGACTACCAGTCAGGCGAGATGAACGCGGCCAAGCGCTGGTACGCGGAGACCACCAACCCGGAGCTGATCCAGGGCCAGCCCGACGACGTAATCGAGGGCATGGACATCTTCGTCGGCCTCTCCGGTCCCGGGATCATCCAGCCCGAGTCGCTGGGCAAGATGAACGACGACGCGATCGTCTTCGCGATGGCGAACCCGACGCCCGAGGTGATGCCCGAGGAGGCGGCCCCCTACGTGCGGATCATGGCCACCGGGCGCTCCGACTACCCGAACCAGATCAACAACGTGCTCGCCTTCCCCGGAATCTTCCGCGGCGCCCTCGATGCCGGCGCCCCCAGCATCACCGAGGAGATGAAGCTCGCCGCCGCCAAGGGGATCGCGATGGCGGTCTCCGAGGAGGACCTGGCCGAGGACTACATCATCCCCAGCGTCTTCAACCGCGAAGTGGCGCCGAAGGTCGCCGAAGCGGTGGTCGAGGAGGCCAAGCGCGACGGCATCGCCCGGATCGACGAGGAGACCGGAACCTTCGCCACGGTGGAGGCGAGCTAGGCGGTGAGGGTCCTCGTCACCGGCGCCACCGGCACGATCGGCCGGGCCCTGTGTGACGCGCTGTTCGCCCGCGGCGACGACGGTCGTCGGGCTGACCCGCGATCCCGGCGCGGGCGCGCCTGCGCCAACCCGCGCGTCACCTGGCACAAGTGGGAGCCGACGCTGGAACGGCCCGACCCGGCCGCCTTCGAGGCGGTCGACGGCGTCATCCACCTGCTCGGCGAGCGGATCGACCAGCGATGGACCGACGAGGCCAAGCAGCGGATCATGGAGAGCCGGCGCACCGGCACCCACAACCTGGTCGGGACGATCGAGTCGCTCGCAGAGCCCGCCGAAGGTGCTGGTCAGCCAGTCGGCGGTCGGCTACTACGGCGACCGCGGCGCCGAGGAGGTCGACGAGAGCGACGGGCCGGGATCGAGCTTCGACTCCGAGGTCGTGCAGGCCTGGGAGGCCGCCGCGCGCGAGCTCGACGGCAAGGGCGTGCGCCTGGTCATCGCCCGCACCGGCCAGGTGCTGGCGACCGAGGGCGGGATGCTGAAGGAGATGCTGACGCCGTTCAAGCTTGGCGTCGGCGGCCCGCTGGCGGGCGGCAACCAGTACCTCTCCTGGATCCACATCGAGGACGAGGTCGGAATCCTGCTCTGGGCGCTCGACAACGAGAACGTCAGCGGCGTCGTCAACGCCAGCTCACCGAACCCGGCGACCAACAAGGACTTCTCCAAGGCGCTCGGCCGAGCCCTCAACCGCCCCGCGATCGCGCCGGTCCCCGGCTTGGTCCTCGACCTCAAATTCGGCAAAGAGTTCGGCCATGTCCTGCGCGGCGGCCAGCGGGTACTGCCGAAGCGCACCGAGGAGCTGGGCTACGAGTTCAAGCACCCCGACCTGGACGAGGCGCTGCGGGACCTCCTCTAGCCCCGGCGCCAGCACGTCGGCGGGACCCTCGATCCAGATCCTCACGTTGTCGCCGGGGTGCCAGGCCGGGAAAGCCGAGTCGCCGCGCTTTGACGACGCTGCCCGGACGGTAGTTGCAGCTCGACCAGCTGGTCGTGGCCGAAGAAGCTGCGGGAGAGGACGGTGGCTTTCTGGCTGCGGCCGGTCGGGCGGCTCGGCTCGTCCCGATCGCCAGCGACTCCGGCCGGACCAGGACGTCGACCTCGCCGACGTGGCCCTCGCGGTTCGGCAGGTTGCCCAGCTCGCACTCGATCGTGCCGTTGTTCGCGATCCCCGGCAGCACCTCGATCTCGCCGAGGAAGCCCGCCACCCAGCGGGTGGTCGGCCGCGAGTAGACGTCCTCCGGGGTCCCGACCTGCTCGACCTTGCCCTCGTTGACGACGGCGACCACGTCGGCGACGCTCAGCGCCTCCTCCTGGTCGTGGGTGACGAAGACCGAGGTCAGCTTCTGCTCGGCGAGGATCTCGCGCACCTCCTCGCGGACCCGCGCCCGCAGGCCGGCGTCGAGGTTGGAGAAGGGCTCGTCGAGGAGCAGCGCCCGCGGCTCGGCGACCAGCGCCCGCGCCAGCGCCACCCGCTGCTGCTGGCCGCCGGAGAGCTCGTGCGGGTTGCGCTTGCCGAGCCCGCCGAGGCCGACCGTCTCCAGCGCCGTCTCGACCCGCTCGCGGTCGGGGCGCCGGCCGAGCGCGTAGCCGACGTTGGCGGCGACGTCCATGTGCGGGAAGAGCGCGTAGTCCTGGAAGACCATGCCGATCCGGCGGCGCTCGGCCGGGACCGAGCCGCCGGGGCCGTTCACCTCCTTGCCGCCGATCTCGATCGTGCCCGCGTCGGGCCGCTCGAGGCCGGCGATCAGCCGCAGGGTCGTCGTCTTGCCGCAGCCGCTGGGGCCGAGCAGGGCGCAGATCGACCCCTCGGGGACGTCGAGGTCAAGCCCGTCGACGGCGACCACGTCGCCGAAGGACTTGCGCAGGCCGCGCAGCCGCAGCCCGTAGCTCTTGTGGTGGACTCTTCGAACTCCATAAGCAGAGGAATCCATAAGATTAGGGCAACCTAACCTCCGCCCCCTAACCTCCTCCCCTGATGAAACACCCCCTCTCGCAACCACAGCGGCTGCTCGCCGCCCTGCTCGTCTTCGCCGCCGTCGTCCTCGCCGGCTGCGGCTTCAGCACCGAAGGCAGCGGCGGCGGCTCGAACGAGCTCGGGACCCGAAGGCATCACCCTCTACTCGGGCCGGATCCCGGCCGCGATCGGCCCCGCCGTCGACAGCTACGAGGCCGAAGCCGACCGCGACGTCAAGGTCCGCTTCGCCGAAACCGCCGACCTCGCCGCGACCCTGGTCGAGGAGGGGGACGCCTCCCCCGCCGACGTCTTCTTCGCCCAGGAGCCGGGGGCGATCGCCGCCGTCGCCGAAGCCGGGCTGCTGACCAAGCTGCCGCAGAACATCCTCGACCGGGTGCCGGCGCGCTACCGCGACCCCGAAGGCCGCTGGGTCGGGGTCACCGGCCGCGCCCGCGTCATCGCCTACAACAACGACGTCGTCGAGGAATCCGAACTGCCGCCCTCGCCCTTCGGGCTGACGGCGCCGAAGTGGAAGGACCGGGTCGGCTGGAGCCCCGCCTCCTCCTCGATGCAGGAGTACGTGACCGCGCTGCGCGCCCGCTATGGCGACGACCGCACCAAGCAGTGGCTGGAAGAAATGGTCGACAACGGCGCCGTCTCCTTCCCCGACAACGTGACGATCCGCGACGCGATCGCCAAAGGCGAAATCGACGCCGGCTTGATCAACCACTACTACGTCGCCCAGGCGATCGGCGAAGAAGGCCCCGACTACCCCGTCGCCGTCTACTTCCCGCCCGGCGGGCTCGGCTCGCTGATGCTGCTGACCAGCGTCGGCGTGCTCGAATCGAGCGACCGCAAGCCGGAAGCCTTCGCCTTCGTCCGCTCGCTGCTCTCGGATAAGTCGCAGCAGTTCTTCACCTCGAGCTCGAAGGAGTACCCGCTGGCCAAGGGCGCCAAGCCGGACCCCTCGCTGAGCGTGCCGATCGCCGAGATCCCCGTCTCCGACTCGAGCCTGGTCGACCTCAAGGAGCTGCAGGGGACGATCGAACTGATGCAGGAGAGCGGGGCGTTGTAGTGCTCGGGGCGCGCGCCCGCCCCGGTTTGGCTCCTCGGCGCCGGGGCAATCGTCGGCCTCGCGGCGGTCCTGCCGGCGGCCTACCTGGCGTCGTCGTCTTCGGCGACTTCTCCGCCGCGCTGGAAACCGCGCTCTCCTCGCGGGCGCTGGAAACGCTGCTGCGGACCGCGGCGCTGACCGCGGCGGTGGTCGTCACCTCGGTGGCGATCGCGCTGCCGATCGGCTGGCTGACGGTCCGCACCGACCTCCCCGGCCGCCGCCTCTGGGCCGTCCTCTGCACCCTGCCGCTGGTCATCCCCAGCTACGTCGGCGCCTACCTGCTGGTCGCGGCGCTGGGGCCGAACGGGATGGTCCAGGAAGCGCTCGGGGTCGACCATCTGCCCTCGATCTACGGCTTCACCGGCGCCTGGCTGGTGCTGACGCTCTTCACCTATCCCCTGGTCCTGATCCCCCTGCGCGCCACCCTGCGCCGGATCGACCCGCAGCTGGAGGACGCGGCGCGGGCGATGGGGCGCAGCCCGCTGGACGTCTTCCGCACCGTCGTCCTGCCACAGCTGTGGCCGGTGATCGCCGCCGGCTCGCTGCTCGTCGCCCTGTTCACGATCAGCGACTTCGGCGCCGTCTCGATCCTCCGCTTCCGCTCCTTCACCAGCGAGATCTACATCGCCTACCAGTCGAGCTTCGACCGGGTGGCGGCGGCCGCCCTCGGCGCCGTCCTCGTCGTCGCGATGCTGGCCCTGCTCTTCGCCAGCTCGAAGGTGCGCGGGGCGAAAGCGGTCCACCGGCTGGGGCCGGGAACGCTGCGCCCGGCGCCGCCCTACCGGCTCGGCCACTGGCGCTGGCCGGCGCTCGCCTTCTGCTCGCTGATCGTGCTCGTCGCCTTCGCGCTGCCGGTCGGGGTGCTGGTCTACTGGGCGAGCAAAGGGATCTCGACCGGCAGCACCTCGCTGAACACGATCGCCGCCCTGGGCGGCAACTCGCTGCTGATCGCAGCCTGGGCGGCGACGATCGGCGCAGTCGCGGCGCTGGCGGTGGCGGCGCTGGCGGTGCGCTACCCCTCGCCGGCGGCGCGGCTGGTCGAACGCCTCTCCCACGCCGGCTACGCGCTGCCGGGAATCCTCGTCGCCCTCGGCCTCGTCTTCTTCGCGACCCGGGCGGTGCCGGCGCTCTACCAGACGATCGCGCTGCTGGTCTTCGCGATGACGATCCACTACCTGCCGCTGGCGATCGGGCCGACGGCCAGCGCCCTGGTGCAGCTCTCGCCGCGGATCGAAGAGGCGGCGCGCGGGATGGGCCGCGGCCAGGCCGAGGTCTTCCGCACGATCACGATCCCGCTCGCCCGCGGCGGGATGATGGCCGGCGCCGCGCTCGTCTTCCTGCACGCGATGAAGGAGCTGACGGTGACCCTGATCCTCTCGCCGATCGGGTTCAAAACGCTGGCGACGGACATCTGGACCCAGACCACCTACGGCTTCTACGAGGCGAGCGCGATCCCGGCCCTGGTCCTGCTGGCGGTGGCCGCGATCCCGGTCTACCTGTTGAGCGAGCAGGGCGCGGCGCCGCCGTGATCGGGTGAGGGCCGAGCCGGACGACTGGAACCGGGTGCTCTGGCTGGGCGTGGCCGCGGCGCTGGTACTGGCTGCCGTCTCCCTCCTCCTCCCCTTCTTCCCGGTCTACGACCCCTGGGCCTGGCTGGTCTGGGGGCGGGAGCTGCTGCACGGGAGCTTCGAGACCGCCTCCGGGCCCTCGTGGAAGCCGCTGCCGGTGGCGATCGACGCGCCGCTCTCGGTGCTCGGCGGGGCGGCGCCGAAGGCCTGGCTGCTGATCGCCCGCGCGGGCTGGCTCTGCGCGCCGCTGCTGGCGGGACTGCTGGCGGCGCGGCTGAGCGGCGAGGGGACCGGCCGCTGGCGCTGGGTCGCGGCGGGGATCGCGGCCGGTTCGGTGGCCCTGACCGCCGACTCCTTCACGCCGCCGCTGCGCCAGTTCACCGGCGGGCTCTCGGAGCCGCTGCTGGTGGCGCTGGTCCTGGGCGCGGTCTGGGCGGCGTTGGACGAGCGGCGGGGATGGGCGCTCGGGCTGGGCACGGCGGCGGCGCTACTGCGACCCGAGTGCTGGCCCTTTCTCGCCGTCTGGGCCTGGTTCGCGACCCGGGAGCACCCGCGCCTGCGCGCCGCCGCGATCGCCGTCGCTGTGCTCATCCCGCTGGCCTGGTTCGTCCCCGACATCGTCGGCGCCGGCACCCCGCTGGAGGGCGGCGAGACGGCGCGCGCCGGCGGGATCGAGCCGCTCGACGGGCTCGAGGTGCTGGGCCGGGCGCTGGCGGCGCCCCTGGCCGCCGCCTGGATCGGCGTCGCGCTGCTGCTCTGGCGCGAACGCGACGGCCTCGACCGGCCGCTGGCGATCCTCCTCGCCGGCGCTGGCGCCTGGATCGGCCTTGTGGCGCTGATGGCGATCGCCGGCTTCGCCGGCCTCCCCCGCTTCCTCGCCCCGGCCACGGCGGTGATCGCGATCGCCGGCGGCGTCGGCCTCGCCCGCGTCGGCGCGGCAGGGTGTGGTCGAGCTTCGGCGCGGTATACACGCCAAAGCTCAACCACACCTTCGGATCGGGCCTTGCAGGGCCTCGTCGCGACGGCCTTGGTGCTGGCCATCGGCGGCTTCGGCTGGCGCGCGACGCAGATCCCCGGCGACCTTGAGGTGGTCGATAGGCAGACGACCTCGGTCGAACACCTCTTCGACCTGGTCGACGAGACGGGTGACGAGACCCTGCTCGCCTGCCAGGGGCAGGTCCGCATGACCCACGTCCGCGAGCAGACGGCCCTCGCCTGGAAGCTCGACGAGCCGATCGCCGCGGTCCCGATCCGCCACCGCCCCCGCTACGGCGTCGCCCTCTCGACCAAGCCCCTGCCCGGTGGCGACGTCATCGCCCACGCCGGCCGCTGGCGCGCGACCCGCTTCCCCTGCCCCGCCAGGGAACCCTGAAGGGCTACTCGCTGACCTCGGCCAGCGGCCGGACCATCGCCGGCGTCTCCGGCGCCATCCGGTAGGGCTGCTCTTCGGCCTCTTCCCGCTCGTGGTAGACGCTGTCGGCGTTGACCGCCCAGACGTCGTGGTCGGCGTCGTCGCAGAGGTTCTCGACCGCCCGCATCGCGGTCAGCATCGAGTGGTCCGAGTTGTTGTACCTGTGGAGGCCGTTGCGGCCGATCTGCTGCAGGTTGGAGAAGCCCTCGAGCCAGCCGCGGATGCGCTCGACCCGGCCGGCGTACTCGGCGTCGTAGATCGGGTAGGCCTTGGGGACGCGGATCACGTGGCCGCCGGCGACCCGGTCCGCCTCGACCAGCCCCAGCGCCGCGACCTCGCGCCGGCCCAGCTCGACCAGCTCCTCGTCGCTCGCGCACCACAGCTCGTCGCCTTCGAAGCAGAAGTACTCGAGCCCGAGACAGGAGCGGCGCGGGTCGGGGGTCATCCACGGGCTCCAGGCGCGGAAGTTCTGGATCCGGCCGACCTTCGCCGCCGGGTCGTGGACGTAGACCCAGTTGTCGGGGAAGGGCGGCTCGCCGTCGACCTGCAGGGCGACGGTGAGGAAGTCGCGGTAACGGAGGCCGGCGGCGGCGACCGTCACCTCGCGCGGCGGCGCCGGTTCGGCAACACCCGCGGCGCTCCGCAGCGGGATCGAGGAGATCGCCGCCGCGACCTCGACCCGCGCGCCGCCCGCGCGGACCGCGGTGATGCGGCCGTCCTCGTGTTCGAGCCCTTCGACCGGCGCCGCGAGGCGGATCTCACCGCCGCCCTGCTCGACCCGTCGCGCCATCTCCTCCCACATCTGGCCGGGGCCCAGGCGCGGGTAGCGGAACTCCTCGATCAGGCTTTTCGGGGTCTCGCCGCGTCCCGGCAGCGCCGCCCGCAGCGCCGAGGCGACCGAGAGGTCGGAGATCCGCTGCGCCGCCCACTCGGCCCGCAGCTCTCCCGTCCCCACCCCCCAGACCTTTTCCGTGTAGGTCTTGAAGAAGAGCTCGAAGAGGCGACGGCCGAAGCGGGCGCTGACCCAGTCCTCGTAGCTCTCCTCCGCCGGCGCCCAGCGCAGCCGCGCCCGCGCGTAGGAGCCGAGGCTGCGGGCCAGCTCCAGCGGCCCGACCTTGGCGAAGACGTCGGCCGGTCGCAACGGGTACTCGATGAAGCGACCGCGCCAGTAGATGCGCGAGAGCCGCGGCCGGGTCAGTAGCTCCTCGCCGAGCAGCTCCTCCCAGAGCGCCTCGACCTCGGCGCTCTTGGTGAAGAAGCGGTGGCCGCCGAGGTCGAAGCGATAGCCGTCGCGGGTCTCGGTCCGCGCCAGGCCGCCGACCTGCTCGCCGGCCTCGAAGACGACCACCGGCACGCCGCGCTGGACCAGGCGGTAGGCGGCGGTGAGGCCGGCGGGGCCGGCGCCGAGCACGGCGACGGGCGCGGACCCGGGTCTGTGGGCGGCAATCGACATCGGGGCCGGAGATGCTATTAGGTATCCCTAATGCCGGCCTCCCAACCGGACCCGCGCCGCCCTCGCGGCTCCACCCCAACCCTCGGCGTCGTCGTCCCGGCGACCGATCGCCCCCCCACCTTGCGGCGTTGCCTGGCGGCGCTGGAAGCGGGCACCCGCGAGCCGGACTCGGTGGCGGTGCTGGAGGAGCCGGCCGGCGCCGGGCCGGCCGGGGCGCGCAACCTCGGCGCCGCAGGATGCGAGGCCGACGTGCTCGTCTTCGTCGACTCCGACGTCGAGGTCCACCCGGAGGCGCTGGCGCAGATCGCGTGGCGGTTCACCGCCGATCCCGAGCTGGCGGCGGTCTTCGGTGCCTACGACGACGACCCCGCGCACCCGGCGCTCACCTCCCGCTACCGCAACCTCCTCCACCACCACGTCCACGTCGAGAGCGCCGGCGAGGCGGAGACCTTCTGGGCCGGGCTCGGGGCGGTACGCCGCGAGCGTTTCGAGGCCGTCGGCGGCTTCGACGCCGAGCTCTTCCCGACCGCCAGCATCGAGGACATCGAGCTGGGAATGCGGCTGCGGAGGGACGGGGCGCGGATCCTCCTCGACCCGGCGATCCGCGGACGCCACCTCAAGCGCTGGACGCCGGCGAGCATGATGCGGACCGACTTCTGGCGACGCGGGGTCCCCTGGGCGCGGCTGCTGCTGCGGCAGGGGTCCGGCAGCACGGCTCTCAACCTCGGCCGGCGGCGACGCGTCAGCGCTCTGACCAGCCTCGTCCTGCTCGGCTCGCTGTTGGCGCGCCGCCCCCGCCTAGCGGCCGGTGCGCTGGCCGCCAATCTCGTCCTCGACCGCGACCTCTACGCGCTCCTCGCCCGCCGCGGCGGCACCAGGCTGCTGGTCGCGGGAGTCGGCCTTCACCAGATGCACCAGCTGGCGGCGGCGGCCTCGGTCCCCGCCGCAGTCGTCCTCGAGGCGAAGGAGGGGCGACGATGATGCGCCTGGGGATCGCCGGCTGCGGGCGAATCGCCGAGCGCGGCTACGTGCCGGCGGCGCTGGCTGCCGAGGGCGTGACGATCGCCGCCTTCGCCGACCCGAACGCCGAGCGGCTCGACCGGTGCCTGCGGCTCTGGCGCGAAGGGGGCGGCGAGGCGGCGGGATTCGCCGACCTGGCGAGCCTGCTGGCGGCCGAGCCGATCGACCTGCTGGTCGTCGCCGCCCCGCTCGACCACCACGTCGCCCTCGCCGAGCAGGCCGCAGCAGCCGGCGTGCGCTCGCTGGTCGAGAAGCCCCCCGCCCCCGACCTGGCCGGCGCCCAGCGCCTGGCCGGGCTGGACCCCGAGCCGCTTCTCGCCTTCAACCGCCGCTTCCTCCAGGGGGCCGAGCTGCGCGAGGCGATCCCGGCCGAAGGCTGGATCGAACTCGACCTCGCGCTGCGCTTCCACCAGGGCAGCTGGAGCGCACACGAAGTCCGCGACGAGGCACTGCTCGACGCCGGCATCCACCTAGTCGACCTCGCCTGTCACCTCAGCAGCGCTAGCCCGATCGCGGTGCGGGGCGCGCGGATCGAGCCCCAGCGCGCCGGGTTCGAGCTGGAGCTGAGCCGGGGCCGAGCCCGGATCGAGTGCGCGACCGACCGCTCCCACCGCGAGGCGATCAGCATCCGCGACCGCTCCGGCAAGCAGCTGGCGAGCTGGGGCTGGGGAGGTCTGCGATCGCGGTTAGCGGCACGGATGGGTGGAAGCGATCCCCTCACGCTCTCGCTGAGGCGACAGTTGGAGGAGGCTGGGGTGTCCCTGATGGAGCCTCCCAATCTGTTGCTCCAGCAGGGACACCCCAGCCTCTTGGCCACGGCCCGGGACGGCGTTACGGCGATGGCGATCGTCGAAGCGGCCCGGAGCTCGGCCAAGCTGGAGGGAGCAGAGGTCACCGTCGAACCGCTGGCAGGGGCGTCGGCGTGATCGCGGTTATTCAGTTCGATGCTGCGAGCGCTGCCCTTTTGGAGCGGTTGGGAAGCGAGGGGCGGCTGCCAAACCTGGAGGAGCTGCGGCGGCGCGGCAGCCGGGTGGAGCTGGAGACCCCGGCTGAGCACTTCCCGGCCAGCGCTTACCAGGACCTCTACCGCGGCGTCGAGGTCGGCGAGCACGGGCTCTTCTACCCCTTCCAGTGGGGCGCAGGCGACCAGCGGATCAGGCTGGCCGGGACCTTTGGAGCCCCGCCGCCGATCTGGGACCGCCTCGGCGAGCACGGCCGCAGCACGCTGGCGATCGACCCCTACGAGTGCCACCGCCCGCGGCGGGCCGAGGGAGAGCTGGTCTGCGGCTGGGGGATGCGCGAGCGGGTCGTGCTGGAGCGCTGGTCGGTGCCCGACGGTGGCGACCGCGGGGCCCGCCGCCGCCACGGCCGCCCACCGGACGTGACCGAGGTCTTCGGCGCCCAGACCCCGCGCGAGCTGCGCCGTCTGCGCGAGCGCTTCCTCGCCGCGCCGGCGAGGGTCGCCGACCTGGCGATCGAACGACTGCGGGAGCGGAGCTTCGACCTCGCCTGGATCGTCTTCGCCGCCCCCCACCTCGCCGGCCACCGGCTCTGGGAGGTGCCGCCCTACCTCGACGGCGACGCGATCGGTGGCGAGGAGCGCAGGCGCCTCAACAGCACCCTCGCCGACGTCTACCAGGAGGTCGACACCCAGCTCGGCCGCGTCCTCGAGGCGCTGCCGGACGACTGCGACGTGATCGTCTGCTCGGTCCTCGGGATGGACCGGAACACGAGCCGCGCCGACCTGCTGCCAGGCATGCTCCAAGCCGTCCTGGCAGGTCAAGGGCAAAGTCGTGGTTCCTTTGTCGCCCCAGAGGCGACAAAGGAACCACGCGATGGCAGCGCGGACTCCGACTCGGGTGCGATCTGGCGCCTGCGCGGGGCGCTCTCCGGCCGCTTGCGCTCGTCGGTCGCGGCGGCGATGCCGGACCGACTGGCACTGGAGCTGACCGCGCGGCTGGAGCTGCGCGGCGTCGACTGGTCCTCGACCCGCGCCTTCGCCCACCCGGCAGACAACCAGGGCTACGTCAGCCTCAACCGCACCGGCCGCGAGCGCGACGGGATCGTCGGCGAGAGCGAGGCGTCGGAGCTGGTCGAGCAGATCCGCGAAGGCCTGCTCGACTTCCGCGACCCCGACGGCGAGCCGACCGTCGTCGCCGTCGACGAGGTCGCCGAGCGCTGGCAGGGCGAGGCCGCCGACCGCCTCCCGGACCTGGTGATCCGCTGGCGCCCGACCTCCTCGATCGCCATCAGCGCCGTCCACTCCCCCCGCTTCGGCCCGGTCCACCGCCAGGGCTACGGCAGCGGCCGCACCGGCAACCACACCGACGGCGACGCCTGGGCAATCCTCGCCCCCCGCACCGGCCGCACCCGCAACCTCAACCGCCCCGCCCGCGTCACCGACATCCCCGCCACCGTCGCCGCCCTCAACGGCATCCCCCCAGACGGCCTTAGCGGCGAACCGCTGATCGAGCGCTAACGCCGAGACCGTGAAAGATCGTCGTATAGGCGCATTTTCACGGTCTCGCGGATGACTCCGGCGAGGGTCACGAACTGAGCGGCGCAGACGAGGAAGCCGGGCGCTAGTCCGGCGCGGAAGCCGGCACCTAGGAGGCCCGCATAAAACCCTGGTGACCCCGGGCGCCGACCGGCACCCGCTCCGCGATATTCCGCCGCGCCCTGGCCATAGCGGTACTGCTGTCGCAGGAAACTCCGCACGCTCATGCCAGGCTGGTGGAGCACCAAGGCCTCGGGCACGAGCCGCGGCGCCGCGCTCTGCCTGGATGCCCGCTCGGACCAGTCGCGGTCCTCGCCGGCTGCGACTGGGAAGGACTTGTCGAAGGGAAGTTGCTCCAGCAAGTCGCGGGTGCAGGCGAGGTTGGCGGTGGGGGCGAAGCCGGGTGAGGAGCTGCCCGGGGACTCGGCCTGGTCTTGGAGGTAGCCGACGATCGTCTCCCAGGCTCGGTCGGCTGCGGTCGCGCCCTCGCCCATCAGCGTGCGACCGGCGCTGGCTTGCGTCTCTCCGGCGAGGATTGGCGCCGCGAGCGCCTCGGCCCAGCCGGGCACTGGCGCGCAGTCGTCGTCGGTGAAGCAGATGACCTCGCCCTGCGCCCGCCGCACGCCCTCGTTGCGCGCCCACGCCGGCCCTCTCCCCTCGGCATCGTCGACGACGACTACCTCCACCGGCAGCGTCTGGCCTTCGAGCGCCTCCACGCAGCGACGCAGCAACTGCGGCCGGCCCCGGGTCGGGACCACGACCGAGACCCGCGGGCGCTCCTCCTCCATCAGCCTTCGACCGCGTCGAAGACCGCCCGTCGCGGGTCGTTGGAGTCGCTTTCCTCGATCGCCGCCGCCACCTCGGTCACCGCCGCCTTGCCGGAGAGCTCACCCAGATCGGCGATACCGGCCGCTTCGATGATCGGCTGCGACTGGCGGCGCGCCGCCTCCTCAGGCTCACCCAGGTAGGCGACGGTGGCTGAGTCCTCGGTCGCCTGTCGCGCATTGGCGCCGACCTGCGCCAGAGTCCAGCGTCCACCCGATCCCGCCGCGTCGAGGCAGACGACCCGCAGTTCGAACCCACCCGGGCTGCCCGCCCGCCGCGCCGCCCCGCGCGCTTCGTCGCAGATCTGCCGTCCGACCTCCGCTTCGCCCCCGCGCAGCGGCGCGCTGACGTAGACGTTCAGCTTCGCCCCCTCCTCCGCCCCGCTTTCTCCGCACCCGACAAGCAGAACGGCCGCCGCCAGCAGGGCGATCGCGATTGCAGGGAGACGGATCACGGGCGACGATCCTAAGCGCCCGCCCGCCTAAACTCGCTCGCTATGCGCATCGGAGTCCTGACCGCCGGCGGAGACTGCCCGGGCCTCAACGCCGCGATCCGCGCGGTCGCCCGCTCGGCGATGCAGCGCGGCGACGTGGCGATCGGGATCCGGCGCGGCTACCGCGGCCTCGCCGAGGACGACTACGTCCCGCTCGACATGCGGGCGGTCTCCGGGATCCTCCACCAGGGCGGGACGATCCTCAGCACCTCGAGCTTCGAGCCGATCCGCGAGGGGGCGGTCGACAAGGTCGCCGCGGCCTTCGCCGAGCGGGAACTCGACGCGGTGGTGGCGATCGGCGGCGAGCACACGATGGAGATCACCCGCCAGCTGCACGCCGACCGCGGCCTGCCCCTGGTCGGGGTCCCGAAGACGATCGACAACGACGTCGGCGGCACCGACTTCACCTTCGGCTTCGACACCGCGGTGCAGATCGTCACCGACGCGATCGACCGCCTCCACACCACCGCCCAGTCGCACGACCGGATCATGGTCGTCGAGGTGATGGGCCGCACCACCGGCTGGATCGCCGCCTACGCCGGGCTCGCCGGCGGCGCCGACTGCATCGTCATCCCCGAGCAGACGACCACGGTCGAGGAGGTCTGCCACGACGTCACCCGCCGCCACGACCGCGGCAAGGACTTCTCGATCATCGTCGTCGCCGAGGGGGCCAAGCTGGCCTTCGAGAGCGGCGAGGAACGGCTGATCCAGCCGGTCAAGGACAGCGACGAATACGGCTACCCGCGGCTGGGCGGGATCGGCGCGGCGCTGGCGATGGAGCTGGAGAGCCGCACCGGCTACGAGACCCGGGTCACCGTACTCGGCCACGTCCAGCGCGGCGGCACCCCGACCTCGACCGACCGCGTCCTCGCCTCGCGCTTCGGCGCCCACGCCTACGAGATGGCGAAAGCAGGCGAATTCGGCAAGATGGCGGCGATCCACGGCACCAAGATGACCGGGGTCCCGTTGGACGAAGCGGTCAAGGTCAAGCAGGTGGACCTGGGCCTCCTGGAGATAGCCAAACGGTTCTTCACGTGAGAGGGTGGGCCAGATGAACGACGCACCGGACCTCCAGGCGGTTACCCAAATCCAGCAGGGGATCTGGTCCAAAGGCGACTTCGCGATGGTCGCGGCGCTCGTCTACCCCGTCGCCGAGGGCCTCGCCGATGCGCTGGAGATCGTCCCCGACGAACGGGTGCTGGACGTCGCCTGCGGCAGCGGCAACGGCGCGATCGCGGCGGCGCGGCGCAGTTGGGGCGGCGTCATCGGCGCCGACTACGTGCCGGCGCTGCTGGAGCGGGGCCGGGAACGCGCCGCGGCGGAGAGGCTCGGTGTCGAGTTCGTCGAGGCCGATGCCCAGGACCTGCCCTTCGAAGACGCCAGCTTCGACGTGACGATGTCGATCTTCGGAGCGATGTTCGCCCCCGACCAGCCGAAAACCGCAGCGGAGCTGCTGCGGGTGACCAAGCCCGGCGGGCGCATCGGGATGGCCAACTGGAGCCCCGAAGGCAGCGTCGGCCAGATGTTCCAGACGATCGCCAAGCACGCCCCGCCGCCGCCCGGCGTCGAATCGCCGCTGCTTTGGGGCACCGAGGACCGCGTCCGCGAGCTGTTCGGCGACGCCGTCACCGATATCCGGATCGAACCGCGCATCTCGCGTCAGCCCTTCCGCTCCGCCGACCACTACATCGAGTTCTTCCGCAAGTACTTCGGCCCGACCCAGATGGCCTACGAACGGGTCGGCCCGGAGGGCGAAGAGGCGCTGACGAACGACCTGCGCTCGTTCCTCGAAGCGGCGAACACCGCAGGCGACCGCGCGATGGTCCTCGAGGCGGAGTACCTGCAGATAGTCGCCACCCGCGCTTAGGCGGCTGGCCTCAGGAAGTTTTCTGCGGTTGCAAAACCCGCAGTACAGCGCCGACCAACAGCACGGCGAAGAAGATCAACCCGGCGACGCCGCCGCCCTGACCGAAGACGGCGTAGCCGATCACGGTGACGGCGAGGGCGAGGAAGAAGCTCACGACCATTCCCATATCGCGCGGAATCCTATCCAGCCAAGGCGACGCGCGTCTCGCTGAGGAACGAGCCGACTGCGTCGGCCGCCCCTTGAGCTGAGCCGGCCTCGCCGGCGGCGCGGACCAGGCGGCTGCCGATGATCACGCCGTCGGCGATCTCCCCCACCTGCCCGGCCTGCCCGGGGGTGCCGATGCCGAAGCCGACGGCAACGGGGGTCGTGGCGTCGGCCTTGGTCGCCGCGACCAGATCGGCCACCGCCGGCGGGATCTCGGCCCGCTCGCCGGTGGTACCGACGGTGGAGACGACGTAGACGAAGCCGTGGGCGGCGTCGCAGATCCGCTTGCGGCGCTCGGCGGGCGTGGTCGGCGCCAACAGCGGCACCAGCGCCAGCCCCTCCGCCGCGAAGGCCTCGCGCACCTCGGTGGCCTCCTCCAGCGGCAGGTCGGGGACGATCGCCCCGGCGCCGCCGGCGGCGCGGATCAGTTTGGCGAACTCGGAGGCGCCGCCGTGGGCGAGGACCATGTTGGCGTAGGCCATGAAGACGATCGGGACCCGGTCGGCGATCGAGCGGCAGACCTCCAGCGCGGTGGCGAGCGTCGCGCCCGCCTCCAGCGCCGTCGTCGCCGCCGCGTGGATCGTCGGCCCATCCGCCAGCGGGTCGGAGAACGGCACCCCGAGCTCGATCAGGTCGGCCCCCGAATCGGCGTATGCCGCAGCCACCGCCAGCCCGGTCTCACGGTCGGGATACCCGGCCATCATGTAGGGCATTAGCGCAGCCCTTCCTTCAGCTTTCGCCGAGGCGAATGCCGCCGCTATGCGCTCCGTGCCGGGGCTCGAGGGGTGACCCGGAGGAGCCTCCCCAAATTCGCGACGGAGGGTCACCCCTCGAGCCCCCTCACGGCAGGATCTCACTAGGCGGTTTCAGCCGAGACGTCGCCTCCGCCATGTCCTTGTCGCCGCGACCGGAGAGACAGAGCACGTCGAAGCCACTCTCCCCCGGGTTGTCCATCAGCCAGGCGATCGCGTGCGAGCTCTCCAGCGCCGGGATGATCCCCTCCAGTCGCGAGAGCTCCTGGAAGGCCGCCAGCGCCTGCTCGTCGGTCACCGCCACGTAGGTCGCCCGGCCGCTGTCGCGCAGCTGCGCGTGCTCGGGGCCGACCCCAGGGTAGTCGAGCCCGGCGGAGATCGAGTGCGCCTCGAGGATCTGCCCCTCCTCGTCGGCGATCACCGAAGAGAGCGAGCCGTGCAGGACCCCCTTGACGCCGCCCTGCAGCGAGGCGCCGTGGCGCTGGGTGTCGAGCCCCTCGCCCGCCGCCTCGACCCCGACCAGCGCCACCTCGGCGTCGTCGACGAAGGGGGTGAAGATGCCGATCGCGTTGGAGCCGCCGCCGACGCAGGCGATCACCCGCGCGGGCAGCGAGCCCTCCGCCGCCAGCGCCTGCTCGCGGGCCTCCTCGCCGATCACCCGCTGCAGGTCGCGGACCAGCGCCGGGTAGGGCGCCGGCCCGACCGCCGAGCCGATCACGTAGTGGGTGGTGGCGACGTTGGCGACCCAGTCGCGGATCGCGGCGCTAACCGCCTCCTTCAGGGTCCGCGCCCCGGCCTCGACCGGCGCCACCTCGGCCCCCAGCAGCTTCATCCGCTCGACGTTGGGAGCCTGGCGGCGGATGTCCTCGGTCCCCATGTAGACGACGCATTCGAGCCCCAGCAGGGCGCAGGCCGTCGCGGTCGCCACCCCGTGCTGGCCGGCGCCGGTCTCGGCGATCACCCGCGGCTTGCCCATCCGCGCCGCCAACAGCGACTGGCCGATCGCGTTGTTGATCTTGTGGGAGCCGGTGTGGGCGAGGTCCTCGCGCTTCAGGTAGACCCGCGAGCCGACCCGCTCGGAGAGCCGCTCGGCCGGGTAGAGCGGCGTCGGCCGGCCGATGAAGTCGCGCCGCAGCTGCCGCAGCCGGCCCATGAACTCGGCGTCCTCGCGCGCCTCCGTCCAGGCGGCGGCCAGCTCGTCCAGGGCCGGGATCAGGGTCTCCGGCACGTAGCGGCCCCCGTAAGGGCCGAACCTCTCCTCGATCGCGCTCATGCCGCCTGGGCGCCGACCGAGTTCGCTGCCTCGAAGAATGCCGTCATCGCCGCGTGGTCCTTGCGACCGGGCTCCAGCTCGACCCCGCTGGCGACGTCGACCGCGAACGGACGGGCGATCTCGATCGCCGCCGCGACGTTGTCGGGGCGCAGGCCGCCGGCGAGGATCGCCGGCACCTCGGAGCGGTGACCGCGCAGCAGCTCCCAGTCGAAGCTCTCGCCGGTGCCGCCCCACATCCCCTTGCCACGCCGGTCGAAGAGGTGGAAGTCGGTGCGGAAGGCCTCGGCGCCGTGGACGTCGGCGGCGCTGGCGACGTGGATCGCCTTCGCCACCTTGAGACCGGTGCGCCGCTGCACCTCGGCGCAGAAGGAGCCGCCCTCGGCGCCGTTCAGCTGCACCATCGTCAGCCCCTCGTCCTCGACGGCGCGCGCCACCTCGTCGAGCGTCGGGTTGACGAAGACGCCGACGACCTCGCACTTACGCCGGAACGCGGCCGCAATTTCGCTCGCCACCGCCGGGTCGACGTTGCGCGGACTGCCGTGGAAATGGATCAGCCCGATCGCCCAGGCGCCGAGCCGCACCGCCTCGGCCGCGTCGTCGGGATTGGTGATTCCGCAGAACTTGACTCGCACAGAGCCAGCGTACGCGAAGAGAGGGCTGGACCAGGAGAGATGCCCAGCCCTCTTTCGCTATTCGGAGCCCTTGGGTTGGGTTCCGAGGGTGACTTCGGCGGTCTTTTCCCGATCGCCGCGGAGGATCGTCAGCTTCAGCTCATCGCCGGGCTTGGATTCCTGGATGAGTTCGATGAGTTCGTCCATGCTCTTCAGCTTCTCGCCGTCGACTTCGGTGATGATGTCGCCGCCGAGCTGGACTTCTTCACCGTCGATCGTCGCCGAGGTGTTGCCTGCTTCGAGGCCTGCCTTGTCGGCCGGACTGCCTTTGACCACGGTCTGGACGATCACGCCTTCGGAGGCCGGCAGATTCAGCGCCCTGGCCAGTTCCGGGGTCACGGTCCCGCCGGAGATACCGATGAAGGCGTGTTCGACTTCGCCGGTCTTCTTCAGCTGTTCGAGATTGGCGCGGACGGTGTCGATCGGAATCGCGAAGCCGATGCCGACGTTGCCGTTGGAGCCACCGCCGGTGGCGATCTGGGCGTTGATCCCGATCACCGCGCCTTCGGCGTTGATCAGCGGGCCGCCGGAGTTGCCGGGGTTGATCGCCGCGTCGGTCTGGATCACGTGCGAGATCGAGAAGCCGTTCGGCGCCTGGATGTCGCGCTGCAGGGCGGAGACGATGCCGCTGGTGACGGTGCGGTCGAGCCCGAAGGGGTTGCCGATCGCCACCACCGGGTCGCCGACTTCGAGGTCGCCCGAGTGGCCCAAGGTGAGCGGGTGGAATTCGCTCGAAGGCGCGTCGACCTTGAGCAGGGCGATGTCGGTGCCCGGGTCGGTGCCGACCACCTCGGCGTTGTAGGACGTTTCGGAGTCGCCGAGTTTGACCGTCACCTTGCCGGCGCCTTCGATCACGTGGTTGTTGGTGATCACGTGGCCTTCGTTGTCGATCACGAAGCCGGAGCCGGTGGCCGTCCCACCGCCTTCTTCTTCGGGTTCGCCGAAGGGGTTGAAGGGGCTGGGGGCTTCGGATTCCTGCGGTTCGATCTGCGATTCGATGAAGGCGACGCCGTCGCCATCGCGCTTGTAGATCTGGTTGACGACATTGCCGCCGCCGTCTTCGGACTTGGCGTCGACCGGCGCCGAGAGCGGCGCCGCAACGGTGGTCGTCGTGCCGCCATCGGACTTGACGACGCCTGCGGCGATCGCGATCAGACCGAGGACGGCGACGACGGCACCGCCAAGGAGGGCGGAGAAGAACGGGCTGCGAAGTTTCGATTTGGGCTCGGGCATGGAGGGGAGAATGACGCAGAGCCGTGACCGGTCCCTAAACGCTCTTCAAATTTTTTCTAAATTCGCCGGCCCGGGCGAGCAGGCCGCCGCACCGGCTAGACCAGGTGTTCCCGGGTGCCTTCGTCGTACCCGGTCAGCTCCCGCACCTTCGCCTCCGGTTCGGGGCTCGACATCAGGGCGCCGCCGATCAGCACCGCGTCGACCCCCCTGCGCTCGAGCTCGGCGAGCTCCTCGCGGGCGGAGATGCCGCTCTCGGCGACCACAGTCTTGCCGGCCGGGACGTCGATCATCAGCTCATAGGTGGTGGCGACATCGACGCTCATGTCGTCGAGGTTGCGGTTGTTGATCCCGATCACCTCGGCGCCCGCCTCCAGCGCCCGGTCCAGCTCGTCCTCGTCGTGGACCTCGACCAGGCAGTCGAGGTCGATCGCGCGGGCCTCCTGGTGCAGGGCGCGCAGGTCCTCGTCGCCGAGCGCGGCGACGATCAGCAGCACCGCGTCGGCGCCGTTCACCGCCGCCTCGTAGAGCTGGTAGGGGTCGACGATGAAGTCCTTGCGGATGATCGGCAGCTCGCAGGCATCGCGGGCGGCGCGCAGGTCGGCGAGCGAGCCGCCGAAGTGCGGTTCGTCGGTGAGGACCGAGAGAGCCGCCGCCCCGCCGCGCTCGTAGGCGCTGACCTGGGAGGCGACCTCGAGGCCCTCGGGGGCGAGCGCGCCGGCGCTCGGCGAGCGGCGCTTGAACTCGGCGATCAGCGAAAGCCCGGGCCGGGCCAAGGCCTCGTTGAAGGGACGGTCGTCCCTCCTGACCGCGAGGCGAGCCTCGAGGTCGGCCTGCGGCAGTTCGCGGCGTCGCGCTTCGACCCCTTCCCGGGCCCCTGCGATGAGCTGATCCATCATTCCCACTTGAGCTAACAGAGCCTAGACGGCCGGGGTGACCGTTGCCGCGATCAGGCGCTCCAGCACGTCGGCTGCCGCGCCGGAGTCGATCGCCTCGGCCGCCCTGGCGACGCCCGCCTCTACGTCGGCGGCGAGTCCACCGACGTAGAGCGCGGCGGCGGCGTTGAGCAGGACGAGGTCGCGGGCGGGGCCGGGCTCGCCGGCGAGGACCCTGCGGCTGACGGCGGCGTTCTCCTCCGGGGTGCCGCCGGCGACCCGCTCCAACTCGACCGGCGCCAGGCCGAACTGCCCCGGCTCGACGAACCACTCGGAGGTGCGGCCGTCGGCGACCTCGATCACCCTGGTCGGCGAGGAGAGCGAGAGCTCGTCGAGGCCGTCCTCGGCGGAGACGATGAGTGCCCGCTCGCTGCCGAGACCGATCAGCGCCTCGGCGATCGTCTCCTGGAAGTGGCGGTCGGCAACGCCGAGCAGCTGCCGCTTGGCGCCGGCAGGGTTGGTCAGCGGCCCGAGGAAGTTGAAGATCGTCCGCACCCCGAGGGCTTTGCGGGCGGGGACGACGTGCGCCATCGCCGCGTGATGCTTGGGGGCGAACATGAAGCCGAAGCCGACTTCGTCGATGCAGCGGCCGACCTGCTCGGGGTCGATTTCGACGTTGACGCCGAGCGCCTCCAGCACGTCGGCGGAGCCGCTCTTGCTGGTGTTGGAGCGGTTGCCGTGCTTGGCGACCGCGCAGCCGGCTCCGGCCGCGACCAGCGCCGCCGTGGTCGAGATGTTGAAGGTCGACGGACCGCCGCCGGTACCGCAGGTGTCGACCAGGTCCTCGCGCCGGGTCGGGACCGGCGAGGCGAGCGAGCGCATCGTCCGCGCCAGACCGACCAGCTCCGGCACCGTCTCCCCCTTGGCCCGCAGGGCGATCAGGAAGGCGCCGGTCTGAACGGGGTCGGCGCGCCCCTCCATGATCTCGGCGAGCACGGCAGAGGCGTGGTCGGCGGTGAGGTGATCGCCGGCGCAGACCGCGTCGATCGCCCGGCTGACGACGTCGTTAGGCACCGTTCTCTCCCTCGGCGATGAAGTTGGCCAGCAGGTGCTTGCCCTGCGGGGTCAACACCGACTCGGGGTGGAACTGGACGCCCTCGACCGGCAGCTCGCGGTGGCGGGCGCCCATCACCACCTCGCCGAGGCTGGCGCTCAGTTCCAGCACCTCCGGCAGGTCCGGGTCGGCGACAAGCGAGTGGTAGCGGCCGGCGACCATCGGGCTCGGCAGCCCGGCGTAGATCGACTTGCCGTCGTGTTCGACCTCGCCGTCCTTGCCGTGGATCGGCTCTCCCTGGACGACCTTGCCTCCGAAGGCCTCGACCATCGCCTGGTGGCCGAGGCAGACGCCGAGCACCGGCGTCCCGGCTTCGCCGAAGGCCTTGATCGCCTCGCCGGAGATCCCCGCCTCGGCCGGGGTGCAGGGGCCCGGCGAGACGACCAGCCGGTCCGGCCTGCGCTCCAGCAGCTCGGCGACGGTCGCCTTGTCGTTGCGCACGACTTCGACCTCCGCCCCCAGCTCGCCCAGGTACTGGACGAGGTTGTAGGTGAAGGAGTCGTAGTTGTCGATCACGAGTACGCGCATGCCGTCTCCTAAGCCCAGTCCGGTTGCTCGCAGGCAACCTCGACGGCGCGGAAGACCGCCCGTGCCTTGTTCACCGACTCGTTCCACTCGTAGGCCGGCTTGGCGTCGGCGACGGTGCCGCCGCCGGCCTGCACGTGCAGCCGGCCGTCCTTGACGACGACGGTGCGAATGTGGATCGCGGTGTCGAGGTCGCCGTTCCAGGACAGATAGCCGACGGCGCCGCCGTAGCCGCAGCGCTTGACCGGCTCCAGCTCGTCGATGATCTGCATCGCCCGCACCTTCGGGGCCCCGGAGAGGGTGCCGGCGGGCAGCGCCGAGCGCAGCACGTCCATCGCGCTGACCCCGTCTTTCAGCTTGCCGGAGACCTGGCTGACGATATGGAGGACGTGGGAGTAGGTCTCGACCACCATCAGCTCGTCGACTTCGACGCTGCCGTATTCGCAGACGCGGCCGAGGTCGTTGCGGCCGAGGTCGACCAGCATCACGTGCTCGGCCCGCTCCTTGGGGTCGTTGACGAGCCGCTCGGCGAGGCGGCGGTCCTCGTCCTCGCTGTCGCCACGCGGGTAGGTGCCGGCGATCGGGCGGGTCTCGACCCGGTCGCCGATCACCTTGACCAGCGGCTCCGGCGAGGCGCCGGCGAGCTGGAAGTCGCCGAACTCGAGGAAGTACATGTAGGGCGAGGGATTGACCGCGCGCAGGCCGCGGTAGACCGAGAAGGCCTCGACCGGGGCCGGGGCCGAGAAGCGCTGCGAGGGGACGACCTGGAAGGCGTCGCCGGCGTGGACGTACTCGACGATCCGCGCCACCGCAGCTTCGAACTCCTCGCGGGCCATGTTCGACTCGAACTGCGGCGCCTCGGCCACCGTTGGGTGCTCCGGGACCGGGACCGCGCCGCGCAGCCGCTCGCGCATCTCGGCGATCGTCGCCGCAGCACTCTCGTAGGCAGCATCGACGTCGCCGTCCTCGTCGACGAAGGCGCAGGCGAGGATCGTCAGCTCGTGGCGCAGGTGGTCGAAGACGACCATCGCATCGGTCACCATCAGCGCCATGTCCGGCAGCCCCAGCGTGTCGGGGTTCGGCTCTCCGAGCGGCTCCACCGTGCGCACCAGGTCGTAGGCGAAGTAGCCGACGGCGCCACCGGCGAAGGGCGGCAGCCCTGGGACCGGCGCCGGCCGGTACTCGCCCAGCCGCGCCGCCACCGCGCCGTAGGGGTCCGGGGCGTCCTCGCGCCGGACCGGCTCGCTGCCGGCCGGCTCGCGCCCGTCCCACTCGCAGAGCACGCCGTCGTCCCAGCGCAGCAGCGCCCGGGGCCGCAGGCCGACGAACGAGTAGCGGCCGACCTGCCCCTGCTCGGCCGACTCGAGCAGGAAGCAGGGCGCCCCCTCGGGCTCGCCCGCCCTCAGCTTGAGGAACGCCGAGACCGGCGTCTCGCAGTCGTCGACCAGGCGGGCCCGCACCGGCACCACGTTGCCCTCGCGGGCCAGCTCACGCGCCTCCTCGAGGCTCGGCTCGAGGCGGATGTCGGAGTCAGCCGCTACGGGCATTCAGCACTTCCATCACCTTGGCCTGGGAGACGCCGCGCGAGGCGAGCAGCACGCTCAGGTGGTAGAGGACGTCGGCCGCCTCTTCGGCGACCCGCTCGTCGGTCTCTTCGCGGGCGGCGCGGACGACCTCCTCCGCCTCCTCCTCGACCTTCTCGCCGATCAGGGCGCGGTCGTCGAGCAGCTTCACCGTGTAGCTGCCGTCCGGGCGCTGCAGGGCGCGGTGGCGGATCGTCCGCTCCAGCGCCGGCAGCGCTTCGTAAGTGGTCGGGTTCGGCTCGCCGGGGGCCGGAGGTGCATCTTTGCGCGGCGAAGCCGAGCCCAGCACCTCGCGGTAGAAGCAGCTGCGCTCGCCGGTGTGGCAGGCGGGCCCGGCGGGGTCGACCAGCGCCACCAGCGCGTCGCCGTCACAGTCGTAGCGCAGCTGGCGCAGGTTCATGATGTTGCCCGAGGTTTCGCCTTTCTTCCACAATTCGTCGCGGGAGCGGCTATAGAAATGCAGGTCGCCCGTCTCCAGCGTCATTTCCAGAGACTGCGAGCTCATGTAGGCGAGCATCAGCACCTCTCCCGAGGCGAAATCCTGGACGATGCACGGAACCAGGCCCTGCTGGTCGAATTCTATTTCGGCGAACATCCGAGCAATCGTAAACGCCGCGTCGCTACTCGATGCCGAGGCGGTCGAGCAGGTCCTCGTCGCGGCGCCAGTGGCGGCGCACCCGGACGGTCAGATCTAGGTGGACTTGACCGCCCAACTCGCCTTCCAGCGAGCGGCGGGCACCGGCGCCGATCTCGCCGATCTTCGTCCCCCCCTTGCCGATCAGGATTCCCTTCTGCGACTCGGTCTCGGCCCAGATCTCGGCCCGCACCATGACCAGCCCGTCCTCGCGCGGCTCGACCTCCAGGACCGAGACCTCGACCGAGTGGGGGATCTCCTGGCGGGTCCGGTTCAACACCTGCTCGCGGATCAGCTCGGCCAGCAGCAGCTCGCTCGACTGGTCGCTGCTGTCCTCGGGCGGGTACATGTATGGCCCCTCGGGGAGGAGGCCGCCGAGGCGCTCGAGCAAGGGCGGCAGGCCCTCGCCGCTGCGGGCGCTGATCGGGAAAACCTCGTCGACGCCCGGCAGCTCCGCCGCCTCGGCCAGGACCGGCACCAGCTCGTTGGGGCCGAGCCGGTCGGCCTTGTTGACGGCGCAGATCACCGGCAGCTCGGCGCCGGCGCCGAGCAGGGCGCGGACGATGAAGCGGTCCCCCGGCCCCACCCCCTCCTCGCCGTTGATCACGAAGAGGACGACGTCGGAGTCGGCCAGCTCGCGCTCGACCCGGCCCTGCATCCGCTCGGTGAGGACGTCGCGCGGGCGCTGCACGCCCGGCAGGTCGACGAGGATCAGCTGGCGGCCGGCCTCGAGGTCGGTGGCGACCCCGCGGATCGCCCGGCGGGTCGTCTGCGGCCGGTTGGAGACGATCGCGACGTGGGAGCCGACCAGGGCGTTGACCAGGGTCGACTTGCCGACGTTGGGGCGGCCGGCGAGGCCGACGAAGCCGGAGCGGGTCATCGCAGCCCCGCGAGGACGCTGCCCTGCAGGGCCAGCATCTCGCCGTCGTCGGTCTCGTGGTCGAAGCCGCAGAGGTGGAGGGTGCCGTGGACCGCGGCCTCGGTCAGGTCGGAGCAGTGCTCGGGGCAGATCGCGACGTCGCCCAGCTCGCGCGGGCCGGCGACCGGCCCCAGCTCGTCGATCGGGAAGGCGAGGACGTCGGTCGGCGCGTCCTTGCCGCGGTACTCGCGATTCAGCTGCTGAATTCGCTCGGCGTCGACGATCTCGACCGCGAGGTGGCCGTCGGCGACGCCGGCAGCCTCCAGCGCGGCGGCGACGGGGCCACGCAGATCGGGGGGAACGTCGGCGAGGTCGACGCTCACGAACGCGGCGTCGGCCCGTGTTCGGCGCGCGCATCCCGCTCGCGGGAGCCGTGCTCGTCGTAGGCGGCGACGATTCGCTGGACCAGCTTGTGGCGGACCACGTCCTCGCCGCCGAAGCGGACGAAGGAGATGTCCTGGACGTCCTCGAGGATGTCGCTGACGGCGATCAGGCCCGAGCGCTGGTCGGTCGGCAGGTCGATCTGGGTGACGTCGCCGGTCACCACCATGCGCGAGTTGAAGCCGAGCCGGGTGAGGAACATCTTCATCTGCTCGGGGCTGGTGTTCTGCGCCTCGTCGAGGATCACGAAGGAGTCGTTGAGGGTACGGCCGCGCATGAAGGCGAGCGGCGCGACCTCGATCACGTTGCGCTCGAAGTAGCCGTTGACGCGGTCGGGGTCGAGCATGTCGAAGAGGGCGTCGAAGAGCGGCCGCAGGTAGGGGTCGACCTTGGCCTGGATGTCGCCGGGGAGGAAGCCGAGGCGCTCGCCGGCCTCGACCGCGGGCCGGGTGAGGATGATCCGCTGCACCTTGCGTTCGGTCAGCGCCGCGGCGGCCATCGCCACCGCGAGGAAGGTCTTGCCGGTGCCGGCGGGGCCGATCCCGAAGGTGATCGTGTTGCGGCGGATCGAGTCGACGTAGTGTTTCTGGTTCAGCGTCTTCGGCGCCACTTTGGTGTTGCGGTGGCGCCAAACGACGTCGTCGAGGATCTCCGCCGGGCTCTCTTCGACGTCGAGGGCGCCGGTCACCGTTTCGATCGTGCCCGGGGCGACGTCGTGCCCTTGCTCGATCAGCTCGACCATCTCGCCGACCACGGTCGCCGCCGCGGCGACGTCGTCGGCATCTCCCTCCAGGGTGAGCACGTTGCCACGCAGGTGCAGGTCTGCCTCGAGCCGCCCGCGCAGGGCGCGGAGGACCGTGTCCTCGGAGCCGGCCAGCTCGGCGGCGACGTTGTTGTCGAGAGTCAGCTGCCTGCGGGCCAAAGCTCAGGCACCCAACTTCTGTCGCACCGCGGCGCTCACCCGCTTGCCGTCCGCGCGGCCGCCGAGCTTCGGCATCAGTGCCGACATCACCTGGCCCATCTGCTTCTGCTCCGTGGCCCCGGTCTCGGCGACCGCCGCCTCGACCAGCTCCCCCAGCTCCTCGTCGGAGAGCTGCTGGGGCAGGTAGCCCTCGATCAGCTCCGCCTCGAAGCGCTCGGAAGCGGCCTGCTCGGCGCGGCCGGCCTGCTCGTAGGCCTCGGCCGCCTCGACCCGCTTCTTGCGCTCGCGCTGCAGCACGGCGATCTCGTCGCCCTTGCCCAGCTTGGCGTCCTGCTGGAGCACGTCGACGATCAGCCGCAGCGCGGATGCGCGCTCGCGATCGCGCGCTTTCATCGCCGTCCTGACGTCGTCCTGCACCTGTTCGAGAACCGGCATGCCCTTAAGGGTAGTCGGCGGCCTCGGGCATGACCGCGAGCCCCTTGGAGACGAGGTCGCGAACGTCGAGGCTGACGAGCTGCCAGCCGTTGCGACGGGCGGCCGCCACATAGGCGGCGTCGTAAGCGGTGAGGCCGTGCTCGCGGACCAGTTCCGCGGTTTCCTCCCCGAGCGTGCCATCGACCCGGACCAGGTCTTCGCCACAGGTGCGGAGAATGGCCCGCGCGATCCTCTGTGCCTGATCGGGCTGGCGGTAGCCCCTTGCCACGGCGTTGATCACCTCGAAGAGCGTCAGGTCCAGCGCGGCCACCGGCGCGCCACCGCGAGCGAGGGCAGCGGCCGACCCGTGAGAGGGGTTGGCCGCGATGCCAGCGGCGACCCAGACGCTTGCGTCGAGCAGAAACAACTCAGTGGGATTCCCGGTCTTCGCGGATGAGTCGAACGACATCCCATTTCTCCGGATCGCCCGGTGGAAGCTCGATTTGAACCTCATCCCAAAGCCGTTTGATCTCTTTCCGCCGCTGCTCCTCGCCGGTTTGAACCTCACGCTCGGCCAGTCGCTGCAGCAGGCCGCTGCGGGTCTCGCCCGCGGCCTTTGCACGAGCGTCGAGGCGCTCCAGGAGCTTGTCCGGAATGGAGATCATCACCTTGGCCACGGGGTGAGTATATACGGTATTGCCAGCGGTCAGAACGGACATGGCCGGGATGATGAGAGGTCGCAACGCACACGTGGTGCGCAGATCGAGCCAATTCAGCGCCAACTTGCGCAGAAGTCAGATTTCGACCTGCTCGACCTCGCCGAGCGGCATCTGCAGGAAGCGGGTGCCGATCGCGTGGAAGCTCTCGCAGTCGCCCGTGCAGAGGAAGTCGTAGCTCCCCTCTCCCCGCCCCTCACGGGCAATCCCGGAACCCTCCAACGTCCGCTGGACCGCGGCGGCGACCGCGTGACCGCCGCTGACCAGGCGGACGTCGCGGCCGAGGATCCGCTGCAGCATCGGCGCCACCAGCGGGTAATGGGTGCAGCCGAGGATCAGGGTGTCGACCTCGGCCTCGATCAAGCGGCGCGGCAATAGGAACGGGCCATCGTCATCGTGTCCTCGTCGAAGAGCGAGCCGTTCTGGATGAAGGGTGCGAGGTCGGGAGCGGCCACCTCGATCACGTCCAGGCCGCGACCCTCGGCTTCCAGCGCCCGACGGTAGGCGCCGCTCTCGACCGTGTTCGGCGTCGCCAGCACCCCCACCCGGGCGTTGGCGGTGATCGCCGAGGCGATCTCGGCCTGCGGCTCGACCACGGGCACCACCTCCACCCCGCGCGCCGCGGCCACCTCCCGCGTCACCTCCTCGCCGACCGAGGTCGCGGTGTTGCAGGCGATCACCAGCAGCTTGGCGCCGCGGTCGAGCAGCAGCTCGGCGATCCGCCGGATCCGCTCGCGCAGCTCCTCCGGGTCCTTGTCCCCGTAGGGGAACATCGCCGTGTCGCCGAGGTAGATGAAGTCCTCCTGCGGCAGCGAGACCAGGCACTCGTGGAGGACGGTGAGACCGCCGACGCCCGAGTCGAACATCGCGACCGGGAGGTCGCTCACATGAACGGCTTGTACGACATGAAGAAGATCGTCACGACGACGATCAGGCCGGCGAGGGTGCCGACTTTGCCCAGCCTGTGCGCCGATGGTTTCGAACTCATCGCTGAGCGCGTCGCCCTTTACCGAGGTCGCGCTCGGCCATCTCCTTCAGCTCGCGAACCTTGGGCTGGAAGTAGGCGTGCTGGAGACCGAAGAGGACGATGATCGCGAGGAAGCCGACGGTGATGAAGGCGTCGCTGCCGCTCCAGGCGTCGTCGCTGGCGATCAGCATGTAGATGCCGGCGAGGAGCAGGACGATCATTCCCGGGTTGACCAGGTACCGATCGACCCTCTGGATGCCCTCGAGCACGGCCGGGGCCGCGCGCGGGTACTTGGGCACCACCGAGAAGAAGAACCCGTAGCCGAAGGTCGGTCCGAAGGCGAGGACGACGGCGAGCGATGTGGAGGAAGAGGGCGAGCTTGTAGTCGGTGCTGACGATCGAGGCGAGGGACATTGGCGAACCCTATCTCTCAATCACGACGGAGCAGCAACGCCGCCCAGTCGCCGTCCTGGCTGCGATCCCCCTCGCGAAGCCCGGCGACGCCGAAGGCCTCGGCGACCTCGTCCTGCTCCGTCGGCAAGAGGCCGGAGCAGACCAACACCTGCGGAGCCGACTCCAGCTGACCCGCCACCGCCCTGAGGATCGGGGCGGTCATGTTGGCGACGACCGTGGGGGCTAGCTCGGGGAGCGCTTCCCGCAGGTTGACTCGGTCCAGTTCGAGAGAGACATCGTTTGCCTCGGCGTTCGCCGCTGCAGCTTCCAGCGCCGCCGGCTCGTGGTCGTAGGCCCGGATCGGGGACCAGCCGAGCTTTGCGGCGGCGATCGCCAGGACGCCCGAGCCGGTACCGAGGTCGACCAGCTCTCCCCCGCCTCGCCGGCGGCCTCCAGCTCGCAGAGGAACTCGAGGCAGAGGCGGGTGGTCGGGTGGGCGCCGGTGCCGAAGGCCTGGCCGGGATCGACGACCACGTCGACCGTCCCCTCGCGCGGCGGCTCCCAGGAGGGCCGCAGCCAGAGCCGCTCGCCGACCAGCAGCGGCTTGTGGAAGTCGCGCCAGCGGTCGGCCCAGTCGTCGGGGATCTCGGTGGCGCTGACCTCGACCCGGCCGCCGGCGATCGCCGCGTCGAGGTCGCCCAGCTCCGGCAGCTCCCCCTCGCCGCCGTAGATCGCGTACTCGACGTAGCCCGGCCCGCGCTCCTCCTCGACCCCGTTCGGCGCCAGCACCGTCAGCTCGGCGAGGACCAGCTCGGCCTGCTCCGGGGCGCAGCGGACGGCGAGGCGGATCAAGGGCGCCTCAACCGAAGGCCCGGCGCACGCGGCTGAACAGGCCCTCGCCGTGTCGCGGCGCGAGGTTCTCCTCCTCGAGCGTCTCGTCGAGGCGCTCGGCGATCCCCCGCTGCTCCTCGCTGAGGTTGGTCGGGACGAAGACCTCGAGGATCACCCGCTGGTTGCCGCGCCGGCGGTTGTTCAGCCGCGGCAGCCCGGCGCCTCGCAGCACCTTTTCAGTCCCCGGCTGGGTCCCCGGCTCGACCTCGATCTCCTCCTCGCCGTCGAGCGTCGGCACGGTGACGGTCGTCCCCAGCATCGCCAGGGTCGCCGGCACCGAGACGACGCTGAGCAGGTCGCTGCCGTCCCGCTCGAAGCGCTCGTCCTCGCCGACCCGCACCTCGACGTAGAGGTCGCCCGCCGGCGCCCCCGCTTCGCCGGCGTGCCCGGCACCGGAGATCCGCATCCGCTGACCGTCTTCGATCCCGGCAGGCACCTCGATCGCGCTGGTGCGACTCTGGCGGGTGCGGCCGCTGCCGCTGCACACCTCGCACGGCTGCTGCGGGATTTTGCCGGCTGCCGCCGCAGGTGTCGCAGGGGGCGGCGCGGACCATCTGGCCGAACGGGGTCCGCGCCACCTGGCGCAGCTCGCCGGCGCCGCCGCAGCGCTCGCAGGTGCGTGATCGGCGTCCCCGGCTCGGCGCCGTTGCCGTGGCAGTGCTCGCAGGCGCCGACGACGTCGTAGGTGATCTCACGGCGGGCGCCGGTCGCAACGTCGGCCAGCTCGACCTCGACCTCCACCGCGATGTCGCCGCCAACCGCCGTCTGGCGGCCGCCGAAGCCGAAGCCGCTGCCGAAGATGCCCTGCAGAAGAGTCGTCGATCGAGCCGAAGCCGGCCCCCGGTTCGAACCCGCCCGAGCGCAGGCCGTCGTGCCCGTAGGCGTCGTAGGTGCGGCGCCGCTCGGCGTCGGAGAGGACCTCGTAGGCCGCGGCCGCCTCCTTGAACTTCTCCTCCGCCTCGGGGTCGTGGTCGTTGACGTCGGGGTGCAGCTCCCGCGCCAGACGCCGGAACGCTTTCTTGATCTCGGTCTCGCTCGCCTCCCGGGAGACCCCGAGGACCTCGTAATAGTCGCGCGGCATCGGTTAGCGCTCGTAGACGGTCTCGAAGTAGCTGGAGAGCTCGCGGGCGGCGTGGCGGACCGCGGCGATCGCCAGCGCATAGTCCATCCGCAGCGGGCCGACCACCCCGACCGAGCCGAGGTTGCGGTGGCCGAGGCCGTAGTTGGCGCCGACGACGCTGACCGAGCGCAGCTCCGGCTGCGGGTTCTCGCCGCCGATCAGGAAGAAGACCGAGCGCTCGTCGAGCGAGGAGCGCAGCATCCGCAGCACGTCGGCGCGGCGCTCCAGGGCGGTCATCAGCTCGTCGGGGTGCGGTAGTTCCGGCCGGCGCGGAGAGCAGGCGCGAGGTCCCTTCCAGGTAGAGCTCGCCTTCCTCGGCGACGAACTCGGTGAAGGTGGCGCCGAGGGTGGCGATGAACTCGGCCTCGACCCCGCCCAGGCCGGGGTCGGCGAGGCGGGTGGCGATCATCCGCGCCCCGACGCCGAGCCCGGAGAGCGACTCGTTCAGGTAGCTCGAGGCCCACTCGACCAGGCCCGGGTCGAGCGGTCGGTCGAATTCGAAGACGCGGCGGGTGACGTCGCCGGTGGAGGCGATCGCGATCACCACCACCTTGTTCGGCTGCAGAGGTAGCACCTCGACCCGGTGGATCGTCGCCGCCAAGCTCGGCTGCGGCGCGGTCGCCATCGCCACCAGGTCGGTTACCTGGGCCAGGGCGGTGGTCGTCTCCCGCATCGCCGCGTCGACCTCGCGGCGCAGGCGCGAGAGCTCCAGCTCGACCCCGGGCATAGCCGGCACCCGCCCGCCGGCCACGATCGCGTCGACATAGAGCCGGTAGCCGGTGTCGGTCGGGACCCGGCCGGCGGAGGTGTGGGGATGAGTGAGGTAGCCGGCGGCCTCCAGCGCCGCCAGCTCGGCCCGCACCGTCGAGGGGGCCCACTCGACCTCGGGCCGCTCGGCGACGTCCTTCGAGGGCACCGGCCGTCCCGACCCCTGGTGGGCCTCGACGACCAGGCGAAGGATCAGCTCCTGGCGCTCGCTCAGCATTGCCCGGAGTTTAGGCGGGGGGCCGAACGGCCCCTCCGCCGCGACGCGAGCCGGCTACAGCTGAAGCTCGGCCTCGGCGTTCTTGATCAGCGTCGTCTCGCCCTGCTGGGCGACGGTGTCGACGATGACCCGGTTGCCGTCGGCCGACTTGACCGTGCCGGTGACGACGATCTCCTGCTCGGGGACGCCCATGCCGCGCATCTGCACCGAGAGGCGCTTCAGCGCCCGTGGGTCGCCGTCGGCGACCGCCGCGTTGGCTTTCGCCACCAGGCCCATCGAGTAGAGGCCGTGGAGGATGTTGCGCGGCAGGCCGACCGCTTTGGCCAGCTCGTCGTCGATGTGGATCGGGTTGAAATCGCCGGAAGCGCCTGCGTAGCGGTGCGGCAGGTACTTGTCCGGGGTGACCTTCTGCTCCGGGATCTGGTCGCCTGCGTTCAAAGCCATTTCAAACCCCCCTGACGATCAGCGTCCAGGTGCCGCGGGCGACCTGGGCGCCGTCTTGGTTGACGCTGTTGGTCTCGAAGACGTAGAAGCCCTTGCCGTCCCTCTCTTCGATCGAGAGGCACTTGGTGGCGGTCGTGATCTCGTCGCCGGAACAGGCCGGCTCGTCCCAGGCGAACTCCTGCCCGCCGTGGACCATCGCCGCGAAGTTCATCTCGACTTCGGGGTCGAGGATCGCCGGCGCCAGCGCCGGGCTGCTGTAGACGACCGCGAACATCGGCGGCGCCGGCACGTCGCGGAAACCCGCCGCGCGCGCCGCATCGACGTCGTGGTGGACCGGGTTGTCGATCCCCAGCGCGTTCGCGTACTCCTTGATCTTCTCCCGTCCCACCTGGTAGGTGGTGGCGGGCCATTCCTTGCCTACCGCATCGGTCTTGAGTGCCATGGGCGGGGACAATACTGGCCGCCTGGCCAGGAGGGCGCGCGGCTACTCGTCGATCTGGAGCACCGCCAGGAACGCCTCCTGCGGCACTTCCACCCGGCCCACGGACTTCATCCGCTTCTTGCCCGCTTTCTGCTTCTTCAGCAGCTTCTGCTTACGGGTGACGTCGCCGCCGTAGAGCTTCGCGGTGACGTCCTTGCGCACCGCCTTCACCGTCTCGCGAGCGAGGATGTTGGAGCCGATCGCGGCCTGGACCGGGACGTCGAACTGCTGGCGCGGGATCGTCTTCTTCAGCCGCTCGACGAGGCGCTTGCCCTGCTCATAGGAGAAGTCGCGGTGGACGATGATCGAGAGCGCGTCGACCTTGTCGCCGGCGAGCAGGATGTCGACTTTGACCAGGTCGGAGGGACGGTTGCCGATCGGCTCGTAGTCGAGCGAGGCGTAACCGCGGGTGGACGACTTCAGGAGGTCGAAGAAGTCGAGGACGATCTCGGCCAGCGGCATGTCGTAGCGGATCTGCACCCGCTCGGGGCTGAGGAAGTGCATGTCGACGTGGGTGCCGCGGCGGCCCTGGCAGAGCTCCATCACCGCCCCCACCTGCTCCTAGGGGCAGATGATCGTGGCGCGGATGTAGGGCTCTTCCACCGACTCGATCGAACCGGGGTCGGGCAGGTCGGTGGGACTGCGGACCTCCGCCGTCTCGCCGTTGGTCCGGTGGACCACGTAGCGCACGTTCGGGGTCGTCGAGAGCAGGTCGAGGCCGTACTCGCGCTCCAGCCGCTCGCGCACGATCTCCATGTGGAGCAGGCCGAGGAAGCCGCAGCGGAAGCCGAACCCGAGCGCCTCCGAGGTCTCCGGTTCCCAGGACAGCGCGGCGTCGTTCAGCGCCAGCTTCTCGAGCGCGTCGCGGAGGTCTTCGTAGCGGTCGGTGTCGATCGGGAAGAGCCCGCAGAAGACCATCGGCCGCACCTCGCGATAGCCCTCGAGCGGCTCGGCGGCGGGGTGCGCCTTGGCGGTCAGCGTGTCCCCCACCCGCAGCTTGGCGACGTCCTTGATGCCGGTGATCAGGTAGCCGACGTCGCCGGCCTCCATCCCCTGCACCGCGGTCATCGCCGGCCGGAAGAAGCCGATGTCGTCGATCTCGGCCTCGGTCCCGTTCTGCATCGCCAGGATCGAGCCGTGCTTGCGGAAGGACCCGTCGACCACCCGCACGTAGGCGATCACGCCGCGGTACTGGTCGAACTCGGAGTCGAAGATCAGGGCCCGCGGCGGCGCCTCGGGCTCGCCCTTGGGCGCCGGGATCCGCTCGACGATCGCCTCCAGCACCTCGGCGACCCCGATCCCGGTCTTGGCCGAGATCTGCAGCGCTTCGCCGGGGTCGCCGCCGGTCAGGTCGGCGATTTCCTGGGCGACCCGCTCCGGTTCGGCCCCCGGCAGGTCGACCTTGTTGATCACCGGAATCAGCTCCAGCCCGGCCTCGATCGCCAGGTAGGTGTTGGCGACGGTCTGCGCCTCGACCCCCTGGGCGGCGTCGACGACCAGCAGGGCGCCCTCGCAGGCGGCGAGGCTGCGCGAGACCTCGTAGGAGAAGTCGACGTGGCCGGGGGTGTCGATCAGGTGCAGGTGGTAGGTCTGGCCGTCGGCGGCGTCGTACTCGACCCGCACCGCCTGGGCCTTGATCGTGATCCCGCGCTCGCGCTCGAGGTCCATCGAGTCGAGCATCTGGGCCTGCATTTTCTTCGGATCGACGGCGCCGGTCAGCTCGAGGATGCGGTCGGCCAGCGTCGACTTGCCGTGGTCGATGTGGGCGATGATTGAGAAGTTCCGGATGTGGTCCATGGGCGGGTGAGGAGTATGGGGGACGAAGGCTGCTGGCCGGCGGGTCCTGTCACGGGGCGAGGGGACGCACCTGCGCTGAGGATGCCTCGGCAGGGGCCCCCTCGCCCCGAGCCACCCGCGGGAGAGAGGTCGGTCACCTACACGCCGAGAGACGGAGGTCTTCGGGTAGCTCGAAGACGACCGTCGGGGGCTTTTGCAGGATGGGCTTGGCTCCGGCGGCTTTTCGGTCCACCTAGCTGAGGGTGGGTACGGAGGCTTGCCGGGTTCGATGCGGTCGCGGGTGGCTACTGCGTAGTCGTAGTCGCCTTCTTGAGGAGTTGGAGGTAGGTGCGGCAGGTCGTCTGGGGGCTCGAAGCCGCCGTGGGGTTGTTCGGTGCCTAGGTATTGGACGTGGTTGGAGAGGTCGGTGCCGAAGAGGGGGTACTGGCGGGTGCTGGTGGTGGCTATGCGGGCGTCGGAGATGTCGCGGGACCAGGCGAAGGCGGCGTTCAGGCCCGGGGCGGTGAAGGTCGGGTCCTTGTAGCGGGACTCCAGGTAGTGGCGCTGGACCGGGTAGCCGACGACGATGACTCAGAAGCAGGGCGCGCAGCGCCGGCCAAAGGCGCCCACCTCAAGCCATTCCCCGGGGCGCGGTTGAGCTTTGGCGCGCTATCCGCGCCAAAGCTCAACCGCACCCTGAGGCGTGCGAGGCGACCGGTGGGGAGCAGCGCGAGGCCAAGGATGAGAGCTGGGGCGAGGTAGCGGAGGCCGGACTCGAAGCCGCGCGGCATCCCCTCGGGGCCCGAGGCCGAGGTCGGGGCGACGAGCCACGCCAGCGCCGCCGCGAGGCCGACGAGCCCCGCCAGGACCAGCACACGATCGCGTGGTTCCTTTGTCGCCCCTGAAGCCGACAAAGGAACCACGCGATTGGACGGTCGCCAGGAGCAGGCCGGCGAGAGACGCGAGGAGCAGCAGGGGCCAGAGGAACCAGAGGCCTCCGTGGAGGCCAGGGAGGAGCCAGTCGGACCAGACGGTGCCGTCGGTCAGGTAGCCGAGGACCGAGTGGGCTTCGCGGCCGCCGAGCGCCTGCTCCGGCGCGGGCAGGTCGATCGGGCCGAGGTGGTGGATCCAGGGCAGCGGGTTGCCGCTGTGGGCGAGGTTGCGCAGGTACCAGTAGCCGCCCCCGGCGACAGCCCCCAACGCCGCCATTCCAAAGGCGCGGCCTCTTAAGCCGCGCGGCGCGATGCAGAGCGAGGCCGAGCACCAGCACCGCAGCCGGCAGCAGGAAGTTGAGCTTGGTCCCTGCTGCCAGGCCCGCGGCAAGACCGACGACGAGGTACGGACCCAGGCCGACAGCACCACCCTCCTTACCCAGCCTCCGTCTCTCTGGCCTTCCGACCCACGCGTTCAGCGCAATCGCCACCGCGGCCAGCAGGAAGAAGATCCCGACGATGTCGTTCCTCGCCTCGCCCGCCTGATCGGCCAGCGTCGGCACGCTCAACGCGATCGCCCCCAGCGCCAGCGACCACGGCGCAACCCGGTACGGCCGCCCGATGCACCAGCAAGCCACCAGGCATCCCACGAACCAGCCGAGGTTCAGCAGCGGCGACAGAACGTCCCGACCGAAGGCCAGCATCCCCGCCGCGTGGAAGATTTCTCCGTTCGCCGGGTAGAACCAGGCCAGGAACTGCGGCGCGATGAAGTGCAGATCCCAGGTATCCCCGCTCTGCATGAACCCCGCCGCGAACGGCCCGTGGTACCAGGTGCTGTCGAACCCGGTCATCCCAGTGCTCAGCCGCGTCTTCACCCCCGCCGCGAAGTGGATGACCGCGATCGCGGCAATCAGCAAGCGCGATCAGCGTCGGGAGGGGGGTCATCCGCACCCTTACCTGCTGAGTAGGGTGCGGAGACCCCCCTCCCCCTCGGCGGCCGCGGCGCGAACTTCCACGAGGGCGAGCCCCACCACCGCGACCGAGAGAGGTACGGCACCGGGTCCAACCAGCCAAAGCGTCCCAAGCAGCTCCGCGCGCCCAGATCAGCAGCGCCAGCGCGATCACCGCGCTCGCCAGATGCGCCGGCGCCCCCTCGAACCGCGGCAGCAGCCAGCGCGCGCACCCGAAACCCCGCCGAGCCAGGCGAAGCCGCCCAGCGGCGAGGATCTCGGCGACGCCCAGCAGGTACCGCCCCGGGCCCAGCATCGGTCGCTAGCGGCCCCGCCGCAGCAGCAGGCGGCGTCATCTGCTCCAGCTCGGCGACCTGCAGCAGTTTGGCGACCGCCACGTAGACGATGCCGCCGGCGCCGAGGCCGACGCCGAGGGAGACGATCTGCCCCAGCAGGCCCCGCCCGAGGGCCTGGTCGAGGACGTCCCAGACCATCCAGCCGACTGCCGCCAGACGCAGCGGCGGCGATGGTGATCCGGAAGCGCGGTCGAGAACAGGCGGCCCAGCTCGAGGCCGTCGAACTCGCGGCGCAGGATCACCGCCTGGGCGACGACCGCGGCGCTCGGTGCCGATCCCGGTCCCGGCGACGATCCCGCCGACCCCGAAGGGCCCGTAGAGCGCCAGCGCCGCGACCGCCGAGACGACGAGGTCGATCGTCGCCAGTGCCGGTCGCCTGCCAGGGCCGCTGCAGGCTGAAGAAGGTCCGGGTCTGCAGCAGGTAGAGGCCGTTGGTCGGCAGCGAGAAGGCGAACCAGAAGAGCGCCGTGGCGACGACGGCGGTTTCGTGCGCGTCGAAGGCGCCGCGCTGGTAGATCAGCCGGATCATCGGGTCCGAGAGGGCGAGGATCGCCGCCGCCGCCGGGACCAGGACGAAGAGGATCTGCCGCATCCCGTTGGCCATCGTCGCCCGCAGGTCGTCGATCTTCCCCGCGTTGGCGAAGCGGGCCAGGGTCGGGAAGAGGACCGTGGCGATCGCGACCGAGAAGATCCCCTGCGGCAGCTGGTAGATGCGGAACGCTTTGTCGATCGCCGCCGGCGCCTGCTCGGAGACGAGGCTGCCGAAGAAGCTGTTGATCAGCAGGTTGAAGTTGATCAGGCCGAGGCTGATCGTCACCGGCAGCATCAGCACCAGGACCCGCCGCACCTTCGGGTTGCGCCAGTCGAAGCTGAAGCTGAAGCGGATAGGGCGTGTTGCGCAGGTCCCAGGCCGGGATCAGAAGCTGGACCAGGGTCCCGACCAGGATCCCGATCGCGTAGGCGTAGATCCGGTCCTGGCCGTGGAACATCGGCTCCAGCACGACCAGGACGAGGATGATCGTCAGGTTCCAGAACAGCGGCGAGATCGCGAAGGCGCCGAAGCGGTCGTAGCTGTTGAGGACGCCGACGACGATGCCGCTGATCCCGAGCAGGACGAGGATCGGGAACAGCACCTGGGAGAGGGCGACGGTGAGGTCGAGGATCTCGCCCTCGAAGCCGGGCGCGAAGAGCGGCATGATCACCGGCGCCAGGAGGACGAAGAGGGCGGTGATCGACGCCCAGCACCATCGTCACCAGCAGCAGCATCGTCGAGGCCAGGCGGAAGGCCTCCTTGTAGGCCTTCTTGCCGAGCAGTTCGGTGAAGACCGGGACGAAGGCCGGCTGCAGGGCCGCGTCGGCGAACAGGGCGCGGATCAGGTTCGGGACCTGGAAGGCGATCGTGAAGGCCGACATCGGCCCGCTGATCCCGTAGTAGCCGGCGGCGACGACTTCGCGGGCCAGGCCGGCGACGCGCGAGGCGGCGGTGGCGATCGAGAAGAACGCGGTCGAGCGGGCGATCCTGCCCGCCTGCTTCGGCGGCGGCTCGCGGGTCAGTTCCTCGCCCGGTTCGAACGCCTCCGCCTCCCAGACGGCGGCGTCCTCGTTGATCGGCCGCTCGTCCGGATTCGGGGTTGTCAGGTGCCCTGGGCGTCTCCAAGCTTTGTTCTCAGTCGCTATAGTCGGCGGCCGCCCGGAGCCGGCACGGCGCCTGCTCGGGTACTTGACATGGCCAACATAGCCTCACAGAAGAAGCGGATCCTACGCAGCGAGCGCGAGCGGACCGAGAACCGGCTGCTCACCAGCACGGTCAAGACGCACTTCCGCCGCCTCGAAAGCGCGGTCGAGTCCGGCGACGCCGAGACGATCGCCAGCGAGCAGCGCGACCTCGTCTCGAAGATCGACAAGGCCGTGCAGAAGGGCGCCCTCCACAAGAACACCGGCGCCCGCAAGAAGGCCAAGGCGGCCCGCATCGCCGCCCGCACCGCGTCCGCCGCCTAGCTAGTCAGGCCGCTCCCGCCGCAGCTCTCCTCAGCGCGATGCGTCAGCGCCAGCTCGTCGCCGTAGTCGGCGCCGCCGCGGCACCAGAGCTCGAGGTCGGCGAGGGTCTCGGTCGCCAGCCGCAGGCTGGCCAGGTCGGTGTCGCCCAGGCGCCCGACCAGCTGCTTGGCGGCGTAGGGGTGCATTTTCAGCGACGAGGCGACCTGCTGGGCCGGGATCCCCTCTTCCAGCTGCGCGGCGGCGGCGCAGGCGCCGCGCAGGCGCGAGGCGAGGCCGTAGATCAGCCCGGTGACGTTCTCGCCCTGGCCGATCAGGCGCTCGCCGATCCGCAGCGCCGTCGCGGCGTTGCCTTCGATCAGGGCGTCGGAGAGCGACCAGACCGCCGCTTCGGAGGTGTCGGTGATCATCGCTTCGAGGTCCTCAACCCCGACCTGGCCACCCTCGCCCGCCCACAGGGCCAGGCGCTCGAGCTCGTTGCGGAGACGCACCGGGCCGGCGCCCATCCGCTCGACCAGCATCCGCGCCGCCGCCGGATCGAGCCGGAAGCCGAGCCCCTGGGCTTCGCCGACCAGCATCCGGGGCATCTCCTTCGCCTTCGGCGCCTCGAACTCGTGCACCTCGCCCGCCGCCGCTTTCACCGCTTTGACCAGCTTCGCCGGCGGCTTGTCGCGGCAGATCAGGACCAGGGTCAGGTCGGGCGGCAGCTCGCCCAGCGCCGCCAGGACCGGCTCCAGCTGGCGATCGCGCCAGCGCTCGACCCCGTCGGCGAGCAGGTAGCGGCGGGAATCCATCAGCGACATCGCCGGGATCGCCATCAGCAGCGCCTCGTGGTCGGGCATGCCTTTGCCCTCGCTCGGCTCGAAGACCTCAAGCGACGCCGCCCCGCCCTCGCGTTCGGCCCGCGCCCGCAGCCGCGCGCGGGTGGCGTCGATCTTCGCCCCGTCGCTGCCCGCGATCAGGTACAGCGGTCGCATCTCGTCGGCCATCGGGCCGAGTCTAGAACCCGCCCCCGGCCGGACCGCTACTTGTCCTTCTTGTCCCTGCCCTTTTCGTTGCCGTTGCCCTTGTCGACCGGAGCCGGCGGCGGGGTGGGGACGTACTTCGGCTTCGGGCGCCGGAGCCGCTTCTGGCTTGGCGGGCTTCGGTTCCGCCTTCGACGGCTTCGGCTTCGTCGGCTTCGCGGGCTTGCCCTTGCCCGGCTTCGGCTTCCGACTTCGGCGGCTTGGAGCCGGCGGGCTTCGGTTCCGGGTTGCTCGGCTTCGAGGTGACCGGCTTCGCCTTGGAAGGCTGCTCGCCGGTGCCGGGGGAGGAGACGGGGACTTCGACCGGCGCCGGTTCGCCGGTCGGTACGGGAGCGGGTGCCGGAGCCGGACTCGCTTCCGGTGCGGGAGTCGGCTCGGAGGCGCCGGGGGCGTTTGCGGCCGGGGAGCCCGAGACGGGGGCCGCCGAGCCGTCGACGCCGCTGGAGCCACGCCCGCCGCGACCCGCAGCCTCGGAGGCGGTCCGGCCGGCAGAGGCACCAGGCGAAGCGGTCGCACCCTGCGCCTGCGCAATCGCAACCGCGGAGCCGTGCTTCAGCTGCACCGCCTTGGCAACCGAGCTGGGCTCCGCTCGGGGAGCTGGGCAAGGGCGCCGGCGAGAGCACTGGGAAGCCGAGCTGGGCGAAGATCGCCACCAGGGCGAGCCCTGCGGCCGCGGTCAGACCAAGAAAGGCGACGACCGTGCTGCGCATCCGTTCGGGCAGGCCGTCGCCGGCCAAGCTCGGTCGCCGAACCGCATTCGGCTCAGCTTGTCGCGAAAGTCGGAGTGCACCTGATTCGTGCATCGACAGCGGGGACGGCGGCCGTAGCGATTGGATTGGGTTCCTCTACTTTCGATTCGATCAATCGTCCAGGCTGAACCCGTGCGCGCTCGACGTCGATCGCGACGGCGCCGTCCTCGTCGGTTCGCAGCGTCGGGACCCCGTGGCGCGCCAGCGTCGCCAGGGTCTGCGGCGTCGGGTGCCCGTAGGGGTTGCCGGCGCCGACCGAGATCACCGCCAGCTGCGGCCGGGTGCGGTCGAGCAAGGCGCCCAGCCCGGCGTCCTCGCTGCCGTGGTGGGCGACCTTGAGGACGTCGACCGGGCCGGGTTCGATCGGCACCGACTCGGCCTCGGCGTCGGCGGTCAGCAGCATCGTGAAGTCGCGCCAGCGGGCCTCGATCACCAGCGCCAGCTGGTTCGGGTCGGCGGCCGGCGCGGCCGCGCCAGCAGCTCCGGCGGCGGCCAGAGCACCCGCAGGCGCAGCCGGCCCGAGCGCAGCTCGCGCACCGGCCGCGACCCGCTCGGGCCTGGCGCCGGCCGCGGCGGCCCGCGCGATCAGCGTCCCGGCCCAGCCGGGCGTAGAGCAGCCGCTCGACCGGCAAGCTCGCCGAGCAGCTCTTCGATCCCGCCGACGTGGTCGGACTGGTCGTGGGTGGCGATCACGGCCCCGAGGCTGTCGACGCCGGCCTCCTCGAGCTTCCCTGCCAGCCCGTCGCCCGGCGGCCCGCCGTCGACCAGCACCGCCGGCGCGCCGGCCGGCTGGAAGAGGATCGCGTCGCCCTGGCCGACGTCGAGGACCGTCCACCCGCAGGCCCGGCGGCGGCCCGGCCTCGCGCCCCGCCCCAGCCCGGCAGCGGCAGCCACGACACGCCAGGCCAGACCGCGCCGAGGACGCGAGCGCACGTGGCCGCGGCCACGCGCCAGCGAGCAGAGGACGCCGACGCGCCAGGACCGGCGTAGGCGGCGAGCAGCCCGACGCCGCTCGAGGTGGACCTCCAGCTCGGCCCAGCTCGGGCGCCGCGCACCAGGCGGCGACCTGGGCGATGTAGGCGAGCAGCAGGGCGTTGAGCCCGTTCAGCGGCTCGAGCGGCACGCCGGGCACCTGCGCCAGCGCCGGCGCCGCACATCCCCAGCCACATCGCCGGCGCCACCGCCGGCAGCGCCAGCACGTTGGCGACCAGCGTCGTGGTCGAGATCCGTTCGAAGTGGAAGGCGATCAGCGGCGCGGTCGCCAGCGTCGCCGCGACCGTCACCGCCACGCCCTCGGCCAGCGCCCGGCGCCAGCGCGCCCGCTCCCGAGCCTCGCCTTCGATCGCCCGCCGCAGCGGCGAGGCGAGCAGGAGGATGCCGAGCACCGCGGCGAAGCTGAGCTGCCAGCCGACGTCGGCGCGCGATCGCCGGGGTCGATCGCCAGCGTCACCAGCGCCGCCAGCGCCAGCGCGTAGAGGCGCGAGGCGCGCCGCCCGCCCAGCGTCGCCAGGACGCCGACCGCGCCCATCACCGCCGCCCGCTGGATCGAGGGGCCGGCGCCGGCCAGCGGCACGTAGACGGCGATCAGGGCCGAGGACCCAGAGCAGCCGCTCGCGCAGCGGGATCCCGAAGCGCCCCGAGCAGCGGCATCGCCAGCAGGGCCAGCAGGGTCACGTTCTGCCCGGAGACGGCGAGCAGGTGGCTGAGGCCGGCGCGGCGGAAGTCTTCCTCGGTCGCGGCGTCGATCCCCTCGTCTTCGCCGAGCACGAAGCCGCGCGCCAGCGCCGCCTCGCGCGCCGGCATCCCGCGCCCGAGGCCCTCCGAGGCCCGCTCGCGGATCTCGCCGCTGTGGGCGAGGGCGATCGCGACCACGGCCAGCGATCCCGACCAGGACCGGCAGCGAGGGCTGCGGCGAGCGCACGGCGCGGCGCGCTCTAGGGCTGCAGCCGATCGCGCAGCGACTCCATCGTCGCCGGGCCGATTCCCGAGACCTGGTCGAGCTGGTCGACCGAGGAGAGGCCGCCGTGCTCGTCGCGGAACTCGACGATGTCCTCGGCGGTCACCGGGCCGATGCCGTCGATCGTGTCGAGCTGCTCGACGGTCGCGGTGCCGAGGCTGATCGGGCCCTCTTCGTCGCCGCCGCCGCCGGCCGCGACCGCGCCGCCCGGCACGCGCTCGGGGACGACGACCTGCTGGCCGTCGGCGAGCCGGGCGGCGAGGTTGATCGCTTCCAGCTCGCGCCTCCGGCGCGTGCGCCGCCGGCCCGCGCGACCGCGTCGTTGACGCGACTGCCGGCCGGCAGCCGGTAGACGCCCGGCTCGCTGCACCGCCCCGGTCACGTCGACGACCAGGTCGCCCGCCTGGCCGCCGATCGAGAAGCCGCCCCGGCGTCCGCCGAGGCGCCGCCGCCCGCCGCGGCAAACGAGACCTCGCTCCCGCCCTCGCCGCGGATCGCCCGCGCCCCGACCAGCAGCAGCGCGACCGCGATCGCGCCGTAGACGACGACCTGGGTTCGGCTCAGCTCCGGCATCGCCGGCGATCCTGGCCGGCGATCGGCGCACGCGTGGCGCGCTCAGATCAAATTCTTGAAACGGAGACGCGCGGAACAGCGACTACGGGCTAGTAGTCGTCCTCGTCGTCGTAGCCCGCGACCTCGGCGAGCTGGTCGCTGTAGAGCTCGGCGGCGGCGACCGGCGGCGACTGGATCGAGACGCAGGCGAGCTCGGCCTCGCCGTCGTTGGCGATCGAGTGCTCGGTCGCGGGCGGGACCAGGATCAGGTCGCCCTCGCCGACCTGCTGGGTGTCGCCGGCGACCGACATCGTGCCGCTGCCGCGGACGACGACGTAGGCCTGCTCGGCCTCCTCGTGGGAGCGCAGCGTCTGCTCCGCGCCGGCCGGGACGCGAGCCAGGTGACGGAGAGGTTGCGCGAGCCGAGTTCGCCCGCGTCCATCAGGACGTGGGCGCGGAGCCGGTGCCACTCCTCGACCGCGTGCGTCCTCGAGGCGCCTGACGAGCATCGGCGCGCTTTCTACCAGAACGGACGGCCGCCGACGGCCAGGGCGCTACCGGACCACCAGGTTGACCAGCTTGCCGGGCACGACGATCTCCTTGACGATCTCTTTGCCGTCGAGGTGCTTGGCGACCTTCTCGCTCGCCGCGGGCCAGCGCCAGCAGCTCCTCCTTCGGGGCCTCGGCCGGCGCCTCGATCCGGTCGCGCAGCTTGCCGTTGACCTGGACGACCAGGGTGACGGTGTCGCTGACCAGCAGCGCCGGGTCGGCCTCCGGCCAGGGCTGCTCCCAGACCCGCTCGCCGGTCAGCCGCTCGCAGACCTCGCGCCGAGGTGCGGGGCGAAGGGGAAGATCAGCGAGGCCGCGGTCGCGGTCGCGAAGCGCACCGCGGCGTCGCCCGCCGGGTCGCCGTAGAGGCCGTCCTTGAGCCGGTAGGCGTCGTTGACCAGCTCCATCACCGCCGCGATCGCGGTGTTGAACTGGAAGCCGCGCTCGAAGTCGCGGGTCGCCTTGTCGATCGCCCAGTGCGCCTTGGCGAGCAGCTCGCGCGCCTCGCCCTCCGGCGTCCGCGGCTCGGCTCGCCCGGCGTCGGTCCGCTCCTCGACCTCCTCGCAGAGCCGCCAGAGCCGGGAGAGGAAGCGGTTGACGCCCTCGACCCCCTCGTCGGTCCAGTCGCCGCCGCGCTCGGGCGGGCCCATGAAGCAGACGTAGGTGCGGGCGGTGTCGGCGCCGTAGCGCTCGACGTACTCGCCGGGGCTGACCGTGTTGCCCTTCGACTTCGACATCTTCGCCCCGTCGCGGGTGATCATCCCCTGGGCGAAGAGGTTGGCGAACGGCTCCTGGACGCCGAGGTGGCCGAGGTCGGCCAGCGCCTTGGTGAAGAAGCGCGCGTACATCAGGTGCAGGATCGCGTGCTCGACGCCGCCGATGTACTGGTCGACCGGCAGCCAGTGGTCGGCCGCGGCGCGGTCCCAGGCGGCCTCGTCGTTGCGCGGGTCGAGGTAGCGGATGAAGTACCAGGAGGAGTCGACGAAGGTGTCCATCGTGTCGGTCTCGCGCCGGGCCGGCGCCGCCGCAGCGCGGGCACTCGGTCGCGACCCAGTCCTCGGCCGCGGCCAGCGGGCTCTTGCCCTGCGGCGCGTAGTCCTCGATCTCCGGCAGCTCGACCGGCAGCTGGTCGTCGGGCACCGGGACGATCCCGCACTCGCTCGCAGTAGACGACCGGGATCGGCGCCCCCCAGTAGCGCTGGCGCGAGACCAGCCAGTCGCGCAGGCGGTAGTTGACCGCGGGCTTGCCGCGGCCCTCCGACTCCGAGCCAGGCGACGATCTCCGTCGTAGGCCTCGCGGTTGTGCTTGCCGTCGAAGCGGCCGGAGCCGGTCATCGGCCCGTCGCCGGGGTAGGGCAGGCCCTCGCTCGTCGCGCGCCGCCTCGGGGTCGGTCGCCCTCGATCACGCGCCGGACCGGCAGGTCGAACTTCTGGGCGAATTCGTAGTCGCGGGAGTCGTGGCCGGGCACCGCCATGATCGCCCCGGTGCCGTACTCCATCAGCACGTAGTCGGCGACGAACATCGGGATCTCCTCGCCGTTGACCGGGTTGACGACGCTGCGGCCGAGCGGCACGCCGGTCTTCTCGCGGTCCTCGGCGCCGCGCTCCTCGGCCGACTCGCGGCCGATCCGGTTGACGTACTCGCGCACCTCCTCCTCGGCCGGCGTGCCGGCGACCAGCCGCTCCAGCTCGGGGTGCTCGGGCGCGAGGACGAAGAAGGTGGCGCCGAAGAGGGTGTCGGGGCGGGTGGTGAAGACCGGGAAGTCGAGCTCGGCTTCCTCGCAGCGGAAGACCACCTCGGCGCCCTCGGAGCGGCCGATCCAGTTGCGCTGCATCGTGATCACGTGCTCGGGCCAGGACTCGAGCAGGTCGAAGTCGGCGAGCAGGCGGTCGGCGTAGTCGGTGATCTGGAAGAACCACTGCTCGAGGTTGCGCTGGACGACCTCGGTGCCGCAGCGCTCGCAGCGGCCGTCGACGACCTGCTCGTTGGCGAGCACGGTGGCGTCCTTCGGGCACCACTGGACCGGCGCCTCGGTCCGGTAGGCGAGGCCCTGCTCGAACAGCTGCAGGAAGATCCACTGGGTCCAGCGGTAGTACTCGGGCGTGTGGGTGGCGAGCTCGCGCGACCAGTCGATCGAGATCCCCCACTCGCGGAACTGGCGCCGGAAGGACTCGATCGAGCGCTCGGTCGCGACCCGCGGCGGCTCGCCGGTTTTGATCGCGTTGTTCTCGGCCGGCAGGCCGAAGGAGTCGTAGCCCATCGGGTGGATCACCTCGAAGCCGTGGCGGCGGCGGAAGTGGGCGATCGCGTCGCCGACCGCGTAGCACTTGAGGTGGCCGACGTGGGGCTCGCCCGAGGGGTAGGGCAGCATCTCCAGCACGTAGGCCTTCGGCTTCGACTCGTCGAAGCCGGGCTGGCCGGGGTTGGCGACCTCCCAGGTCTTCTCCTCGGCCCAGACCGCCTGCCACTTGCGCTCGATCGTCTTTCGGGTCGTACCCCGCCATCAGGGCGGCGATCTTACGAGGCAGGCGCGCGACGGCGCTTTCGGCGCCGGCTCTAGAAGGGAAGGGCGCGGAGGCCCGGCGAGAGCTGTTCGAGGATGTGCGGCCAGACGTAGACCTCGATCGGCGGCGGCGAGGACGAGGACCGGGAATCGCCAGCATCACCGTGATCAGGGTCGCCGCCAGCAGCTGGTTCCACTCGCCGCGGCGGCTGGCGATCAGCCAGGCGGCGAGCGGCAGGAAGAGCGCGGTCAGCTCCGGCAGCGCGTGCGGGAGGACGCTGAGGATCAGCTCGAAGCGGGTGATCTGCAGCTGGTAGGCGAGGGTCGAGCCCTGGAAGCCGAGGTAGAGCGCCTGGGTGCAGAGCGAGAAGAGGGTGACGGCGGCGACGAAGAGGATCGCGAACTCGCCGGCCTTGACGTGGACCCAGCGGCTGAGCCCGGTCCGCTGGGCGGCGGCGATCGGCATCGAGGCGCCGGCGATGAAGCCGGCGATACAGGCGGTCGCGTGCAGGGCGAGGACGAGCGAGTTGCGGTAGAGGATCGGCAGCATGTCGTCCGGCTGCGGCGGGATAGGTGAGGCCGGCGAGATGGATCGGGGTCAGGTCCGGGGTGAGCAGGCCGGCGACCGACCCAGGTCGCGCTCAGCAGCGTCAGCGCCACGGCGAGGCTGAGCGCGATCCAGCCGCGCAGCACCCGCCAGCGATGCCGGCTCCAGAGGTCCAGGGTCTCTCGCGTGTCCCGCATCCCATGCGAGAACACGTGCTCGTTGGCCGTGCTCACGCTCCAACCATCGGCAGCAGAGCCGACCTGTTTTAGCGGTGCTCTTCCTCGTAGTCCTCGGCCAGCTGCGCGAGCCGCGGCAGCGGCACTTTCAGCCCCTGGGCGATTCGCCGCACGTTGCCCCAGGTCGGGTTGATCCGGCCGGACTCGATGTGAGAGATCCAGGTCGGGTGGATCTCCGCCCGTTCCCCGAGCGCCTCCTGGCTGAGCCCGCCGTCTGTGCGCAGCTTCCGGATCGCCTTCGCGAGTCCGATCTGTGGGTCGTCGCGCCGCGGCATCTAGGGGAGGGAATTGCCCTCCCGCCCCCACGTCCATAGAGGCGGCCTCAAGGTATGTCGGCGATTCCGCGACTTGCGTATTCCGCTAAACCAAAGTCTCGGCATTTACCCCATAGACCGAATGCCGGCCCGGACTTCTCACACCTGTAAGAAGTCGGGAACGGCATGCGGTCTACTAATTGAGGATCGGCGCACTCACATCGATGAGCGAACCAAGCCCCACCGACACTCGTGACGAGCATTTCCTGCGCCGGGCGCGGGCGGCGCGCGCTGCCGGCGATGGCGCCGGCGAGCACGAGGCGATCTGCCGCCTGATCGAGCCCTACTGGTCGTGGGCATACTCGATCGCCTACGGCAGGATCGGTGGGGCCGACGACCCGAAAGCCGATGCCGAAGAGATCGCCGGCGACCTCCTGCGCCGGCTGGCGCGCCTGCTGAAGCGAAAGCTCGCCTTCGACACCTCCTTCCGCACGGTTGCCTCCGCCAATCTCAGCTACGCGATCAAGGACTACCGGCGCCGGTCGGCCCGCAACGAGTCGACCCCCGTCGACCCGGTCCGTCTGTCCGAAGTGGACGCGCCGCAGAGTGCCCCCGGGTCGGAAGAGATGACCGACGCGCTGCAGCCGTACCTCGACGGCCTGAGCGAGCGCGAGCGCGAGCTCGCCCACGACCGCCTGGTCCTCGACCTCTCGCCGAGCGAGATCGGCGAGCGCCACGGGATGAAACGGGGCGCCGTTGACACGGCGATGCACCGCATCTTCAAGAAGATGCGAAAAAACGTGCCGCCGGATGTAAGAAATCGCGATTTCGGGACGGTGTAGGCGATATGGCAGAGTTCGATCCGATCGAAGAGCGGGCAATCGAAATGCTCGACGACGTCCAGCTGGAGGCCGTCCGCGCAAAGACCGTCGTCGCCAACGACGAGCGCTTCGAGTTCGTCCTCTGGAACCTCTGCCTGCGTGGCGTGGCGGTGATCGAGCGGGTCTGCCGCAGCCGCGGCGAGGCATCCGGGTTGAGCGAGCAGGAGATCGAGCTGGCGATCGAGGATGCTTCGGCGCGGATGCTGCTGAGCCTCTCGCGACTCGAGCCGCAGCCCCAGATCCACGCCCTGGCGGCAGAGATCGCCGCCGCCTGCGTCGAGCGCTCCTGGCCGCTGCAGAAGGGCGCCCCACGGCTGACGGCCCGCACCCCCCGGCTGCGGTTGATCAACGGCCTCGACGAGGCGATCGAAACTGGCCAGGTCCGCCCCAACGACTGGGAGAACTCATGAGCACTGAAGAGGCCTTCGAGCGAGCCTTCTGGCAGGCCCTCAACGATCTCAAGGAGGGCTCGGAGAAGCCGATCGAGTCCTACCTGCGCCTCGTCCCTCGCGGCCAGCGCGACGAGCTGGGCCGGATGCTCGCCGACCTCCTCCTCGCCCGCGGGCCGGCGGCCCCAAGCACCGCGGACAGCGAGGGGTACAGGCGCGCTGTCGCGGTCGTCGACGAGGTCCTGGGCAGTCGGGGGGTGGCCGGAATCCTGCCCGGGACCTTGAAGGCGATGCGAAACGCGCGCGGGATCGAGCCCGAAGCCGTCGTCGAGCGGCTGGCGGCGGACTTCGAGGTGCAGGGAGACGAGGGGCGACGGGCGCTGGCCCGCAATTACCACCGGCTCGAGACCGGCACGCTGCTCGGCCCGAAGCTCTCGCACCGCCTGCTCGAGTCGCTGGCTTCGATCTTCGACATCGACGTCGCCGAGGTACTCGCCGCGGCGAGGCCCGCGTCGAAGGGCTCGGCGCTGAAGAGCGTGCCGGCGATGGGTCGGAGCGGCGGCACCCGGGAGCCGCCATCGCCTCTCTCTGCCGCGAAGCTGCCCGATCCGGAGGTCGAGCTGGTCGAGCGGCTGTTTCATGGGGGCCGCGACGCTTAAGCCGGCCAAAACCGCGCAAGGCTTGCTCGCTGAGTTCGAGGAACGCTATGACGCCGCCGCGGCGCCGCCGATCCCGGTGGAGCGGGTGGCCAGCGCCCTGCTGGGACTCTTCATCGACGAAGCGGATGACATCCGCACCCTTCCCGGCGCCCCCGCCGACCAGGGCCGCCTCTCTGGGATGCTCGACGCCGAGGAGATGATCATCTGGATCGACCGAAGCGAGGCGCGCCGCAGCCCAGGGCGCCGCCGGTTCACGATCGCCCACGAGATCGGCCACTTCCTCCTCCACGTCCCCGTCTTCCACAAGGTCTATTACGACCAGCTCACCGATATCCAGGAGATCGAGGAACCCGGGCCCACCTCGAAGCTTCCCGCGCCTCGCAAGCGCGAGTTGGAAGCCAACGCCTTCGCCCGTGAGCTCTGATGCCGGAGGCCCTGGTCAACGAGCAGGCCCACGCCACCGGCTTCAACCTGCCGGGGCTCGCGAAGCGTTTCGAGGTGTCGGTCCCGGCGATGCGGCTGCGCCTGCGCCTGCTGAAACTGCTACCCCCTCTGGCGTGAAGATCGTCCACCTCTCCGATACGCACCTGGGGCGGCGCGAGCTGCACCACACCGACGCCGAGGGCCGCAACGTCCGCGAGCAGGACGGCTACGCCGCGTTCGCCCGGGCGATCGACGAGGTGCTCGAGCGCAAGCCGGAGGCCGTGATTCATTCCGGCGACTTCTTCCACGGCTACCACCCGGCCTCGGCGGCGCTCGGGGCTGCGCTCGACCAGATCGAGCGCCTGCGCGCGGCCGACATCGAGTTCGTCGTCATCGCCGGCAACCACGAGACGCCGCGGGGGCGAGCGATCACGCATCCGTTCTCGCTACTGGAGCGTTTCGGAGCCGATGCGGTTCACGAGCAGCCGCGCCGGCTCCGCTTCGGCGAGCTCGGCATCGCCGCCATCCCCCACAGCCACGACCACCAAGAGCTGGCCGGCTGGATAGCGGCTGCGGAGCCGGACCCGGACGCCCGGTTCAACGTCCTCGCCGCCCACATCGGCCTCGAAGGCCTGGCCCGGGTCGGCGCCGGTGAGCCGGGGGCGGCGGAGCTGCCGGGAGAGATCCTCGAGTCGGTAGCCGGCTTCGACTACATCGCCCTCGGCCACCTCCATCAGTTCGACCGGCCGCGGATCAACGCCGTTTACGCCGGCTCGCTGGAAAGGCTGAGCTGGGGCGATCGGTCGAGCCGCAAGGGGATCGTCGAGGTGGATCTCTCCGCCGCGCCCCTGGACAAGGCATTCATCCAGCTGCACGAGCTAGAGGGGCGCCCTCGCAAGCGCCTGGCGACGATCGACGGTCGCGGGTCCGGCGACCTCACCAAGGGGATATGCCGCCTGGCGAAAGGCAAGGGCCTGGAGGGGGCGATCGTCCGGGTGCCGATCGCCAACGTCACCTTCGAGAGGTTCGGCGCTGTCGATCGCCGCAAGGTCGGCGAGGCGTTCGCCCGCTGCCTTCATTTCGAGCTCGAGCCCGAGTTCGTCGAGTCCGGCTCCGGCTCGCCGCAGCCGGCGGCGCCCGCGGAGCTGCGCGACTTCCTCGCCCGCAGGGTCCCCTCCGGGGTCGAGTCCGAGGTGTTCATCACCCGCGGCGAGTCCTACATGACGCGGGCGGCCGAGGACATCGGTGCATGAGGCTGCTGCGGCTCGAGGCGACGAATTTCCGCTCGTTCGCCGAGCTCGACCTCGACCTGAACGCCTCCGGGGTCTTCTCGATCACGGGAGCGAACGGGGCGGGCAAGAGCACGATCTTCGCCGCCATCGAGTGGGCGCTCTACGGCGGCGGCAGGGGCGCCGGGTCCCAGAGCGTCGCCCGTCAGGGTGTCCCGCGGGAGGAATGCACGGTGACGCTGGAATTCGAAGTGGGTGGCCGCCTCCTCCGCGTTACGCGAATCGACGGCAAGGACGCCTACCTCGTCGACGTGGCCGAGGAAGAGCCCCTGGCCCAGACCCTGAGCGGGACCTCGCGCGAGGTGGCGGTGCGCCTCGGCCTCACCAAGGAGATGTTTCGCGGCACCTTCTACGCGCCCCAGAAAGAGGTGGAGGCGCTCTCGTCCAAAGACCCGAGAAAACGAAAAGACCAGCTGGAGCGCCTGCTTGGGATCCGGCATCTGCGCAAAGCGGTCGAACTCGCCGACGTCGACGCGCGCGAGCAGGAGCTGGTCCTGGAGGGACTGCGCAGGGAGGCGCCCGACCTCGGCGAGCTGAAAGCCGAAGTCAAGCGTCGCGAAAAAGAGGTCCGCGACGCCGCCCCCACCGTGAAGCGACTGAAAGGCGAGATCGGCGCCCACGAGGCGAAGCTGAAAAGGACGAACAAAGAGATCGACAAGCTCGCGGTCCAGCTCGCCGAGCACGCCGAGCGGCAGCTCGAGGCGGAGCGGGCGGAGGGCGCCTTCAAGCTGAAGCAGGAGAGCCTCGAGAGCAGGGACGGGCAGCTGCGGACGGCGCTGGCCGCCAAGGCCGAGCAAGGCGAGATCGAGGCGGCCCTGCGCGGCAGCGAGGACCTCGAGGGGCGCGAGCGGGAGCTTGACCTGCTGCGGCAGAACCACGAGCGCCGCCAGGGCTTGCTGGGCAAAGAGCGCCTGGCCCTCGAGGAGCTCGCCTCGGCAACCGACGCGCTCACCGCCCTCACGCCCGAGGCGGAGGGAGAGGCTCCCGCGGCGGTCCTGAGCAGCGCCCAGGAGGAGCTCGAACGAGCTCGCCCGGCGGTTACGGGATGCAGGCGCCGCCCGCCGGCAGGCGGAGGAGGGCGCGAAGCTCATCCTCGCGAGGATGGAGCGGGCCAATCGCGGCGCGGAGATGGCGCGGGAGCTGGAGGAGCTGGCCGGGGCGGAGAGTCGCCTGGAGGAGTCGCGCGGCGAGCTGCGGGGGGTGCGCGACCAGCGGGCCGAAGCGAACGCGGAGATCGCCCACCAGGAGCGCCACCGCGAGGCCCTTGCCGGCGAGGGCGCGAACGGGTCGGGGGTCTGCCCCACCTGCCATCGGGAGCTCGAGGGCACGGTCGAGGACCTGGTCGCCGGCTTCGACGCGGCGATCGCAACGGCCCGCCGCAACCACGATGCGCTCCAGCGCAAGGTCGGTCAGGTGGAGAAGAAGGCGGCGGCGCTAGAGCAGGAAGCCCAACGGGAAGTCCAGCTGCGAGCCGAGCTGGAGGCCCTGGGCAACCTCGGCGAGGAGGCCGCGCTCGCCGCCGAGGCGGCGCGGGCCAAAGAGCTGCTGGAGAAGACGACGGGGGCCGAGCGCGAGCTCGAAGCCGCGCATGCGGCGCTGGAGGAAGAGATCCCGAAGCTGCGGGCAAGGGCCGAAGAGGCCGCGAAGGCGGAGGCCGGCAGGCGCGAGGGGCGGGAGAGATTGATGAAAGCCGAGCAGCAGGTCGCCTTCATCGCCGAGCAGCTGGCGGACACCGCCGACGACGGCTATGACCCGGAGGCCCACGCGAAGGTCAAAGTCGCCGTGGAAACGCGCGAGAAGGTGACGCGCCGGCTGGCGGTCGTCCGCGACCAGGCCGCGAGCGCCGATTTGCTCGGCAAGCAGGTCGAGACGCAGCGCAAGGAAACCGAGCGAGCCTCGAAGGTGGCGGAGAAACTGCGCAAGGCCGCGGACCAGGTGGCGCCCGAGCCGGGCGCCCAGGAGAAGATGAGTGCCGAACGCGATCAGCTCGAAGAGAAGCTGGAGGAGGCGCGCGAGGAGCTGGAGGAGGCAAACCGCAAGGCCTCGGCCGAGTCCGAGGCGGTCGCCGCGGCCCGCGCCCGGCTGAAGGGCGCGAAAGAGATCGGAGAGAAGATCGACGCGGAGCGCCAGGAGTTCGAGCTCCGCTCGGCGGTGGCGTCCTCACTCGAGGAATACCGCGAGGAGGCATCCCGACGGGCCCGGCCGATGCTGGAAACGGAAGCTTCCAAGCTGCTGCGGCAGATCACCGAAGCAACCTATCCCCGGATCAGGCTGACCGAGGACTACTTCCTCGAGATCGCCGACGGCCGCGATTTCCACCTGAGCAAACGCTTCTCCGGCGGCGAGCAGGACCTGGCCGCCCTCTGCCTGCGCCTCGCCCTGGCAAGGACCCTCGCCCACCAGCGAGGCACCGAACACAGCTTCGTCATCCTCGACGAGGTCTTCGGCAGTCAGGACTCCGGGCGGCGGAAGATGCTGATGGAGCAGCTGCTCGAGCTCTCACGCGGCGAGTTCGAGCAGATCTTCGTCATCTCCCACACCGAGGACATCATCGACCAGTGCTCACTGCACATCGGCGTCACCCGCGAGAACGGGATCAGCAAGGCTTCCGGTCCGGCCGACTAGGCGAAGCCGCCTGCGCCGTGCCGGCGGGCAGAGGCTCGCGTAGGGCCGGCCCCGCCGGCGCACCAGAACTTCCGTGCCGGTGGACGCCCGGTCGAGGTAATAGCCGAAATGATTACGAAACTGATGGGCGCCGACCTCTTCCTCGGACGGCGCAGAATCGGCTTGAGAAGTGGAGCTGAGGGGATTCGAACCCCTGACCTCTGCCGTGCCACGGCAGCGCTCTGCCAGCTGAGCTACAGCCCCGAGTCGATACTTCTCTGCCCAGTTTAGTGCTGCGCGCTGTCCGTTTCTTGCCGGGGCCAGTCGGAGACTGATGGAGGATTTTCCCTCAACGTCCTCGATCGGGATCAGGTAGCACTGATTCATCTCATCGCAGTAGGCACCGATTGCATCGACCTCGTCCGCGGTGTACCGGGTTTCGGACGTATCCCTCCGCGGTCCTCCTGCTCGTCTCGAGGTTGACTTGGACTATCTCCCCCGACAAGCGAGCCCATTTGCACTGGACCCTGTACATGTGTCCTGCCATACCCAGAACCAAGTCACAACGCCCGTGCTCGGTCAGCGGGTGCCAGACCTCAAGACCCAGGCGCGCGGCCTCGGCGGCGATGGCCAGCTCGGCGGCGTTTCCCTTGCGGTTTGGATCGTCGTCCATGGTGCCGCAGACAATACATCGCGGCTCAGACGGAAAGTTGCGGACGTCTCAGGCGGCGCGCTGCTCGGGGCCCTGATCCTCGTCGACGTCGAGGATCAGGTTGTCCGGGGCGGTGTGGCGGACCTTGAAGTCGAGCGTCGGAGAGCTCCTCGAGCTCGCGCAGCAGGTCGACCGGCTCGTCGAGGTGCATCGAGAGCGTCGCGCGGCCCTCGGAGAAGCGCTCGACCGAGATCTCGGAGGCGCCGAGCTGGCCGACCGCGTCCTCGAAGCCGACCAGCTGGGAGAAGTCGCCGAGCGGGCCGATCTCGAGCTTGACCTGGCCCTCGAAGAGGCCGTCGTCGTCGGGAGCCGACTCGGGTTCAGGCTGCCGGCGGCGGCCGCCTGCGGCTCGGACTGGCAGCCGGGCTCGACGTCGGTCAGCTCCTGCACCTGCCGGCTCACCTCGACCGCCTCGCGCAGCGCTTTCATCCGGATCCGGGTCGCCTGGCCGCGGGCCTGCGCCTGCATCTCCTCGAGCCGGGCGGTGACCGCGTCGAGCGAGGCGATGCTGCGGTCGTGGCACTCGTTGGCCTCCTGCAGGCGCTCGGTCAGGGCGCGGATCTCGCGCTCGCGCTCGATCACCATGCCCGACGAGCGCGGCGGTCTCGCGTCTCGAGCTCGGCCGATCGTCTCGCCGCTGGGCGGCCGCGGTCTGCCGCTCGAGATGCGCCGATCTGCGCGTCGCGAGCCGAGATCGCCGCGTCCACTTCGGGGCGGCGGTAGCCGAACAGCGCCCGCTTGAAGCTTCCCATGCGCGGCAACCGTACGGAGCGCCTTCGGACGGTAATTCGTCACAGGCGCTCGGCGGCGCTCGTCGGAGGCTCCTCGGGCGCGTCGAGCTCGAGCTCGAGCCGCGGCGCCTCGCGCCACAGGTCCTCGAGCTGGTAGCGCTCGCGGGCCTCCGGGGTGAAGACGTGCAGGACGCAGTCGAGGTAGTCGAGGACGTCCAGCCCGCTTCGCCGCCGCCGTCGACGCCGCCCGGCAGCAGCCCGGACTCGCGCTTCACCCGCAGCCGCACCTCGTCGACGATCGCCCGCGCCTGGCGCTCGTTGCGGGCCGTGCAGATCGCCAGGAAGTCGGTGTAGGCGACGAGCTCGCGCATGTCGAGGACGACGATGTCCTCGGCTTTTTTCGAGTCGGCGAGCGTCGGCCAGGCGCCGCGCCAGCTGCTCCGACTGGGCCTGGCTCATCGGTAGATCCCCTTCTCCTCGATGAACCGGGCGACCGGCTCGGGGACCAGGTAGCGCAGCGGCCGCCCGGCCGCGGCCCGCTCGCGCACCGCCGAGGAGGAGACGCCGAACTGCGGCATCTCCAGCATCGTCGCCCGCCCCTCGGCGCCGAGGCTGCGCATCACCGCCGCGACCTCGGCGTCGGAGACGCCGGCGCGCCGCGCCACCGCCAGCCGCGCCAGCTCGACCACCCGCTCGGGGTCGCGCCAGCTCTCCAGCCCGACGGCGGCGTCCGCCCCCATCACGAACACCAGCTCCGTGTCGGCCTCTTTCCTCTGCAAGCAGCTCCAAGGTCTCATACGTGTAGGACGGCCCCTCGCGCTCGACCTCCAGGGCGGAGACCGAGAAGCGCGCGTCGTCGGCGGCGGCGAGCCGGGTCATCGTCCAGCCGCAGCTCGCGGCCGGGGTCGTCGGCGATCCGCTTGTGCGGCGCCTCGCCGGTCGGGACCAGGATCACCTCGTCGAGGCCGAGCTGCCAGAGCGCCTCCTGGGCGAGCGCCAGGTGACCGAGGTGCGGCGGGTTGAAGGCCGACCCGAGGACGCCGATGCCTCGCGCCGCTCGGAGCTACTCACGCACCTGGCCGTCGCCGCGGGCGACGTACTTGAAGGTCGTCAGCTCGCGCATCCCGATCGGGCCGCGGGCGTGCAGCTTCTGGGTCGAGTTGCCGATCTCGGCGCCCATCCCGTACTCGAAGCCGTCGGTGAAGCGGGTCGAGGCGTTGACGTAGACGGCGGCCGCGTCGACCCCGGCGGCGAACGCCTCGGCCGCCTCCTCCGAGGCGGTGACGATCGCCTCCGAGTGGCCGGTGCCGTGGGCGTTGACGTGCTCGATCGCGTCCTCGACCGAGTCGACGACGGCGACCGCCATCTTCAGGCCGAGGTACTCGGTGTCCCAGTCCTCCTCGGTCGCGGCGCCGACCTCGACGTCGCCGGCGGCGGCGCGGGCGCGCTCGTCGCCGACCAGCTCGACCCCGGCGGCGGCGCAGGTCGGCGAGGACGGCCGGGCACGAAGCGCTCGGCGATCGCGGCGTCGACCAGCAGCGTCTCGGCCGCGTTGCAGACGCCCGGGCCGCTGGACCTTGGCGTTGACGGCGATCCGCCGCGCCATCTCGAGGTCGGCGTCGGCGTGGACGTAGACGTGGCAGTTGCCGGCCGCCGCGTACATCACCGGCACCGTCGCGACCTCCTTGATCGCCTCCTTCAGGCCTTCGCCGCCGCGCGGGATCAGCAGGTCGACGAGGCCCTCCTGGGTCGCCAGCTCGGCCAGCTCCTCGTGGCCGCCGCCGGCCGAGCGAGCAGCACCGCGTCCTCGGGCAGCCCGGCCTCGGCCAGCGCCTCGCGGACGATCGCCGCCAGCGCCCCGTTGGAGCGCTCGGCGTAGCTGGAGCCGCGCAGGACGATCGCGTTGCCGCTCTTGATCGTCAGCGCCGCGCAGTCGATCGTCACGTTCGGGCGCGCCTCGTAGACGACGGCGACGACGCCGAGCGGCACCCGCACCTTGCGCAGGTCGAGGCCGCTGGCCAGCGTTTTGCGTTCGAGCTCCTCGCCGACCGGGTCGTCGAGCGCGGCGACCGCCCGCACGCCCGTCGGCCATCGCCGCGACCCGCTCGGGGGTCAGCGCTCAGGCGGTCGCGCAGCGCCTCGGTCAGCCCGGCGGCGCGCTCGTCGGCGAGGTCGGCGGCGTTCGCCTCGAGGATCTCCGCCGTCGCGCTCTTCGAGCAGCCGCGCGGTCGCCTCCAGGGCGGCGTTCTTGGCCTCGGTCGAGGCGCTCGCCAGCGCGCGCGCGGCGCGCTTGGCGGCGGCGCAGGTCTCGGCGACGGTGGTCGTGGTCACGGCCATCGGACAAGGGTAGCTGGGCGCCAGGCTCGCCGGGCTCAGACGCAGGACGAAGCGATCGCGGTGGATCACCTCGTCGGCGGCGTGCGGAAGCAGCTCGCGCACCTGCGGCGCTCTTCATCCCGATCACCCGCGGCAGCTCGCGCGCGGAGTAGTCGGCGATGCCCTTGCCGATCGTCTCGCCGTCGGCGGCGACCTCGACCGCGTCGCCGGCCTCGAAGCTGCCCTCGACCGCGGCGATCCCGACCGGCAGCAGGCTGGAGCCGCTCTCGCGCAGGACCCGGGCGGCGCCGTCGTCGACGACGAGCGCGCCCGCGCGCCGGCTTCGCGTACTTGAGCCAGAGCTTGAAGCTCGAGGCCTTGCCGCCGCCTGGGCGGCGAAGCGGGTGCCGACCGGCTCGCCGCGCGGCCGCGGCCAGCAGCGTCCCGCCGCGGTCCCGTTGCAGATCACCGCCGGGATCCCGGCCTCGCTCGCCATCTCCGCCGCGGCGACCTTGCTGCGCATGCCGCCGGAGCCGAAGGCCGAGGTGCGGTCGCCGATCTCCAGCGCCGTCGAGCTCGGCGAAGTCGCTCGACCTCGGCGATCAGCTCGGCCTCCGGCGTCGAGCGCCGGGATCGCCGCGTGAGCAGGCCGTCGACGTTGGTGAGCAGGACCAGCAGGCGGGCGTCGAGCAGCATCGCCACCTGGGCGGCGAGGAAGTCGTTGTCGCCGAAGGTGATCTCGTCGGTGGCGGTGGTGTCGTTCTCGTTGACGACCGGCACCACCCCCCACTCGAGCAGCCGCCGCAGCGTCTGGCGGGCGTTGAGGTAGTTGGTGCGGGCGGCGATGTCGGCCGCGGTCAGCAGCACCTGCGCGGCCCGGGTCCCGTGGCCGGCGAGGCGGCTCTCGTAGGCGCGGAAGAGGTCGCCCTGGCCGACCGCGGAGGCGGCCTGCAGCTCGTCCATCGCCCGCGGCCGCACCGGCAGCTCCATCAGCCGCATGCCGCGCGCGATCGCCCCGGAGGTGACCATCACGACCCGCTCGCCGCCCTGCTCCAGCTGCGCGACCTGCTCGCAGACGGAGTCGAGCACGTCGGCGCGCAGCTCGCCGTCGTCGGCGGCGACGATCGAGGAACCGAGCTTGACGACCAGGGTCATGGCGAGGAAAGTAGCCGAGATGGGGTCCGCACTCGGTTGGGGCGCGCTTGCCGCAAGCTCCCTCGTCATCGGCGCCGCGCTCAGCTTCGCGCGCCGCTGGCCGCAGCGGCAGGTCGGCTACGTCCTCGCCTTCGGCGCCGGGGCGCTGATCAGCGCCGTCAGCTTCGAGCTCGCCGCCGAGGGGCTGGCGATCAGCGGCGCCGGCTACACCGGCGCCGGCCTGGCGCTCGGGCGCCCTCACCTACTACTTCCTCGACGGCGCTGATCTCGCGGCGCATGTCGACCGGGCGCGGTCGCCAGGGCCGCGACCGAAGGCAGCGGCAGCGGCACCGCGCTGGCGCTCGGCGCCTTCCTCGACGGCATCCCCGAGCAGCTGGTGCTGGGGATCGGCATCGCCGGCGGCGCCGGGGTCGGCGTCTCCCTGCTGGTCGCGATCTTCGTCTCCAACCTGCCCGAGTCGCTCGGCTCGGCCAGCGACATGCGCAGACGCCGGCCGCTCGCGGGAGGCGATCCTGCGGCTCTGGGTGCTGGTGGCGGCGATCTGCACCCTGGCCACCGTGGTCGGCTACCTGGCCGCCGACGCGGTCAGCGCCGACGCCCGGGCGGCGATCGACGGCTTCGCCGCCGGCGCCCTGCTGGTGATGCTGATCGACTCGATGATCCCCGACGCCCGCGAGCGACGCCGGCCGCGGCGCCGGCCTGGTCACGGTCCTCGGCTTCGCGGTCGCCGCCGGCCTCTCCAGCGTCAGCTAGGCTCAGACGTGCAGCTCGAACTCGTGCTCGCCGACGCGGACGTCGTCGCCGGGTTCGAAGCCGGCGCGGTCAGGGCGGCGATCACGCCGATCTCCTTCAGCCGCTGCTCGAGGTAGGCGAGCGCTTCTTCGTTTTTGGTGTCGTGGCGCTCGAACAGCAGCTCGACGCCGCGGCCGAGGACCCGGAAGCCGCCGTCGTCCTCGCGCTCGACCCAGTAGCCGCCCTCGCCGGCCGGCCGGTAGACCCGGTGCTCGGCCTCGAACTCGTCGTCCGAGCTCCGTCGGCTGACCCGAGGCCAGTGCCGGCGCCAGCTCCGGCAGCTCGGCGAGGATCCGCTGCCGCAGCTCGTCGAGACCCTCGCCGGTCGCCGAGGAGACCGCGAGCACGCCGAGGGCGCGGTCGCCGAGCCGCTCGCGCCACTCCTCCACCGCCGCCTCGACCTCCTCGGGCGGCAGCAGGTCGCGCTTGCTGAGCACGACCAGCTCCGGCAGGCGCTCGAGGCCGGCGCCGTGCGCCTCCAGCTCGGCCCGCACCGTCTCGTAGTCGGCGACCGGGTCGCCTTCCATCGGCGCCAGGTCGACGAGGTGGACGAGCATCGAGCAGCGCTCGACGTGGGCGAGGAACTCGTGGCCGAGCCCGGCGCCCTCGGCGGCCCCTTCGATCAGGCCGGGGATGTCGGCGACGACCGCCTGGCGGTCCTCGCCTTCGATCGTCCCCAGCACCGGCGAGAGCGTCGTGAACGGGTAGTCGGCGACCTTCGGGGCCGCCCGCGTCAGCCGCGCCAGCAGCGAGGACTTGCCCGCGTTCGGCAGCCCGACCAGGCCGACGTCGGCGAGCAGCTTCAGCCGCAGCTCGATCCAGTCCGCTTCGCCGGTGGTCCCTTTCTCGGCGAAGCGCGGCGCCTGCCGGGTCGAGGTGGTGAAGCGCTTGTTGCCGTGCCCGCCGCGGCCGCCGCGGGCGACCACCGCCCGCTGCCCGGGCGTCGACGAGGTCGATCGCGACTGCCGTCGACCGTCGCTCGCCTGCGTCCCCGGCGGCACCGGGATCTCCAGCTCCTCCCCCCGCGCCGCCGTGCCGGTTCGACCCTTCCCCGTGCCGCCCCCGCTGCGCCCGGAAGTGCTTGCTCCCCCTCAGCGCCCCGAGGTCGCGCCGCGACGGATCGCAGACCAGCACCACGTCGCCGCCGTGCCCGCCGTCGCCGCCGTCGGGCCCGCCGCGCGGCACGTGGGCCTCGCGCCGGAACGAGATGCACCCGTTGCCGCCGGCACCGCCCTCGACCCAGATTTTCGCCTTGTCGTACATCGGAAAGGGAGCAGTCTCAGAGCTTGACGATAAGCGTGGTCATGATTCCCAGGAACCCGACCAGCATTGCCCCAATCAGTCCGAAGGCAAGCTGCATGATGACGCGAGCGAGCGCATTCACCTCAGAGCGCACTTCTCCCAACTCCGTTCGCATCCCTTTGAATTCACTCTGCATTTCACTGCGCACGAGGCTGAACTCTTCGCGCATCTCGACCCTCACAGCCTGGAATTCCGCCCGCATCTCGCCGCGGACCGATCGGAATTCCTCGCGCGTCTCCCTGAAGCCCTCATCCACCCTCTCGTTGAGGTCGTCGAGTCGCTCGTCGGTCCAGACGTCCCTTGCCATCACCGCCATGGTGCCAGGCTAGCGGATCGAATGCAACGTTTTGTGCGCGCAACGTAAATCATACGCGTCGAGACTCAGTCGAATCTGTCGCAAGGTGCCGGGGAGGGCCTGACCCTCCCCGGCACAGCGTTCTAGCCGACGACGATCTTCGACTTCGCCGCCTTGCCGGCGGCGCCCTTGACCTGGAAGGTCAGCTTGTCGGTGCCTTCGTCGGCACCCGGCTTGACCTTGACCTTGATCGTCAGCGTCTTCTTGCCGTGACCGTTGAGGCCGAGCTTCTTGCACTTCGGCGCCTTCAGGTCCGCCTTCGACGCCTTCGGCAGCTTCACGCAGAGCTTCGCATTCTTCGCCTTCAGGTCGCCCTGGTTGACGGCCTTGACCTTGAAGGCGACGAGGTCGCCGACGTCGGCGCTCGCCTTCTTCTTGGTGGTCAACTTCACTTTTGCTGCTTTGACCGTGACCGCAGCGCTGGTCTGAGCCGCCGAGCCGGCCTGATTTGCGGCCGTCACCGTGCAGCTGTAGGTGCCGGCTGATTTGGCCGTCAGGGTCGCAGCCGTGGCCCCGGCGACCGGGGCCCCGTTACGCAGCCACTGATAGGCGTAGGTCGTCGGGGCCTGGTAGACGAAGCCACCGGCGAAGTCAGCCGCCCAGCTGCCGGTCGGGCAGGTCAGCGCCGCCCGGTTCTTGGCGTCGCGGGTGATCGCCGGGCGCCCCGGTGCCGGTCGGCGATTTGAGTACCAGTAGATCCTGCGGCCCGTCGAAGGGCGCCGTCGGCGTGAAGTTGCCGCCACCGCCGCCGCTCAGACTGGCGAAGCCGAGCCCGTTCACGGGATCGTCGCCGTTGCTGTAGTTCGCCCAAGAGATCTTGTTCAGCGTCGGATCGACCGCGAATCCGTATGAGGAGTCGATGAACGCGCCGGAGGTGTCCAGCGTGTTGACGGTGCCCGCCGAGCAGACCCGTGTAGGCGAAGCGGTCGTCGCTCCCTTCCGACCAGTAGAGCCGGCCGGCAGCAGGATCGACGGCGAAGGCATACGCTGCTGTTCAGGCGCCCTGCTCAGCGGCAGAGGTCGCCGCCGCCGGTGTTGTTGACATTGGCGTAGGCGATCGATTCGGATCCCGTTTCGGGGTGGTTGCCCCAGTAGACGCGCCCGTTGACCGGATCGAGCGCGATCTTGTACGGGTCGTCGACCGTCGCCCCGGTCGTGTTAAGCAAGCCCCCGGCGCTGCCGTCGAGTTTCGCCCAGGCGATCGAGCCGTTATCGCCATCTCCAGCCCCGTCGTTGGCCCAGTAGATCATCCGGGTGGCCGGGTCGACCGACGACCCCGTACGGTTCGTCGACCAAGGCTCCCGGTGCCGTGAAGACGGCGGCACCGCTGCCGTCGAGGTTGGCGGCGAGGATCTGGCCGTTTCGCCGGGTCCGCCGCTGCTGCTGGCCACGAAAAGTCTGCCGGTGACCGTGTCGATCGCCATGCCTTCCGGATCGTCGAGCATGGTGCCGGTGAGGTTGAGTAGCCCGCCTGCCGCTGCCGTTGACTGTCGGCGAAGGTGATCGTCTGCGGGTTCTGCGCTGTAGTTGTTCCAGTAGACGAGTTCGGCTGCTCGGCGCACGGTGGGCGAACGCCAGCAGCAGCAACCAGGGCAAGGGCGATCGACGCCGAGGCGGCGGCGATGATGCCGGCGGCCCCTGCGCTCAGTGAGCGAGCAGCAATTGAGTTCCTTTCTTAGTCGTCCTGCAGAACGCGAGATCGTGCGGCCCTTGCGGGCCGGCTTGAAGTCGACGTGCCCGCGCGGGTGGCGAAGATCGTGTGGTCGCGGCCGAGGCCGGCGCCCTCGCCGGGCCAGAAGCGGGTGCCGCGCTGGCGGACGATGATCTCGCCGCCGCTGACCTGCTGGCCGGCGAAGACCTTGACGCCGAGCATGTTCGGGTTCGATTCGCGGCCGTTGCGGCTGGAGCCGAGACCTTTCTTATGAGCCATGCCTAGGCCTCCTCTTTCTCGGCTTTTTTGGCGGCTTTGGCTTTGCGCCGCCTTTCAGCGCTCGGTCACCTCGAGCCTGGTCAGCTCGGAGCGGTGGCCGGCGCGGCGGCGGTAGCCCTTCTTCGCCTTGTATTTGAAGACTTTGATCTTCGGCCCGCGCAGGTGCTCGGCGACTTTCGCCTCGACTTTGACTTTCTCCAGGTCTTTCGCCGCCGGCGACGACGTCGTCGTCGCGGAACATCACCGGGCGCAGGGCGACTTTGTCGCCCTCCTTGGCGTCGAGCCGATCGACGAGCAGGGACGTGCCCTCCTCGACCTTGTACTGCTTGCCACCGCTTTCGATACCGCGTACATTGCTCAATCGTCGTCCTTGCTGCCTTGTTTGGCGCGCGAACGCCCCCGACCGCCCCTGCGGCCGCGACTGCGTTTGCGCGAAGGAGCGGCGGATTCTAGCTCGGAGCCGTTTTCGCCGCCGTCCTCCGGATGCCGTTGGGCGACTCGCCGCCCAGCAGCGAGGCGATCGCCGCCGAGCGCTCGACCTCCTCGATCCGCACCAGCTTGCGCTCGCCGACGAAGCGGCCGCCGCCGGTGACGCTGACGATGTAGGAGTCGATCCGGGCGACCGCGTCGTCGGCGTTGTACATGTGCGGCTCGTCGATCTTGACCAGCACCTCCTCGCCGACCTTGAACGGCAGCGCCCGCTCCTCGATCTCCGCGCGGCTGCCGGACTCGACCAGCTCGAAGGTGTCGATCGCCAGCGCGTCGCCGCCCTCGAAGTGGAACCGCTTGCCGGTCTCCTCCTCGAGCTCGGGCAGCCCGCTGTCGGGATCGGTCAGCTCGCGCCGCGACCTTCGGGTTGACGCGGATCAGGAAGGCCTCGTCGTCGCTTTTCTCGGCGGCGATGTCGCGCATCTTGCCGCAGCCCCTCGAGCGCCACCGTCTCGGCCGAGAGGACGACGCCCTCGCCGTCGCAGGTCGGGCAGGGCGCGGTGAGGATCTCGCGCACCCCGTCGGTGACGTTCTGGCGGGTCATCTCGACCAGGCCCAGCGGCGAGACCTCGACCACGTAGCTCTTCGACTTGTCGGCGTCGAGCGCTTTGCGCATCGTCTTCAGGACCTTGTCGCGGTTGCTGGCCCGGGCCATGTCGATGAAGTCGATGACGATGATGCCGCCGATGTCGCGCAGCCGCAGCTGCCGCACCGCCTCCTCGGCCGCCTCGGTGTTGACTTTGGTGATCGTCTCCTCGAGGCCGCCTTTGCCGCGGCCGGTGAAGCTGCCGCTGTTGACGTCGATCACGGTCAGCGCCTCGGCGTAGTCGATGATCAGGTAGCCGCCCGAGGGCAGGTCGACCCGCCGGTTCAGGGTCGACTCGATCTCCTCGTCGATCTTCCATTTCTCGAACAGCGGCTTCGCTGCCCTCGTAGAGCTCGACCCCGTCGACCAGCTCCGGCGCGGTGCGCTGGAAGAAGCTGGTCACCCGCTCGAACTGCTTCTCGCGAGTCGATGATCGCCTTCTCGAACTCGTTGAGGAAGACGTCGCGCAGGACGCGGACCGAGAGGTCGGCCTCCTGGAAGACCAGCGCCGGCGCCTTGGTCTCCTCGGTGCGGCGCTCGAGCACCTCGTTCAGCTTCTGCAGGTAGCCGATCTCGCGCACGAAGTCGGCTTTTTTCGCCCCGTGGGCGGCGGTGCGGACGATCAGCCCGCCCGGGCCTTTGTAGGTGCGGTCGACCATCTTGCGCAGCCGGTCGCGCTCTTTGTCGGTCGAGCCGGCGGCTGACGCCGACGCCGCTGCCCTGCGGGGCGTAGACCAGGTAGCGGCCGGCGATCGAGACGTTCATCGAGAGCCGCGCGCCCTTCGTCTTCAGCGGGTCCTTGACGACCTGGACGAGGATCTCCTGGCCCGGGCTTGATCAGCTCGTTGATGCGGCGGCCGCTGCCGCGGCCGCGCTTCGGCGCCTGCTCGCCGTCGGGCAGGACGATCTCGTCGACGTGGAGGAAGCCGTTGCGCTCGAGGCCGATGTCGACGAAGGCGGCCTCCATGCCGGGAAGGACGTTGTCGACCTTGCCCTTGTAGATGTTGCCGACGATCGAGCGCCGGCCGCGCCGCTCGATGTAGAGCTCGGCGACGTCGGCTTTGCCGCCTTTCTGCTTTGCCTCGAGGACGGCCACGCGGGTCTCGCCGCGCTCGGCGGAGACCAGAATCGTTTTTTTCATTTGTTGTTCAGCTCAGTTCGGATAGGTACGCATCGCCGGACCCCTCTACAGAGGCATCACCAGGCGAACCTTCCCTTCTGGCTGAGACGCGCTTGGATGTTGATGCTCTGAAGAACGCCGACCGCAAGGAAGGTAGCGAGCACGGAGGACCCTCCGTAGCTCATCAGCGGCAAGGGGATGCCCGTGATCGGCATGATGCCGAGGTTCATCCCCACGTTGACGAAGACCTGGAACAGCAGCATGACGGCGATGCCGCCCGCCACCAGGGTTCCGTAGGAGTTCTTCGAGAGCGTCACGATCCGCAGCGCCCGCCAGAAGAGCAGGGCGTAAAGGGATAGGACGAACGCGGCGCCCATGAACCCGTAGCGCTCACCGATCACCGCAAAGATGAAGTCGGTGTGCCGCTCGGGAACGAAGTCGAGCCGCGTCTGGGTGGCTTGGTCGCCGCGGCCGGTCTTCTGACCGGCGCCGATGGCGATCTTCGATTGGTTCTGCTGGTAGCCCGCGCCGCTCGGATGCTCGTCGGGGTGCAGGAAGGACGTCAGCCGTTCCTCCTGGTAGCCCTTGAGGATCGGGACCCCGGCCGCCGGAGCGACGACGAGGACCAGCGCGATCGAGCGCGGCGAGCGCCGCCGCCGATGACCGCGAAGTGCGTCCAGGGGACGCCTCCGAAGTACATCACGGCGAGGGTGGCGACCACGAACACCATGCGAGGTGCCGAGGTCGGGCTGCAGGAAAACGAGCGCAGCCGGCGCCAGGCCGAGGCAGAGGTAGCGCACCGTGCGCTGGACCTGCGGAGCCGCGCCTGGCGCCGTCGATGACGAACCCGGCAAGCGCAAGCACGAGCAGGAGCTTGCCGAGCTCCGATGGCTGGAAGCTGAAGAAGGGAAGTTCGAAGGCGCGCCGCGAGCCGCGGGCGGCGAAGCCGAAGACGAAGACCAGCGAGATGCTGGCGCAGAGGAAGGTGTAGATGCCGACCCGCAGCTCGCGGAAGCGCGAGTAGTCGATCCGGGTCGAGGACCAGCATCCCGACGATGCCCGAGCAGGGCGTAGATCGCCTGCCGCTCGACGAAGTAGTTGGGGTCGCCGGGGACGTCGTTCGTGGGTCGCCTGGCCGAGGGTGAAGACGCTGAAGGCGATCAGGCCGACGGCGGCGAACGTCAGCGGCCAGTCCATGTGGGCGAGGCCGAGGCGCTCGGCGATGCCGACGTGGACCGCGAACGGCTCCGGCCGGGCGTGTCGGGTTCGGGTGGCGTAGGTGTTCATTCCGGCTCCACCGGCGCTCGACGACTTCCGAGGCTCGCTTCTTGTCGAAATACGCTTCGAGGATGTCGCAGCGCGGCCGGGGCCGCGGATTCGGCGCCGAAGCCGCCTTCCTCGATGGTCACGATCGTGACGATACGCGGGTTGGGGTACGGGGCGAGCACCGCGTACCAGGACTGGTCGCCGTGGCCCGGCCGCTCGGCGGTGCCGGTCTTGCCGGCGATCGGGATCGGGAAGCCGCCGAAGACGCCGTAGGAGGTGCCGTCGCGGCTCCTGCGCGGCGTCGTGCAGGCCTTCGAGGATCGCGGTCGCGGTAGCCGGGGTCGATGTTGAACTTGCGGCGCGGCTTCGGCTCGAATTCCTGCAGCACCCGGCCGGCGGCGTCCTCGACTTCCATGCCGACGTGCGGGGTGACGACCGTGCCGCCGTTGCCGAGCGCCGCGTAGGCGATCGCCATCTGCAGCGGGTTGGTCTGCAGGTCGCCCTGCCCGGTCGCCAGCTGGATGTTGTCGCCGGCCGACCAGGGCCGTTCGGTCAGTTCTTCCTTCGAAGAGCTGGTTGCGCCACTGCTTTGCTCGGCAGCAGGCCTTCGGCCTCCTCCGGCAGGTCGAGCCCGGTCGGGTCGGCCGATGCCCGAGCTTGTGCGCCCAGTCCTGCAGCTCGTTCGTCGTTCCACATGTCGAGCCCGAGCATGTAGAAGTAGACGTCGGAGGAGACCTGCAGCGCCCGCCGCAGGCTCGACCGGGCCGTAGGCGACGCCGCCGGCGTTCTGGAAGGTCTGGCCGCCGACGGTCGATCTAGCCGGCGTCGTTGATCACGTCGTCGGGGCGTGATCTGCGCCGTTTTCGAGCGCCGCCAGGGCGGTGATGATCTTGAAGGTCGAGCCGGTCGGGTAGGCGCCTTCGGTCGCGCGGTTGGTGAGCGGCGCCAGCACCGGGTCGCGGTACAGTTCGTTCGACCTGCGCCTGGCTCGGTTCGGTGAGGATCGGTCGGGTCGTAGGTCGGGTACGAGCCCATGCCGAGGATCTCGCCGTTGTCGACGTTCATCGAGACGAAGGCGCCCGGCAGGCCCGCGCGCGGCGAGCGCCGCCTTCGCCGGCGCTCTGCACTGTCGGCGTCGATCGTCAGCTTCAGGTTGTCGCCCGGGGCGGCGGCGTCGGAGACCAGCTGGCCGCCGGGGGTCGGCTGGCCGAGCGCGTTGACCTGGATCCGGGTCAGCCCCGGCTCGCCGCGCAGGTACTTGTCGTAGGTGTACTCGACACCCGCCTGGCCGATCTCGTCGCCCGGCTCGAGGTCCTTGTAGCGCGCTTCCTTCAGCTCTTCTTCGGAGACCTCGCCGACGTTGCCGAGCACGTGGGCGGCGACGGCTGCCGTTCGGGTAGTGGCGGACGAAGACCCGCTCGCACCGCGACCCCGGGGAAGCGGCGCTGGTTCTCTTCGAGGTAGTAGACGAGGTCGTAGCCGACGTCGCGGCGCAGCGTCACCGGCGCCCCGGCGGCGACTTCTTCGCTCTTCGTCGATCGTCCGCCGCACCTTGCGCAGCGACATGTGGGCGAGCTCGCCGAGCCGCGTCAGCTCGGCCCGTTCGCTCGGCCGGGTCTTCGGGCAGTTTCTGCGGTGTTCGAGCTGCAGCGCCAGGCTGGTCCGGTTGTCGACCAGGACGTTGCCGTCGCGGTCGAGGATGTCGCCGCGCGGGGCGATCACTTTGTACTCGCGGGTGCGGTTGTTCTTCGCCTCGGCCAGGTACTCGTCGCCGGCGAGGACCTGCAGGTTCCAGAGCCGGAAGAAGAGGACCGCGAAGAGCGCCACGGCGACGCCGCCGAGCACCGCGATCCGCAGCGCCAGAGCCGGCTGCCGGCTGGGGACGGTCGCTCGGAGCGCAGGTACATCGTCCCTAGGCTCCCAGCACCGTCGGCCGTCTGCGTGCGGCGCACCGCGGGCTCCTCGACCAGCGCCGGCCGCAGGGCCCGGCGCAGCGCCGAGGTAGATCGGCCAGCCGAGGAAGAAGGCGAAGACGCTCTTGATCAGCATGTCGCGGACGACCAGGCCGCTGACCGGCGGCGTCGATGCCGAGCATCAGCTCGACCGCGCCGAAGCCGAGCTCGGCGAACAGGGTCAGGCCCATGCAGAGCAGCGGCGGCACCAGGGCGCTGTGGATCTCGAAGCGCTCGCGGAAGAGGCCGGCCAGGTAGCCGGTCGCGAGCAGGACCAGCGAGCGCCGCCGAGCGGCGCGATCAGCAGGCAGTCGAGCAGGAAGCCGACCGAGAAGCCGCGACGGCGCCGGTCATGCTGCCGCCGAGCAGGCCGAGCGAGACGACCAGCGCCGGCAGGACGTCGGGGCTGATGTGGAAGAGCGCGACCTGGCGAGAAGAAGGAGAGCTGCAGGAGCACGCCGAGCGATCACGATCGCGACGAGGCGGGCGAGGATCTTCGGGGTGAGGATCACCGCGCGAGCCCCCGGTCAGGACCTGGACCAGGTCGAGGTTGCGCAGGTCGGCGTAGGGCCGCACGTGGACCTGCTGCTGGGCCTCCTGCTCGACGATCGAGGCCTCGGTCGACTTCGCCGATCGGGAGGTTCGGCGGGAAGCGCGAGGCGATCCCCTGCGCCGCGCCAGCCGGCGGTGACCACCGCCTGGCCCTTGCTGGACCCGCTTGGTCGAGTCGATGAAGTCGAGGATCAGGTCGTCGGGGTCGCCGACCGAGGGCCGGATCACGCCCTGGACGCCGCTCGGCACGACCTTGGCCGAGACGGCGCTGGAGTGGTCGGCGATCAGCGTCACCTGGGCCGAGCCGCCGGTGACCGCGGCGACCTTGCCGACCAGGCCGTCGCCGTTGACCACCGGGTCGTCGACCTCGACCCCGTCGCCGCTGCCGACGTCGATCGTCACGTCGGCGAACCAGACGGTCGGCGAGCGGGCGATCACCCGGCCGGTGACCGGGTCGTAGCCGGACGGGATCGCGCCGCTTTCGTCGAGCTCGAGCAGCTTGCGCAGCTGCGCGTTTTCGGCCAGCGCCGCCTGGGCGCCGACCGCCTCCTTGCGGGCGACCTCGCAGTTCGTCGTGCAGCTGGCCGTTCTCGCCCGCGCGCGTCGAAGGTCTCGTCGAACCAGTTGACCAGGTCGCGGGCCGGCTTCAGCGCCCGGTCGGCGACCGCCTGGAGCGGGCTGAAGACGGTGCTGACGCCGCGCTGGAGGCCGTCGGAGCCCTGCCCGTAGGTGACGGTGAGCAGCACGAACGAGCCGACGACCAGCAGCGCGAGCACCGCCCTGCGGCGGCGTACTTGCTTTCGATACACGTTGAAGACCTAAGTTCGATGATTCGCATGAGCGCCGCCTAAACCGGCGCGCTCCGTGTTCTTCCGGCGCGGTGGATCGTCTCGAACTCCTCGAGCGAGATGCCCGAGCCGACCGCCACGCACGTCAGCGGCGACTCTGCCAGTTGACAGGGCATCTGGCACTCGTCGCGCAGGCGCTGCTCCAGTCCTTGCAGCAGCGCGCCGCCGCCGGCGAGGGTGATGCCGCGGTCCATGATGTCACCCGCCAGCTCCGGCGGCGTCCGGTCGAGCGTCTCCTTGACCGCGGCGACGATGTGGCCGACCGGCTCCTCGAGCGCCTCGCGGACCTCCTCGGAGGTCAGCGTCGATCGTCTTCGGCAGGCCGGAGACGAGGTCGCGGCCGCGGATCTCGGTCCGCACCTCCTCGCGGCAGCGGCGAGGCCGAGCCGGCCTCGAGCTTGACCTCCTCCGCGGTCTGGGTGCCGATCGCCAGTTTGTAGGTCGTGTTTGCAGTGGTTGACGATCGCCTCGTCGAGCTCGTCGCCGCCGACCCGGATCGACTGCGAGACGACGATCCCGCCGAGCGCAGATCACCGCCACCTCGGTGGTGCCGCCGCCGATGTCGACGATCATCGAGCCGGTCGGCTCGGCGACCGGCAGGCCGGCGCCGATCGCCGCCGCCATCGGCTCCTCGATCAGGTAGGCCTGGCGGGCGCCGGCCGAGAGGCAGGCCTCCTCGACCGCCCGCTTCTCGACCCCGGTGACGCCGGAGGGGACGCAGACGACGACCCGCGGGTGGGCGAAGCGGTTGGAGTGGACCGACTTGATGAAGTGGCGCAGCATCTGCTCGGTGACGTCGAAGTCGGCGATCACGCCGTCCTTCAGCGGCCGGATCGCGGTGATCGTGCCGGGCGTGCGGCCGAGCATCCGCTTCGCTTCGACGCCGACCGCGTGGACCTGGCCGGTTGCGGAGTCGATCGCGACCACCGAGGGCTCGGAGAGGACGATGCCGCGGCCGCGGACGTAGACGAGCGTGTTGGCGGTGCCGAGGTCGACGGCCATGTCGCGGCCGCCGAGCCGGATCAGTTAGCTGAATGATGCCCATATGTGATTTCCAGGGCCGAAATGATCCCAAACGCGTCTAAGCGTTCTGTGAGCTCGGTCAGGCTCGGCGCGAAAAGCATCGGGCGCCAGCTCGGCCAAGCAGGCCGACCGGCAGGCCGACGACGTTGGAGACGCTGCCCTCGAGCCGCTCGACCAGGGTCGAGCCGAGGGTCTGGATCGCGTAGCCGCCGGAGCGTCCCTCGCCACTCGCCGAAGCGCACGTAGCGCTCCTTCTCGGCCTCGATGAGCTCCTTGAAGACGACCGTGGTCCGCTCCAGCCCGCTGCGCTCCTCGCCGTCCTCGAGCACGACCAGGCCGCTCAGCACCTCGTGCGCGCGCCCCGACATCCGATCCAGGTACTCGCGCGCCTCCGCCTCGTCGGCGGGCTTGCCGAGCGCCTCGCCGTCGAGCACCACGTCGGTGTCGCAGGCGATCACCAGCGCGCCCGTGCGCGCTCGACCGCGCGCGCCTTGCGGCGCGCGTTCTCGACCACCAGCGAGCTCGGGGTCGCCCCCGCTCAGCTCCTCGACGCCGGGAACGACGACCTCGAACTCGACTCCCAGCTTCGCAGGATCTCCCGCCGCTGCGGGGACCCGGATGCGAGGACGACCTTCAGGAGCTCAGAGCTCGGGGAACCAGATCCCGATCTCGCGCTCGGCCGACTCGTCGGAGTCGGAGCCGTGGACCATGTTGAAGGTCACCTCGAGGGCGAAGTCGCCGCGGATCGAGCCGGGAGCGGCCTCGACCGGGTTGGTCGCGCCGATCAGCTGGCGGGCGGCCGGGACCGCTTCGGCGCCCTCGAAGACCATCGCGACCAGCGGGCCGCCGGTGATGAATCGACCAGCTCGCCGAAGAACGGCTTCTCGGTGTGCTCGGCGTAGTGCTGGTTGGCGATCGCCTCGCTCGGCGCGTCATCGTCTTCAGGGCGGCGATCCGCAGGCCCTTGCGCTCGAAGCGGGCGATCACCTCGCCGGTGAGGGCGCGCTCGAAGGCGTCAGGCTTGACGAGGATCAGGGTCCGGCTCACGGCTGGGGCTCCTTTGCTCTTGGGTTGGTTCGGCGCCTCCTCGCGCGGCACTGCGGGCCGGCTCTTTCGCGGCGGCTCGCGGCTCGGCGGCTGCTTGCCGCGGCTTGCGCGCGTCGGCGCTTTGCGGTGCGCTGCTCGTCGGCTCGGCGCTTCGGCGCTGCCTCGGGCGTCTCTCGCGCCTCGGCCTGGCGCTCGCGGCGCGGCTCGCCGCTCGCCGCCGCCGCCGCCGCGAGGGTCGGTCTCGCAGTAGGGGCAGAGGCCCCAGCGCGGGTCGACCGGCTTGCTGCAGGTCGGGCAGGGGTCCTTGAGGCGGCGCTGGCAGTTGGGGCAGCGCAGGAAGTTCTTCTCGACCGGGTACTCGCAGTTGGGGCAGGTCTGCTCGCTCAGCTGGCGCACCCGCAGCTCGGCGGCTTTGATCTCCAGCTCGCGCTCGTGGGCGTCCTCGAGGAACTCCGGCGGGCGCACGATCGCGTAGACGGCGGTGCCGATGAAGGGGAAGAAGGAGGCGACGGTCGCGCAGGCGACCAGGAACGGGTCGGAGATGCGGCGGCGCGCGTCGAGGTAGGTGTAGACGATCAGCGCCAGCCAGAGCACGACCAGCATCAGCAGGAAGAGGGTCGCGACCAGGTTGAGGCCGTCGTTGGTGATGCCGAAGATCGCTAGTGGCATAGGTGGGTTCGGCCGCCGGGCCATGCGGGAGCGGGCAGTCTACTTCGCCGCGCTGCCGCGAACCCTGTCGACCGGCTGCGTCGTCTCAGAGGAAGAGCCTTCCGAACAGGTAGCCGACGCCGAAGAAGACGAGGATCACGATCGCGACGACGGCGGCGACCAGGCCCATCATCGAGAGCAGTTCGGAGCCGGCGCTGCGGTCGATCCATGCGCGAATCCTCGCACAGTCAGGTCGGCGACCGAGCGCGCGCGCGCCGGGCCGATCGCGTAGTGGGAGCCGGCGACGAGCAGGACGCCCTCGGGCGGCCGCGGCCAGCTCGCCGCGCCCGGCGCAGGGCCGCCTCGAAGTCCGGCTCGGCCTCGGCCGGCAGCCCGGCCTGCCTCGCAGAGCGCGGCCAGCTCGGCCGCCGGGCGCGAGCGGGCGCCCGGGCGCCCGTGGCCTTCCAGCGCCGCGGCCGGCAGCTCGGTGCAGACGACGCGGTCGAGGGCCGGCGCCAGCGCCGCGACCATCGCCGCGGCGTCCTTGTCGGCGAGGATCGCCAGGCAGGCGACGACCCGGCGGCCGCCGGCGAGCTCCGGCAGCGAGCCTCGGCCAGGGCCGCGGCGCCGTCGGGGTTGTGGGCGGCGTCGAGGTAGGTCGGCGGGTGCTCGGCGATCCGCTCGAGGCGGCCGGGGACCGTGACCGCCGCCGCCACCTCGCGCGACCGCGCTCGGGGTCGAGCTCGCCGAGGAAGGCCTCGGCGGCGGCGCAGGCGAGGGCGAAGTTGCGGCGCTGGAACTCGCCCGGCGCCCGCAGCTGCACCTCCGGGCCCGGGATCCTCGGGCGCGCGGACCAGGCGCGCGCCCCGCTCGGCCGCGGTGCGCTCGGCCAGCTCGGCCACCTCGGGCGAGACCCGGCCGAGGACCAGGGTCGTCTGGTCGCGCAGGACCGCCAGCTTCTCGGCGGCGATCTCGAGCTCGGTCTCCCCCAGCCACTCGGTGTGGTCGAGGCCGATCGAGGTCAGGACGGTGACCCGCGAGGGGATCGTGTTGGTCGCGTCGAGCCGGCCGCCGAGGCCCGGCCTCGATCACCGCCACCTCGACCCGGGCCGCGGCGAGGGCGACGAAGGTCGGCCGCCGTCGCCGCCTCGAACTGGGTCACCGCCTCGCCCTCCTCGAGGCGTGCGGTCGACGCCCTCGGCGGCCTGGGCGACCTGCTCGACCGCCTGCGCCCAGGCCGCCGCGCCGATCTCCTCGCCGTGGATCAGCGTCCGCTCGCGACCAGCGCGCGGTGTGGGGCGAGACGCAGGCGCCGGCGCGCGAGCCCGTGCGCCTCCAGCAGCGCCGCGGTCATCCGCGTCACCGAGGACTTGCCGTTGGTGCCGACGACGTGGATCGAGGCGAAGCGGTGCTGGGGCATGCCCAGCGCCGTCGTCAGCTTGTGCATCCGCTCGAGGCCGAGCCGCCAGCCGACCGGCTCCAGCGAGTCGAGGTAGGCGTCGGGCGTCGCGACGGCTCAGCTAGCCGAGCTCGGCGAGTTCGGCGCGGTAGCGCTCGAGCTTGCCGCGCTCCTCCTCGACCACCTCGGCCGGGGCCTTGGCGACGAAGCCCTCGTTGCCGAGTTTGCGCTCGCCGCGCTCGACCTCGGCGCGCAGCTCCTCGCGGCGCTTCTCCAGCCGCTCGGCGACCGCCTCGGCGTCGAGCTGCTCGGAGGCGAGCACCCGCACCGGGCCGACCGAGGCGACCGGCTCGGCGCCGACGCCGTCGAACTCGAAGCGCGAGAGGCGGCCGACGAACTCGGGCGGCTCGACGCCGTCGATCACCGCCGGCAGGATGGCGCCGGCCGGGACCCCGGCGAGGTCGCGCCAGGCGCGCAGGCGCTGGGTCAGGCCGATCCCGCCCTCGACGTCGGCCTCGGCGGCCTCGTCGAGCAGCGACTCGTCGGCGTCCGGGAACGGGTGCACGACGAGGTGCCCCTCGCGGGCCGGGTGGTAGGACCAGATCTCCTCGGTGACGAAGGGCATCGTCGGGTGCAGCAGCGCCAGCACCCGCTCCAGCGCGTAGAGCAGCGTCGCCGAGACCTCCTCCTCGCCGTCGTAGAGGCGCGGCTTGACGATCTCCAGGTACCAGTCGCAGAGGTCGCGCCAGAAGAACGAGTAGGCCTCCTGGACGGCGTGGGCGAAGTCGTAGGTCTCGAGCTTCTCGGTGACCGAGGCGATCGTCCGCTCCAGCCGCGAGAGGATCCAGCGGTCCTCGACGTGGAGTCGGCCGCGGCGCCGGCTCGACCTCGGCGGCGTTGAGCAGGATCAGGCGGCTGGCGTTCCAGAGCTTGTTGGCGAGGTCGCGGCCCTGCTCGACCTTGGCGTCGGAGAAGCGCACGTCCTGGGTCGAGGACATCGCCAGCAGGCCGAAGCGCAGCGCGTCGGCGCCGTGCACGTCGATCTCCTCCAGCGGGTCGATCCCGGTGCCGAGGCTCTTCGACATCCGCCGCCCGTCGCGGGCCTGGATCACCGAGTGGACGTAGACGTCGCGGAAGGGGATCGTCGCCGGCGAACTCGATCCCGGTCATGATCATCCGCGCCACCCAGAGGAAGAGGATCTCGCGCGCGGTGGTGAGGAAGCTGGTCGGGTAGAAGGCGCGCAGCTCGGGCGTGTCGTCGGGCCAGCCGAGCGTCGCGAAGGGCCAGAGCGCCGAGCTGAACCAGGTGTCGAGCACGTCCTCCTCCTGGCGCAGCTCGCCGCCGCAGGCGCCGCAGCGCTCCGGCGTCGGCCTCGGCGACGATCGTCTCCTCGCAGGCGTCGCAGTACCAGACCGGGATCCGGTGCCCCCACCAGAGCTGGCGCGAGACGCACCAGGGGCGGATCTCCCGCATCCAGTCGAGGTAGACGCGCTTCCACTGCGTCGGGCGCGATCCGCACCTCGTCGCGTTCGACGACCTCGATCGCCGGCCGCGCCAGCTCGTCCATGCGGCAGAACCACTGCAGCGAGATCAGCGGCTCGATCCGCTCGCCGGAGCGGTGCGAGAAGGGGACCGAGTGGGCGTAGGGCTCCTCGGCCGCGCAGCCGGCCCTCCTCGCGCAGCGCCGCGACCACGGCCTCCTGCGCCTCGGCGGCGGTCAGCCCGGCGAACTCGCCCGCCTCCTCGGTCATCCGGCCGTCGGGGCCGATCACGCCGATCTCCTCGAGCCCGTGCTTGCGGCCGATCTCGAAGTCGTTGGGGTCGTGGCCGGGGGTGATCTTCAGCGCCCCGGTGCCGAACTCGGGGTCGACGTGCTCGTCGGCGATGATCGGCAGCCGGCGGCCGACCAGCGGCAGCACGCAGTGCTGGCCGACCAGGTCGGCGTAGCGCTCGTCGTCGGGGTTCACCGCGACCGCGGTGTCGGCCAGCATCGTCTCCGGCCGCACCGTGGCGACGGTCAGCACCCGGTCGGAGCCCTCGACCGGGTAGTCGATCGAGTAGAGCGTGTCCTCGACCTCGCGGTTCTCGACCTCGAGGTCGGAGATCGCCGAGTGCGAGCCCGGGTCCCAGTTGACCATGTAGTTGTCGCGGTAGATGTAGCCCTTGTCGTAGAGCTGCTTGAAGACGCGGTAGACGGCGCGGACGTAGCCCTCGTCGAGGGTGAAGCGCTCGCGCTCGTAGTCGCAGGAGGCGCCGAGCCGCTTGTACTGCTCGACGATCCGCGAGCCGTACTCCTCTTTCCACTCCCAGACCCGCTCGACGAACGCCTCGCGGCCGAGCTCGTGGCGGCTCTTGCCTTCTGCCTTCAGCTCTTTCTCGACCACCGCCTGGGTGGCGATGCCGGCGTGGTCGGTGCCGAGGATCCAGAGCGTGTTGCGCCCGCGCATCCGGTTCATCCGCACCAGCGCGTCCTGCATCGAGCCGTTCAGCGCGTGGCCCATGTGCAGCGCGCCGGTCACGTTCGGCGGCGGGATCGCGACCGAGAAGTTCTCCTCCGGCGTCCCCTCCGCCTCCGGATGGAAGTACCCGCCCTCCATCCACTCGGCGAAGACCCGCGCCTCGACCTCGGCCGGGTCGTAGCGGGTCGTCTCCTCCAGCTTCTTCCGGTCGCGCCGCGTCCACCGCGGCGAGTCTAGATAGCCACGCTGCCGAGCGGATGCCTCTCGCAACCTCAACCAAACCTCCAATACGATCACTGCCAATCTGAGAGGGGTACCATCCTCTCCCCGCTAAGCGGATTCCTCGCCGAGGCCCGTCGTCGGCCGGGCCGATGTCCTGCTGGCGCCGCCTCGGTGACCAGCGTCGGCCGGCGGCCCTGGGCGATCGTCTCCTTGGTGACCACGCACTTGGTCACGTCGCGGCGCGAGGGCAGCTCGAACTGGACGTCGAGCAGCGTCTCCTCGAGGATCGAGCGCAGGCCGCGGGCGCCGGTCTCGCGCTCCAGGGCCTTGTCGGCGATCGCCTCGAGGCTGTCCTCGGCGAAGACCAGCTCGATGTCGTCGAACTCGAAGAAGCGCTGGAACTGGCGGGTCAGCGCGTGGCGCGGCTCGGTCAGGATCGTGCGTCAGGTCGTCGCGGCTGAGCTGGTGGATCGCGGTGATCACCGGCAGGCGGCCGATGAACTCGGGGATCAGGCCGTACTCGATCAGGTCCTCGGGCAGCACCTGCTCGAACCACTCGCCGGCGTCCTTCTTCTCGCGCGAGGAGATCGCGGCGCCGAAGCCGACGCCGCGGTCGCCGACCCGGCGCTCGATCACCTTGTCGAGCTCGGCGAAGGAGCCGCCGCAGATGAAGAGGATGTTGGTCGTGTCGATCGTCAGGAACTCCTGGTGGGGGTGCTTGCGCCCGCCCTGCGGCGGCACCGAGGCGGTGGTCCCCTCGAGGATCTTCAGCAGCGCCTGCTGCACGCCTTCGCCGGAGACGTCGCGGGTGATCGACGGGTTGTCGGCCTTGCGCGCGATCTTGTCGATCTCGTCGATGTAGATGATCCCCGTCTCGGCCTTCTTGACGTCGAAGTCGGCGGCCTGGATCAGCTTCAGGAGGATGTTCTCGACGTCCTCGCCGACGTAGCCGGCCTCGGTCAGCGCGGTCGCGTCGGCGATCGCGAAGGGGACGTTGAGGATCCGGGCCAGGGTCTGGGCGAGCAGCGTCTTGCCGCAGCCGGTCGGGCCGAGCATCATGATGTTCGACTTCTGCAGCTCGACCTCGGTCTCTTCGGACTGGGCGATCTGGACCCGCTTGTAGTGGTTGTAGACGGCGACCGAGAGGGCGCGCTTGGCGGCCTCCTGGCCGACCACGTACTCCTCCAGGACGTCGTGGATCTCCGCGGTTTCGGCAGGTTCTCCAGCTCGAAGGCGGGCGGCGCGGTCAGCTCCTCGTCGATGATCTCGTTGCAGAGGTCGATGCACTCGTCGCAGATGTAGACGCCGGGGCCGGCGATCAGCTTCTTGACCTGGCGCTGCGACTTGCCGCAGAAGCTGCAGAGGAGCTGCTCGTTCGAGTCTGTGGGACGTGCCAGCGGAATCCCCTCCTAACGGGACGATCTATGACCTCCGGCAGGCCCCAAAGCTTAGACGGGGACACTGCGCCGGTACGTGGGGTCGTTTACTGCGCCGGCGCGGCCGGTCCCTGCTCGTGACCGCAGCCTTGCGTGCGCTCGCTACGGTGAGCCGGTGCCAGCCGAGATCGAGATCGCCCCGGTCAGCGCCGCCGAGTTCGAGCAGCTGCTGCCGCTGATCGCCGCCTACCAGCGCTTCTACGAGGTCGAGGACGATCGACGAGGAGCGCAACCGCGGCTTCTTCCGCCGCTTCCTCGCCCCCAGCGAGGACGGGCTGCTGCTCGGCGCCCGCGCGCGAGGGACGGCTGCGTCGGCTACGCCTGCCTCTACTGGCACTTCTCCTCGACTCCAGGCGGCCGAGACGGTGCTGATGAACGACCTCTTCGTCGACGAGGCGGCGCGCGGCCGCGGGCGTCGGCCGGGCGCTGATCGAGGCCAGCGCCGAGGTCGCCCGCGAGCGCGGCGCCGCCCACCTCGAGTGGGTCGACCGCGCCCGACAACCACACCGCCCAGCGCCTCTACGACTCGACCGGCGCCGAGCGCTCCGAGTGGGTCGAGTACGAGCTGCGGGTCTGAGCGTCAGCGCCGCGGTCGAGCCGGTCGGCAGCCGCGATCAGCACCCGGATCGAGCTGACGCCTCGCCGACTTCATCCGCGAGCGTCCCTGGCCGCTCGATCCCGCCGCTCGGTCGACTTCGAGCGTCGAGTTCGCCGTCGGCTGCTCGCGCATCGACTCTCGATCCTCCGCGACGCGTCATGCCGCCTCGGCTCGCTGTCGTCGGCGACGCGGTCGCGCTCTGCGGCGCCGTCGACCTCGACCTGCTGATCGCACGACGTCGAGAGCCTGTTCGTGACGCCCGCCTACCGCGGCGCTGGCCTCGCGATGCCGCTGCGACGCGCTCACGCGATGCCCGTGAGCGCGGCTGCGGCGCCGCTCGCTCGCCACGCTCCGCCCACTGACCGCAGACAATCCCTTCCGGTCACACGCGGCATTCTGCCAGAGGTCGACCGCACGCATCGCGCGCAGATCGGCCAAATTCCGAACGCGTTAGCGTCGGTTCTGTGACTGGCACTTCGGAGCCGGTCGAGCGCGACGACCCGCGAGGTGCTCGGCGCTCTACGACGCCTTCATCCGCGAGGCGGACGGGCCGCTGACGACCGCGAGGCCGGGATCGACCTCGAGGCCGAGATCGCCGCCGGGCCGCCGGCCGACCTGGCGCCGCCGGACGGCGTCCTCCTGCTCGCCCGCGTCGACGGCGAGCCGGCCGGGCTCGGCGGCGTCCGCCACCTCGACACCGAGGTCGCCGAGGTGAAGAGCATGTACGTCGCGCCCGCCTACCGCGGCACCGGCCTCGGCCGCCGCGATCCTCGCCCGAGCTGGACGAGATCGCCGCTCGAGCACGGCTGCCGCGCAGTCCGCCTCGACACCTCCGACTACCTGACCGCGCGCCGTCGGCCTCTACCGCTCCGCCGGCTACCGCGAGGTCCCCGCCTACAACGACAACCCCAAGGCCGACCTCTGGTTCGAGCGCGTCGCTGCGACGACGGCTCAGCTGTAGCGGTCCCAGCGGCGCAGCGTCGGGCTCCGGGTCGACCGGGACGCCGTGGACGTGGATCTCGAAGTGGAGGTGGCAGCCGACGCTGATCGCGTTGCCGGTCTCGCCGACCGCGCCGACCCGCTCGCCCTCCCAGACCCGCTCGCCCTCGTCGGACCAGCGGCCGGCCGCGGCAGGTGGGCGTAGAAGTAGCTGCGCTGCTCGCCTTCGCCGTGGATCAGCAGGTAGTTGCCGTAGAGGACCGGGTCGTAGCCGCGTGCGCAGCACGCGGCCGTTGCGCACCGCGACCAGCGGCGTCCCGCAGGCGGCGACGATGTCGAAGCCTTCGTGGATGCGGCCGCCGCTGCGCGGCGCGCCGAATTCGCCGATCGCGCCGCGCACCCCGTGCGGGCCCTGGACCGGGAAGACGTGGCCGTAGTAGGGGATGCCGCCGTCGCGGCTGGCGATCGCGGCCGAGGCCGGGGCGGCCAGCGGCGACGAGCGAGGACGAGAGCGAGAAGGGCCGGAGCGCTTCAGTGGTGCTCGATGACGCGGTCGACGATGTTGTACTCCTTCGCCTCCTCCGCGCTCATGAAGTAGTCGCGCTCGGTGTCTTTGGTGACCTTCTCGAAGGGCTGGCCGGTGTGCTTGGCGATGATCTCGTCGAGGCGGCGGCGGACGTCGATGATCTCTTTGGCGTGGATCTCGATGTCGGTCGCCTGGCCCTGGAAGCCGGCGGAGACCTGGTGGATGAGGATCTTCGAGTTCGGCAGCGCCATCCGCTTGCCGGCGGCGCCGCCGCTGAGCAGCAGCGCGCCCATGCTCATCGCGACGCCGACGCAGATCGTCTGCACGTCGGGCTTGATGAACTGCATCGTGTCGTAGATCGCCAGCCCGGCGTAGACGGAGCCGCCGGGCGAGTTGATGTAGAGGCTGATGTCCTTGTCGGGATCCTCGGACTCCAGGTGCAGCAGCTGGGCGACGATCAGGTTGGCGATGTCGTCGGTGACCGGCGTGCCGAGGAAGACGATCCGCTCGCCGAGCAGGCGCGAGTAGATGTCGAACGCGCGCTCGCCGCGCGAGGTCTGCTCGACCACCATCGGGACCAGAGGGCTCATGGCGCGCACTCTATAGAAGGCGCTCAGGCGGGCTCAGGCGCGCCGACGCCGTCCGATCTGCGACGCGTCCAGTCCGTCGTCCGGCGTCCAGAGCCCGCCGGCTCGCCTTCGCGCTCCTTCTCCGGCGTCCAGATCTGCTCGCCCCCTCGGCGCCTCGGCCTGCTCGAGCGGGATCGGCTTCGCCGCCTCGGCGACCAGGTCGATCGCCTTGCGGGCCTGCGAGGTCCTCGCGGACCAGCGCGTCGCGGCCGTTCTCGCGCAGCCGCTCGAGCAGCTTCTCGCGGCGTCGTCCGCTCGTGCTCGGCGGTGTGCGCGAGCGCCTCGACCATCTCCTCCTCGGCGACCTCGATCTCCTCGGCCTCGGCGATCGCCGTCACCACCGCCTCGCGCTTCAGCTCCCGCTCGGCGTCCGGCTTCGACTCCTCGATCAGCTCCTCGCGGGTTTTGCCCTGCATCTGCAGGAACGGCGTTGGGGTCCATGCCGCGCTGGGCGAGCTGGCGTTCGACCCGCTCCCAGCGTTCGGTCGCGCGCGCGGTGACGAGCTCGTCCGGGACCTCGACGGTCGCCGCGTCGACGGCGGCGTCGATCGCGGCGACGCGGAAGTCCTCCTCGGCGCGGCTGCCGAGCGCCGTCGCCGACTTTCTCGCGGATGTCGGCGCGCAGCTCCTCGAGCGTGTCGAACTCGGAGGCCTCGGAGGCGAAGTCGTCGTCGAGCTCGGGCAGGACTTTCTCCCGCACCTCCTTGACCTTGACCTTGAAGACCGCGTCTTTGCCGGCCAGGTGCTCGGCCTGGTAGTCGTCGGGGAAGGTGACCTCGACCTCGCGCTCCTCGCCGGCCTTGGCGCCGGTCAGCTGCTCCTCGAAGCCCTCGATCAGCTGGCCCGGAGCCGAGCGCCAGCAGGTAGTCGTCGGCCTTGCCGCCCTCGAAGGCGTTGCCGTCGAGCAGGCCCTCGAAGTCGATCAGCAGCGAGTCGCCCTCGGCGGCCGCGCGCTCGACCGGCTCCAGCCGGGCGAAGCCCTCGCGGATCCGCTCGACCTCGGTGTCGACGATCTCGTCGGGCACCTCGTGTCTCGGCCTTGCCGACCTCGAGGCCCTTGTACTCGCCGAGCTTGGCCGGCGGCCGCACGCCGACCTCGAACTTGAACTCGAGCGGCTCGCCCTCGTCCTCGGGGGTCGAGACCATCTCGATGCTGGGGTCGCCGATCGGGCTGACGCCGGAGTCGAGCAGCGCCCGTTCGTACCACTCGGGCAGCGCCTCGCGGATCGCCTCCTGCAGCACCGGCGCCGAAGCCGAGCCGCTGGATCACCAGCGAGGGCGGCGCCTTGCCCTTGCGGAAGCCGGGCATCCGCATCTCCTTCGCCATCGCGCGGGCGGCGCGGGAAGTGGCGCGCTCGACGTCGTCGGCGGGAACCTCGACCTCGACCTCGACGCGCGAGTCGGGCAGCTCTTTGACGGTGGTCTTCATCGGGCGCGCTGACCCTAGCGATCGTCTACCGGCGCTGCGCCAGCATCGTCCGCAGCGCGGCGCGCGAAGTCGATCGCGAAGGCGAGCCCGCGGCCGAGCGGGCCGGTGACCAGCCAGGCCCGCAGCCGCTCGTCCGCCGCGCGCTCACTCATCGTTCGCGTATTCCAGCAGGGAGCTGTCGACCAGCCACTCGACCGGGGCGCGGTCGTCGGTGTAGACCTCGCCGCCGGGCAGGCGCGGCTCCAGCGCCGCGCGCCGCCTCGCCGCGCGAGCGGCCGCAGCGTCGGCCGGCAGCGCGTCCGCGGTCGCGCCCGCAGGCGCGCCGCCGAGACGGCGCCCTCGCCGCCGACCAGCAGCGTGTTGGTCGTCCTCGATCGGGTAGCGCAGGACCCGCGGGAAGGCGGCCGCCATCGTCCGCCCCAGGACCCGCTCGAGCTCGTCGCTGCCCTCGGGGTGGCCGACGTTGACGATCACCACCCCGCCCGGCGCCAGCCGCTCGCGGGCCAGCTCGAAGAACTCGCGGGTGGCCAGGTAGAAGGGGATGTAGGGCTGGCGGTAGGCGTCGACCATGATCGCGTCGTAGCCGCCGCGCCGAGCGCTCGCAGCCAGGGCCGCGCGTCCTCGGCGAAGACCTCCATCCGCGGGTTGCGGAGGTCGAAGAAGCGGCGGCCGAGCTCGGTCAGCTCGGCGTCGATCTCGACCGCGTCGACCGCGGTCGCCGGGAAGAAGTGGCCGAAGGCGCGGGCGACGGTGCCGCCGGCGTTGCCGAGGATCGCGATCCGCTCGCGGCGGCCGCTCGCTCGGCCGCCGCCGGCAGGACCAGGTGGCCGTCCCAGTAGTCGCCGGTCAGGTAGGTGCCCGGCCGGTAGAGCGAGTGGACCGCCTGGCCCTCGTTCAGCTCCAGCACCCGGCTGCCGTCGTCGCGTTCGACCACGCGCGCGTACTGGTGCGTGGTCTCGGCCTCGTAGAGCACCCGGCCGTCGCCGGCGGCCTTGATCGTCCCCACCGGCAGCGCCAGCGCCGGCCAGCAGGCCGACCGGCACCGCGAGCGCCGCGCCAGCCGACCCCGACCGCCGCGACCAGGGCCAGCGCGAGGGCGAAGACGAGGAAGGTGCGCTGGGTGCCGAGCAGCGGGATCAGGAGCAGCGCCGAGACCATCGTCCCGACCAGCGAGCCGGCGGTCGAGATCGCGTAGAGCCGGCCGACCACCTCGCCGGAGCTGCTCGACCTCGCCGACCGCCAGCCGCACCGCCCAGGGCGCGGCGGCGCCGAGCAGCGTCACCGGCACCGCGACCAGGACCAGGACCCCGAACAGCGAGCCGGCGAAGCCGCCGACCGAGACGCGTGTCGAAGGCGTCGACCGAGAAGCCGAGGAAGGGCCGGGCGGCGAAGGGGACGACGGCGATCAGCAGCGCCGCGGCCGAGGACCAGCAGGCAGAGCGCCGCGCAGGTGCGGGTGGCGGTCGGCGTAGCGGCCGCCGAACCAGTAGCCGACCGAGAGGGCGACGAGGACGACGCCGATCGTGTTCGCCCAGACGATCGTCGAGGCGCCGAAGTAGGGCGCCAGCAGCCGCGCCGCGGCGATCTCGGCCCCGAGGCTGGAGGCGCCGACGACGAAGACCAGCGCCGCGAGCAGGCAGCGCGCTCAGGCCGGGCCGGTCGTCAGGCGTCACCCCCGCACGCGATCAGCTGCCGTTCGAGCCGCTCCGCCGTGGCCGGCGGCGACCGCGCGCTGGGCCCGCGCCTCGTCGAGCTCGACCCCGCGCTCCTGGGCGAGGTCGAGCAGGCGCTGCTTCTCGATCCCTTCGCGCGCGGCCTCGAAGAAGACCCAGGCGAGCAGGCCGAGGCCGAGGAAGGTGCCCTCGACCATCATCACCACCCCGGCGGTGCTCTGGTCGGCGAGCGGCGAGATGCCCCAGTAGCGCCTCGCCCGCCGCGTAGTCGGGTAGAGCACCGTGCCCGACCACATCAGGACGTTGCCGAGGATCGCGCCGGCGAAGCGCACCGCGATCACGTAGCCGACCTTCCAGGCGGCGGTGAACCAGCTCGGCTTCGGCAGCGGCCCGAAGACCGGCATCCACATCAGGCAGCCGAAGAAGATGAAGCTGCGCGTGCTCGAGCGCGTGCAGCGAGGCGCCGCCGTAGGCGGCGTCGTAGAGCGCCGGGATGTGCCAGAAGAAGAAGTTGACCGCCCAGAGCGGGAAGGCGACGAGCGGGTGGGCGAGGATCCGCAGCCGGTCGAAGAGCGGGATCGCGAGGATCGGCTGCAGCAGCGGCCCGGTCAGGCCGAGGACGAGCAGCAGGGTGGCGATGTCGCCGATCAGCAGGTGCTCGACCATGTGGGCGATCACCAGCTCCTCGGCGATGTGGCCGACCGGCGAGACGAGGGCGACGGCGATCAGCAGCAGCCCGGCGGCGAAGCAGAGCTGGCGCCAGAGCGGCACCGGCCGGCCCTTCGCGGCCAGGGTCAGCGAGCGCTTCGCGTAGAGGCCGGCGGCGAGCAGCAGCGGCAGCAGCTCGAGCGGGGCGAAGAGCGCCGCTCCGACGTGGGCGAGCGGCAGAGTGCATCGCGATTTTCAGCGTAGCCCGCGCGCTGCTAGCTTGGCAGCGCTCGTGAGCTGCCCAGAACCACCGCTTCCCCCCGATCGGCAGCTACGGCTTCCTCTCCGACTGCCACACCGCCGCCCTCGTCTCCTTCGACGGCGCGGTCGAGTGGCTCTGCCTCCCCCGCTTCGACTCGCCCAGCGCCTTCGCCGCGCTGCTCGACCGCGGCGCCGGCCACTTCAGCTGCGGCCGCGGGGCGTGATCGTGCCGATCAGCCGCCGCTACGAGCCGGGCACGCTGGTGATCGAGACGACCTGGGTGACCGACACCGGCTGGGTCGTCGTCCACGACGCGCTGACGATCGCCGAGTGGGCGACCGGCCGGCGACGGCGGCGACGCAGGCCGCCCGGACACCGCGCACGAGTCCGACCGCTCGCTGCTGCGGACGATGACCTGCATCGACGGCGAGGTCGAGATGGAGATGGAGTGCCTGCCGCGCTTCGCCTACGGCGCCGAGGCGCGCGCGCTGGAGCGGCGGCGAGCTGGGCGAAGCGGTCGCCACGCGCCGACGACGGCACCGAGCTGCGGCTGACCAGCGACATGGAGCTGACGCTCGACGACGGCGCCGTCCGCGGCACGCGTGAACCTGCGCGAGGACGAGACCGGCTTCTGCGCCCTGACCTGGGGCGACGGCGACCTCGGCGGCCCGCGCAGCGCCCCGGAGGCGCTGGAGCGGCTCGACTCGACCGAAGAGTTCTGGCGCGACTGGCTGCGCGACGGCAACTTCCCCGACCACCCCTGGCGGATCCACCTGCAGCGCTCGGCGCTCGTCCTCAAGGGCCTCACCTACACCCCGACCGGGGCGATCGTCGCCGCCCCGACCACCTCGCTGCCGGAGACGCCGGGCGGCGAACGCAACTGGGACTACCGCTTCAGCTGGATCCGCGACTCGACCTTCAGCCTCTGGGCCCTGCACACGCTCGGCTTCGACCAGGAGGCGCGCGACTTCATGCGCTTCATCGTCGACGTCTGCCACGACCACCCGGACCTGCAGATCATGTACGGGATCGGCGCGCGAGAAGGAGCTGACCGAGAGCACGCTCGACCACCTCTCCGGCTACGGCGGCGCGAAGCCGGTGCGGATCGGCAACGGCGCCTACGACCAGCGCCAGAACGACGTCTGGGGCGCGCTGCTCGACTCGATCTACCTGCACGAAAAGGCGCTGCGCGGGCGCGGCACCCGGACCGACCGCGAGCTGATCCGCTACCAGGTCGAAGCGGCGATCGACGCCTGGCCCCACCCCGACCAGGGGATCTGGGAGTCGCGCGGCGAGCCCCAGCACTACGTCTCCTCGAAGCTGATGATCTGGGTCGCGGTCGACCGCGGCGCCCGCCTCGCCCGCGGCGCTCGGCATCGACGAGCTCGCCGAGCGAGTGGCAGGCGAAGGCCGACGAGTTCAAGGCCGAGATCCTCGAGCGCGGCGTCCGCGACGGGGTCTTCCGCCAGCACTACGAGACCGACGCGCTCGACGCCTCGCTGCTGCTGATCCCGCTGTTCCGCTTCCTGCCGCCCGACGACCCGCGGGTGCGCGCCACCGTCGACGCGATCGCCGACGACCTGACCGAGCACGGCCTCGTCCTCCGCTACAAGGTCGAGGAGACCGACGACGGCCTGCACGGCGAGGAGGGGACCTTCCTGATCTGCTCCTTCTGGCTGGTCTCGGCGCTCTCGGAGATCGGCGAGCGCGCGGCGCGCCCGCGAGCTCTGCGAGCGGCTGCTCGAGGCGGCCGGCTGGCTCGACCTCTTCGCCGAGGAGCTCGACGCCGAGTCCGGCCGCCACCTCGGCAACTTCCCCCAGGCCTTCACCCACCTGGCCCTGATCAACGCGGTCTCCCACGTGATCGCCGACGAGCAGCGCGAGGACGGCGGCGTCACCGCGGTCTTCAGCGAGATGGGCGGGGTCCGCGAGGACGCCTGAGCCGCGCTCGCCGCACGTGCGTTGCAGTAGACAAAAGATCTACAGACAACAGGTTTCCGTTTGCTCTATATTGCCGGCGGTCATGGCACCGACCCGACCGCTCCGAACGAAGACGACCTGCTGATCGCCCTCGGGCACCCGCTGCGCCGCGAGATCCTGCGCGCGATGGCGGACGGCAAGCCGGTCAGCCCGCGCGAGCTCGTCGGAGACGCTCGCGCCAGCCGCTCAGCAACGTCAGCTACCACGTCCGGGTGCTGGCCGACTGTGGCGCCGTCGACGCTGGTCGAGAACCAAGCCGGTCCGCGGCTCGATCCAGCACTTCTACCGCAGCAACGTGCAGGCACCGTGGGCGCAGCAGGTGCTCGGCTCTAGGGCGAGATCGAATTCAGGAGGCGCCGGGGAGAGTCCAGGGAGCGCCTCCACTTAGTCAGGGGAGAGCGAGATGAACGAATGCGACGACAGCTGGACGACTTTGGCCGAAGACGAGAGCGATCGAGTCCGCGGTGCTGCAGCAGCTGCTCGACCTGCACCCGACCCGGCTGACGCCGCCGAGCTGGTGCGGGAGATGGGCGGCGAGTCGCGGCGAGCTTCGCCGAGCGCGACGCGGTCGAGCGCGCGGTCCGCGACCTCGGCGCGCGTCGGCCTGCTGCACCAGCAGGGCGAGTTCGTCGAGCCGACCCGGGCGGCGCTGCGCTTCAGCGAGCTGCTGGACCGCTGACGATCCAGCGGAAGCCGGCCTGCAGCCGCGACCGCAGCTCCTCAGCAGCTGCGGTCGCGTGCTTGCTCCTCGGCATCGGCGCTGACCAGGATCACCTCGGTGGCGGCGAAGCTGCCGAGCTGGTCCTCGACCGCCTGGACCAGGTCCTCGTCGCCGACCCTGCGCCTCGGCCTGCGACGCCGGCCGTGGCCAACGCGGCGACGGTGATCACCAGGCGTCGCTGAGCGTCGCGGCGGCGCCCTCGACGTCCGAGGCCCAGCGATCGAGAAAGCCGATCCGCGCCGGCGCCAGGACGATCACCTCGGCGAGTCTCGGCGCTGCGGCGAGCGCCGGCGATCTCCTCGATCACCGCCGGGTCCTCGAGCGGCGCCGCGACGACGACGAGCAGGCGCTGCTCGGCGTCCCGCTCGCGGCGGGCTGCCGATCGCTCCGCGCGGCCGCTGCCTCACCGCCACGACGACGATCGCGACGGCGACCAGGGCGCCCGATCGGCGACCCGACCGCGGGCCCGACCGACGAAGAAGGCGAGGGCGATCGGGACGGCGATCGCGGCGACGAGAAGAGGCAGCTTCCAAGGGGCCACCTCCAAAGCCTGCGCAGGCGCGGACCGCCGTCCCCAATTCCCGTACTCAGGAGCCCTTGCTGATTGCCACAGGCAGTCACACGCTGCTCGCATCGGTCCGCATCTTCACGTCCACCTCCCCTCTCCCTTGCTTGCCCGGCACCGCCCATCCGCGGCGACCGCTCTAAAGCGGTTGAGCAATGTTTACTCGAATTGTTTCCAGCAATCAAGCCCGAGCAGCAAACCTCGTCAATAATCGGAAAACGCGGGAGCGTTGTGAAAATCCTGATTGACAGGATGTAAAGTCTTGTTATCGGCCACCACCCCTGGAAACGACCGAAGGAAACAAGCGCCTTGCCGAAGACGAAGAACAAAAAAGACGGCGTCGAACAGATCGTCGCCAAAGCGTTCGCCCACCCCCTGCGCGTGCAGATCCTGATCATTCTGAACGAGAAGGTTGCGAGCCCCAACATGCTCGCCCAGCAGCTCGACCAGAGCCTCAACCTCGTCGCCTACCACGTCCGCGTGCTGGAGAAATACGACTGCATCGAGCTGGTCGACACGAAGCAGCGGCGCGGCGCCACCGAGCACTTCTACCGCGCCACCCGCCGCCAGTTCCTCACCGACAGCGAGTGGTCGCGGATGCCGGACAGCCTCCGCCCCGGCCTGTCCGGCGCGATGCTGAAGTCCGCCTTCGACGACATCGAGGAGGCCGCTCGACAAGGGCACCTTCGACGAGCTCGAGGACCGCCACCTCAGCCGGACGCCGATGGTCGTCGACAAACAGGGCTGGGAGGACGCAGCCGAGCTGCTGGCCGGAGCGCTCGACCGCCTGCTCGAGATCCAGGCCGAAGCCGGCGAGCAGACTCGGCGCAGAGCGGCGAGGAGGGCTTCCTCTCCAAAGTCGTGATCCTGCACTTCAAATCGCCGAACCCCGGTGAGGTCGAGAGCGCGGCACCAGCCGGCGAAGCGGCCGAGCCGACCGCTTCCTAGAAGCTCCTCAGCAAGGACGCGGCGCCGCTGCTCTGCCCGAGCGGCGCCGTCGGCCAGGCGGCCACCCCGTGGCCGCTCCGGCGCCGGGGTCGGAGGAGACGATCCTCTCTCGCTATCGTTGCCCCGACGGTAGGTAGCTGCCGTCGTCGCGCTGCACAGCTTCGGTCTGACGCTCTCAGGGCAGCGACGTTGGGAAAGTATCGCCGCCTAACCGAACAATGCTGTGATGAGCGAGGAGACCAAAGATCAGGCGCAGCCCGGGTCCCGGCGAGGGCCTGGCCAGCGAGCGCGTCCTCTGGGCGCGCTTCGTCAAGGACCGCGACCCGGCGATCCGCGAGGAGCTGGTCCGCCGCTACCTGCCGTTCGCCAAGAACCTGGCGCTGCGCTACCGCGGCGCCAGCGAGTCCTTCGACGACCTCCTGCAGGTGGCGAGCCTCGGCCTCGTCAACGCGATCGACCGCTTCGACCCCGACCGCGGCGCGCCCTTCACCGCCTTCGCCTCGCCGACGATCCTCGGCGAGCTGAAGCGCCACTTCCGCGACCGGGTCTGGACCGTGCGGGTGCCGCGCGGCCTGCACGACCGCATGGCCGAGGTCGAGAAGGCGATCTCCGAGCTGACGGTCGAGCTGCAGCGCTCGCCCTCGGTGCGGCGAGATCGCCGAACGGCTCGAATGTCGACCCGACCGACGTGCTCGAGGTGCTGGAGGCGAACCACAACCGCCGCCCGCTCTCGCTCGACCGGCCGGTCGGCGGCGAAGATCGAAGAATCGCCCGCCTCCGAGTGGGTCGGCGACGAGGACGCCGGCTTCGAGCTGGTCGAGGACAAGCTGGCCCTGGAGGGGGCCCTCCCCCACCTCGACGAGCGCGAGCGGCTGGTCCTGCAGCTGCGCTTCGTCGAGGACCTGACCCAGTCGCAGATCGCCGAGCGGATCGGCCACTCCCAGATGCACGTCTCGCGAATCCTGCGCCGCACCCTGGAGCGGATCCGCGCCGAGGTGGCCGAGCAGAGCAACGCCGCGAGCGAGAGCGACCGGTAAGGCGGCGCCCTAGGTCTTCGCGAGCGAGGCGATGCCGACGACGAGGTACTCGCCTTCGTCGCCCTCCTCGATCCGCAGCTCGTCGGTCAGCGCCTCCAGGGAGCCGCCGACCTCGGGCAGCTCGAGGCTCTCGCGCAGCCGCTCGGCGCCGCCGTCGGTCATCGGCCCGACCTTGCAGCTCGATCCCCTCGGGCAGCTCGGCGATGCTGAGCGAGACGTGGCCGTCGGTGAAGCCCTGCGGCGCCCGGGCGGAGATCGCGTCGCTGAGCAGCATCGTGTCGGAGAGCCGGTCGACGCTGATGTCCTGGCGGGCCGCCAGGGCGCAGAGGGCGCGGCTGAGGACCGGGCCGACCAGCTCCGGCGGCCCGACCCGGATCCGGGTCTCCTCGGTCGGCGGTCACGGCGAAGGTGCGAGCCGGCGCGTCGGCGGCGTCCTCGCGCGCCTGCAGCGGCAGGTGCATGCGGATCTCGGTGCCGCTGTCGGCGCCGCCCTTGATCTCGAAGCTGCTGGAGAGGGCCGCGATCAGGGTCAGGCCGATCCGCAGGCTGGGCCGGTCGACGTCGGGGCGCGGGCGGATCCCGCTGCCGTAGTCGCGGACGACGACCGTGAGGCCCTCGAGCTCGGCTGTCCGCCTCGACCTCGAGCGGGCCCGGCTCGCCGCCCGGGTAGGCGTGGACGACGACGTTCATGCAGGCCTCGGTGACGACCGTCTTCAGGTCGGCGAGCGAGGCCTCGTCCATGCCCAGCCGTTCGGCCAGGCCGGCCAGGGCGTGGCGGACCACGGCCACGTTCTCGGCCCTTGCGGGAAGGGACATCTGAAGCCCCGATCGGTCGTCGGTTGAGCGTATTCACAAGTTCCAGCCTGCCCCCAGGAACGCCGAGGCTCTCGATCGGTGCGCGCGAGCATAACTTCCGCTGTCTCGCATCAGAGGCTGCTTACCCCTGCGGCATGGCGGCAAAACCGCATGCAGACAGGTCGGCTCCCTGCGGTAGCATCGAGCCGTGAATCCTGCCCCCTTCGAGGTAAAGGTCGGCGAGCTCGAGCACGGCGTCCGACGATCTCCGTCCGCGGCGAGCTCGACCTCAGCACCGCCCCCGAGCTGGAGGGCCCGCTCGAGCAGGCTCTGGACGAGCGGCGAAGGCTCGGTGCTGATCGACCTCACCCGAGTGCGAGTTCATCGACTCGACCGGGATCGCCCTGATCGTCCGTGCCTGGCAGCGCCTCGCACGAGCGGCGAGAACGGCGCGGCCGGCTCGTCATCTGCAGCCAGAACGACCAGGTCCGCCGCGTGCTCGAGATCACCGGCCTCGAGCTCTCGATCCCGGTCCACACGACCCGGGACGAGGCGCTGGCCGCGCTCGCGCGGCTGACGGCTCAGTCGTCACACAGCTGCATACGGCTACCGCCTGCGCGGGTAGCCGACTTGTGATGTCCCCCGCACCCCGCCGTCCCCGACTGCCGCGCGAGCTGTTCGAGACCCGCAGCCACGCCTGGCACTCGCTCGGCCTGGGCGACGAGCTGGCGCCGCGATTCTCCAAACGCCAGTTCGGCGGCCTGCTGCTGGCGCTGCTGGTGATCGCCGGCGACCCTGGTCGTCTACTACCAGCGCCAGCAGATCGCCCCCGGCTACGGCGCAGTGGATCCGGATCGGCACCGTGGTCGTCCTCGTCATCGTCGGCTCGGCCGCGGCCCACTGGCTGGTCCGCGGCCTCTCCCCCCGCCTCTACCGCCGCCTCGACCCGGCGACCGCCGGCACCACCGGCTTCGTCATCCGCCTGCTGGCGATGGCAGCGGTCGTCGTCCTCGCCCTGCGGATCGCCGGCGTCAACGCCAGCACCCTCGCGGTCGGCGGCGCCTTCACCGCCGTCCTCCTCGGCCTCGCCGCGCAGCAGGCGCTGGGCGGCGATCTTCGCCGGCATCGTCCTGCAGAGCACCCGGCCCTTCCGGGTCGGCGAACGGGTGCGCCTGGTCGGCGGCGCCCTGGCCGGCTCGCTGGAGGGGACCGTCACCTCGCTCGGCCTCTTCTACACCACCCTCAGCCAGGGGGCCGACCGGCTGCTGGTCCCCAACAACGTCCTCCTCAGCCTCGTCGTCGTGCCGCTGCGCGAGCCGGACAAAGTCGACGTGCGGGTGCGCTTCCCCGCCGCAGGCCAGCCCGCAGCGAGGTCGAGGAGCGGCTGCTGCGGGCGATCACCGTGCCGACCCGCTACAAGCCCAGCGTCTCGCTCGAGGAGCTCGACGCCGACGGCGTCGTCTTCCGCGTCAACGCGACGCCGCTGCGCCCCGAGGACGGCTCGCAGCTGGCCGAGGAGGTGCTGGAGGCGCTGCGTCGCTCGCGAACCGGCGACCGCGGAAACGCCGCAGGCCTGAGCGCCAGACGGCGGAGCTCAGCTGCCGGCGAAGACCAGGATCGCCGCGTTGATCGCGATCGCCAGCGGCGTCCCGACCAGGGCGAGGGTGCGGAAGAACTTGGCGAAGCCGCCGCGGTAGCTGACCGCCTCGAAGAGGGTGATGCCGACCACATGGGCGAGGTTGGCGAGGGCGATGCCGATCGCGATCAGGATCGCCGCCGCTTCCCAGCCGGTCGCGATGTCGCTGCCGGCGGTTACCGCCGCGGCCAGCACAGCGACGACGATCGTGCCGACGACCCCGGCGACCATGCCGGCGAAGTCCGAACGGGTCATCCCCGGCACGTAGGCGCCGCCGCCGACTTCCTTCCCGGCGAGGGGGTTGATCGTCCCCTGCCCGGTCTCCTCGACGTCGACGACATGGTCGGCGTGCGTCGTCGTCGCCATGTTCGACCACGATCATCCGCAGCGGCGGCTCGATCGCCTCCTGCGCCCGCTCCAGCAGGCCGTCCTCGTACCACTTGGCTTGGCTCGTCGCAGTGCTCGAAGATCAGGACCTCGTCGGCCGGGCCTTTCAGCAGGGCGTCCTGGGCGGCCTGCACCGGATCGGGGTCGCCGACCTCGCCGCTGACCTCGATCCCGCTCTGTCGCAGCGGCAACCAGCGCCTGCTCGAGGCGCTGCTGCGCCTGCTCCTTGGGCTCGTCGATGTCGCCCAGCGTGTGCTGCAGCGGGTTGGCCTCGACCGCCGGGACGACGACCCGCACCTCCAAGCCGTCACCGTCTGCGTTCTTGCGCAGCTGCTCCGCCGGCTCGTCGCCGTGGAGGTCGTCGGTGATGATCGCGATCACTTGGCGGCTCATGGCAGATCTCCTACTCGTCCTGGTGAATCTCCTGGTCGGGTTCGCCGTAGGTGGCGTCGCTCTGCTCCTCCGCCGGCGGCGCGTCGCTGTCGGGAAAGTGTTTCTGGTCGCCGTGCTCGGCGCGGTCGATCAGCTCCTCCTCGGCCAGCTCGAAGCCCTCGGCCTCGCCCTCGCCGGCCTCTGCCAGCGGTCGCTGGGCCGGGTCGTCGGTGTAGTCGTCGGGGGTGGGGCCGCCGATCTTGGCCGCTTCGGCCGCAGCCGCCTCGGCCTCTTCCTCGGCGATCGGGTCCCGCTCCGGGTTGCTCTCGCTCATGCTTGCTGCCTTTCTCTCTGCGACGTGACGCCGGCGAACCAGCCGGCTGCGCCACCGATGATGCCACCCAGCCCAAGCAAGGTGGCGGTGCGCAGCGGATTCCGCCGCAGCTTCGAGACGGTTCCATGAGCGGTGTGCTTGGCGGCTGCCTTCGCCGCCTTGCGGGTAGCGGTTCTCTTGATCGCTGACATGTCCGCCAGGTACCCCGTGCGCCCGTGCCTAACCACCGCGCCGCCCGCGCCGAAAAAATCGGGAATTTGGGGCGGATTTCATCGTGGCCTACCGGGATATGGTTGGCCGAGCGAGCCAAATGAGGGAGGTTCTCCGCCGTGGCGGAGAACGGCGGACGGACTCGGCAGGAACTGGTGCGCGCCCTCTCCCATCCTCTTCGGATGGAGATTCTCGAGAAGCTGCGGGGTCGGGTCGCGAGCCCGGCCGAACTCTCGCGTGAGATGAACCAGCGGGTGGGCGTGATCTCCTACCACGCCCAAACCCTGCTTCGTTGCGGCTGCGTGGAACTCGTCCACACGGAGCCGCGCCGCGGCAGTGTCGAGAACTTCTTCGCGATCTCGATCGCCCCAGCGGACCGGAACTAGCTGTCCCGCCAGCGCCTGCCACCGCTCTGCGAAGAGCGGCCAAACGGGTAGCTTGAAGCGAGATGCAAGGGTCGCAGGAACTGGAGCTATGGCGCTACCTGGAGAGTCAGCGCCGGCTCGCGGCGCGCCTGATCGAGGGCGACTCGCTCGACCAGGTCGCGCCGGGCTTCCTCGAAATTGTCGCCGACCTCCTCGACTGGGAGGCAGGTGCGCTGTGGGAAGTGGTCGGCGAGGAGAAGCAGCTGCGACTGGTCTATGGCCGAGGCGCCGAGGACCTCGACACCGGCCTGCTCGCCGAGGCCCGGCAAAGCGGGGCGATCGCCCTCGCCCCTGCGGCGCTGGCGATCCCGATCCCGACCGGTTCGCCACAGAACGTCCTCGCCATCGTCGAGTTCCACACCACCTCCTTCAACCCGCAATCGGAGGAGCTGATGGGGCTGCTCGGCGGCTTCGCCGACCAGCTCGGAACCTTCATCTCCCGCCGCCGGGCGGAGGCGACGAGTGCCGAAGCCGAGCGCTTCCGCAACCACCTCGCCGAGGTCGTCCGCGGCACCCAGGACGCGGTGCTGAGCAAGGACCTGGAGGGGATCGTCACCAGCTGGAACCCGGCCGCCGGTCCGCCTCTACGGCTACAGCGCCGAGGAGGCGGTCGGCCGCCACATCTCCTTCCTCGTCCCGCCCGACCACAAAGACGAGGAGAAAGCGATCCTCGAGCGGGTGATGCGCGGCGAACGGCTGGAGACCTACGAGACCGAGCGGATCCGTGCCGACGGCGACCCGGATCGCGGTCTCGCTGACGGTCTCGCCGATCAGCAGCCCGACGCGCGGCCTGGTCGGCGCCTCGGTCGTCGCCCGCGACATCACCGCCGAGAGCCGCCGGCGCCGCGCCCAGGAGTTCCTCGTCGCCGCCAGCCGCCTGCTCGACAGCTCGCTCGACCCGACCGAGACGGCGCGGACGATCGTCTCCACCGCGGTGCCCGAGCTGGCCGAGCTCTGCCTGATCGACTTCCTCCGCGCCGACGGCTGGCTCGGCGACACCGTCGTCGCCGCCGCCGACCCGGAGATGGCGGCGCGGCTGGAACGAGATCCGCCGCGAGCAGCCGCTCGACCCAGGCGGCGAGCACCCGGTGGCGCAGGTGCTGCGCGCTGAACCAGCCGATGGTCTGGCGCGACCTGAAGGCGCCGGAGGTGGTCGACAAGGTCTCCCAGAACGACGAGCACCTGCAGCTGATGCAGGACGCCGGCTACAACTCGGCCGCGGTGGTGCCGCTGGTCGCCCGCGGTCGCACCCTCGGCGCCCTCTCCTTCCTCCACGCCCAACAGCGACATGCGCTACGACAGCGGCGACCTCGAATTCCTCGCCGAGCTCGGCGAACGAGCGGCGCTGGCCCTCGACAACGCCCGGCTCTACCGCGAGCGCGACCGGGTCGCCGAAGAACCTGCAGCGGGGGCTGCGACCGCCGCGGCCGGCGGAGGTGCCGGGGCTGGAGATCTCGGTCGTCTTCGAGGCCGCCGGCGAGGGGATCGAGATCGGCGGCGACCTCTACGACGTGCTGCCCTGACGAGGACGGCTGCTGGATCCTGATCGGCGACGTCGCCGGCAAGGGCAGCGCCGCGGCGGGGGTCTCGGTCGCCGTCCGCCACTCGGTGCGCGGCCTGGTCCGGGAGATCGCCGAGCCCGACGAGGTGCTAAGCCGGGTCAACGAGCTGCTGATCGGCGGCGAAAGCCTCAACGACTTCGCCACCGCGATGCTGGTGCGGCTGCGGCGCGAGGAGCTGAGGCTGGGACCTGGCGCTCGCCGCGGCCGGCCACCCGCCGGCGGTGCACGGCAGGCGCCGGCGGGCCGCAACTGCTCGGCGGCGGCACGGTGCTCGGGCGCCTGGCCGGAGCCGAACGTCGCAGCGCCACGAGCGGACGCTGAGCGCCGGCGAGACGCTCGCCTCTGCACCGACGGCTGGCTCGAGGCCGGCCCGGTCGCCTCCCACCAGGGACCGGAGGCCTTCGGCGAGATGACGCAGGCGCTCTCGGGCTGGAGCTGGTGGAGATGACCGAGCGCCTGCGGGCCGACGCGGTCGGGCGCAGCTCCGGCAGCCTGCGCGACGACCTCGTCGTCCTCGCCGTCCGCTCGGCCTGATCAGCCTTTTTTAGCCGTGGCTTTTTTGCGGCGGCCGCCGGCTTTTTTGGCGCGGACTTTTTTCGCCGGGCGCGATTTGGTCGCGGCTTTTTTCTGACGTGCTTTTTTGGACGCGGGTTTCGCTTTGCGTTTCGGCCTGGTCGCGCGACGCTGTGCGGCGGGGATGTCCTCTTTCACGACCGCCCCGGTCAGCTGCTTGATCTGGCCCAGGAGGTAGGTCGCCATCCGTTCCTCCTCGCGGCGAATCGCCCGGGCGAGTTTCGCCGTCTCGGAATCGCGGACCCTTTCGGCGAGCGTCTCGATCGCCAGGTAGGTGGCGATCTCCTCGTGCTCGTTGAAGTACTCGGTCTTGGCGTTCTTCAGCATCTTCTCCGCCTCGCTGTCGCCGCGGACGGCGTGCAGCGGGCCCTTCGCCGCGGCGGTCAGCTTGCCGACGGCGGTCTGCAGGGTCTGGCCGCCGCCGCCGAGCTTCTTGATCCGGCGCTCGACCGCTTTGGCGTGCGCTTTCGTCTCTTTCAGGTGCTGCTGCAGCTTTTTCTTGTAGGGGCCTTTGGCGGCGATCGCGATGTGGGCCTGCAGGGCAGTCTCCAGTTCACGCTCCTTGCCGTAGGCCTCGCTCAGGTACTGGACTAACTTCGCGTCACGCTGGTTCAAATCCGCCATCGCGTACTTGCGCCTCCTCCGTTTGGTCTTCGATCCGTTCAGCTACCCCCCGCCCTTATGGCGAAACTGGCCTCTACCATCGGCGCGATGAACCTCGCGCTCATCGCCGCGGCTGCGGCGAGCCTCCTCCTCCCCGCTCCCTCGCCGCCGCCGGTCAAGTCCTGGCCGATCCCCTACGGTCACAAACGCAAGCGCGAGATGGCGGCCTACTCGGAGCGCCACTACGGCGAGCGGACCTGGCGGCTGCGGCAACCCGAAGGTGATCGTCGAGCACATGGCGCAGACCAGCACCGCCGCGGCGGTCTACAACACCTTCGCCCCCGACGACCCCGACCCCGAGCTGCGGCGAGCTGCCCAACGTCTGCTCCCACTTCGTCGTCTCCGGCTCCGGGCAAAGTCTTCCGCCTCGTCAACCTCCGCACCCGCTGCCGCCACACGGTCGGCCTCAACTGGACCGCGATCGGGATCGAGCACGTCGGCTACGGCGACGGCGACGTGCTCGGCGACCGGCCGCCAGCTGCGCGCCTCGCTGCGGCTCACCCAGTGGCTGCGCTGCCGCTTCGGGATCCGCGTCCACGACGTGATCGGCCACGCCGAGAGCCTCACCTCCCCCTACCACCACGAGCTGGTGCCGAGCCTGCGCACCCAGACCCACGGCGACTGGCGCCACACCTCGATGCAGGATCTACCGCCAACAAGCTGCGGCGCCTCGGCCCTTGCCCGGGCAAATAGACTGCGGCCGATGAGCGACGACGCGATCGAGACGGGTTCAAGCGAGGGCGACAAAGTCTGGGTCCAGGACGCCGACGGCAACCGCCATCCCGGCATCTTCGTCGGCAACAACGAAGCCGCCGGCTGGTTCGGCGGCGGCCCCAGCGCCTACGTCGCCCACCCCGAGGCTCACCAGGCCGAGGTCGTCTCGGTCTTCCGCATCACCCCGCGCGACGAGTAGTTGCACGCCGCGTGTCGATTTCGGCGCCGCCCGTTCGTCGTTGAGGTAAAAGGGCGGAGACGCCGCCCGCGACGAAGGAGGAGCCGGATGCGATTCATGATGTTCATGTACCCGCAGATCGAGGAGAGCGAGTGGGAGCCCACGCGCCGAGGCCGTGGCGGCGATGGGCCGCTACAACGAGGAGCTGCGCAAGGCCGGGATGCTGCTCTCGCTCGACGGCCTGCGCCCGCCCGGCGAGGGCGCCCGCGTCAGCTTCGACGGCGAGGGCAAGGCGACGGTCACCGACGGGCCCTTCGCCGAGGCCAAGGAGGTCGTCGGCGGCTACTGGCTGATCCAGGCGCGCTCGAAGGAGGAGGCGCTCGAGTGGGCGAGGCGCTGCCCCGGCGAGAACTGCACGGGTCGAGGTGCGGCGGGTCTTCGAGATGGAGGACTTCCCGCAGGACGTGCAGGAAGCGGCTACGAGCGGTCTGAGGCAGCGATGGCCGGCTGGCCGAGGCCAGCGCGCGCGATCGAGGCGGTCTGGCGGATCGAGTCCGCCCGCCTGATCGCCGGCCTGGCGCGGATGGTCGCGCGACGTCGGCCTGGCCGAGGACCTGGCGCAGGACGCGCTGGTGGCGGCGATGGAGAAGTGGCCCGAGACGGGCGTCCCGGACAACCCCGGCGCCTGGCTGATGGCGACGGCGAAGAACCGGGCGATCGACCGGCTGCGGCGCGAGCAGACCTACGAGCGCAAGCGCGAAGAGGTCGCCCACGACGCCGGGCTGCTGTTCGCGATGGAGCGCTCCGACTTCGAGGCCGCGGCCGACGACGAGGTCGGCGACGACCTGCTGGCGCTGATCTTCACCTGCTGCCACCCGCTGCTCTCGCGCGAGGCGCGGGTGGCGCTGACCCTGCGCCTGCTCGGCGGGCTGACGACGCCGGAGATCGCCCGCGCCTTCCTCGTCTCCGAGTCGACGGTGGCGCAGCGGCTGGTGCGGGCGAAGCGGACCCTGCGCGAGGCGAAGGTGCCGCTTCGAGGTGCCGCGGGGGGCGGAGCTGCGACGCGCGGCTGCCCGTCGGTGCTCGAAGTGATCTACCTCGTCTTCAACGAGGGCTACGCGGCGAGCGCCGGCGAGGACTGGATCCGCACCGACGCTCTGCGAGGAAGCGCTGCGGCTGGGCGCGGATCCTCGCCGAGCTGGCGCCGCGCGGAGCCGGAGGTGCACGGGCTGATCGCGCTGCTGGAGATCCAGGCCTCGCGCGACGCGCGCCCGGCTCGGGCCCGGACGGCGAGCCGGTGCTGCTGCTCGAGCAGGACCGCTCGCGCTGGGACCCGCTGCTGATCGTCCGCGGCCGGCGCGGCGCTGGAGCGGGCCGAAGCGCTGCCGGGGCCGCTCGGCCCCTACGGCCTGCAGGCCGCGATCGCCGCCTGCCACGCGCGGCGCGCTGCGCGGCCGAGGAAACCGACTGGGTGCGGATCGCCGCCCTCTACGAGGCGCTCGCCCAGCGTCCCGCCCTCGCCGATCGTCGAGCTGAACCGCGCCGTCGCCCTCGGCATGGCCTTCGGCCCGGAGGCCGGCCTGGCCCTGCTCGACGCAGATCGCCGACGACCCGGCCCTGCGCCGGCTACCACCTCCTCCCCAGCGTCCGCGGCGACCTCCTGGAGAAAGCCGGCCGCGGCGAGGAGGCGGCGGCGGAGTTCCGGCGCGCCGCGGAGATGACCGAGAACGAGCGGAGCGGGAGCTGATGCTGGGTCGTGCGGAACAGCTGTAAGAGAAATAGTTGAGTTCTCAGAATGCCTTACGGTGTCGGCATGGCGGCCGACAATCCCGAAGCGCCGAACCTCCCCGAACGGATCAGGGTCATCGGCGGCCTGGTCGCCGTCGGCACCGGTGTGATCGCGGTGACGGCCATCGCCCTGGTCGCAATCGCCCTCCACAGCGAGGACGCGGCGACGATCGCCAGCTCCGCCGGGGGAGTCATCGCGACCATCGTCGGCGCCTACTTCGGGGTCAAGTCAGGCTCGGATCGGGCAAAAGCCGCAAGCGAAGACACGAAAGCCGAAGCCGCCAAGGCGCAGGTCTACGCCCTGCACCTCCCCGCCGAGAAAGCGGACAAAGTGCTGGAGCAGGCGAACGCAGCGGCGCAGGCGGTCAGCGCCTAGAGCCGCCGGCGAGCCGCGCGATCCCGTCGCGCTCCAGTCGCAGCAGCTTCCAGTCGTCCAGCCGCCGCGCTCCGAGCTGCTCGTAGAAGTTGAGCGCCGGCTCGTTCCACTCCAGCGCCACCCAGTCGAGGCGGACGTGGCCGCGATCGAGGGCGAGTTTGGCGAGGTGCTCCATCACCAGACGGCCGATGCCGCCGCGGCGGTGCTCGGGGCGGACGTAGACGTCCTCGAGCCAGATCCCCGAGCGGCACTCGAAGGTCGAGAAGGTGGTGAAGAAGATCGCGTAGCCGACCGCTTCGCCGTCGGCGGTCTCGAGCAGCAGCGCCTCCGCCGCCTTTCGCTCGAACAGCGAGCGCCGCAGCACCTCGGCGTCGCCGGCGACCTCGTCGGCCATTTTCTCGTAGCCGGCCAGCTCGAGGATCAGGTCGAAGAGGAGCTGGGCGTCGGCTTCGGTGGCGGGGCGGATCTCCAGGTCGGCGAGGGCTGCCATGCGCTGCGCAGCCTAAGCCCTACGCCTTGCCTTCCAGTTCGTACTCGCGCAGGAAGCCCTCGAAGAGGCGGCGGTGGCCCTGCTCGTCGCGGAGGATCGCGATCACCATGTCCTGGGTGACCGGGTCGACCCCGTCGGTCTCCTCGACGATGCCGGTGTAGTGCTCGATCGCGCCGGTCTCGGCCTCGATCACGCCGCGGATTACGTGGATCACGTCGGTCTGCTCTGCCGCCGGCTGCAGGAAGCTCTGTTCGGCCGCGAAGCCTTCGGAGCCGGGGACGACGCCGTAGAGCTCCTTGATCCGCCGGGCGAACTGTTCGGCGTGGCCGAGCTCCTCTTTGATGTCCTCGGCCAGCGACTCGCGGATCTCCTGGGCGCGGACGCCGTCGAGGTTGGTCGAGGCGGAGAGGTAGCTCATCACCGTCTCGATCTCCATCCAGTAAGCCTTGGTCAGCAGCTCGACGATGTGCTCGCGGGTCGCTTTGTCCCCGTCGAGAATGCCTTTTCCGATGCTGCTCGTCTCCATCGATCGATCTCCCGTTTCTGGTCGTCTGTGGCGGGTGGTCCCTGTCCAGCGGCTACCCCGGCGCCGAGGCACGGAAACTCTGCCGGCGGCGGTCACTGGCTAGGCTGGCGCGCCATGGACACGATCGACGACCTGCTCGCCAACAACCAGGTCTTCGCCGCCGGCCTCGCCGAGCGCCACCTCGACGTCGAGCCGCAGCGTCAGCTGGCGATCGTCACCTGCATGGACTCGCGGCTCGACGTCTTCGCCGCGCTCGGGCTCGGGCCGGCGAGGCGCACGTGCTGCGCAACGCCGGCGGGGTCATCACCGACGACGTGATCCGCTCGCTGGCGATCTCGCAGCGGCGACTGGGGACGCGCGAGGTGATGCTGATCCACCACACCGACTGCGGCATGCAGAAGATCACCGACGACGGCTTCCGGATGGAGCTGCAGGAGACGACCGGGGTCTCCCCCTCGTTCGCGATCGAGTCCTTCAGGACGTCGAGGCCGACGTCCGCCAGTCGATCCTGCGGGTGCGGCGCAGCCGCCTTCCTCCCCCACCGCGACGTGGTGCGCGGCTTCGTCTACGACGTCGACACCCACCGCCTGCGCGAGGTCGAGGCCGAGGAGTAGATGACCGACGGTCGCCCCCTACGGCTCCTGGCCCTCGCCGATCGACGCGGCGGCGGTGGCGCGGGCCGGGCGGCGGCTCGGCGCTGCCCGGCGATCGCCGGCGACGGCGCGGTCTGGTGGCTGGAAGGGCCGGCCCAACGAGGGCGGGCGCGTGCGTGCTGATGCGGCAGGCCGCCGGGCGGCGAGCCGGAAGAGGTGACGCCGGCGAGGGTCCAACGTGCGCACCCGGGTCCACGAGTACGGCGGCGGCGCCTGGCGCCTGGTCGAGCCCGGACCTCGTCCTCTTCGTCGACTTCGCCGACCAGCGGCTCTACCGGCAGCGGCTCGGCGAGGAGCCGGTGGCGATCACGCCGGAGCCGGCGAGCCCCGGCGGCGCTGCGCTACGCCGACCTGCGAGCCGACGCCCGACGGCGCGCACGCTCGTCTGCGTGCGCGAGACGCGACGGCGAGGCGGCGAACCGGAGAACGAGATCGTCTCGCTGCCGCTCGACGGCTCGGGCGAGCCGCAGGTGCTCGCCGGCGGCCGCGACTTCTACTCCTTCCCGCGGATCAGCCCCGACGGCGAGTGGCTCGCCTGGACCTGCTGGGACCACCCGAACATGCCCTGGGACGGGACCGAGCTGTGGGTCGCGCCGCTCGCCGACACCGGCGAGGCGCGCCTGGTCGCCGGCGGCTCCGAGGAGTCGGTCTTCCAGCCCGAGTGGGACCCCGACGGCCGCCTCCACTTCGTCTCCGACCGCGACGGCTGGTGGAACCTCTACCGCGCCGACGACCCGGCGACCAGCTCAGCGGCGAGGAGGGTGCGCTGGTCCAGCTGACCGACGAGCAGGCCGACCTCGCCCACCCGCAGTGGCTGTTCGGCGGCGCCACCTACGCCTTCCTCGACGACGGGGCGATCGCCTGCGTCCGCACCGAGGGCGCCGAAGAACGGCTCGGCGCTGCTCGAGCCGGAGCGGCGGCGAACCGGCGCGACCTCGGCCTGCCGTTCACCTCCTTCGGCTTCCCGGCGCTCTCGGCGCGCGGCGAGCGGGTCGCCTTCGCCGCGGCGAGCCCCGAGAGCGAGACCGCGGTCGTCGTCTACGACGTCGCCGGCGGCGAGACCGAGGTGGTGCGCACCTCCAGCGACGAGCCGGTCGACCCCGCCTACGTCTCGCGCCCGCGGGCGATCGAGTTCCCGACCGGCGAGGGCGAGGTCGCCCACGGCTTCTACTACCCGCCGACCAACCCGGAGTTCGAGGCGCCGGAGGGCGAACTGCCGCCGCTGATCGTCGAGAGCCACGGCGGCCCGACCTCCCACGTCACCCCCGCCCTCGACCGCGAGTTCCTCTACTGGACCAGCCGCGGCTTCGGCGTCGTCGACGTCAACTACCGCGGCTCCAGCGGCTACGGCCGCGCCTACCGCGACCGGCTGCAGCGGCGACCTGGGGCGATCGTCGACACCGAGGACTGCGTCGCGCGCGGCGCACCTACCTCGCCGAGACGGGCGAGGCCGACGGCGAGCGGCTGGCGATCCGCGGCGGCTCGGCCGGCGGCTACGCGACCCTCTGCGCGCTCGTCTTCCACGACGAGTTCGCCGCCGGCGCCAGCTACTACGGCGTCGCCGACGCCGAGACGCTCGCCGGCGACACCCACAAGTTCGAGTCGCGCTACCTCGACCGGCTGATCGGGCCCTATCCCGAGCGCGCCGACCTCTACCGCGAGCGCTCGCCGATCCACTTCGTCGAGCGGCTGCGGGCGCCGGTGATCCTCTTCCAGGGGCTGGAGGACGAGGTCGTGCCGCCGAACCAGGCGGAGACGATGGCGGCGGCGCTGGAGCGCAACGGCATCCCCCACGCCTACCTCGCCTTCGAGGGCGAGCAGCACGGCTTCCGCAAGCGCCGAGACCAACATCCGCTGCCTCGAAGCCGAGCTCTACTTCTACGGCCGGATCCTCGGCTTCGAGCCGGCCGGCGACCCGGCGCCGGTCGAGATCTCCGGGCTGTGATTGGTGATTTGACCTCGCTATAGGTGGGTCAACTCACCACGCACTTCTTGGAGCCGCCTTCGGTTTCGCCTTTTTCCGGGAAGGCGTGGGCGAGCGCCTGGGCGATCAGCTGGGCGCGGGCGGCGTAGCCGGGCGAGGTGAAGTGGATGCCGTCTTCGATGAACCAGTCGTCTTTGACGTCGGAGGCCCAGTCGTAGACGCGCATGTTCGGGTAGGACGGCGCAGGCGGCGACCAGTTCCTCGTCCCACTTCTCCATGTTTTCCTTCGAGTAGGGATCGCCCTTTTCGACCAGCGAGCGGACGTTGACCCAGAGCACCGGTTCGTCGCCGATGATCGTCATCATCTTTTCGATCCGTTCGCGCTCGGTGACGGTCGAGCCGGCGGCGACGTTGGCCGCCTCGTTGGTGCCGAGGGCGAGCACCCAGCAGCCTTTGAAGCCTTCGGCCTTCCAGGCGGCGGCGACTTCCTGGGCGTTGGGGTTGCCTTCGAACTGCTCTTCGATCGAGCGCGCGCCCTGCGACCTCCATGTGGACTTCTTTGGCGCCGACTTCTGCGTAGCGGGCGGGGATCCGCTGGCGATTCGATCGGCAGGTATTCGGCCGAGTCGAGGCCCTCGGAGGTCGAGTCGCCGATGTGGACGACGGCTTTGCAGCTCGATTTGGTCGAGGAGCCGGCCTGCTCGGGGGTCAGCGGCGGCGGCTTCGTCGTCCCCTCCGCCCGCGCCTGCTCGACCCGGACGTTGTTGCCTTCGGCCGAGGCCGAGTTGAGCCCGGCCATGCCGGCGGCGGCGACCACCAGGACCAGGCCCGATGCCGACGATCGCCACCCGCATCGGCGGCGCGAAGGTCTCCCATTTCCAGCCGACCGCGCGGCGGCGGGCGAAGAAGCGGCCGATCGCGCCGTGGCGGATCGGCTCCTCGACGAAGCGCCAGGAGAGCGCCGCGATGGCGAAGATCGCCGCCACCTGGAGCAGCGCGCGGACGAGGTCTGTCGCTCGTGCTGGACGCCCTGCGGGGTGGTGAGGACGATGACCGGCGTCTGCCAGAGGTAGATCCCGTAGGAGCGGACGCCGACCCAGCGCAGCGGCCGCACCCCGAGCCAGGCGCCGAGGCGGCAGGCCGGGTGGGTGAGCGGCATCAGGACCATCACCGTCGCCAGCGAGAGGAGCACGAAGCCGCCGCGGTAGAGGAAGGGCGAGAGTTCGCCGGTGCGCCAGATCATCAGCGCGATCACCACCAGGCCGGCGACGCCGAGCGCCGTCGAGCGTGTTGCGCGCCTGGGGCGCGATCCGGCGGCTGAGTTTGCGGCTCGGCCAGACCATCGCCAGCGCCGCGCCGAAGAGCAGGCCGCCGGCGCGGGTGTCGGTGCCGAAGTAGAGCCGCGAGGGGTCGAAGCTCGGCTCGTAGAGGACCGCCATCAGGATCGTCGAGGCGAGCGCGCCGGCGATCGTCAGCAGCGGCCAGGCGCGGGCGGACGCCGGAGGGCAGCGGGCGCTCGCGGACGAGCTTGACCCCGACCAGCAGCAGGAACGGCCAGACGATGTAGAACTGCTCCTCGACCGAGAGCGACCAGAGGTGGTCGAGCGGGCCTTCGGCTTCGAAGCGGGCGAAGTAGGAGACGTCGGCGAAGATCTGCTGCCAGTTGTTGACGTAGAAGATCGCCGAGACGACGCCCTCGCGGAACTGGTCCGGCTGGGCGGGGCCGAAGATCGTCACCCAGGCGACGACGATCGCCAGCATCAGGAACAGCGCCGGCAGCAGGCGGCGGGCGCGGGCGAGCCAGAAGGCGGCCGAGCTTGATCTTGCCGCGGGCGTTCAGCTGCGCCAGCAGGATGTCGGTGATCAGGTAGCCGCTGAGGGTGAAGAAGATGCCGACCCCGAGCATGCCGCCGGGGGCCCAGTCGAAGCCGAGGTGGAAGGCGATGACGGCGAGGACGGCGATCGCTCGCAGCCCGTCCAGCCCAGGCATGTAGCGCTGGTTGCGCTTGACGGGTTCGGGCATCGGTCGCCCGCATGCTACGGATCGGCGCTGATAGCTTTCGCCGCCGTGGGTCCCGTCCGAGCCTCCCGCCGCCGCCTCGCCGCCGTCCTTCTCGCTGGCGCTGTTCGCGCGCTCTCGCTGCTGGCGCTCGGCGGCGCCGGCTCGGCCTCGGCGGCGGCCTGCCCGAGCTTCAAAGTCCTGCACGACGACCGCATCGGCGCGGTCAGCCTGCCGGCCGGCAGCTACGAAGTGACGCCCGACACGGGCCTCAGCTGCCAGGCGGCCTCGCAGCTCTTCGCCCGCTTCCTCCAGGACTGGGACGGCAACCTGCCGAAACCGTGGCGCGCGGTCGCCGAAGGCAGCGGCAAGGCCTCGTTCACCCGCGGCGGCCACCGGGCTTCTCGGTCAGCCGCACCAGCGGCGGCGGGGGCGGCAACAGCGAACTCGGGTCAGCTCTGCCCCGGCAGCTTCACCGTCAACGCCGGCTCCGACGTCGGCCCGCTCTTCTTCGCCAAGGGCCCGTACCTGCTCTACATCCCGGCCCGCTCGGGCATCACCTGCCGCCGCGCCTCGGTCCTCTTCACCAGATTCCTCGGCGCGCCGGGCGGCATGCTGCCGGCGCCGTGGCAGGTGAAGACGCAGACGGCGACCTTCTTCAAGCCGGCGCACCCGCTGCGCTCGGCCTTCCGGGTCGAGCCGGCTAACGGGGTTTTAGCCAGCAGCGACCCGCAGGTCCGCACGGCGAATCGGCGCCTCGGTTCGTCATCCAGCTGGTTCCAGGTGATGTGGGTGACCGAGTAGCCGGCGGCCGCAAGGCGCCTGTCACGGGCGCGGTCTTCTCGGAAGGCGGTGCGGGTGCCGTGGCCCTGCCAGCCGTCCAGCTCGACGATCTGGCGGACCTCCGGCCAGTGGCAGTCGACCGTGTAGCGAGTGGCTCCCAGGACGATCTGGTCGTTGAAGCGGGGTATGGGGAGGGTGTGCAGGCGTAGGAAGGGGGCGAAGCGCTCCTCCAGGCGCGAGCGCCTGCGGCCTTCGGGCTCTTCTTCCAGGCGCTTCAGGGCCAGGTGGACCTTGCGGGTCCCTCGTTTCCCGGGGTAGCGCTCGAGGAGGTCGGGGAGCGAGAGCCGGTCGGAGAGCTGGAGGAATTCGGCCTCCCTCAATAGGTTCTCGACCAGGTCGGTGGACTCGGTCGCAGCGAGGTCGAGGATCGTGCGGGGCATCGTGGTCACCGGGATGCCTTTCTCCACGGTGCGCTCGTCGGCCGGTAGCTGAGATATATGCCTGTGGATCCTCTCCGAGGAGCGGCTGCGGTGGGGAACGGTGACGTCGATCCTGGTCCGGGAGTTCGGCCTGATCATCCAGAGGGCTGCCGCGGACCAGTGACTGAGGACTGCTTCGGGGCCTGAAGTGAGAACAGCTGCCATCCATCTGCCCTCGCGTGGAACAAGCCGGTGGCCCACCGCGTAGACGCCGGGATGCAGGCGATTGAGGCGTTTGCGGTGATCCGAGCCTCTATTTCCCTCCTCGAGAAGCCGAGGTCGAGAAGCTGCCGGCGAGAGACGACGCCGTATTGGCGCTCCGCCAGTATCGCGATCCGACTCTCCTCAGACCCCGTTTCGCGAGTCCGCGCTAGTACACCTATATGGGGCACTGGCGCGGACTCGTTGGGCATGGCCCGAGCCTGGCGGGGAATAGCGCGCTTGTGGTGCGCGGTTTGCGCCGGCTCTCGCACGAAAGCCTCACGAGAGCCGGACCCCATCGACCCCCCAGGCTCGGCCAACGGTGACCTCAGCGCCAAGCTGCGGCGGCGGATCGAGCGGGAAGTTATCGACCTCGTCCCCTGATCCGAAGGCCTCGAGATTCTCCGGTTTTGGGGGATGGTTCTCGGTTATCGCGTCGAATCCAGGGGGTACCGAGGACCCATGGCAAGCCTGAACGTCAAAACCCTTCCGCAGCCAGGCGAGGTGTGGCTCAGCTGCCCACCCTTCCTAATGATGGCTCGCATCGTCGCCGTCGAGCTCGACGGCGCGGACCCGGTCGTCAGCTACGAGTTGCACGACGACGACGGCTCGCTACTGCAGGCGGTCGAGCACGCGACACTCGACTCCGGCTGGTGGCGGACATTCCAGCGACTCGAACCGCGGTTCGGCTGAGCATTCAGCAAAGCTTGCGGATCTGATCCGGATCGGTCAGGATGCGCGAATGCACCTGCCCGCGAAGCTCCTGGCGCTGATCGCCGTGCTCGCCTGCACGGCCGTCCTCGTCGCCCCGGCCACGGCCAACGTGCCGCCCCTGCGCGGGCCCTCCCAGTCCTGCAAGGAAATGAAGTGGGCCTACATCAACCAGATCAAGGTCCAGAAGGTCGGCTGCAAGGCGGCCAAGGGAGTGATCGTCCGCTACACCCGGCTGATGAACAAGCGCCTCCAGCACGACTGGGAAATCACCATCCGCGGCTGGACCTGTGACCTCACCGGCCGCGACTTCTACGGCGACTCCCACCGCTGCCGAGCCAGCGGCGGCCGGGCGATCAGCTTCCGCCGCGGCACCAACTGAGGGCGACCCCGGCGCGTCAGGACTCGGTGCCGAGCGCCGCCAGCGCCTCCTCGGCGCTGTCGAAGACGAGCCCGTTGGCGGTCAGGCCGGTCATCGAGAGGACCCGCAGCACCTGGTCGGAGGGCGCGTAGACGGCGAGCTGGTTGCCGTCCTCCCGCATCCGGTTGTGGGCGCGGAGGATCACGGCGATGCCCGAGGAGTCGATGAAGGCGCAGCGGTCGAGGCCGACGAGGACGCGGCTGCACTCGGCCACCGCGGCGGCCAGGACCTCGTCGAGCTGGCCGGCCACGGCCAGGTCCAGCTCTCCTTCGATCTGGATGTCCCGGTAGCCCGACTGGAGATCTTTGGCTGTGACCTTGAAACGCTGCATGGACGGATCGTAGCCATGCGCTGCGAGCCAGTGCCCTGAGACGGGCGCCGGCCTCAGACGAAGGCGCCTTCGGGGGCGGGCACGTGGAGTCGGACTCTGGTCCCGCCCCGTCCCGAGCGGATCTGGACCAGGTCGCAGAGTTGATTCGCGAGCCACAGCCCGCGGCCACCCTCCTGCGAGAGCACCGGCCGCAGCCGGCCGACCAGCGGCTCCTCGATCAGACCGCGATCCTCGACCTCGGCCAGAAGCTCGTTGCCCTCGCTCCAGAGCCGCAGGGTGCCATTGCCGCCGCCGTGAACGACGCTGTTGGCGGCGAGCTCGTTGGTGGCGGTGACGAGGTCGGCGGCCTCGCGCGAGTCCAACCCGGAGCGCCCGGCCGCGCCTGCCACCCGCCGCCGCACCTCGCCCAGCTCGCCCAGGCCGAAGGCGAGGACCTCGGGGCGGGATTGCGGCGGCGGTAGCTCCCCTGCCAGGCAGTCGGGGTCGGCTTCGAAGCGGGCGCTCCGCTCCGTCCGTCCCTGGCGCGAGATCGAGCTCATGCGAGCGGGCCACCCGCTCCAGCGCCTCCTCGCCCAACGACTCCGCGTCGTAGGCACAGAGCAGGTTCCAGGCGGACGCATGGAAGGCGCGATTGAGCAGGCACTCGTGCCGGTGGCACTCCTCCAGCGCGGCCCCGCTGTGACCAGGCCAGGCCGGTTCGCCGACTCCTCTCACCGGGCGGCCATCATGGTCGTCGACGAAATCCCGCCAGAGGGGGATGGCCAAGGCCGGATTGCTGCCGACCCTGCGCATGTCGACGAACAGAACCCGGCCCGCGTCGGGGCCGAGCTCGCCGGCGATCATCTCGGCCTGTACCTCTCCGACAGCGACCAAGATCGGGTCGCCGGCGGCCAGCGCCTCGCGCACGAACGGCACCGTCCCTGCCAGGTACTCGTCGCTTCCCTCGTAGATGAGGGCCTGGTGCTGGAAACCGCGCTGTTCCATTGGCTACCTCCTGCCGGTCTGTCTTCCCTGCCGGGGGCCGGTCGAAACGGGATTTGACCGTTTCGAGAGCGGCCGCTGAGCAACGACGCCGGCTAGGCGCCGCTGCCGTTCTTGCGCGCCTCCTTAGCCGCCGCGGCTTTCTTCTCCAGTCGCTCGGCCTGCCGCTCGGTGGCCACCGCCTCCGCTTTCGCCTCGAGGCTCCCTTCCCTGGCATCGAGCTTCTTCAGCTGGCTGCTCTTCTCCGATTTGGCGTTCGCCCGTTTCGCTTTCGCGGCGGCTTTGACGGCTTGCTCCCTCTTCTTTGCCTCGGCTTTCTTTGCCCGGGCCGCGCGTTCGCGGCGGCGCCTGTCCGCCTTGCGCTTCTCCTGCTCGGCCTGACGGCGCGCCCCGGCGGCGGCCTCGTCGGCTGCCTCCTCGACCCGCGCCCGCCGCTGACCGGCCTCACGCACACGCAGCTCGGCTTCCTCGCGCAGCAGATCGGCGCGTTCGCGCTCCTTGGTTGCCGCCGACGGAGTTTTCAGGCCCCCGACGGCACCGATGGCGAAATCGAACGGCGCCCGCGCCAGCTTCAGCGACGAGCCGACGACCGACTTGGGAACGGTGAGTACTGACATCAGTTCTTCTCCTTGGACTCGATCGTGGCTGCTGCCTCTTCGGCGCGCGCTGCCTCTCGCTGCAGCTCGGCTGCTTCGCGTTTCGCGGCGCCCTGCTCGGCTGCCGCCTGTTGACGTTTCCCCTCGGCCCGCTGCTCTCCCGAGAGCCGCTCGCGCTCGGCCGCGGCCTTCTCTACCCGGGCCCGGTCGGCGGCGTCTTGCTCCGCTTCGGCGCGTTTGCGCTCGGCCTGCTCTTCGGCCGCGATCTCCGCTGCCTCCAGCTCGGCCTTGTGGCGCTCGGCCTCGATCTCGGCCCGCTCGGTCTCGATCCGGGCCTCCTCGTCCTTGCGCGAGGCCGCTGCGGCCTTTTCGTCGGCCTCGACCTCGACCTCGGCCCGGACCTCCTGCAGCTGGCCCTCGCGATGCAGCTCGTCGCGACCCAGCGCCGCACCGACCATCTGCTTCGCGCGTCCGACCACCTTGCCCAGGGACCCTCCAGTTACCTGCTCCTGCTCACTCAAGCTGTGCTCCTCTTTCCTCGATCTCCCTTTCCCTACGGGTACCCCGGGGCAGAATCGCCAACCCGGATAGGAGTCACACTCGGCTAGTAGCGCAGGATCGCCGCGACCCCATCTGCCTCGGCCAGCAACTCCGCCGCGTCACCGCGCACGACCGTGACCTTGGCGCTGCTGGACAGCGCCCCGCGGACCAGGGCCTCGGCCTCGGCGCCGTCGATCGCGGCGTCGAGGATCAGGTGGTCGACCCTGCCCTCGGCCAAAGCCTCGGCGGTCTCCTGGGGGCCGCCGGCGCCGCGGCTGCCGCCCTTCAGCTCGGCCATCGCCCGCGCCACCAGCGCCAGCTCGCGCTCGTCCCTGAGCCGGGCGACGACTCCAGCGGCGACCTCTCCCACCTTGCCCTTGGGGGCGGAGATCAGGTCGACGTCGCCGCCGAGTGTCAGTTCGAGCCGCGGATAGTTGAAGCCGCCCTCGAAGCTTTCGAAATCGTGCAGAGGACCGAAGGCGATCGCCTCCTTGAATCCCTCCGCCGCGACCCGGTTGGCGACAAGGCCACCGCACTCGCCGAGGAAGCGCTGGCGGTCGTGCTCGAGCCGTTCGTCGGACTGCTCGTGGCCGGCGGTGCCGACGCCCTCAGCGGCGCTCAGCTCCCAGTCCTCGAGTTCCTCGAAATGACCTTCGACGCAGCTCAGCAGCCGCACCCGCTCGGCCGAGACCAGGACGATCGCCCGCGATGTCCCGCGCCCGCGCAACTCCAGCAGCGGCGCCACGACGGGCTCGGCGGCGAGCTCGACGCATGTCACCGCGGCAGGGGCGACCCCGGCGCCGAACCAGTGCTCGGCCCCGTCCTTCTCGGCCACCTCGACGAAACCGACTTCGCCGCGGGGAGGCGGGCGCAGGTCGCCGTCTTCGAAGCGCTCGGTAAGCCGTTTCGCGGTCGCCCGCAGCGCCACCCGGCGCTCGTGCTCGGCCTCCTTTTCCGCCTCCAGGATCGACTCCAGGCCGTTGCGCAGCTCCGTCCGCCAGGCGCCGCCGCGGTCGGCCGGATCGAAGCCGAGGTAGACGGAGACGACACCCAGCGGCGGCCGCCATTCGCTCAGCTCACGCGCATGCTCCAGGGTCGGTCGGCTCATCGACTGGTCTCCTTGTCGGGTTTCATCGGGTTCGCTTTGGTTACCCGACGGCCGGGCAGCCGAACCGCACCGACAAGGAGACCGGCCGAGCTAGGAGCCGGCCGCTCCGGAGTAGCGCAGGGAGCCCGGGGTGTCGAGGTCCTCGCCGGTCTCCAGCAGCGTCTTCAGACCCGAGAGGATCATCGGCCAGCCGCCGTAGAGTTCATTGTTCGCCTCGGCTCCCAGCTGATCGTGGGTGACCCTCAGGCGGCACGAGGTGCCGACCGGCTCGATCTCCCAGGTCACCCGCGACTCGCCTTCGCGCTGCACGTCCTCGCTCCACAGCGCGGTGAAGCTCTGCACCAGGCGCCGCGGCGGGTCGACCTCGAGGTTCTTGCCGCCGGCGATCTCGATCACCCCGGGGACCGCCGACTTGTACTCCGAGTCCTGGGTCCACTCGGAGACGGTCCCGACCCCGAAGCTGTAGCGCTTGCGCATCTGCTCGCTGGTTATCGCCTCCCAGAGGCGCTCCGGCGTCGCTTTGATGTAGATCTCGAACACGGTCATCGCGCCGCGCCCTCCAACAACGGTGTAGGCCTGCTCTTCGCTCATCTCTAGTCCTCCAGTTCGGTTTTGAGCTCGCTGAGCGCCGAGGCCCAGGGCTCCGCGTACTTGCTCACCCAACGGTCGTGGATGAGTCGGATCGGGACGGGGTTGAGGAAGTGCAGCTTCTCGCGACCGCGCTTCTGCGTCGTCACCAGGCCTGCCTCCTCCAGCACCTTGAGGTGCTTCATCACGCCGAAGCGCGACATCGGCAGGCCCTCTTCCAGGGCGCTCAACGACTGCCCGTCCCGCTCGAAGAGCCGGTCGAGCAGCCCACGGCGGGTGGGATCCGCCAGCGCCTTGAAGACCTCGTCCATGGCCGGGACAATAGGTGACTATCTGGTCACCTGTCAAGTCCCTACCTCAAGTCGGGTGGTGTGGGCGACTACGGTTGACGCCAGGGCAGCAGTCGGATTAGGTTCTCTGAATATTCAATGACGCCCTCGCAGGGAGGGCGTCGCTTCTACTCATTGGGGAGGACTAGATGCAAGCGACCAAACGCTTGATGTTGCTCGTCTGCGCGCTCGCGCTCTTCGCCGTGCCGGCCACCGCCGGCGCGACGATCACCACCAAAACGATCGACTACGGCCCGTACACGATCCCCGCCGGTAACGGCGACCCGCACGACCACGAAAACGCGGGGATGATCACGAACAAAATCGTCAGCAACATTGCCAAGCCGTGCACCGGCTGCACGATCATCGGCATCACGCCGGACCTCGTCTACACCGACGGGACCAAGGCGACGATCAGCCAGGGCCCGATGATGCACCATGCGATGTTCGCGGCCCAGTCGAGCGGCAAGTCCGACGTCACCTGCGCCGGCAAAGGCCCGGGTCTGCTCGGCGAACGCTTCTTCGCCTCCGGCGACGAGCGCACCGCGGTCGACCTCACCTCGCTGCCCTACGGATACAAGGTCAACAGCTCCGAGACCTGGAACATGGTCTTCGACCTGATGAACTGGGAAACGACCAGCAAAACGGTGAAAATCCGGATGACCTGGAAGTACGCGACCGGCACCGACGCGACCAGCCGGGCGCCGCTGCGGCCGGTCTGGCTCGACGCCAACCAGTGCTCGCTGAACTCCTACATCGAAGTCCCGATCGGGCTCAGCGATACCCACTACGACTGGACCTCGACCCTGAGCGGCAAACTGATCGCCGCCGCGGGTCATATCCACGACCACGGCGTCAACATCGAACTGACGAACAAAAGCGCCGGGGAAGCCCTGCTGTGCAACTCCGTCGCCGGCTACGGCGGCCCGGGATATGAAACCCCCGACGGCCGTAAACACGTCTCCTCGATGGGCGTCTGCACCGGCAACCCGATCGCGACGATCACCAAAGGTCAGACGATCCGCCTGCACGGGATCTACAACGTGCCGGAAGGTCACCACCTGATCGACGACGCGATGGCGATCGCGATCGCCTACATCGGCTAGCGCCCGGCGCGAACCGAGCTGCTCGAGCCGGCCCCCAATTGGGGGCCGGCTCTTCCCCTTGGCCGGCCTAGCGCTCGCAGCCGCGGACCGAGTTGAGGCCGGGTCCGGGGCGACAGCGGTCGAGGCCGCGGCCACCGCGCAGGCGGTCGTCGCCGCGGCCGCCCTTCAACACGTCGTTGCCGGCCGAGCCCTTGAGCAGGTCCGGGCCGCCGCGGCCGAGCAGGCGGTCGGCTCCGGCACCGCCGAAGACGCGGTCGGCGGCCGAGCCGGCGCCGACGTAATCGGCGCCTCCGCCCGCGCAGACGAGGTCGCGCCCGGCGCGGCCGACGATCCGGTCGTTGCCGCCGAGGCCGGCGATCACGTCCGGGCCCGGGGTCCCGAGCAGGACGTCGTCGCCGGTGGTGCCGGCGATCGATGCCGCGACGCCGCGGCAGCTCACCGTTCCGAGCACCAGCGTGGTGGCCGTTGCTTTGTTGTTGGAGTTGACGGGGTCTTTCTGGTCGCCCTTGACGGTCGCGCTGTTGCGGATCGTGCCGGTGGCGCGGGGCACGACCAGGATCGTCACCGTCGCCGACGTGCCGCCGTAGTTGACCCCGATCGGGTCGAGCGAGCCGACCACGCAGGTGACCTTCCCTCCTTTGACCGCACAGGGGCCGGCCGGCCCCGATGCGGAAACGAGGCTGACGCCCTTGGGGAGGTCGTCGGTGACGGTGACGCCGGTTGCTGGCGAGGGGCCGAGATTCTCAACCCCGATCGAGTAGGTCAGGCTGGCGCCGACTCGGACCGGGTCCGGGCTGTCGGACTTGGTGACCTTCAGGTTCGCCGAGCCGGCGGGCGCCGCCGCCCCAGTGTTGGCGAAGGCAAAGGCGACGAGCGCCACCGCCGGCACCATCGCCAGGGCGAGTCGGAACCTGCGTTTGAAGCTGGTGGTCGAGCGTCTCATCTCAGCCTTCCTTTCGGTCGCTTTCATCGCTGCTTGAACGGCTGGGAGAAGCTCATGTCAGGCCCGATATTGATACCCCAGGGGGGTATGCTAGGCTGACAACTATGAACGCCGAGCCCAACCTCAACGCCGTCGCCTTCTCCGCCACCGTCCACTGCCTCACCGGCTGCGCGATCGGCGAGGTCGCGGGGTTGGCGATCGGGACGGCGCTGGGGCTCTCCAACCTGGCGACGATCGTCCTCGCCGTGGTCCTCGCCTTCTTCTTCGGCTACGCGCTGACCAGCCTGCCGCTGCTGCGCTCAGGGATGGCGCTGGGCGCGGTGATCCCGATCGCCTTCGCCTCCGACACGCTCAGCATCGCGACGATGGAGGTGGTCGACAACCTGATCGTCCTCGCCGTCCCAGGCGCGATGGACGCCGGGCTCGACAGCCTGCTCTTCTGGGCCAGCCTCGCCTTCGCGCTGGTCATCGCCGGGCTGGTCGCCTGGCCGGTCAACCGCTGGTTGATCGTCCGCGGCAAAGGTCACGCCGTGGTCCACCGGACCGGCGTCCACGGCTAGCTAGAGGGCGAGCGCCTAGATCTCGGCTGAGCCGGCGATCACGGTCTCGGCCCGGCCGCCGACCCAGACAGTCCCCTCCTCGTCCGCGGAGATCGCGATCCGGCCGGCGCGGTCGATCGCCGTGCCCTGCGTCGCCACATAGGGAGCGCTGAGGCGACCGTTACCCAGCAGCCACTGGGCAACCGAGGCGTTGAGGCTGCCCGTCACCGGGTCCTCGGCGGCGAGACCGTTGACCGGTGCCCAGGCGCGCAGCTCGATCGCCGCCTCCGATTCCGGCGGGTGGAAGCCGACGGCCCCGAGGTCGAAGTCGAGGGCGCCGGGCCGCAGCTCCAGAACCCGCTCGGCGCTCTCGAAGAGGGCGACGATCCAGCCCGGGCCGTTGTCGACCCACTCGACCGCGAGCATCTGTCCCGGGTCGACGCCGAGGGCGGCGGCGACTCTCGCCGTGTCCTCCTCGGAGGCCAGACCCGAGCGGACCAGGGGCGGCGCCGCGAAGGCCAGCGTCTCGCCGTCCGGGCGGATCCGCACCAGGCCGGCGTCGCACTCCTGGACGATCTCGCCGGAATCGCGCGCCTCTCCCCCGCCCTGCAACCAGGCGTGGCAGGTGCCGAGGGTCGGGTGGCCGGCGAAGGGCAGCTCGAGGACCGGGGTGAAGATTCGCACCCGATAGTCGGCCTCGGGGCGCGTCGGCGACAGCACGAAGGTCGTCTCCGCCAGGTTGGTCCAGCGCGCGAACCGCTGCATCTCCTCATCGCTCATGCCCTCGGCATCGAGCACTACCGCAACCGGATTGCCCGAGCACGGCCCGCTGCCGAAGACGTCGACCTGGCTGAAGCGGCGGCTCATTCGGCGACGTGGAACTCGATGGCGTGGATCTGGTCCTGGCCGTAGGAGCCGGTCTGGACCGGCCCGGCGGCGCTGACCAGGTCGCCGGGACCCGGCAGCGGGTGCGGGCGCAGGCCCTTGCGTACGTCGATCGCGGTCAGGCCCGGAAGCGTAATCCCCTGCGGATCGACGATCACGAAGTGCGCGTCGCCGTCGCCGTCGGGGTCGACCCGCTCGACGTAGACGATCCGCCCTTCGGTCGCCCGGCAGGCAGGGTGGCCCGCAGGGCAATGCGAAGGCGCGACCGATTTGGCGCCGCGCTCATCCGCGAGTCCGCGAGAACCGTCGCTATTCGACGCCTGGCGCGGACTCGGCGTTTGCTCGGTGGCGGATGAGGTTCCATCGGCCCCGGATCCGCAGCCGACGAGAAGCAAGGCAAGGGTCAGGAGGCAGGCAGCAATCGCGCGCACGCGAGGAATGTACGGCTCACATCCGGTAGACGGGCGCCGCGATGTCCTCCAACGGCGCGTTGGCGCAGGCGGCTAGGGCGAGGCTGAGGACGTGGCGGGTGTCGCGGGGGTCGATTACGCCGTCGTCCCATAGGCGGGCAGTTGAGTAGAGGGGGCGGCCCTGCTCCTCGTAGAGGTCGTGGAGCAGCTCGGCGGTCTCGGGCTGGCCGACCTCTTTCATCACCGCTGCCGCCATCTCGCCGCCCATCACCGAAATGCGGGCGTTGGGCCACATGAAGAGGAAGCGGGGCGAGTAGGCGCGGCCGCACATGCCGTAGTTGCCCGCCCCGAAGGAGCCGCCGACGATCACCGTCAGCTTCGGCACGCGCGCGGTGGAGACGGCAGCGACCATCTTCGCCCCGTCCTTGGCGATCCCGCCCTGCTCGTACTTGGAGCCGACCATGAAGCCGTTGACGTTCTGGACGAAGACGAGCGGGATGCGGCGGTGGTCGCAGAGCTGGACGAAGTGGGCGCCCTTCAGCGCGCTCTCGGAGAAGAGGATGCCGTTGTTGGCGACGAGGCCGACCGGGTGGCCGTCGATGTGGGCGAAGGCGCAGACCAGGGTTTTGCCGTACTTCTCCTTGAACTCGCGCAGCTCGCCGCCGTCGACGACCCGGCGCAGGACCTCGCGGATGTCCCAGGGGGCGCGGGAGCCGATCGGGACCACGTCGAGGATCCCCTCCGGATCCTCGGCCGGCGGCCGCGGGCTCGATCCGCTCCCAGGGCGGCGCCGGCTCGGCCGGCAGGGTAGCGACGATTTCGCGCAGGATGCTCGAGCGCCTCGGCGTCGTCGGCAGCGAGGTGGTCGGCGACGCCGGATTTGCGGGCGTGGACGTCGCCGCCGCCGAGCTCCTCGGCGGTCACCTCCTCCCCGGTCGCCGCCTTCACCAGCGGCGGGCCGCCGAGGAAGATCGTCCCCTGGTGGCGGACGATCACGGTCTCGTCGCTCATCGCCGGCACGTAGGCGCCGCCGGCGGTGCAGGAGCCCATCACGGCCGAGATCTGCGGGATCTCCCGCGCCGACATCGTCGCCTGGTTGAAGAAGATGCGGCCGAAGTGCTCGCGGTCGGGGAAGACTTCGTCCTGCAGCGGCAGGAAGGCGCCGCCGGAGTCGACCAGGTAGATGCAGGGGAGGCGGTTCTGCAGGGCGACCTCCTGGGCGCGGAGGTGCTTCTTGACCGTGATCGGGTAGTAGGTGCCGCCTTTGACGGTGGCGTCGTTGGCGACGATCACGCAGCGGCGGCCGCAGACGGTGCCGACCCCGGTGACGATCCCGGCGCCCGGCGCGGCGTCGTCGTACATCCCGTGGGCGGCCAGCGGCGAGAGCTCGAGGAACGGCGTACCGGGGTCGCAGAGGCCCTCGACCCGTTCGCGGGCGGTGAGCTTGCCGCGGCCGCGGTGGCGCTCGACCGACTTCGGCCCGCCGCCGCCGTGGACGCGCTCCAGCTCCGCCTCCAGCTCGGCGATCAGCGCCAGGTGCTGCTCGCGGGAGCCTGCAGAAACCGCACTCATCCGGCGCTCCCCTCGGCATCGTTTCCACCGTTTGCGCCCCCAGAGGGGCCAAAAGGGTGGAAACGATCCTCCGGGTGCCAGTCGACCGGGCCGGCGACGAGGATGTGCGAGCCGAGCGGGCGGCCGAGGACCTCCTGCGCGGCGGCCGCCGCAGCGACCAGCTTGGGCGAGGTCGATCCCGGTCTCGATCCCCATCTCGTGCAGCATCGAGACGAGGTCCTCGCTGGCGACGTTGCCGGTCGCGCCGGGCGGCACCGGGCAGCCGCCGAGCTCGCCGAAGCTCGACTCGAAGATCTCGACCCCGACCTCCAGCGCCGCCAGCACGTTGGCCAGCGCCTGGCCGCGAGTGTCGTGGAAGTGGGCGGTGAGCTCGACGCCCGACAGCTCCTCGTGGGCGCGGCGGAAGAACTCGCCGACCTGGAGCGGGTTGGCCATCCCGGTGGTGTCGCCGAAGCCGATCTCGTCCGCGCCGGCGGCGGCGAGCCGCTGGGCGATCTCGAAGACGCGCTCGACCGGGACGTCGCCCTCGTAGGGGCAGCCGAAGCTGGTGCTGATCACGCCCTCGCAGCGCAGCCCCGCCTCGGTCGCGCGGGCGAGCACGTGCTCGACGTTCTCGAGCGACTCCTCGACCGAGCGGTTGACGTTGCGGCGGTTGTGGGTCTCCGAGGCGGAGAGGAAGACGTTGACCTCGTCGATCTGCTCGCGCACCTCGAGCGCCGCCTCCAGCCCGCGCAGGTTCGGGACCAGGACGCTGACCGAGACCTCATCGGGGATCTCGGCCCGTTCCAGCACCTCGCGCCCGTCGGCGAGCTGCGGGATGACGTCGGCGCGGACGAAGCTCGTCACCTCCAGGCGCCGCAGCCCGGTGCGGGCGAGCAGCTCGACCAGGCGCACCTTGTCCTCGGTGGCGATCGTCTCCGGCTCGTTCTGGAAGCCGTCGCGCGGGCCCGACCTCGCGGATGCGGACCGCCTTCGGAATCACAGCGTCACCTTAGGCGCCCAGCGCGCGGGCGATGACCATCTGCTGGATCTCGTCGGTGCCCTCGCCGATCGTGAGGATCTTCGCGTCGCGGTAGAAGCGGCAGACCGGGTACTCCTCGATGTAGCCGTAGCCGCCGTGGATCTGCACCGCCTCCTCGGCGCAGCGGACCGCGAGGCGGCCGGTCTTCAGCTTCGCCTGGGCGGCGGTGAGGCTGAAGTTCTCGCCGGCGTCCTTCTCGCGCGCGGCCTTGTAGACGAGCAGGCGGGCGGCCTCGATCTCGGTCGACATGTCGGCGAGCTTGGCCTGGATCGTCTGGAACTTGGAGATCGACTGGCCGAACGCCTGGCGCTCCTTGGCGTAGGCGAGCGCCTCGTCGAGCGCGCCCTGGGCGAGGCCGACGCCCATCGCGGCGACGCCGATGCGGCCGATGTCGAGCACCTGGAGGAACTGGCGGAAGCCCATCCCGCGCGGCCCGAGCAGGTTCTCCTCGGGGACGCGGCAGTCGGTGAAGGTCAGCGGGCGCGTGTCGGAGGCGTTCCAGCCCATCTTGCGGTACGGCTCGCCCTGCTCGTAGCCGGGGGTGCCGTTGGCGACGATCAGGTTGGAGATCTCGTCCTCGCCGGTGCGGGCGGTGATGCAGACCACGCCGGAGATCTCGGTGCCGGCGTTGGTGATGAACTGCTTGGCGCCGTCGATCACCCATTCGCCGCCGTCGAGGCGCGGCCTTGGTGCGGACGTTGCCGGCGTCGGAGCCGGCCTCCGGCTCGGTCAGGCCGAAGGCGCCGAGGATCTCGCCCGACGCACAGCCGCGGCAGCCACTCCTCTTTCTGGTCCTCGTCGCCGAACAGGTAGATCGGCTGGGTGCCGAGCGAGGTGTGCGCGCAGAGGGTGATCGCGACCGAGGAGTCGACCCGGGTCAGCTCCTCGACCGCCAGCGCGTAGGCGAGCGAGTCGCCGCCGCCGCCGCCGTACTCCTGCGGGAAAGGGATCCCCATCAGGTTGAGCTCGCCGAGCTTGGCGACGATCTCGTAGGGGAACCGCTTCTCGCGGTCGAGCTCCTCGGCGACCGGGGCGACCTCCTGGGCGGCGAAGTCGCGGACGGTGCGCTGGATCAGGCGATGCTCGTCGCCGAGGTTGAAGTCCATCCGCACACGAATACCGAATTGAGCCGTTCGGTTTTTCGCTACCGTGGGCCGATGCCGGTTCCCTCCCCTCCCACGCGCCCGGCGCTGCGCGCCCGCTACGACGCCCGCCGCCGCGAAGTCGTCGCCACCGCGGCGCGGCTCTTCGCCGAGCGCGGCTACGACGGCGACCTCGATGAGCGAGCTGACCGAGGCGACCGGCCTCGCCGCCGGCGGCCTCTACCACTACATCGAAGGCAAGGACGACCTGCTGATCGCGATCTGCGACGAGCTGCTGGAGCCGCTGCTGACCCAGGCGCGGGAGATCGTCGCCGAGGGAGCGGCGCCGATCGAGCAGCTGCGCGAGCTGGTCCGCGCCTGGGTCGCCCACGTGGTCGAGCACCGCGACCACATGCTCGTCTTCACCCAGGAGCGCCAGGCGATCGAGGGCGAGCCCCGCTGGCGCCGCGTCCGCTCCCAGCGCAAAGCCTTCGAGAAGATCCTCGACGAAGTGCTGACCCGCGGCGAGGCCGACGGCTCGATGACCTTCGCCGACCGCCGCCTCTCCCTCTTGGCCCTGCTGGGGATGGTCAACTACACGCCGCAGTGGGTGCGGCCAAGCGGCCGGCTTTCGGCGCAGGAGATCGCCGACGGCTACTGCGCGATGGTGCTGGGCGCGAAGCCTTAGATCTGCGACGGGGAGCCGACGACTGCCAAGGCGACGGCGATCGCAATCGCCAGCGTCAGCAGGGCGGTCTTCAACGGCGCGGGTGGGGCTGCTTTGAACATAGGACGAAAGCTAGGCATTCACCCACCGAACACCTGTGCGTACGAGCACAGTTGGACATCACTCACATTGAGCAGGGATTTAGCACCCGGTTCAGTGTCCCCGCGCCAGCCGGGACACCTCTTTCCTCGAAACCGAGAAGGTCTTCGGCCTGGCCAGTTTGCGATCGAGGAATTCCCGATACACCGCCCGGCGAAGGACGGCGAGACCGGCACCCCTTACCCCGGCCCAGGCACCCTGCTCACCACCGCGTGGATCGATCTCGACGGAGTCGTCGATGACGCTCGCCCACATGTCCCGTTCGCGATACATGCCGCTGACCAGCTCCTGACAGGCAAGCGACCCGGTCACCGTGATGCTGTCGGGGTCGAGGATCAGGATCGGCCCGGCCATCGCCCGCCCGACGATCCGTCCCATTGCCACCAGGGCACTCCGCAGTTCGTCGTCGATTTTGCCTGCCGCAATCGAAGCGAGGAGGGCCTCATGCCCCTCGCTGTTGTCCGGGAAGTCGTAGTCCGATTCTCGCAACCGGCGCAGCAGGCCCATCCCGCTGGCGAATGCCTCAAGGTGGTGCCGCTCGCCGCACGAGCATTTCCAGGTCTCGTAGTCCATCGGCGTCAGGTCGCTGGACGCTTTGCTCACTTCCTCGATCAGGCGCCTGCCCACGGGAAGGTGGCCGATCTCACCCGCGAGCCCACCGGTTCCCTCGATCAGTTTCGAGTCGATGAACGAGAGGCGCTTACGCCGGTGGGGCGCGACGACCATGATCCCCGAGCCGAGCCCTCCTCCGACTCGGACCACCAGCGAGAGCTTGGAGTGCTCGTCGTCCGGGTCCCCTGCCCGCTTCCGGGTGTTGTCGAAGACGACCGCCAGGGCATGAGCGCTCAGATCATTGAGGGCATGGCAACGGTCCGGGCTGAACGGTCCCCCCAGGGATTCCGAGACGCGCTCCTCCAGAGTCGGCACGACGCGCGACCTGTTGCCCGCGCGGTACCAGTTCGGGTCCTTGAAAGCCTTCCCCTTGAGCTGTTTTCCCCGATCGACCGGGGCCGGCCAGGCGGTCGCCACGCCGACGAGGCGCAGCTGCGGCGAGCCCGGCGGCGTCAGGTCGCCCTGCTCGAACGCGGATTCCAGCACCCGCGCCGCGATCGATCGGATGCGAGGGAGCAATTCTGTCGGCGAGCTCTCGAGCTGACCGGGATACAGGGAGTCGGCCGCCGACACCCGAATCTCCCCATTCGCATCGACCAGCCCGGCACGGAGCGTCTCGCTCCCCAGCGAGACGCCGAGCGCCATCCCGAGGCCGGTTCCGAGCCGCACCGGGCGCTCACCTTCGAGAAAGCCCTCCGGCCGAGCTTTTTGCACTACCCTGAGGATCGTGCGCTCCGTCCATCCGGTCAGCGCACCGAGGTCCGCGTGGGTCGGGTTCGCCTCGCCCTGCGCCAGCACAGCGTGCATTACGTCCCATTTCGACTGCCCCCCCTGCGACACGGTCGGAGGAATTTAACGTAAAGCACCCCCTCGAGTGTCCGAGGGAACCTGACAGATCGGTTTCTAACTTGCGGTTACTCGACGCATAGAGAACCCGATTGGACCTTGTATCTCCCGGAACGGCTGCGAGATACTCAGGAAGACGGGGACGCGGCCAACCATCGTTCGGGCAAGGAGAGTTGAAATTGAATACTGCCAAGTCCAAGAAAAATGGTGTCGCCGTCGAACCACAACATAATCGCGGTACCGTGGTTGACGGTCCGAGGTAAAGACATCACGAGACCGGCCGGGATTCTGGCCGGTCTCGGTTTTTAGGACAATTACCCAGCCAGGTCGACCACGCTGACGACCAGTCCGGCGACGCCAAGCACGAATCCCACCCGCCACGCCCACTTCGACTGTTCGATCGCGGGTCCGAGAACCAGAGCCAAGACCATGGCCCCGGTGATCAATGCGACGCCGGGCGAGATCTCCCCGCGGAAGGCGAAGACGGCCAGCACCGCCAGCAGGACGGCGCAGGCGATCGCAACGAGCACCCCGCGCAGCTTGCGCCGGTCATCCTCTCGCCGCTGCCGCTCGGCATCCCGTTCCGCCTCTGCTTTCGCCGTCGACTCGGCGCCGCGAGAACGCTCCAGCCCAAGCTCCGCGCTTGTGTCCTTGAGCTGCCGGTTCATCTCTGCCAGCTGCCCGCGCAAGGCCGCCACCGTGCGGTCTTCGTCCCCCTGACTTTCGACGACCCGGGCCTCCATCGCCTGCAGCCTCTGTTCCATCGCCTCCAGTTTCTTCGCCAGCCGGTCCTCCTGCTTTTCGTACTCATGAATCAGGACTTCGTCCTTCTCGCTCTGCTCCGTTGCCCGGGCAACCGCTTCCAGGGTCTCGTCCACGGCGAAGGCGGCGACGACCGCGGGCGAGGCGTCCTCGACCAGAGTGCTGATGCGAGCAACCACCGCCTGTATCTCCCCCAGGCTGCGGTTGCGCCCGAACCTGACGTAAGGACTCGCCAGCAGGTCGGTGACCATCTGGTCGTAGTGCTCGGTCCTCGGAGTGAAGCACCTGGCGATCTGGGCCCAGGCCGAGGCGGAGATGCAGAACGGGATCTTCGGGCGCCGCTCTCCCTCGAGGGCCATGTGGCCAAAGTCGGGCAGAACCTTGTCCTCGGTCAGGAACCAGTAACCGGCGGTCACGAAGTGGCGATGAGACTTCCCGCGCAGGCGCTCGACCAGCAGGCGATGGACGGCGTCGTGCTCGAGCGTGGGATTCGAGCGGGATCGCGCGCCCCTGCTCACGATCTCGCGATCGAGCATGGTCATGTACTGCTGGGTCCGCTCCTGCTCGTTCTTGAGCACAGCGGTGAGCCCGTCGTCGACGATCGGGATCTCAAGTTCCTCGAGCTTCGGTTCGACGATCGCCGCCCTGCGGAACCAATCGGCGATGGTCGAGCCGCGGCTTTCATAGCTTTCGAGGTATCCCTCGGCGAGGCTCACCCCTCCGGTCCGACGCGCCACGTCCTTGAGGATTCCCGCAAATCGGCGGTCGGGGAGGTTTTCTTCCAGCTCGCTCCGGGTGTTTTTAAGGCTGTGCTGAAACTCCTCCAGCGTCCGGGAGGTGACCGCGAGCTGCACGCCCAGTCCTTGCGTCAGCTCAACCAGCCGCCTCGCCGGCTCTCCCACCCGGCGGCCGGAGAGACCGAGGACCGAGATGAGGATGTTGGTGTCGAGATAGAGACGCTGTCCGTCGAGCTCATCCCGGAGCGCCACGGCAGCACTCGGGCGCAGGGTTCCGACAGTGGCGAAGAAACCATGATCGAGGCGGTCCGCGAGGTAATGCTGCTGCGCCTCGGTCGGGGCTGAGAAGAACTGGACGAGGCCGTCGCGGCGGAGCTCGGTTAGCTTCGGGCTGCGTTCGGGGAGCGACTCCAGTCGATCGTGGAGGGTTTCCTTCAGCACCCCCGACCGTGGCTCGTCCGGGAGGAGGATCACCGCCGCCTCGGCGCCGTGGTAGGCAACCATCAATCCGATCAGACGCTCCAGGTCTTCCACGAGTGTGTCGAGATCCATGTCGCTGACGGTGGGCTCCGCCCCGATCAGAGACGCACGCCACTCCTGTTGCGCCGTGGCTGCCAGCTGTTCGAACTCCGACCGGCGACGTTCGAGGGAACGCCTGGCCGAGGCGCTCACCGAAACCGCACCGCTTCGCTCGACCACCCCCCTCTTCTCAAGGTGGTCCAACCATCCCTCGAGCTCCGTCCGCTCCACCTCAACACCGAAGAGAGCGAGGAACGCCTCACTCAGGCTCGAGATGTCGGCAACCGATCCCCCGCTCTCCATCAACACAGCGGGAACCATGTGCTCGAACGCGGCGTCCATCTCCCGCCCACCACCGCGAAACGGTTGGTATTGGGCGAGCTGGAGCAGCGCCTCCGGCGAAAGCTGCCTCATCCGAACATCGTATGTACCAGAAGAAGTGGTGTGTGAACAGGTGAGGCGCGCTCAACCGCCCATCGAGCGAGCGATCACGACGCGCTGGATCTCGTTGGTGCCCTCGTAGATCTGGGTGATCTTGGCGTCGCGCATCATCCGCTCGACCGGGTACTCGTTGACGTAGCCGTAGCCGCCGAGGACCTGGATCGCCTCGACGGTGGCTTTCATCGCGTTGTCGGAGGCGAAGAGCTTGGCCATCGAGGTCCACTTGCCAAGGTCGGCGGGGCGCTGGGGCTTGTCGGCCATCGAGCAGGCTTTGTAGAGCAGCTCGCGGGCGGCGGCGGTGCCGGTCTCCATGTCGGCGAGCTTGAACTGGATCGCCTGCAGGGTGTTGATCGGCTTGCCGAAGGCGATCCGCTCTTTGGCGTACTCGTTGGCGTAGTCGGTCGCCCCCTGGGCGATCCCGACCGCCTGGGCGGCGGCGCCGAGGCGGGTGCGCTCCAGCGTGCCGAGGGCGACGGAAAGCCCCTTGCCCTCCTCGCCGATCAGGTTCTCGTGCGGGACGCGGACGTCGGTGAAGGTCGGCGAGCCGGTCGGCGATCCCTTGATCCCGAGCTTGTGCTCGAGCTTGCCGGGGTCGAAACCGTCGCGGTCTTTCTCGACGACGAAGGCGCTGGTGCGGCGGTTCTCGCGGTCGGTGGTGGCGAAGACGACGTAGAAGTCGGCGACCGTCGCGTTGGAGATCCAGGCCTTCTGGCCGTTGATCACCCACTCGTCGCCGTCGCGGACGGCGCTGGTCCGCATCGCCGCCGGGTCCGAGCCTGCCTCGGGCTCGGAGAGAGCGAAAGCCGGCGACCACTCGCCGCTGGCGCACTTCGGCAGCCACGCTGTTTCTGCTCCTCGGAGCCAAACAGCTGGATCGGCAGCGTCCCCAGCTCCTGCACCATCAGCATCAGGGCCGAGGAGGCGCAGGCCTTGGCGATCTCCTCGACCGCCATCTGCAGGACCAGGGTGCCGGTCCCGGTGCCGCCGTACTCGGCGGCGAAGGGCAGGCCGAGGATGTCGTGCGAGGCGAGCAGCTCGCGCAGATCCCACGGGTATTCGCTGTTGCGGTCGATGTCGCCGGCCCGCGGCGCGATCTTCTCCTGCGACAGCTGGCGGACCATATCGCGCAGGTCGAGCGCCTCCTGGGAGATCTCGTAGGCGGGGGTGACAGTTTCGACGCTCATTCGTTCCTTTCTCGATCGCCCCGTTTCCACCCTTTGAGCCCCTACAGGGGCCTAAAGGGTGGAAACGATCCAACATCGGGTTAGAAGACGGGTGACTCGGTGTAGGTCCCGAAGACCTCTTGCATCGCGGCGATCATCTCGCCCTCGGTCGCCTGGGTGCGGGCCGCCTCGATGATCGGCGGCATCAGGTTGCCCTCGCCGGCGGCGGCGCGCTTCAGCTCGGCCAGGGCGGATTCGACCGCGGCGCCGTCGCGGGCGGCCTTGGTCGCCGCCAGGCGCTCGACCTGCTTGCCTTCCAGTGCCGGGTCGATCTTCAGGATCGGCGTCGCCTCTTCGTCGTCCTGGACGAAGTCGTTGACGCCGACGACGATCCGCCGCCGTTCGTTCAGCTCCTGCTGGTAGCTGGAAGGAGGACTCGGCGATCTCGCGCTGGGGGAAGTTGCGGCGGATCGCCTCGACCATCCCCCCCAGCTCGTCGATCCGGGCGAAGTAGCCGTAGGCCGCCTCCTCCATCTCGTCGGTCAGCTTCTCGACGAAGTAGGAGCCTCCGAGCGGGTCGGCGGTGTTGGCGACGCCGGTCTCGGTGGCGATGATCTGCTGGGTGCGCAGCGCCACCCGCACCGCCTCCTCGGTCGGCAGCGCCAGCGCCTCGTCGTAGGAGTTGGTGTGCAGCGACTGGGTCCCGCCCATCACCGCCGCCAGCGCCTCCAGCGCGGTGCGGACGATGTTGTTGAGCGGCTGCTGCGCGGTAAGGCTGACGCCCGCGGTCTGGGTGTGGAAGCGGAGCCGCATCGACTCCTCCTTGGTGGCGCCGTAGGTCTCCTTCATCTCCCGCGCCCAGATCCGGCGCGCCGCCCTGTACTTGGCGATCTCCTCGAAGAAGTCGATGTGGGAGTTGAAGAAGAAGGAGAGGCGCGGGGCGAAGTCGTCGACGTCGAGGCCGCGCTCGATCGCCCGCTCGACATAGGTGAAGCCGTCCTTGAGGGTGAAGGCGAGCTCCTGCTGGGCGGTCGATCCGGCCTCGCGGATGTGGTACCCGGAGATCGAGACCGGGTGCCAGCGCGGCATGTTCTCGGTGCACCACTCGATCATGTCGGTGACCAGCCGCATCGCCGGCTCGATCGGGAAGCACCACTCTTTCTGGGCGATGTACTCCTTGAGGATGTCGGTCTGGATCGTGCCGCCGAGCTTCTCGGCCGGCACCCCCTGCTTCTCGCCGACGAGGACGTAGAAGGCGAGCAGGATCGCCGCCGGAGCGTTGATCGTCATCGAGGTGGTGACGCCGCCGAGCGGGATCCCCTCGAAGAGCCGCTCCATGTCGGCCAGGGTGTCGACGGCGACCCCCTCGCGGCCGACCTCGCCGAGGCTGCGCTCGTGGTCGGAGTCGTAGCCCATCAGGGTCGGCATGTCGAAGGCGGTCGAGAGCCCCGTCTGGCCGTGGTCGAGCAGGTAGTGGAAGCGCTCGTTGGTCTCCTCGACGGTGCCGAAGCCGGCGAACTGGCGCATCGTCCACAGCCGCCCCCGGTACATCGAGGGGTAGGGGCCGCGGGTGAAGGGATAGGAGCCGGGCTCGCCGATCCCCTCGGCGGCGTCGGGGCCGAGGTCGTCCTCGGTGTAGAGGGGCTGGATCTCCTTGCCGGAGATGGTCGAGAACTCGGCGTCCCGTTCGAGCCGCTTCTTGTCGTCAGAGATTTGGCTCACTAGCCGGTAAGTCTGACAGCGGCCTCAGCCAGCCGCGACGGCGCGCAGCTTCTTCGCCCATGCTTCTTCGAGGAAGTCGCTCAGCTCGTCGTTCAGCCGGTCGGGGCTGAGCCGCCACTCGAGAATCGAGTTCGCTTCGACCAGGCGCGAGTTGGGCAGCTCTTCCAGAAGCATCCCCGAGTCGCTGAAGGGGTGCAGTGGGTCGCGCGGGTGGCCGACGACGAGGGTCTGGTGGTCGATCTTCATCCGCTCCTCGCGGTGCGGCGCGGTCTCCCCCAGCAGCAGGCCCTCGAGCACCGCCTGCGAGGGACCGGGTCGCTGGCGGATCCAGTCGAGGCCGATGTCCACCAGGTAGTTGGTGCGCGGGATCAGCGAGGTGGCGAAGGAGACGCCCTCGAAGATCGGTCGGCCGAATTTCAGCCCCAGCATCAGCGGCGTGAAGAAGCCGGCGACGAAGGAGAGCGCGTTGTCCAGGACCGGCATCTCGATGAACAGGGCCTGCGCCCGCTTCGGGTAGCGGACCGCTAGCTCCAGGGCGATGTTGGCGCCGAGCGAGGTGCCGCCGATTACCGCCTTCTCCTCCTCGAGGTGGTCGAGCAGCGCCACCACCTGGCGGGCGAAGAGCGGCATCGAGTAGAGCCGCAGGTCCTCCGGCCGGTCGGAGCGGCCGTGGCCGAGCATGTCGACGGTGACGACGCGGTTGCCGCGCTCGGCCAGCTCGGGACCGAGACGGTCGAACATGTGCCGGTTCATCAGCAGGCCGTGGACGAGGACGATCAGGCGCTCCCCCTTCCCGTACTCGTCGTACTGGATCCGGTGACCCTCGTAGCGGAACTCTCCCATCGGTCAGATGGTACGACCTGGACGGCGCGATCAGTAGTCGAGCGCCGCGTCGGGCAGCTCGCGCAGCTTCGGGATCGGCGAGGGAAACAGCCACAGCACCCCCGCGAGGGCGCCGATCGCCGTCAACCACATCGTCGCCTGCAGGCCGATCGCCGCCCCGAGCAGGCCGCCGGCGAGAGCGCCGACCGGCCGGACCCCGTAGTTGACCAGCAGGAAGGCGCCCGAGACCCGCGCCCGCAGGCGGTCGGGGATGGCGGCGGCCCAGAGGGCGCCGAGGCCGACGTCGAGCACCATGATGCCGATGCCGTTGAAGAACTCGGCGACGATCAACAGGGTCAGCGCCAGGTGCGTCATCCCGGCCGCCAGCGGGATCAGCAGCAGCGGCGCCGGGGTGATGACGAAGCCGAAGATCAGCGCCGGGCCGAGGCCGTAGCGGCGAGTGAGCGGGCCGGTGACGGCCGCGCCGAGGACGCATCCCAACCCGCCCAGCGCCAACGCCAGGCCGATCGCGCCGGCGCCGATTCCCAGCGTCTCGGTCGCGTAGAGGACGAGCAGCGCGTAGAAGCCGAAGTTGAAGAGGTTGAGGGTCGCGGCGGCGAGCAGACAGGCGCGGATCGTCGGCGTGCGGGCGAGATAGCGGAGGCCGGCGATGGGTCCCTCGCCCTCCCGCGGCGGCTCCGCTTCCGGCTCCTCCCGCACCTCCGCCCGACCGACGAAGAAAGCCGAGGCGAGGTAGGTGAGGGCGTCGATGAGAAGGGCGAACGGGGCGCTGAACCAGTGAACCATGAGGCCGGCGACGCCGTTGCCGCCGACCATCGAGACGGCGCGGCTGCCGTTCAGCAGCGAGCTGGCGTCGATGTACTCCTCGCGGGCGACGAGGCGGACGAAGACCACGTTGTAGACGACGCTGAATAGCACCCCGAGCGAGCCGCCGGCGAAGGCGACGACGTAGAGCTGAGCCAGCGAGAGCACACCGAGAACCGCCGCCACCGGGATCGTCAGCAGCAAGAGGGCGCGCCCCAGGTCAGCTGCGACCATCAGCGCCTTGCGCCGCTGTCGGTTGTCGGCCCAGGCGCCGAGGTGGATCGAGAAGAGCAGGTTCGGGGCGAGGGCGGCCGCGGTCAGGAGGCCCATCTGCGCAGCGCCGGCGTCGAGCTCCAGGACCGCCAGTAGCGGCAGCGCCAGCAGAGTGATCTCGTCGCCGAAGAGCGAGATCGTCTGCCCGGTCCAGAAGTTGCGGAAGGAGCGGTTCCTGCTCAGCAGCGGCGGGATCGGCGGCCGCCGCACGCTAGTCCTCGCGCCCCGGCTCCGCGAGGGGAAAGGCGAGGGCGATGACGCTGACCGGGCGGGACCCCTCCGAGCGGGGAGCGGACTCCTCGAGGCGCTTCAGGTACGGCTCGAACAGTTTGCGGATCTGGCCCTCTACCTCGCGCATCTCCTCGACGGTCATGTAGACGAGCGCGTCGCCGAAGAGGGCCGCCTCGGCCCACTCAGGCGGTTCGGTGGGCTGGCGCTCGAGCCACTCGAGCGCGCTCTCGAAATAGCGCTCGACGACGACCCGCGAGAGCATCTCCCCGGCTGCCCGCGCCTCCTCGCTTTCCCCGAAGACCGGCCACTCGGTCGAGATCGCGGTCGCCCGCCAGGGTCGTTCGCGACCGCGGCCGCCGCCCGCTTCCTCGACCAACCCGTACTTCGCCAGCTGCCGCAGGTGGAAGGAGCAGCTAGCCGGGCTCTCGCCGATCTGCTCCCCCGCTTGGGTCGCGGTCAGGGGCCCGCCGCGCCGCAGCAGCCCGATCAGCTCCAGCCGGGTCGGGTGCGCCATCGCCCGCAGCGCGCGGGGGTCGGTGAGGGTCACGGTGCGTCTCTCGGCCATTGCTCGAAAGCTAGCTTTCGAAAGACTTCTTTTCAAGCTTCGTAGCGATAGGGCCTTTGAGCAACCTGTCCAGTAACCTTACTGTTACATTTCATATTCGTACACATCGCGGTACGCAAACAGTAAGTAACTGCTCATCACACAGTGTGTGAATCCGAAGGTCAACCTCACTATTGCCCTTGCGTATCCGACCCTCCGCAGGGTTAGCTAGTCGGCATGGCAAACGGCTCCCCATACGTTCGTCACGAGGTGCGTAGCGCCGCCGGCCAGGAAGCGCTGGGGCACTACGCGACCGCGGTCGGCAAACTGAAAGAACGACCCCTCGACGAGCCCAGCAGCTGGTGGTACCAGGCGGCGATCCACGGCACCTACAACCGCCCGCTCCTGCCGCACTGGCGGCAGTGCGAACACCAGAGCTGGCTGTTCCTGCCCTGGCACCGGATGTACCTCTTCTACTTCGAGTGGATCGTCCGCAAGGCGGTGGTCGAAAGCGGCGGTCCCGAGGACTGGGCCCTCCCCTACTGGAACTACGGCCTGGGAGGCGAAAACGCGACGCTGCCCGATCAATTCCGCGATCCGAGCGGCGACAACCCGCTCTACGTGTCCGAGCGAGAAGCCTGGGCCAACGCGGGCGATCCGCTGGAAGCACGGGCGATCGAAGACGCCCGCGCCCTGGCCCGTCCCCACTACATCGGCGTCGCCGAATTCGGTGGCGGCAGGGGGATTCCCGGCCGCGAACGGTTCTGGGGCCAGGCCGGTGTGGTCGAGAACGTCCCTCACAACGCCGTGCACGGCGAAATCGGCGGCTGGATGGGCGATCCGGAAACGGCCGCCCAGGACCCGATCTTCTGGCTCCATCACGCCAACATCGACCGGATCTGGGCGCTGTGGAACGCCGCCCCGGGCCACACCGACCCCGAAGAAGGCGAATGGCTGACGAAGAAATTCGAATTCGTCAACGCCGACGGCAAAACAGCGGCGAAATCCTGCGCCGAAGTGCGCGACACCGTCGCCGATCTCAACTACACCTACGACCCGTTGCCCGCGTCTATCGTGGAGGAACTCGTGCCGCCACCGCCTCCCCCGCCCCCGCCCGACGCCCCGCCTCCCCCGGAGCAGCCGAAATTCGTCGGCCTCAGCGAAGGTGCGACGCCGCTGGAAGGGGAGCCGGTCAAGGTTCCGGTGGAAATAGACCCACGGGCGCGCGAGGAGGTGCTCGAAGCAGCCAACCCCGAGGATCCGCGTCACCTCTACCTCAACGTCGAGGACATCCAGGGAGACTCGAATCCCGGCACCGTCTACGGCATCTACCTCAACCTGCCAGACGACCCCACGCAGGTCGATTTCGACCGTCACTACCTCACCAGCCTCTCCTTCTTCGGGATCGAGAAGGCCGCGGCCCCGCCCGGCGACAAGCACCCCCACGGAATGCGGGTCAGCGTCGAGGTGACGAAAGCGATCGAGAAGCTGCGCGACGAGTCCGACTGGGGCCGCGAGCAGCTCGAGGTCAGCTTCCGCCCCCTGCGCAGCAGGGACGGCGGGCACGATCCCGTCCGGGTCGGCCGGGTGAGCCTCGCGATCGACTCCTGAGGACGCTTTGGCCGCTTCCCTGCGCCGGATCGGGGATCGGCCGACCCTGTGGGCCGAGCTGACGGTCCTCGCGGCCTGGGCGACCCTTGTTCTCGGCGCCGGCCTTGCCGGCGGTGCCGCGGCAAGCGGCAGGCCGGACTGGGCGAGCGGGCCGCTCTGGGTCTGCAAGCTGGGGATGGATGGTGTGGCCCACGGCGGCGGCCACGGGACCCCGGTAGCCACGGCCGGGTTCGGGCCAGGGGCGCTGGCCGCCGGAGCGCCGATGTGGGTGCTGATGGCGGTGGCGATGATGGTCCCGGCGGCGACGCCGGCCCTCCACCACGTCGCCGGCAAGAGCCTCTACTGGCGCCGGCGCCGGGCGGTGCTCGAGTTTCTCGTCGTCTTTGTCGCCCTCTGGGCCCTGTTCGGCGCCCTCGTGCTCGGCGCCCTCGCCGCCTGGGGGCCGTTCGGCTCCCCCTACGCGCCGGTCGCGGCGCTGGCGCTGGCCGCCCTCTGGCAGCTGACCCCGCTGAAGCGCGCCGCCATGCGCGCCTGCCACCGCAGCCGGCCGCTGCCGCCCCGCGGCTGGCGGGCGAGCGCCGGGGTTGCCGACTTCGCCGTCCACAACGGCAGCGCCTGCCTCGCCTCCTGCTGGGCGATGATGCTGGCCACGGCGGCCGTCGGCCCCGGCTCGCTGGTCTGGATGGGCGCTTTGACCGGGGTGATGACGGCCGAGAAGCTGGCGGTCACACCGCAGCGCGCCGCCCGCCGGGTGGCGGCATTGCTGGCCGCAGCGGCGGTCGGGGTCGCGCTGGCAACCCTGCTCGGCTAGCGATCTCCCGGCTCAGCCGCGCGTGGGCGGGGTCATCAGTGCCACCGGCAGCGAGAGGCCGGCGCTGCGGCGCAGGGTGGCGATCCGTCGCCCCGGCTGGACCGCGTCGCGGGCTTCGCTGGCCCGCTCGCCGAGGAAGGCGACGGTGGCGTCGAGGTCGGGAGTGACGAAGGCGAGGCCCCAGAAGAAGGCGGGCCGGTCTCCCCCCGCCCGCTCGGTCGCCTCCGGCGGCTCCTGGACGACCTCGAGGATCGCCTCGCCCAGCCGGAAGAAGGCTTGGCGCGGGGCGCCTGCGGGGGTCGGCTCCTCGCGGACACGGCGCAGGTCGAGGCCGGCGGCCTCCAGTGCGGCGACGGTGCGATCGAGGTCGGAGGAGATCGCGACGACGTGATCGAGCGCAACCACGCCGTTGGGATGCGCCGGCGCCCCGGCCCGAGTGGGGTCGCCCTCGCTGCGGCTCGTCGGCAGCCCGTCGAGCTCGGTCGAGTCGAGCCCGCGCAGCGACCAACCGCTCAGCCCGCGCCCCTCCCCGGGCGCGAAGCGGATCCGCACCTCGCCGACCACGCAAGTGTCGCCCTCGACCGCGAACCCGCAGGCGCGCCAGGCGTCCGCCGCGTCCGCCACCACCAGCTCGTCAAGCGTCACCGCCACGGCGACAACCCTAGTCGTGGTTCCTTTGTCCACCTATAGGCGACAAAGGAACCACGGGATGCGGCTCAGCTCGCGGTTGCGGCCTCTTCGCGCTCCAGTGCCGGGACGACCTTCTCGGCGAAGCACTTGACCAGCTCGGGATCGAACTGGGTGCCGGCGCCGCGCTGCAGCTCCTCGATCGCCTCCTCGCTGCTCATCGGCGCCCGGTAGGGGCGGCCTTCGGTCATCGCGTTGTAGGCGTCGCAGATCAGGATCGCGCGGGAGCCGAGCGGGATGTCGCGGCCGGCGATCTGGTCGGGGTAGCCCTCGCCGTCCCAGCGCTCGTGGGTCGAGCGGACCAGGCTCGCGACCGGCCCCAGGGCCGGCGCCGCTTCCAGCACCCGCTCGCCGATCTTCGGGTGCTTGCGCATCAGCGCCCACTCCTCGTCGGTCAGCTCGCCGTCCTTGTGGAGGATCTCGTCGGGGATCGCGATCTTGCCGATGTCGTGCAGCTCGGCGGCGCGGCCGAGGACGTCGATCTCCTCGGCGTCGAGGTTGAGCTGGCGGCCGAAGACCGAGGCGAGACGGGCGACGCCGTCGAGGTGGCGCTCCAGCTCCGGCTCGCGCTCCTGCAGGACCCGCAGCAGGACACCGCGGGTCTGGCTGCGGGCCGAATCGGCGCGGCGGCCCTTTTTCGCGTACATGCGGCGATCGGCGAGCCGCAGCGCGTCGGTCGGGCTGACGACCTCAACCGGGATCAGAACTTTGCCCCAGGAGGCGCTGATCGAGAAACCGGTGCCGCGATCGGTGAGCGCTTCCTCGGCCCCCTCGCAGATCGAGTCGGCGGAGTGGCCGCGGGTCGCGGCGAGGATGCAGAACTCGTCGCCGCCGAGCCGGTAGGCCCAGCCGTAGGGCTCCATCGACGCCGCCAGCTGCCTGCCGAGGCGGCGCAGCAGGTCGTCGCCGGCGGGGTGGCCGAAGGTGTCGTTGTAGGCCTTGAAGCCGTCGAGGTCGTACAGCGCCAGGACCGTCGGCTCGGGCGGGCAGGCGGCGGCGGCGCGCTCGAGGTCGGCCATCAGCGCACGGCGGTTGGCGAGGCCGGTGAGGTCATCGGTCAGCGCCTCCTCTTCGCTCGCCTCGAGCATGCCGGTGTTCTGGTTGAAGGTGATCAGCAGCCGGGCCAGGACCGCGACCAGACAGGCGGCGGAGAGGGCGACGGCGACCTCGTCGACCTCGACGAAGCTGGCGGCGACAAGCAGGGAGATGCCGGCGACCGCCATCGCCAGCGGCACGGCGATGCGGCGGCGGCTCGGGGGCGGCAGCCGTCGCCTCGGCCTCGGTCGCAGGCAGCCAGGAGACGAGGGCGAGGAGGAGGAAGGCAAGCGGCCAGCCGACGCTGGCGGCGTTCAGCGCCGTCGGTCGATTGCCCGCCCGCCGAGAGGTAGACGACGTCGCAGACGACGAAGAGCAGCAGGGCGAGCGGCGATCAGCAGCCAGGTGTGGCTGGTCCGCCATTTGGAGATCGCGAAGGCGCCGCTCAGCAGCCCCAGCAGGACGAGGTCCATGCAGGGGTAGGCGAGGCTGACGGCGACCCCAAGCGGGCTGCCGCCGAGCGCTTCGAGGACCGGCGGAAAGATCAGCGCCGCGGCGACCGCGGCGACCGCCAGTGCCCCGATCAGCGAGTCGACCCAGGCGAGCGGGTCGAGGTGGGCGACCCGAGCCCGCAACAGCAGCACCAGGGCGACGAAGGTGGCCGGGTAGAAGGCGAGGAAACCCGCGTCGGCGGGCGAGGGGAACGGCGCCGGTTCGGCGTAGTAGAGGACGACCGAGTAGTAGGTCTGGCCCAGCGCCCAGAGCAGCAGGCCGATTCCCAACGCCAGCCAGGCGTGCCGCTCGGCCGGCATCCGCGCCGCGCGCCAGAGAACGATCGCGGCGGCGCCGAGGACGACGACGTCGTAGACCCAGCGCCCGACGGCGTCCTGGAGCCCTTCGCCGGGGAGTTCGCCGACCACGACGACGGCGTAGAAGGCCAGCAGCGCAGCCAGCAGCCCGATCGCGGCAAACGCGACCAGACGGGAACGATCGACCCCACTAGACGATTTGTCCACCTCAGGTAGATCGGCCGGTTTTTCCGATGACTTGAGCCGTACCATCCGCCGCCGTGCCGTTCCTCTTCTTCGCCGCCATCGCTCTGATCGGGGCCGCGATCCACGCCCACCGCGACTCCCAGCCACGCAGCAGCGCCCGCACGCTGGAAATATTCCTCGTCTGGTGGATGGTGGTGGCGGTCGGGGTCGCCGCCATCTTCGGCTCGATGTTCCACTTCTTCGACGGCCCCGACACCGCGCGCGAAATCGGCTACACCAACGGGGACGGCGGCTTCCAGACCGAGGTCGGGTTCGCCGACCTGGCGATCGGCGTGCTCGGCGTCCTCTGCGCCCGCTTCCGCGACGGCTTCCTGTTGGCAGCCGTGATCGCGGTCTCGATTTGTTACCTAGGCGACGCCTACGGCCACCTGCACCAAGCGGCGATCCACGACAACCACGCCCCCGATAACACCGGCTTGGTGCTCTGGGCCGACTTCATCGCCCCGCTGGTCGCGATCAGCCTCTATGTGGCTAGCCGTCGGACTCCGGCTGCGCGAACTCGTCCTTCCGCTTGATCAGCAGCCAGTGGGGCTTCTCGCCGCCGCGGGTCCGCTGTAAGGCGAAGCCGCCCTCGAGCTTCTCGCCGTGGAGGACGAAGACGGCGTGGCCGCGCCCCAGAGCCTCGGGCCAGGGCACGCGCCCGCCCTGCTCGTAAGTGCCGCGGTCCCAGATCGTGACTTTGCCGCCGTCGACCTCGCCCTCGAAGGAGGCGTACTCGATCGAGTGGTCCTCGACCTCGATCGCCAGCCGCTTCGCCGCCGGGTCCATCGACGGTTCTTTGGGCACCGCCCAGGAGCGCATCACCCCGTCAACCTCAAGCCGCAGGTCGAAGTGGTGGGCGGTCGCCCAGTGCTCCTGGACGACGAAGGCGCCGGCGCTGACCCCGCGCACCGCGAACTGCTCGTGCCCCTCGACCTTCGCCGGCTCGACCTCGACCGCCTCGACTTTGGCGCTGGGCGGCCCCTCTTCGAGGAAGGCGACCAGTTGGTCGACCGCGCCGGCCGCGCCCTCCGCGTGGACCAGGAGCGTGCCGTCCTCGGCGTTCCGCACCCAGCCGAAGACGCCCAGTTCGCCCGCCCGGCTCACGGTCGCTTCGCGGAAGAAAACTCCCTGCACCTTGCCGCGAACGGTGGCGCGAACGGTGGCGCGAATTCCCTTCGGTTTCTCGCTCACAGCGAACAAGGATCGCACTCCCCCGCCTCACGACGGTTTAGCCGTCGGGTGCGTGAGGTAAGTGTGGATACGTTGACCAGTCGGCGAAAAGGCCAGGGGATGAAGGTCCTGCTCGCGACCGACACCGTCGGTGACGTCTTCGCGTACACGGCCGAGCTCGCGACGGCGCTCGAGGCGGGGGGCGTCGAGGTCGTCGTCGCGACGATGGGGCCGCGGTTGCGCCGTGAGCAGCGCGAGCTTCTGCCGGGACGGGTGCACGAAAGCGGCTACCGGATGGAGTGGATGGAGGACTCCTGGGTCGACGTCGCCGCCGCCGGCCGCTGGCTGCTGATCCTCGAGGAAGAGGAGCAGCCCGACGTCGTCCACCTCTGCTCCTACGCGCACGGGGCGCTGCCCTTCAAGGCGCCCAAGGTTGTCGTCGCCCACTCCTCCGTCCTCTCCTGCTGGCGGGCGGTGCACGGCTCCGACGCGCCGCCGGAATGGGGCCACTACCGAGAGCAGATGGCCGCCGGGCTGGCCGGCGCCGACGCCGTGGTGGCGCCGACGATGGCGATGCTCGAGGAGCTCGAACGCGACGCCGAGCTGCTGCCCGGGGTCGCCGCCGTGATCCACAACGGCCTCGCGGCGCCGGGCACCCCCAGCGCCAGCGACGTCGGCAAGAGCGCCCTGGTGCTGGGCGCGGAGCGCAAATGGGACCAGGCGAAGAACCTGGCCACCCTCGATGCCGCCGCCGCCCGCCTCGCCTGGCCGGTGACCGTCGCCGGCGACCTCGGCCCGACCGGCAAGGTCCGCTTCGCCGAGAGCACCGGCGCCCTCGGCCCCGCCGCGCTGGCCGAGCTGCGCCGCAGCGCCTCGATCTTCGCCGCGCCGACTGCCTACGAGCCTTCGGGGCTCGGGATCCTCGCCGCGGCGCGCGACCGCTGCGCCCTGGTCCTCGGCTACATCCCCTCGCTGCGCGAGATCTGGACCGACGCCGCGATCTTCGTCCAGCCCGATGACGAGCGCGCCCTGCACGAGGTGCTGGAAACGCTGATCGAGGACCGCCACCTGCGCGGCCAGCTCGCCGAGCGGGCGCAGCAGCGCGCCTGCGGAGCTCTCGATCCAACGCACCGCCCGCGCCTACCGCGATCTCTACGAGCGGCTGATCGCCACACGCGAGACGGCGCGCGCATAGTTCGGCGCCACCGCGCGCAATAAGAACTCACGTATTCAGGAATTCTCAACTAGGTTGCTCGCTATGAGCGAGCAACGAGCGATCGCAGTCGACCTGGCGGACCTGGAGAACGAAGACGGCGACCTGATGGCGACCCTCGCCTGGGGCGACCCGGTCACGGTCGTCGAAGAGGACGAGAAACGGATCAAAGTCGAGATAGTCGACTTCGAGACCAAAGCGGACGGCAGCATCCTGCCGACGACCCGGACCGGCTTCATCGCCCGCCACCCGAAGGACATGAAATCGGTCGAGGTCACCCTCCCCGCCGACCAGGTCAAGATCCTGAAGCTCGACTTCGTCGACGTCCAGCAGGGCGACGGGGCGCTGCTGGAGACGCCCGAGGGGAAGACGATCACGATCGACGGCGGCGACACCCAGCTCTTCGCCCGCTACCTGGCCTCGCGCTTCCCCGGCACCAGCCCCGAGGCGCGCAAGACGATCGACGCGATGGTGATCAGCCACGGCGATGCCGACCATTTCGCCGGCCTGGCCGAGATCCGCGAGTCGGAGAAGCACGAGAACCCGCGCAAGCGGCTCTTCGCCAACCCGCTTCGCGTCTTCCACAACGGGCTCGTCAAGCGGCCGGAAAGCTTCAAGGAGATCGAATCCTTCGGAGCAACGGAGACGGTCGGAGGAAAGACCATCATCACCGGCCTCGAGACCGACCCGACCAAGCTTCCCGACGAGCAGCTCAACAAGTTCTTCAAACGCTGGAAGAAGGCGCTGCGGGGATGGGAGGACGACGGTGCGAAGATCGAATTCAAGCGCCTGGTCAAAGGCGACGACAAGGCCTTCGATTTCCTCGCCGCGGAGGGGATCGAGGTCCAGGTCCTGGGCCCGATCCTGACCACCGAGGGCGATGTCAACGGCTTGCGCTTCCTCGGTAAGCAGCCGAAGGGCCCGCAGTTCGGCGCCCAGTCTCCGGACGCCGACTTCAAGGGCATCGACGCGGCGCACACGATCAACGGCCACTCGATCCTCCTTCGCCTCACGTTCGACAACTGGCGCCTGGTCTTCGCCGGCGACCTCAACACCCAGTCGGAGCAGGCGCTGGTCGCCGACGTCGCCGGCGGCGGGCTCGACCTCGAAGCCGAGGTGCTCAAGGTCCCCCACCACGGCTCGGGCGAGTACTCGACCGGGTTCCTGCAGGCGGTCAAACCGCTGCTCTCGGTGGTCTCCTCGGGCGACGAAGACCAGCGCAAGGAGTACATCCACCCGCGGGCGACGCTGATGAACGCGCTCGGCCGCTTCAGCCGCAACGACGCCGCCGTCGTCTTCGTCACCGAGCTGGTCGCCTTCTTCGAAAAGGTCGGCTGGGTCCGGCCCGACGAGAAAACGGGGGTGGAAAGCAAACCACCGCCGCCCGAGGAGAAGGATTTCTTCGCCTTCCGCCGCACCGCCTACGGCCAGGTCCGCGTCCGCACCGACGGCAAACGGCTCTTCGTCTACACCAACTCCGGCCAGAAGGACCTGAAGGAGGCCTACGCCTTCACCGCCACCAAACCGGGAGAGGCGAACCCGGTCGAAGTCGTCAAGGCCTAGGCGGGGCGCGGCGGCGGGCGCTTCAGCCGCTGCTCTTCCACCCGCGCCAGCTTCCGTTTCAGGCGCTGCAGCTGGCGCTCCTGCGTGGCCGAGCGTTTGTAGCCCGGGTAGGCGAGGTTTTCGTCTCTTCGGGGTCCGTCTTCAGGTCGTACATCTCCCACTGCGGCGGCTTCGGGTTCTTCGCTCGACGTCGTAGTACTTGGCGAGCTTCCAGCGCCCTTCGCGGATGCTGACGATGTGGTTCGGGCGGTTTCGGGTAGGGCCGGTTGTCCTGGCCGGACTGGAAGTCGTCGTAGGTGAAGACGATGTAGTCCTGGACCGAGCTTGTCGGTCGTCGGGCTGCAGGACCAGCTTCGAGTAGTCGACGCCCTGCCAGTTGGCGCGCGCCGATTTCGGCGCCGCCGCCAGGCTCGCCAGCGTCGGCAGGAAGTCGACGTGGGAGACCAGCGCGTCGGTCTGCAGCGGCTTCGGGAAGAGCTTCGGGTTCGAGTAGACGAGCGGGACCCGCGTCGCCTCCTCGTAGAAGTTGAAGTTCTTCTGCCGCATGCCGCCGTGGGTCAGGCCCATCTCGCCGTGGTCGGCGGTGCGGACGATCAGCGTGTCGTCGAGCAGGCCGGTCTCTTCGAGCTTGTCGAGGACGTTGACCAGGTAGGTGTCCGAGGAGCGCATCAGGTTGCCGTAGAAGTTCAGGTAGTTGCGCTTCTCTGCGTCGGTTCTTCGGCTTGCCGGTGAGGTTGAAGATGCGCAGGAACTCTTCCTGGACCGAGGGCTTGGTCGAGAGGTCTTCGTCGACGGTCGCCGGGAGCTCGATGTCGCCCTCGCAGCCAGGAGTCGTCGTAGCCGGCTTCTTCGAAGGTCTTGCTCGGGTAGAAGAGGACGTCGTGCGGGTTGACCAGCGAGATCGACCATGAAGAACGGCTGCTGCTGGGCGGCGGCCGAGCTGAGGTACTGCAGCGCGCCCTCGTCGCCGGCTCGGCGACGTCGCCGTCCGATTCATGAAGCGGCCGTCGTTGTCGATGTAGCCGCCGCCGGCCTCGGGGACGTTCTGGTTGGCGCCGGCGTCCGGCGGGTTCCAGCGCAGTGAAGCCGTACTTCTCGAGGTCGGACGGGCACGCGCGTCGTTCCGTTGTCGCCGGCTTCGAGCAGTGCCACTTGCCCTTGTAGACGACGTTGTAGCCGGCGGCCGTCATCACCGTCGCCAGGTTCTTGAGGTCGGTCGGCAGCTCGACCTGCGGGTATTCGTCGGCCGGCATGTCTTCCTCGAGCGTGTACTTGACCCCGTGCTGGGCGGGGAAGTAGCCGGTCATCAGGGTCGAGCGCGCCGGCGAGCACATGCAGGCGTTGGTGAAGGCGCGTTCGAAGCTGAGCCCGTGGCTGGCGCAGCCGCCTCATCCCCGGCAGGTTCTGGCGCAGCCAGTTCGGCGGGAAGTGCTGGATCGCCCGCTCCTGGTCGGTGAGGAAGAGGATGACGTTCATCCCGGCGACGTCGCTGGCGCTTCGCCTTTGGCGGCGCCGAGCGCCCGCTCGACGCCGGCGCCCTGGGCGAGCAGCGCCGCCGCGGCGGCGCTGGCGCCGGTGCCGAGCAGCTGCTTGCGGGTCAGCCCGCCGTCGCGGCTCCTCGCGACTCGACTCATCTGTTCCTCCTGAAGACGTCGACGGCGTTGCTGCCGAACGCGGTCGAGTAGAGTAGCGGCCGTCGGGGCTGAGCGCGATCGAGCTGACCCCGCGCAGCGCCCGGGCCGCGCGTGCAGCCCGGCACCGAGCGCGGCGCCAGGCAGCCGGCGCGGCCCGGCTTCTGGCGCACGACGCCGGATTCGCGTGTCGCGGTCGAGGACGTCGATCGCGCCGGTCTCGAAGGCGGCGACGTAGACGTTGGCGCCGTCGGGCGAGACGGCGAGGCCCTCGGGCGCGCTCAGCGCGCGGCCGAACGAGCAGCCGGCGGCGCGCAGGTAGATCAGGCAGGCGGCGGTCGCCTGCCTTCTGGGTGAGGCACGCCGGTCGAGGCGCGAGCGGGTGAAGGAGGTGACGCTGTTGCTGAACAGCGAGGTGACGTAGACGTCGCCGTCGTCGGGGCTGACCGCGACCGCGTTGGCGCCGCTGAGCTGCGACGCCCGGTGGTGCAGCCGGCGAGCGGCGCTGTCGACGATGCAGCCGCTGCCGTCGGTCGCCTGGGCAGCGCGCCGGTCGACGGGGTCGCGGGCGAGGACGACGACCGCGTTGGAGAGCGCGCGTGGCGACGTAGACGCTGGTGCCGTCGCCGCTGATCGCCAGCCCCTCCGGCGCTCCGAGGGCGATGCCGGTGGCGCAGCCGCTGGTCGCTTCGGCGATGCAGCCGCTGCTGCCCGGCGGGCTGGGTCAGCGCGCCGGTGACGGGTCGCGGGCGAAGACGGCGACCGCGTTGCCGAAGAAGGAGCCGACGTAGACGTTGTCGCCGTCGGGGCTGACGACGACCACGTCGGGGCCGACCAGCGCGCGGCCGGTGGCGCAGCCGGGGATCGGCAGCCCGGAGATGCAGCCGCTGCCGGCGGCGGCAGCTGGCTGCAGCGCGCCGGTCTTCGGGTTGCGGCTGGAAGACGGTGACCGAGTTGCTGCCGCGCGAGGTCGCGTAGACGTTGCGGCCGTCGGGGCTGACCGCGACCGAGTTCGGGCCGTCGAGGCCGATCGCCGTGCGCGCAGCCGCTGGCGCCTTTGGCGGCGACGCAGCCGGCCGCGCCCTTCGGCTGGGTCGAGCGTGCCGGTCTGCGCGGTTGCGCCTGAAGATCGCGATCGCGTCGCTCTGCGAGGAGGCGACGTAGACGTTCTTGCCGTCGGGGCTGACCGCGATCGCCCGCGAGCCCATGAACGGGCCCGGGCCCTTGCAGCGCGCGCGCGCGTCCCGCAGCCGCCGGCTCGTGGCCGAGCGGTCGACCAGGCAGCCGCGCGTGCCCGGCAGCTGGGTCAGCGTGCCCGCGCGTGCCTGGCGCCGCGGTGCGGCGCTGTCGGCGCCGGCGCGGCGAGCAGCGACGGCGACCGGCAAGCGCCAGCGCCACCGAGCGACCAGCGGGCGACGAGCAGCGGCGCGACGTGGAGAGACGGGTGCACGCGGCGGCGAGCCTATTCGGCCCCGCGGACAGCGCTGCCGCTCAGCGCTTGCTCGGCTTCAGGTTGCCGAGCACGCCGATCGCGGAACCCGAGCCACGGGTAGGTGGCGGTGAAGAAGGTGTTGTCCTGCGGCTGCAGGCCGACCGCCGAGAGCCAGAGCTGGTAGACGGGGGCGTTGGCGATGCCGCCGTGCAGGCGCCGCCAGACCCGGCCGCCGCTCTTGCCCGAACGGCGGCGGGGTGATCGTGTCGGTCCACTCGACCGCGTTGCCGCCCTGGTCGAGCGTGCCCCACGGCGAGGTGGTCTGCGCCTGGCCGACCGTGCTGAGGCTGCCCTGGTAGGCCTTGGCGTAGGTCGTCGGGTCGATCCCGAACGGGTTGACGGTCGCGCAGGCTTCGGCGCTGAACGGTCGCCGGGCACCAGGTCGGCGCCGGCGTTTCCGAGCGCGTGGAAGGTCGCCAGCGGCTGCGTCGAGGCGTTGGTGACGTCGCCGGTGCGTCGGGTCGAGCGTCGTCGGCTGCGGTGCGGTCGCGCTGCCTTCGCCGAAGACGCCGGGGTTGGTCGGGTACTTCCAGTAGGAGTAGGTGCCGCCGCCGCTGGGGTCGTAGTAGGCGGCCTTGATCCACTCGTCCTGGCTGGGGACGACGAAGCCGGTCTTGTGCGAGCGGGTCGTCGCCGCGCGTTGCGTCATGTCGTACATCCCGCGTCTCGGTCTCGCGCGAGAGCCGCACCCGGTAGGTGACGTAGCGGAAGCCGCCTTCGCTGCTGCGCCTGCTTGGAGAGCAGCTGGCCGTTGTAGAGCGAGTTGACGAAGCGGGCCGCGCGCAGGAAGTTGGCGAAGCCGTAGGGCTTGTCGGCCCATTCCGGCGAGGCGACCGAGTAGTGGCGCCCCGTGCCGGCGCTCGGCGGCGAAGTCGATCTGGCCGTACTTCGGCCAGGCCGTGCGAGCTCTCGGTCTGCGCTGTAGAGGTTGTGGCTGTTGCGGCCCGCGGGATCGACCGTGTTGAGGAACGCGACCCACTGGGCGACCGTGACCTCGAGCTGGCCGATGCCGTAGCGGTACTCGACCCCGCCGACCTCCTGGCAGGCCTTTCTTCGTTCGGGCGCTTCGGCGCAGGAGCCGATAGATCGCGTCTGTGAAGGGAACGATCCCGACCGAGGGGTTGCCGGGAGCGCCGACCTTGACCGTCTTGAAGGTCAGCACCGCCGGCTTGGGCGCGGCGGAGGACGAGTCGGCGAGCAGCAGGAAGGCCGACGCGGCGAGCAGCGCGATCAGCAGGTAGAAGGAGGGTCGGGACGCGAGGTGCCTGGCGGGTGAGGTCATTGCGGCCTCTTTCGGGCAAAGAGACAGGTTCCTTTAACCGATGCGCGATAGTGGGACGGATGGAGCCGGTCGAAACGCTCTCGGGCGACCCGACGCTGGAGCTGCCCGAGTTCGACGCGCCGCCCGCCGACCCGCTGCCGCTACTGGAGAGCTGGCTGCGGACCGCCGACGAGAAGGGCGTTCGCGAGCCGCGGGCGCTGGCACTGGCGACCGCCGACGCCGAGGGGCGGCCGTCGGTCCGGACCCTGCTGCTCAAGCAGCTCTCCCCCACCCTCGTCTTCGCCGGCAGCTACGAGAGCCACAAGGGACGCGACCTGGCCGCCAACCCGCGCGCGGCGGGGACGCTCTACTGGCGCGAGACGCTGCAGCAGATCACGATCGAGGGACCGGTCGAGAAACTGAGCGAGGAGGAGTCCGACGCGCTCTTCGCCGAGCGGCCGCCGGCGGGACAGGCGACGACCGTGGCCTCGGATCAGGGCCGGCCTCGCCGATCCCGACGAGCTCCGACGCAAGGCCGACGAGCTGGCGAGCGAGGAGCTGCGCCGCCCGGCGAGCTGGGGCGGCTTCCGCCTCGACCCCGACCTGATCGAGTTCTGGCACGGCAGCCCCGACGCGTCTCCACCGTCGCCTGCTCTACATAAAGGGCGAGGGCGGCTGGAGCCACCAGCGCCTGCAGCCCTAGTGTCGCTTTTGAGCCTATAGGCCACAAAAAGCGACACGCCTAGCCCCGGGTGCCGCCGCCGGTCCCGTCCGGCGACCAACCGGGGCCGCGGAAGAGGTAGCCGAAGCGCTCGCGCCAGGTCTTCGCGCCGCGCACGTCGTGGGCGATGGCGACGAACTCGTGGAAGGCGACGTGGGTCGGCCGGAAGGTCCTGATGTTCTGGGTCAGCCCGTAGCGGACCCGCTCGGTCTCGCCCTGGAAGGTGCCGAAGAGGCGGTCCCAGACGATCAGGATGCCGCCGTAGTTGCGGTCGAGGTAGACCTCGTTGGCGCCGTGGTGGACGCGGTGGTGCGAGGGCGTGTTGAAGAAGAACTCGAACCAGGCGGGCAGCTTCTTCAACCCGCTCGGTGTGGATCCAGAACTGGTAGATGAGGCTGATCGCCTGCTGGGAGAGGATCATCCAGGGCGGGAAGCCGAGCAGCGCCAGCGGCGCCCAGAAGGGCAGCGAGGTCATCGGCGTCCAGGTCTGGCGCAGCGCCGTCGAGAGGTTGTAGTGCTCGGAGGAGTGGTGGACGACGTGGCTCGCCCAGAAGAGCCGCATCTCGTGGTGGATGCGGTGGAACCAGTAATAGGCGAAGTCGTCGGCGAGGAAGAGCAGCGCGTAGGTCCACCACATGTCGGCCGGCATCCGCAGCGGCGTCAGCTCGTACAGGCCGGCGTAGACGACGACCACGACCAGCTTCCAGACGGCGTTGATGGCGACGTTGCCGCCGCCCATCGTCAGGCTGGTGCGGGTGTCGCGCGCCTCGTAGCCGACCAGGTCCTCGTCGCGCGCGTACTTGAACGAGAGCAGCTCGACGACGAGCAGCAGGACGAAGGCCGGAATCGCGTAGAGGATCAGGTCCGCCACGCGACAACTGTAGAGGGCTAGAGGTAGCCGAGCGGGTCGGTCGCGGCGCCGTTGATCCGCACCTCGAAGTGGAGGTGGGGGCCGGTGCTGTTGCCGGTGTTGCCGCTGAGGCCGATCACGTCGCCCTGGCTGACCTGGGCGCCGACCGAGGTCGCGAAGCTCGACTGGTGCGCGTAGCAGGTGGAGAGCCCGCCGCCGTGGTCGATGCAGGTGTAGTTGCCGTAGCCGCCGCTTTCGTACTCGGACTGCATCAGGATCACGGTACCGTCGGCTGCGGCGCGGATCGGCGTCCCTTCCGGCACGGAGATGTCGATCCCCTCGTGCATCCGCCCCCAGCGGTAGCCGAAGCCGGAGGTGAGGGTGCCTTCGACCGGCCAGATCAGGCCGGCGGCACTCGGTGAGGGCAGCGGCCCGGCCGGCAGCGCCACGCCGCCGGTGGCTTCGGCGATTTCCTGGGCGATCTCGGAGCGCAGGTCGGCGGCGACTTCCTCGTGCTGGTCGAGCTCGCCCTGGACGCTGTTCAGCGCCTGGCGGCGCTTGCCCCGCGCCGCGACCAGCGCCCCCTCGCGCGACTCCAGGGTCGAGCGGGTCACTTCCAGCCGCTGCTCCTTGGCGGCGATCTGGTCGCGCGCCTTTTCGATCGTCAGCTTCGAGATCTTGCGGACACGGACCAGCTTCTTCGCTTCGTCGCGCAGTTCGCGCACCCGCTCGGCCAGCTTCTGGTCGCTTTCGTTGATCGCGTCGAAGTACTCGGTGCGGGCGACCATGTCGCCGTAGTCTTCGGCGCTGAGCACCACCGAGGTGATGTCGGTCGAGCCGTAGGTGTAGATCGCGACCAGCCGCTCGCGCAGGTTGATCAGCGCCCGTTTGAGGCGGCCGCGGAGGGTCTCCAGGCGGTCGAGCGCCTCGCGCAGTTCGGCTTCGGCCCTGTCCAGCTCGGCCTGCTTGGCGGCGAGCTCTTCTTCGGCCGCGGCCTCCTGGTTTCGCAGCGCCGAGACCTGGCCTTCGAGGGCGGAGATTTCGTCCGCCATCGCTTCGATGTCGGAGGTGAGGACGCCCTTGCGTTCTTCGACCGCGCCGATCTTGTCTTCGACCGCTTCCAGCTTCTCCGAGTTGCTCTTGGCGGGAGCGTCGGCGGCCGCGAAAGCCGCGGAAACGAGCAGGACAAGGCCGATCGCAAGGAGCGACGAGAGCCGGCGCCGGCGCGGTTCAGGGTCGGATTCGCCATGGATAAACGAGGAAAGCCGGCATAGGCGCCGGCCTTCCCTAAACCGTAGGCGGGTCGAAAGGCTCGCGCCCGGCGCCCACGACTCCTGCAACCTCAGTTGCGCTGGTACTCGCAGCGGCGGCGCGCGGTCGCCGCCGCGGCCGCCGATGCAGCGGATCCTGCCGCCGCGGCCGTCGAGCCGGTCGGTGCCGCCGCGGCCGAGCAGGGTGTTGTCGCTGGGCGGCGCCGATCAGCACGTCCGGCCCGGGCGAGCCCTCGATCTTCTCGGTGCCGCGGGCGATGCGGCCGGCGGCGCAGCTGGCCGACGTCGGGGTCGCTGACGGCGCCGCCGATCTTCGCGTCCACGTGGATGCCGTCGTTGCGGACGCGGGCGAAGGAGGCGCTGTCGTTGGCGCCGGGGCCGCCGACGAAGAGGTCGCCGTCGCAGGGCTGGCCGCCGATCAGCAGGTCGTCGCCGCCGCCGCCGAGCATCGTCGCCGGCGCCGCTGCATGCCGCGGGTGGAAGATGTTGACGCCGAAGAGGGCGTCGTCGCCGCCGCCGCCCTGGAGAAGGTCGGGGACGCCGTCGTCGCCGGCGTAGATCGTGTCGCCGGCCGTGCCGCCCGCGCAGCCAGTCGCTGCCGCCGCCGCCGTCGATCGTGACCGCGACTCCCGGCTCGCAGCGAGGGCCGATCGCGACGCTGTCGTTGCCGGTCGCCGAGGGAGACGAGGATCAGGTTGGCGAGGCCCGCGCAGACGACGGCGCTGCCGCGAGAGCGCAGCCTTCGGCGTACCGGCGATCGCCGAGGCGGACTGGGATTGCCGCCGCGCGCGGACGAGAAGCGGCCGTTCCGTTCGCTGATGGCGATGGCGTCGGTCCCGGCATCGCCGCGATCGCGAGGCTGTGGGCGCCGGTCAGCTGTCGTGCAACTCGACCTGGTGCCGGTGCCACTGGCCGACCGCAGGACTCCGCGACGGAGAAGGATTCGAAGCAGCTCGTCGCTGCCGGGCCCGCCGAAGGCCTGATCCGCTGCAGGGTGCCGAGCAGCGGGTCGTTCTGGGCCGCCCTCGAGCCGTTCGCCGTCACTTCAGAGTTGCCATGAGGTCGTCGCCGGTCCCGCGACCACGTTCTCGATGCCGATCAACCGCTCCTGCTCGGCCCGCTGACCCTCCGTTGCGAGTTCGACCTCGATCGGCCGCCGGCGCTGCGGTAGGAAGCGATGTCGTGGGCGCCGGGGCCGCCGTCGATCCGGTCGCGGCCGATGCCGCCGGCGAGGCTGCGTCGAAGCTGCCGCTCCCCCTTCGACCGTCGTCGTCGCCCATGGCCGCCCCGTCGACGTCGTCACGGGCCTGGGCCGCCGCGGACGACGTCGTTGCCGCTGCCGCCGCGGACGTTGTCGCGGCCGCGCCCCGCCGTCGAGGTCGTCGGAGCCGCGGCCGCCGTGGACGAGATCGGCGCCCTCTTGCCGTCGATCGGTGTCCTTGCCGCGGCCGCCTCGATCGTGTCGCGGCCGGAGCCGCCGCAGATCATGTCGTTGCCGCGAGCGCCGAAGATGTCGGTTCGGACCGGGGCCGGCGATGATCACGTCGGGGCCGCGGGTGCCGTGGATGACGCGGTCGTTGGAGGACGATCGTCGCCTGCCGGCCCCCGCACAGAGGGTCGCAGGGCTTCGAGCGAGGCGGCGGCGAAGACGAGACCGAGGCAGCAGAAGGCAGCCAGGGCAAGCAACAGGCGTCGGCCGTCCACAGCTCGCACGCTTTCGCACCTCCCCTTCGCCTAAGAGACCCCTTCAGACTTCCTTATTGTACCCGTCGATAGCAACGAAAAGGAACAGACGAGTGGATGGCTCAGGCGGTCGCCTGGCGCCGCGCCAGCTCGGCGGCGGGGTCGTCGTAGGCGAAGGTGCTGAAGCCGAGCCAGTCCGGCAGGCTCCGCACCAGATGGTCGGGACCGCTGATCCGCACCCGCTTGGAGCGCATCGCCGCTCCCAGCTCGATCCCGCCGATCCAGACTTCGGCCATCGCCCGCGCCTCGGCGTCGACCTGGAGGTCGACCTGGAAGCCGGGGTCGGTGAAACAGAGGTCGGCGCCGGTCGGCTGGGCGACCAGCCACCAGGCCCGCTTCCCCTCCTCGGCGTCGCGGTAGCGGAAGAAGGCGACGACCCGCTCCTCGGGTAGGCGGTCGAGCTGGACGCTGCGCCGCACGTCCCACATCAGCAGCGCCGGATCGGCCTCCTCCTCGCTGATCTCCCGCTTCAGCCAGTCGCGGCTCCAGGTTGCCGAGCTGAGACGACCAGCGGCCCCAGCGCCTCGCCGGCCGGGGTGAGGCGGTAGGCGTGGCCGCGCTCGCCTTCGAGTGGTTCGCGGGTGAGCAGGCCGGAGCGCTCCATCTCCCGCAGCCGTTTGCTGAGCAGCGACGAGGACATCCGCGGCACCCCGCGCTGGATCTCGTTGAAGCGGGTGCTGCCCATCAGTAGCTCGCGCAGGACCAACAGGGTCCAGCGCTCGGTCAGGACCTCCGCCGCCTGGGCGACCGGGCAGAACTGTCCGTAGCTCTCCGCCATCTCCTTCTGGGAGCAGTCTAGGCGCCCAACTGCAGATCTTGAAGTTGATCGACCTCACGGACCGGCGTAGACATGGGGAATAGAGATAGACAAGACACCCGATTCAAAGGAGAAGTGAGAAGTGAACACCGACACCCCACCGACCGAGCTGAAGCAGAAACACCGCAAAATGTGGGCCTCCGGCGACTACCCGTCGATGGTCGAGACCTTCCTCACTCCGCTCGGCCCCCGGCTGGTCGAGTTCGCCGGGATCGGCGCCGGCCAGCGCGTCCTCGACGTCGCCGCCGGCACCGGCAACGCCTCGATCCCCGCCGCCCAGTCCGGCGCTGAGGTGGTCGCCAGCGACCTCACCCCGGAGCTGTTCGAGGCCGGCCGCGCCCGCGCCGCCGCCGCGGGAGTGGAGCTGGAGTGGGCCGAGGCCGACGCCGAGAACCTCCCCTTCGAGGACGACAGCTTCGAGGCCGTGATCTCCTCGATCGGCATCATGTTCGCGCCCTTCCACCAGGCGGCCGCCGACGAGCTGGTCCGCGTCGCCCGCCCCGGTGGCACGATCGGCCTGCTCAGCTGGACCCCGGAGGGGATGATCGGCGGCCTGTTCAAAACCATGGGCCGGTTCATGCCCCCTCCCCCGCCCGGAGCCCAGCCGCCGCCGCTGTGGGGCGGCGAGGATCACCTGCGGGAGCTGTTCGGCGACCGGGTCGAGCTGGAGAAGGTCGAGCGCGACGTGCTCGAGGTGACCGCCTTCCAGCGGCCCGACGACTACGGCGAGCATTTCAAGCAGCGCTATGGGCCGACGATCGCCGCCCGCGCCAACGCCGAGAAAGAGGGCCGCACCGACGAGTTCGATCGGGCCCTGAGCGAGTTCTGCGCCGAGCGGAACCTCGGCAGCGACGAGGACGCGCGGTTCGAGATGGAGTACCTGCTGACCGTCGGGCGGGTGCGCTGATGGCCACGCCGCCCATTGCGTTGTCCCAGACGGGAAATAGACTCGCGCCCATGCCGACTGAGAGCCGTCCCCTCCGCGTCCGTGTCCCCCTGATCGCCGCCCTCGCGGTTCTGATGCTTGCGCTCTTTGCGCCGCAGGCCCTGGCGCGATACGTCTACACGGGCAATTACGACGACGACTCGGTCTCGGTGATCGACACCGCCACGAACCAGGTCGTCGGCGCGCCGATTCCAGCCGGGAACGGCCCGTACAGCATGGCTGTCACGCCCAACGGCAAGACCCTCTATGTGGCCGGCGAAATCAGCGAAGACCTGACCGCGATCGATACCCAGACCAACCAGCCGGTCGGCACGATACCGCTGGGAATCCAGACGGCGACGATCGCGATCTCTCCCGACGGCACGATCGCATACGTCACCAACCAGGAAGCAAACAACTTCGTCGTGGTCAACCTTCAGACCGGCCAGGTCGTCGGGGCACCGGTGGCCGTCGGCGAAGACCCGTGGGGCGTCGCCTTTTCCCCCGACGGCAAAACGGCCTACGTCCCCAACGAATCGGACAACAACGTCTCGGTGATCGACACCCAGACCAGGCAGGTCGTGGGAACGATTCCGGTCGGCGAAGGCCCGATCAACGTCGTCTTCTCCCCCAACGGCAAGATCGCCTACGTCAACAACTACGGCGGCGACTCCGTCTCGGTGATCGACACTCAGACCAGGCAGACGATCGGCCTTCCGATCCCCACCGGTGAAGAACCATGGGGCCTGGGGCTGAACCCCAGCGCGACCCGGCTCTACGTCAGCAACTACGACGACGGGACCGTGTCGGTGATCGACACGCAGACCGGGCAGGCAGCCGCCGGACCGATCCCGACCGGCGAACAGCCGTACGAACTCGCAGCGACGCCCGACGGCAAGACGGTCTACGTCGCCAACTACGCGGGGGAAAGCGTTTCCGCGATCAACACCCAGACCAACCAGGCGACCACGATCCCGGTGCCCGGCGGCCCCTGGCAGATCGCAATCGTCCCCGACCAGTCGCCCATCGCTTCGTTTACGGCGACCGCCTCGAAACAGAGCTCGCTCTCGATCGCCTTCAACGCGGTCAACGCGCTCGATCCCGACGGGACGATCGCGAGCTACAACTGGAGCTTCGGCGACGGCGCCACCGCTCCCAACGCCGGCCCTTCCACGAAACACAAATACGCCAAAGCCGGCACCTACACGGTCGGCCTTTCGATGACCGACAACGAGGGCTGCAGCGGGCTCGTCTTCACCGGCCGCACCGCCTTCTGCAACGGCTCGAACCCGACTCAGCAGCTGTCCGTCAAGGCGCCGAACAACTTCAAGTTCGGCAACCTGATCCGCAACAAGGGCAAGGGCACCGCGAAGCTCAAGGTCAAGGTCCCCTACGCCGGCAAGCTCACCCTCAACGGCAAGAAGGTGAAGACGGTCAAGCGCAGCGCCAAGAAGGCCGCCACTGTCACCCTCAATATCCGCCCGAAGCCGAAGGCGAAGAAAGAACTGAACGCCAAGGGCAGCGCCAAGGTCCAGGTCAAGGTCAAGTTCACGCCCACCGGCGGCAAGGCCAAGAGCAAGAGCAGAGACGCTGAAGCTGATCCAGGGCTGATCGACTTAGACGATTAATCGTTCAGACGATTAGACGTTTAATCGTCTAATCGTCTGAACTATCCCCGCCGCGGGCTGAATGCCCGCAGCCGCAGGGAGTTCGTCACCACGAAGACACTGGAGAAGGCCATCGCGGCGCCGGCGATCAGGGGGTTGAGGAAGCCGGCTGCCGCGAGGGGCAGGGCCGCGACGTTGTAGGCGAAGGCCCAGAAGAGGTTGCCCTTGATCGTCGCCAGGGTGCGGCGGGAGAGGCGGATCGCGTCGGCTATCGCCAGCGGGTCGCCGGAGATCAGGGTGATGTCGGAGGCCTCGATCGCGACGTCGGTGCCGGTGCCGATCGCCAGTCCGAGGTCGGCCTGGGCCAGCGCCGGGGCGTCGTTGACCCCGTCGCCGACCATCGCCACGGTGCGGCCTCCGGCCTGCAGCTGCTCGACCACCGCGGCCTTCTCGTCCGGCAGCACTTCGGCGATCACCTCAGCAATCCCGACCTCGGCCGCCACCGCCTTCGCGGTCGCCTCGTTGTCGCCGGTCAGCAGCACCGGTCGCAGACCGAGCTGTCGCAGCTCGGCGACCGCCTCGCGGCTCGAGGGCTTGACGGTGTCGGCGACGACGACGAGGCCGCGCGCTTCGCCGTCCCAGCCGACGGCGATCGCCGTCCGGCCCAGCGTTTCGGCCTCGCGGCGGGCCCTCTCGAGGTCGGCCGGCAGGTGCATCGCCCAATCGGCGAGGAAGGAGGCGCGACCGACCACAACCGCGTGGCCGCCGACCAAGCCCTGGACGCCGAGCCCCGCCGCGCTCTGGAAATCGTCGACCGCCTGCAGCAGCGTGAAGTCCTGCTTGGCGCGCGCCGCGATCGCCGCTGCGATCGGGTGCTCGGAGGCGTCCTCGACCGCGCCGGCAAGGCGCAGTACCTCGGCCTCGTCCACCCCCGGGGCCGCGTGCACAGCAACTACAGCCATCTCGCCGCTGGTCACCGTCCCGGTCTTGTCGAGGACGACAGTGTCGATCTGCTGCGTCGACTCCAGCACCTCCGGGCCCTTGATCAGCAAGCCCAGCTGGGCGCCGCGCCCGGTCCCGACCAGCAGCGCCGTCGGCGTCGCCAGGCCGAGCGCGCACGGGCAGGCGATGATCAGGACCGCGACCGCGGCGGTGAAGGCGAAGTTCGCCCCCGCCCCGTTGCCGAGCCAGAAGCCGAGGGTGCCGACCGCGACGGCAATCACGATCGGGACGAAGACGCCGCTGACCCGGTCGGCCCGGCGCTGAACCGGTGCCTTACCCGACTGGGCTTCGGTGACCAGGCGGGCGATCTGCGCCAGCGCCGTCTCCTCGCCGATCCGGGTCGCCCGCACCACGAGGCGACCGCCGACGTTGATCGTCGCCCCGATCACCTCGTCGCCGGGACCGACCTCGACCGGGACCGACTCGCCGGTGACCAGCGCCTGGTCGACCGCGGAGGAGCCGTCCTCGACGACGCCGTCGGTCGCGACCTTCTCCCCCGGCCGGACGACGAAGCGGTCGCCGGCGGCGAGCTGCTCGACCGGGACCTGCCGCTCGCTGCCGTCAGCGTCGAGCAGGGCGGCCTCCTTGGCGCCAAGATCGAGCAGCGCCTCCAGCGCCGCCCCGGCCCGCCGCTTTGCCCGCGCCTCGAAGTAGCGCCCGGCGAGGATGAACGTGGTGACGACGGCGGCGACCTCGAGGTAGATCTCGTCGCCGCCGGCGCCGCGCTCGGTGACCAGTTCGAAGGGCATCTTCATCCCCGGCATGCCGGCGTCGCCGAAGAAGAGCGCGTAGAGCGACCAGCCGAGCGCGGCCAGAGTGCCGAGGGAGATCAGCGTGTCCATCGTCGCCGCCCCGTGCTTGAGGTTCTGCCAGGCGGCCTGGTGGAAGGGCCAGCCGGCCCAGAGCACCACCGGCGTCGCCAGCTGCAGCGAGAGCCACTGCCAGTTCTCGAACTGCAGCGGCTCGATCATCGCCATCGCCAGCACCGGCAGCGAGAGGACCACGGAGAAGATCAGCCGGCGGCGCAGGTCCGCGGTCGGGTTGGCTTCCTCAGATGCTTCGCCCGCCTCCCCAGCGGGCGCCGGCAGCGAGGCCAGGTAGCCGACGTCCTCGACCGCCGTAACCAGGTCCTCGGGGGTGACCTGCGCCGGGTCGAAGCTGACCGTGGCCCGCTCGGTGGCGAAGTTGACAGTCGCCTCCACACCGTCGATCCCGTTGAGGCTCTTCTCGACCCGGCCGGCGCAGGAGGAGCAGGTCATCCCCTCGATCGGCAGCTCGAGCCGCTCCTTGCTGTTGTCCTTGACCGCTTGGCTCATCGCGGCACCACCTCGGTGAACTCAACGGTCCGCACAACGCCACCGTGCCTGAACTGCAGGTAGAGGCGGTAGCGGCCGGCGGTCGGGAAGGTCGCCTCGAAGGCGATCTCGTCCGCCCCTCCTTCGGTCTCCTCCGGATGGACGTGGAGGAAGGCGAGGTCCCCTTCGCGCAGCGCCACCAGGTGGCCCCTGGCGCCGAGGTAAGGCTGCAGGTCGTCGACTGGGCGGCCGTTCTGGCTGACCGCGAAGGCGAGGGGCGCCGGCTCGCCAGCGACTGGCTTGCCGGTCCGCAGCCGCACCTCGTAGGCATCCGTCTCGTCGAGCGGCCGCGGAGCCGGGAAGGGGCGCGACACGAACTCGCCGCCGGAGACGAAGAGGTCGCCGGCCAGGGTGTGCTGCTCGCCGCCGGCCGAGAAGTCAGCGAAGGCACGGTAGACGCCCGCCGCGTCGAAGCGGACCGGCACGCTCCAGGTCCCGGAGGCGTCCATCTCCGGGTGCAGGTGGCGGAACTCGGTGCCGTCGCGGCGGACGACGATGAGGTGCATGCGGCGCTCGTGCAGCTCGTCGAACCCGGTCACCGGCTCGCCGTCGGCGGCCTCGATCGCGAAGCGCAGCTCGCCCGGCTCGCCGCGCTGGAACTGGGTCGGGGCGAAACGCACCGCGTAGCCGCCCTCGGCGACGCCGAGCCCGGCCGGCTGATGCTCGGCACCCTCGCTCGCGTGCCCACCGTGGGAATCGGTCTCCCCCGTCCCGACCGGCTCGACAACCGAGCCGAGCGCCGCAGCGGCGCCGAAGACGACAGCAAGCCCGGCGACGAAGAGCGCGACTCGCAAATAGGGCCGGGGGGTATTCACAGGGCGACTGTACCATATACCCAGAGGGGGTATAATGATCCGGCGTTCGCCCTTTGTTGCCCTATAGCCCTACAAAGGACGAACGCCGCCCACACTCTGTGTCAGAAAGGAAACGAGATGGCGGAGACCCAGACGGACCCCGGCTACATCGACAACAAAGAGAAGGTGAAGAACCGCCTGCGCCGGATCGCCGGCCAGATCGGCGGCATCGAGCGGATGATCGACGAGGAGCGCTACTGCATCGACATCCTCACCCAGATCTCCGCCGCCCAGGCGGCGATCGACAAGGTCGCCCTGGAGCTGCTCGACGAACACACCCGCCACTGCGTGGTCGGCGCCGCGACGCCCGAGGAGCGCGAGGAGAAGACCGACGAGATGCTGGCCGCCGTCGGCCGTCTGCTGAAGAGCCGCTGAGACCTGGCAGTCTCCCCAGCGATGAGCGACGAAAGACCCGCCCGTCGGTGGGCCGCCGCGGCACAGCGCTTCAACCGCAACCCCAAGCTGGTGGGCTTCGCGCGGCAGACCCGCGAGCGCACCCTCGGCGACGACGAGCTGATCGACCACCTCTCCACCGCTCGCGGCCGCCCTTCCGACCTCGCCGCTCGGCAACTGGTCTCGCTTCGAGGCGACCGGCCGGGGTTCGTCGGCGAGCTCGGCCTGACCGCGCTGCAAGCCTGGCAGCGGCTGGCCGAGTCGCAGGACCGCGGCCGCGGCAAGGTCGACGTGGCGATCCTCTTCACCGACCTGGTCGGTTTCTCCAGCTGGGCCCTGGAGGCCGGCGACCGGGCGGCGCTGCAGCTGCTGCGCGAGGTGGGCGAAGCGATCGAGCCGCCCATACTCGAGCGCCAAGGCGAGGTGGTGAAGCGGCTCGGCGACGGCCTGATGGCGGCCTTCTGGGACGCGCCGCGAGCGGTCGAGGCCGCCTTCGCCGCAGAGGAGCGCATCGCCCCGATCGAAGTCGACGGCTACCGCCCGCAGCTGCGCACCGGCATCCACCTCGGCCGCCCGCGCAAGCTCGGCGGCGACTACTTCGGCGTCGACGTCAACGTCGCCGCCCGCCTCTCCGACGCCGCCAAGCCCGGCGAGATCCTCGTCTCCGACCGCACCCTGGAGACCCTGGTACCAAAGGCGACGGCAAAGAAGCGCCGCTTCAGCGCCAAGGGCGCGCCGGCGGGGATGACGGCGTATGTCGTCAGCCGAGACTGACGACACCAGGGGGGCGCGAGACGCACCCGGAGCGCAAGAACTACTACAAAAGTTCTCTATTGCTTCGATAGTGCTTGACAATATTTACTTTCACTGTTGATATCTCCAAACCGGCTTGGACAGCCGGCAGTGGCAGGGCGAGGCGCACAAGTGCCGTAGAACCTCGATCGGCTCGAGGCGACGCTCGCTGCTCAATTACGCAACCCGGCGCCTTGGCGCCGGACCAAGGAGAAAACACATGAAATACGTCAAGATTCTCGGGCTGCTGGCTGTTGCCGCTGCGGCCCTGATGGCGTTCGCCGGCACCGCTTCGGCGACCTCCGTCACCACCACCACAGGTGGCGCTGCTTCGACACCTGGAAATGGCGGAACCAACCCGCCGGCAATCCACGCGGTCAACGAGGGCGGCCACGTCGTGCTCGCCAACGCGATCGCCAATATCGAATGCAGCTCGACATCCGAAGGCTCAGTGACCGCCCACGGCGCCGGCAAAGAAGCCAGCGGTCCCCTCAGCAAACTGGAATTCACCGGCTGCACAAACAGCTGGCACGTGACAGTTACCGCCGCCGGCAGCCTTTCGGTTGCCTGGACCAGCGGTCACAACGGTACAGCTAAATCAACCGGCGCCAAAGTGACCACGACACGTCTCGGCGTCACCTGCAACTACGAAACCAATGCCACCGATATCGGTACCGTCACAGGTGGTAGCCCGGCGACACTGGACATCAGCGCCAGCATCCCGATCGCTGCGGGCAGCAGTGGCCTCTGCGGCAGCGGCAACGCTAAATGGTCAGGGTCCTACAGCACGACAGCGGCGCTTTACGTCCTGCCGTAGTTAGGTAGCTCGTTTAACGGGCTAAGCAGTTCGGCGCGGCCGCCCTCGGGGCGGCCGCGCCTGTCGTATGGGCCGATCGAGGACGGATCACCTGCGCCTCGCAGACGCGCCTGACCAAACCACCCGACGCTGCGCACGATTGAGGGCGGGCGCCGTTCAACGTCATGCACCAATCGACGCACGCGCAACTTCGTTCTACGGATTTTCCAGGGCAGAGCCCCGATACGTGCTGCAGACTTCTCCAGATTGATCAAGGCACCTTGACCGACTCGTCCAGACGCGACTATGAATCGGCGGCAATCTACTCGGGCAAAGGGATGCCCGAATCAAGGAGAGAACAGATGAAATACGTCAAGATTCTCGGGCTGCTGGCTGTTGCCGCGGCGGCCCTGATGGCGTTCGCCGCCAGCGCTTCGGCGACCTATGTCACCACGACCACAGGTGGCGCGGTCGCGACACCGGCAATCCACGCGGTCAACGAGGGCGGCCACGTCGTGCTCGCCAACGCGATCGCCAACATCGAATGCAGCTCAACATCTGAAGGCGCAGTGGAAAGCCATGGCCATACAGTTGTTGAAGGAGAAACAAAACTAGACTCCACTCCGGCCAGCGGCAACCTCACCAGCCTCTCGTTCACCGGCTGCACAAACAGCTGGCACGTGACAGTCACTGCCGCAGGCAGCCTCTCGGTAGAAGGGACCGGCGGTCACAACGGCACAGCCAGCTCGACCGGCGCCAAAGTCACCACGACACGTCTCGGCGTCACCTGCAACTACGAAACCAACAACACCGACATCGGTACCGTCACAGGCGGCAACCCGGCGACACTGGACATCAGCGCCAGCATCCCGATCGCTGCGGGCAGCAGTGGCCTCTGCGGTAGCGGCAACGCTAAATGGTCAGGGTCCTACAGCACGACAGCGGCGCTTTACATCGTCAAATAGAATAGTCAGACGGACCATTTAATGGACTGGTAGTTCGACGCGACCGCCCGAGGGTGGTCGCGTCAGTCGAATGGGCCGATCGAGGACGGGATCTCGCCCCGCTCACGAATGAAGGCAGGCGCTGTTTGAGGCCGGGCGCTAGTCGGCGCACTCGCAGAAGGGTTCTACGCGCTTTCCAGGTCAGAGCACCCCTGGGCACCGGGAGTGAGTCGGTTTTGGCCAGGCTCTATTGACCTCCTGCACGAGCCACGGCTATGAATCGGCGGCACATCTATTCGGGCGCAGCGAGGCCCGAACCAAGGAGAAGGCACATGAAGTACGTGAAGATTCTCGGGCTGATGGCGGTTGCCGCTGCGACCATGATGGTGTTCGCCGGCAGCGCTTCGGCGACCTCCGTCACCACGACCACAGGTGGCGCTGCTTCGACACCGGCGGTCCACGCGGTCAACGAGGGCGGTCACGTCACTCTTACGAACAGCATCGCCAACATCGAATGTCAGTCGACAGTCGAAGGCGCAGTTGAAAGCCATGGCGCTGGCAAAGAAGCCAGCGGCAGCCTCAACTGGCTGCTGTTCACCGGTTGCACAAACGTATGGCACGTGACAGAAGTTGCCCCCGGCGGCCTCGCACTCAACTGGGTCAGTGGTCACAACGGCTCCCTTACCTCGACCGGCTCCAAAGTGACCACGACACGGTTCGGCGTCACCTGCAACTACGAAACCAATGGCACCGCTATTGGCACCCTCACAGGCGGCAACCCGGCGACACTGGACATCAGCGCCAGTATCCCGATCGCCGCGGGTAGCAGTGGCCTCTGCGGTACCGGTAACGCTAAATGGTCAGGCAGCTACGTCACGACATCAGCGCTGTACGTCGCGCCGTAGTTAGGCAGCTCTTTCAACGAGCTAAGTAGTCGGCGCGACCGCCCTCGGGCGGCCGCGCCCGTTAAGCGGACCCGACCGAGTACACGGTCACCCCGACCCCGAGCAGCTCGTCCTCGCGCAGCGGCTGCGGCCTCGGTGGCGAGTCCGCGGCCACGCGCCTCGGGCTGCAGCACCCAGCCCAGCTCGGTCTCCTCGAACTGGGGCCAGAATTTGAGGCCGGTGCGGACGAGGAACTCGCCCCTGCCTCGCTCGAGGATGGCGAGCAGGCCGTGTCCCCGCTCGGACCATTCCTGGCGGCTCCACTCGATCCGTTCGGCCAGCCAGTCGCGCTCGGGCGCGCCGATGAACCGGGCCACCGCCGGGTCCTCGTGCATCCTGACCAACTCGTCGAGATCGTCCGGCTGGACGGGGCGAAGCAGCAGGCGTTCGGTCTCAATCGAGTCGGTCGATGACATCAAGCAGCTCCAGATGGTTGTTGAGGATGAACTCGGCCTCGTGACCGGGGTCGGCGTCGCCCTCGTCGTTCATCCCTTTGTAGCGGACGGTCCTCATGCCGAGGGCAGCGGCGCCGACGACGTCGGTGCGGCGCAGATCGCCGACGTGCAGCGCGCCGGCGGGCTCCGCGCCAAGCGCGCTCAGCGCCGCTTCGAAGATCCGCGGCGAGGGCTTGTAGTGGCCGACCTCGTCGGAAAAGGCCCAGCCGGAGAAGTAGTCGAGCAGCCCCTCCCCCGCCAGCAGCTCGCGCAGCAGCTTGCCGCCGCTGAAGCCGACATCGCAGACGATCCCCAGTCGCGCCCCGCGCTCGTCGAGCGCCGCCAGGCAGGCGCCGATGTCGGGCGCCAGCTCCAGCTCGACTTCCCGCCCGGCGCCGAGGAAGGCCTCGGCGATCATCTCCCGCGCCGCCCCCTCGACTCCGAGGGCGCGGACCAGGGTTTCGGCCGCCTCGCGCGGCGGCAGGTGCCGCCCTGCCGCCCACGACCGCTCCCAGTGCAGCCCAACCTCCTCGAGGCTCGCGACCAGCAGCTCCGCCTCGACCCGCACCTCGTTCGACTCGCAGGCCCGCGCCACGGCCCGCTGCCGCGCCTCGCTCATCGCCCCGGTCGGGACCCGCGCGATCGTGTTCCAGAAGTCGAAGGTGACGGCTTCGAGCACATCCCGATTCTCACAAGTCGTGGGCCGGGTAGTTGGGGAACCGCTCCCGGTCGAGCATTTCCGCGATTTGGACCATCCGCCAGCATGGGATGCCGAGACCGTCCGCCAGGCGTTTCATCGTTTCCCACTTCGGGTTACGCTTCCCCTGCTCCAGTCGCGAGATCTCGCTGTTGGTGATCCCGACCGCCAGCGCCAGCTCTTCCTGCGTCAGCCCTGCTTCGAGCCGGCCGAACCTGATGGTCGCCCCGATCACGGGGTGCGGCGGTTTTGCAGGCGGACTCAAGGCCGCAAGAGCGAAAACCCTCCCGCCCTCGCTGGCCATAGAGCGAACTACAAGGTGGGATCACGCACCTCGCTCTGTGCGGAATTCCGCGTTCCGAAAAACCTCTGCTCGGAGACCTTGATCGTGGGTGTACCTTCGATACATGCCGCACAAGGCTGCAGATCGGATTCGCAACGTCGCCTTGATCGGTCATCGCGGCTGCGGGAAGACCAGTCTGCACGAGGCGCTGCTGTTCGAGGCAGGGGCGATCACCCGGCTCGGCACCGTTGCCGACGGCTCGACCGTCTCCGACCACGAGGCCGACGAGCAGGCGCGGGGCCTCTCGATCGACGCCTGCGTCTCCTGCTTCCAGCACGCCGACCGGGAGATCAACCTGATCGACACCCCCGGGGACCCCAGCTTCGTCGCCGACGCCGCCGCCGCGCTGCGCGCCGCCGACTCGGCCGTGGTCGTCGTCAACGGCGTCGCCGGGGTCGAGGTGCAGACCGAGCGGCTCTGGCGGCGGGCCGACGAAGAGGGCCTCTCCCGCCTCGTCTTCGTCAACATGCTCGACCGCGAGCGGGCCGACTTCTTCGCCGCGCTGGAGTCGCTGAAGACCGCCTTCGGGCCCCACCTCGTCGCCACCGAGATCCCGATCGGGTCCGAGCATGACCTGCGCGGCATCGTCGACCTGATCGACATGGAGGCCTTCGTCTACGACGGCGCCGGCCGCGGCAACGCCGAGCAGGTGCCGATCCCCGAGGAGCTCCTCCCCCGCGCCGAGGAGTACCGCGAAAAGCTGATGGACGAGGTCGCCGAGAACTCCGACGCGCTGATGGAGCGCTACCTCGAGGGCGAGGAGATCGACCACGAGGAGATCGTCACCGCGCTCAAGCGCGGGGTCACCGAGGGCCACCTCTTCCCCGTCACCTGCGGCGTCGCGACCGCGAACCTGGGGACCAACCGGCTGCTCGACGCGCTGGTCGAGGACCTGCCCTCGCCGCGGATGCGCGGCCCGCTGACGGCGCTCGACGGCGACGGCGAGGCGATCGAGGTCGCCGTCGACGAGGATGGGCCGCTGGTCGCCTACGTCTTCAAGACCACCGCCGACCCCTACGCCGGTCGGATCAACATCTTCCGCGTCTACCGCGGCACCCTGTGCTCGGACTCCCAGGCGGTGAACGTGACCCGCCGGCAGAAGGAGCGGATCGGGCAGATCGGCCAGCCGCTGGGAAAAGACCTGAGGCCGGTCCCCGAGCTGGGGGCCGGCGACATCGGCGCCGTCGCGAAGCTGAAGGAGACCCGGGCCGGCGACGTCCTCTGCGACAGCCAGCGAGACCTCGCGGTCCGGCCGCTCGAGCTGCCGGCCCCGGTGATGGCCTTCTCCTACGAGGCGAAGTCGAAGGGCGACGAGGACAAGGCGGCGACCGCGGTGCGGCGGCTGAGCGAGGAGGACCCGACCCTCGACGTCCATCGCGACGCCCAGACCGGCGACCAGATCATCGCCGGCCTCACCCAGGTCCACGTCGAGGTCCTGGTCGAGCGGATGAAGAGCCGCTTCGGGGCGGAGATCGAGCTGCACCCGCCGCGGGTCCCCTACCAGGAGACGATCCGCGCCCCGGCCGCCGCCCACGCCCGCTACAAGAAGCAGACCGGCGGCAAAGGCCAGTTCGCCGACTGCGCGATCGAGATCGAGCCGGCCGAGGACGGCGTCGCGCTCGAGTTCGTCAACCGGATCAAGGGGGCGGCGATCCCCGGCGGCTTCATCCCCGCGGTCGAGAAGGGCGTTGCCGAAGCGATGCAGCACGGCACCGTCGCCGGCTATCCGGTCAAGGGCGTCCGCGTCCGCCTCGTCGACGGCAAGCACCACGACACCGACTCCTCGGAACTGGCCTTCAAACTGGCCGGGGCGATGGCCTTCAAAGAGGCGATGGCGGCGGCCGAGCCGGCCCTACTGGAGCCGATCGTCAAGCTCTCCATCTCCTGCCCCGACGACGTCGTCGGCGACGTGATCGGCGACCTCAACTCCCGCCGCGGCCATCCCTTGGGGATGGAGGCGAAAGGCCAGGCGACCGAGGTCAGGGCCGAGGTGCCGATGGCCGAGGCGCTCGACTTCGCCCCCGACCTGCGCTCGATCAGCGGCGGCCGCGCCGAGTTCACGGTGGAGTTCGAGCGCTACGAGGAGGTCCCGGCCCACCTGGCCGAGAAGGTGGTCGCCGCGGCCCGCGAGGGCGCCACGGTCAGCGCCTGATCAGCCCTGCTGCTTGATGACCTTGAACTTGAAGGTGACCGGGGTGGCGTCGGTGCCGCCGGGGCCCACCGCCCGCACCGAGAACGAGTGCTTGCCGGGCTTCACCTTGAAGCTCTTCGGCGACTTGCACGCCTTGTAGGCGCCCTTGTCGAGCTTGCACTGGAAGGTCGCGCCGGCGACGTTGGAGGAGAAGCCGAACTTGACCTTCAGCTTCGCCTGCTTGGTCGTCACCCGTGGGCCCGGATGAACGCCGAGCTTGGTGTTCGGAACGGGGGGCGGTGGCGGAGTCGCCGCGGGCGGGGTCTGCTGGGGCGGGTTTCCGGTTGGCGGCTCGGTCGACGGCGTGAAGTCGTTGAAGAGGATGTTCACTTTTTCGGTGAATATGTTCGCCACCGCAAGGTCGACGCTGCCGTCGTTGCTGAGCGGCGCGGCGGCGAGCGAGGTCGGGAACGAGCCCACGGACTCGGGCGAGGTCGCGGGGGCGCTGAAGTCGCCGGCGCCGTTGCCGAACAGGATGGCGGCGTACCCGGGGGTGCCACCGCCGGTGGCGGCGAGGTCGACTTTGCCGTCGTTGTTGAAGTCAGCGCTGACCAGCCCCCTGACTTCGCCCGGGAGTTCCTCGGGCGAAGTCGGCGCGACTGCGAAGCCGCCGCCGCCGTTGCCGAGGAGGATCACTGCTTTTTTCGGCACTCCTTCCCCGATCGCCAGGTCGAGCGCGGCGTCGGCGTTGAAGAAGCCGGTCGTCATCGCCGTGCCGTCGGTTTCTTTTCTCGGCGCCCCGACGGTGAAGTCGCCGTCTTCTTCGTTGTCGTTCAGGTAGACCCGGATTTCGTTGCTGAACTCGCTACCGGCGGCGATGTCGACCGCGTCGTCTTCGTTGAAGTCGCCGGTGACGATCGAGGTGACGTTGGTCGCGTTGCCGCCGGCATCTTCCGGCGAGGTCCCCGGTTGGCCGAAGTCGGCGCTGCCGTCATTGAGGAGGATCGCCACTTCGGCGGGGAAGAATTTCGCCACCGCAAGGTCTTCGTCACCATCGCCGTCGAGGTCGCCGGTAGCAAGGTTGCGGGTAACCGCTCCGATCGGCTCGGGCGAAGTGGGCGCGGGGGCGAAGTTGCCGGTGCCGTCGCCGAGCAGGATCACGACCTGTCCGTCAGAGCCCGACGTCTGGCTGGTCACCGCGAGGTCGAGGTGAGCATCGGCGTTGAGTTTGGCGGTAACCAGCTGCCAGGGTGCGGTCACCATCTCGGGCGAGGAAACCGCGGGACTGAAGTCGCCTTTGCCGTCGTTGAGCAGCACAGTCAGGTCGTTGCTGTCCTTGTTGGCGACGACCAGGTCGGCGTGGCCGTCCTCGTTGAAGTCACCGGCCACGACCGACTCGCTGGTTTTCCCGGCGGGCTCGGGCGAGGTCGCCGGTTCGGTGAAGTCGCCGAGGACCGCGAGCGCCGTCGCGGGAATGAGAACGAGCACGAGGAGCCCCAGCGCAAACGCAACGCCGGGCCGGACCAGACCTCTCTTACCGTGAACTCTCCCCATGACTGGTGGCAGCAGCCTAATACGAGCCGGGCGAACGTGCGCAACCGCGCTACCCCCGCCCGGCCCATGGGAGATCAGCCCGTAACTCCTTTCACCACCGGGTAGTAACCGCTCGCATGACCGGTGACCTTCGGGTGGTAGCTTTCGCCCGTCGGGTTGGAGAGGCCGTTGATCCACTCCGTCGAGGAGCCTCCACCCCCGTCGCAGACGGCGTGGCCGATGAACGGCGGGATCACGTCGCGGAAGACGAAGTTCGCCCCCGCCCGAGTCGCCGCGGCACTCATCACGTTCTTCAGCATGTCGGCGGTCTGATTCAACCGCGTCATCTCACTGCCGCTGAAGAAGGTGAGCGCGTTGCAGTCGGTGCCGTTGAACAGGCGCGGGTAGTCGAGCACCACCACTTTGGCGCTCGCCGCCCGCGACTTGATCGCGTTGTTGACCAGGTCGAGGCGACCCGGCAGCGTGTTGGTGATGTAGGACTGGGCGGTGTTGATCGCCCCGTCGCAGTTGGACGCCCACCCCGGCAGCGCGCATTCGGTGATCACGCTGGAGAAACCGGCGTCGTTGCCGCCGATCGTGTAGGTGACCCAGTTGGTGTCCGAGGTGACGCTGTTGACCTGGGTATTGAGGATGTCGCCAGTCTTCGCCCCCGCGCAGGTCGCGTTGACGAAGGTCCATTCCGGATGGGCGTTGTGCAGCAGGTACGGATACGCGTAGACAGAGCGCTGGCAGTTGGCTTCGTAGAACGTCCTCGTCCCCGTTCCCGAGGAGTAGGAGTCGCCGAGGGCGACGTACTTGACCGCCGAGGCCGTCGCCGTGAACGCGGCGAACAGAGCCAGCACGCAGAGAACCGCGGAAATGCGCCTCCACTTCATCTTGATTCCTCCCAAAACTCGACCGCCTGCCCCTGCCCCGCCGGCCCTTATCCGGCGCCCATGCGGCATTTGATCAGTCGATATTGAGCATACTGCGCTGGGTCCGGTTCGACGGCAATGCGGCACAGACCCGGACCCGGTGACCGGGCAGAGAGTTGACCTCGATCTCGATCTCCTCGCGATGGTCGTCCTCGATCACTTCGACCAGGACGCAGGAGGCGTCCGCCTCCAGGACGGCGTTGAGCACGCCCTCCTCGACGATGCGGTAGATGGACTTCTCTAAGTCGCCGTGGAGGCGCTCGGCGGCCCGTCCCTCCTCGAAGGCAAGGTGGATCTTGGTGCGGATTTCGAGGTCCGGGACTTCGACCTCGTCGGCGAGGGACTCGATCGCAGCGGCGACCCCGAGTTGCTCCAACGCGACCGCAGTCGCTTCGCTAAGCCTTCCGCTCCGATCGGTCGACACGTTCTCTGCTCCCTGGACGAGAACCAGACGAGCCACCGTACGGCCGGGGACAGCCGCTCGGGCGCTCATCGCCGAGGTCAGCTCCCGCGCAAACCCAATGGAACGCTCGAGCCGGCACCGAGGATACCGACCATTCCTCGTCAAACATTGGAGTACTCATTCTCCGTGCGTTTGTTAATCACCCAGGTGGGCAACCGACCTGGGTGATGCCGCATCGGGTCCCGGTAGGATTCCAATCCGACACCAGCGTGGTCCTACTTGGGCACGCGCTGGAGTTGACCGATGGACGATGGGTGCGGTTGGGCTTTTGAGGCGCGGCTCGACTCGTCGGATCGACGCCACAGGCGCAACCACAAAGGCCCGCCCCATGCTCGACTCAAAGCCGCTCAGCGGTGGTGGAGCTCAACGCCGCCGTGACGCGCGAGGTAATTCGCGTGCAGAACGAAAGCCACGGCCGCGGGCCGAAAAAGGCGTACTCGTTTCACCACGGCAACGTCCTCGTCACCGTGCTCGAAGAGGTCCTCACTCCCGCCGAGCGCCGGCTCGCCGGCAACGGCGAGAGCGACGCGGTTCTGAAAATGCGCAGCCTCTACCAGAAGAACATGGCACCCGAGCTGAAAAAGAGCATCGAAGAGATAACCGGGCTCCGGGTAACCGCCGTCCTCAGCGACAACCACCTAGACCCCGACGTGGCGACCGAGATCTTCATCCTCGACCGGTCACTTACCTGATTCAGGCGCAGAGCTCGACGCCGTCGGTGCTGTAGAACTCGCCGACGAAGCCCGCCTGCTCGAACTCGATGCGGCCGTTGCTGGTGTTGACGGTGAACTCGACCGCGGTACGGCGTCCGCCGGGCGAGTAGAGCCGGTAGAACGCCTCCCTCAGCGAGCGGATGTTCTGAATGAACCGCAGGCGCTTCCCATACCTCCGCTTCAGCTCGTGAACGCTGTCGCCGATCTCAACGCCGCCGGCCCCATGGCCGGCCGGGGATTCTTCCGAGTAGCGGCTGATCGACACCGCGCTGAGGCCTCCGCGGGTGTGGGCGCTGAACATCGAGACGCCGTTGAGGCCGGGGACGGTCCAAGAGTCGCAGAACTGGTGGTGCGCGATCCGAAGGCCCGGGACGGCGGCCCGCGCCTTCGCAGCGCTCATCCCCAGTCGCAGGGGCCCGATCCCACTCGGATCGAGCTGCCAGGTCGAGGGATCCGAGCCGGCGGCAGTCGCACCAGGCGCCACCGCGCTCGCCGCCAGCAAAGAGAGGGCGGCCAGGACGAGTGCCGTCCTCCTCATCGGACCCGCTCCAGCGTTCCCGAGCTGAACGAGACATCGGTCGTCTCGCTGTAAGCGAGGCCGCCGGAAGCTTCGGGCATCAGCTGCACTTCGCTGTAGTCGATGCATTCGGAGACGTTCTGCTCTTCGGCGCTGAACCGATACCACCCTTCGGACATGCCTTGGTAGGTGAGCGGGCCGTGGCAGGTCGTGCTCCCCTGCCGGGCTTCCGAATGGCCGGCGACGGCACCAGGGGTGAGTGAGTCGATCTCGATGGTCTGGTTGAACGGGTCCGACTCCCCGCTGTCGTACTGGATCACCGCTTCTCCTTTCCAGAGACCGACTAGAGGGTCTTCGCCGCTTACCGGCGCGGGCGAGCCGCTGCGGGCCGGCTCCGCCACGGGGGCGGCGGCACCCCTGCCCGCTCGCTTCAGCTTGCGTTCGAGCTCTTCGATCTTCACGCTCTGCCTCGCGTCCCGAGCCGCTTCTTCGCGGGCGACCCTCAGTTCCTCCTGCTTCGCCAGCCGGTCGGCCGCCTCTTCACCGGAATCGCCGCAGCCCTGCAAGGCGAGCACCGTCGCGATCGCTGCGAGAACCAGAACCCTGCGCCACAGAACCTTGCCCGTACCCATCATTGATACGTGACCCTATAACTCAATGCTGATACCGGCGTTCAAGCGTTGCCTCTGCTATTGCGCACCACCGCGACCGACCGCAGATATTCATCCGTCCTCGAAACCAGAAAGGATGTGGGAATGCGCCGCTCGACCAAACGCAAGGAACCCGAGGATTACGGTTGGGTGATCTCCTTCGGCTGCAAAACCACCGGCACGCTCCGCCGCCTCAAAGTCGACACCGACCCCTCCTCGGACACCAGCCCGATCGAGGTCCCCTGCCCCTGCGGCGAAACCCACCGCGTCACCGTCTCCCCCTACCGCCGCCGCCGCTCCGCCGACGAGCCCTTCGACCTCGAGGTCGCCTCGCTCGACGAGCTGCGCGCTACCTAGGCAGCGCCCGACTGCCGAGGAAGTAGACGTCGCGCCGGATGGCGTTCGAGAACGCGTTCCATCCGAGGATGAGCTGGCCGTCGGAAACGGTCGCGCGGACATCGCTGACGAACTGCGGGCGCTGACCGACCTGCCGGCGCTGCACCCGACCGTTCCGGCCAAAAAGGAGCAGCGGCCTCGCCCCCCTGCTGAGAACGACGAGGACGCCGCGGCGGGTGGGCACGATCGCCTTCGGCTGGGCCGACCTGGCGATCGTGGTGGTAAGCCGTCCACGGTGGCCGAAACCGGAGTCCAGCCGGCCGTTCGCGCCGAAGCGCAGGAGGACGACGCGATACCGACCGCCCTCACCGGTGACGCCGGCCAGGTAGACGCGGGAGCCGGCGCGGCTCAACAGCAGCGACTTGGCGTCCCCGCCCGAACGCGGAAATGCCCATCCGCGGGAGCCAAAACGGGGGTCCGGTCTGCCGTCGGGGAGCAGCCTGACCATGGCGAAGCCGTTTCCGACAACGCCGCCGACGAGCATCCGCCCGCCGCTTGCGGTCGCGAGCGTTCTCGCCTCCATTCTCCTGCCACCCGGTCGCAACTCGACCCTGCCGTTGTGCCCGAACCCCGGGTCTCGCTGCCCGTTCGGTTGGAACCGAAGGACGATGCCTAAATCCACATCGCCTGCGACGTCGCGGCGTCCCACCACAACTGCGCCGCCGTCCGGGCTGAAGCCGAGCGCCTCCACCCACACGTGGCGCGGCAGCTGAACGGCGCCGCCGGAGCCGAAGCTCGGCACAGGGGCGCCATCGGCGGCCCGCAGCAGCACCCTGCTGCTCGGGTAGTCGGAGACGCCGACCAGCGACCGGCCCGCAGCATCGACCGCGAAGCCCCTGGCGTAACTGGAGGGGGCGACGGCCACGTATCCGGCGCCGGCGCCGAAGGAGCGGTCGAGACTGCCGTCGGCGTCGTAGCGAACCAAGATGGGCTGGTTGTCGAAGCCGACGTCGGTGGTGCCGGCGGCGAGCAGCTTGCCGTCCGCCAGGCGGACGATGCCCGCGACCTCTTGGATCGCCGGCACCGGCCGGCGCACGCGAACGATCCCCCCTTCGCCGAAACCCGGGACCAGCCCGCCCGCCGGCGAGACCGCCGCGAGGAAGGCGACGGTCCGGCGGGGCGGGGCGCAGCCGGCGGCGCCCATCGACCCGTCCGGCCTGCGCGTCAGCGCGATAACGCCGCAGCCGCGATAGCCACGCGGGGCGCCGGCGAGCGAAGTCAACCTCAGGACGCCGCCTTCCCCGAAGCCAGGGTCGAGGCTGCCGCCGGGATCGAGAGCAACCAGGACGGGCGTTTCCGAGCAGCTTTCTTCGTCTTCCTCGCAGGACCCGACTTCGAAGCTGGATCCGCCCACCACCACCGAGCCGTCGGCGGCCCACAAAGCGTCGTGCGCCTCCTCTCCGGCGCCGAGGTCGAAGCTGCGGATGCCTTCGGCCCCGAACCCGAGGTCCGGGCTGCCGGCGGCGGTGTAGCGGAGGACGATCAGGTCCCCGCCGCTGGGGCTGTATTTAGAGCCGACCGCCTCGACGGAGCCGTCGGCGAGAACGCGACCGCCGACGAGGTTCGGCAGTCCGGTCAGCAGCCCGCCCTCGCCGAAGCCGGGGCTCGGCGAGCCGTCGGCGCGCAGCTCGAGCAGGTAGGTACCGCCGACCACAAGCGCGCCGCCATCGGCGATGGGGTCGATCTCGACGACTTCCCCGACTATCTGGCTGGAGGGCAGCGACAGCGTCAGGAAACCTTTCGTGCCGACGCCCCGATCGATGCTCCCGTCCGGGTTGACGAGAGCGGCGGTGAGGGTGTTGATGATGGTGTGGGTGCCGCCTGAGAAGGTGCTGGCGACGAGCACCTTCCCGGACGAGAGTTCCGCCGCCGCCCGCACGGTGGAGGGCACCTTGATCGTCCCGGTCCCGCCGAAGCTCGGGTCGACGCTGCCGTCGGCGTTCACCCGCGTCAGCCTCAAATCGTTGGCGACGAGGCTCTTGCCTCCCGCTAGCGGGAAGACCTGGCGATAGGGCGAGACCCGCTGGGGCGGCGCAGCCGGGTCGGGCGCGCCGTCGGCGAGATAGGACTCCAGCTGGTCATGCCGCTGTGCGATCAGGCCGCCGTCGGGCCGCGCTTCCAGGCTCGAGAACTGCGTTTCTTCGAAATGGACCCCGAGGCTCTGGGTGGCGATCCCGTCCGCGCCGAAGGTCGTCGTCTCGGTCGCGTCTTCCGCGGCGGCGAAGGCTGCGATCGCCGCCAGGGCGCAGGCCGCAGCGGTCAACGCCAGAACAAGTCGCACGCCGCCGCGCCGTCCGCGCTCTCCCCCCATCACGCCCCACCTACACGCGAGAGGCAGGAAAGTCGCGCTCCCCCCTGCGCTTGACGGCGGCCAGCAGGCGCATCGTCACCAGGACGTGACCGCGGGTGCCGATCACGGCGGCGCGGTAGAGGCGGCCGGCGGTGCCGGGGAAGCGGGCGCGGGTTTCGGCCCGCAGCCGCGTCCCGGCGCTGTCGCCGACGAGGTGGAAGACGAGCGCGTATTCCGAGTAGCGATGCCGGCCGACCAGCGCCAGCTCAACATCTGGCTCGGCCCGGGCGACGGCGAAGCCGGGGATGGTCGAGCCCTCCGCGAGCGGCCGCGGTCCCGAGGCGGCAACCGGCTCGCAGCCGAGCAGGCGGGCGCCGCGGCCGGCGAGCGGCGAGGAGAACGACCCCTCGGCGACGCGGCAGAGGGACTCCCAGACGACCTCGGGCGTCGCCTCGATCTCGACGCCATGCTCATCGACGAACGGCAGGCCGTCGGGATCGGGGGGCATCGGCCGATTTACCGCTTCGGCTTCTTCTTTTTCTTCAACACGACGTGGATCGTGTGCGAGGCGGTCTCGGCCTTGGCCTGGCCCTCGAGCTTGGCCTTGATCGTCACTTTGATCGTCGCTTTGCCGCGCTGTTTGAGGGCTGCTTCGCCGGCTTTGTTCAGGCGCAGCGCCAGCTTGCGCGTCGCCCCGCCGGGGATCGTCGCCTTGCCCTTGCCGACGACGACGAACTTGGGTGGCTTTTTCTTGCCCTGCTTGGGCTTGGCGAGCACGCTCGCGGTCCCGGGCCGGAACCTCAGCCCGGCGACGACGGCGCCCTTCATCTTCCCCTCCGTCGAGGTCGAGCACTTGGGCGCATTGCAGAAGTAGCTCGCTACGTAGAGCGGCCGGCCCGGGCTCCAGAAGATCCGTTTCGTGATCCAGACGACCTTCGGCTTCTCGGCCCCCGGGTGAGGAGGCGGCGCCTGCGGCGTCGAGCTGACCACACGCCAGGCGGGGTCCTTGCTTTTGCCGTCGCTGGTCAGGGGCTGCGCACCGCCGGAGCCGTCGGCGTTGGCGAGGTAGAGATTGCGGGCGCCGATGTTGCCGATCAGCGCGCCTTCGTAGACGATCCGCGAGCCGTCGGGCGACCAGGACGCGTATCGGGCGTCGCCTTCGCCGGGGCTGGCGACGGGATGGTCGCCGCTGCCGTCGGCGTTCATCACCCGGTAGACCGTCGCGCCGCTGGCGGCCGTCGCCCGGTAGGCGATCCGCCCACCGTCGGGGGACCAGGCGTTGAAGGTCCACTCCGTATATGGGCTCGGGGGGACGATCAGCGGGGTGCCGCTGCCGTCGGGGGAGACGATGTGGAGGTCGACGTAACCGAAACCGCCGGAGTGGTAGGCGTCGAAGGCGATCCTCGAGCCATTCGGCGACCAAGTCGGTTCGTGGCCCACGCCGTTGGTCAGCGGCGGACCGATGCCGCCGGTCGAGGGCGCGACGTAGATCTGTTCCGGCGCGTTTTTGACCACCGCATAGGCGATCTTCGAGCTGTCCGGGGACCAGGTCGGGTGCCGCTTGGCGCCGGTCCCGCCGATCTCCAGCGGGAACGTCGTGGTCCCGTCGGCGTTGACGACCCAGATGCTGTCGTCGCCGGAGTTGTTGCCGCGCGTGTAGGCGATGCGGCTGCCGTCCGGCGACCAGGCGAGGTCGTCGATCTGCTTGTTCCCCGAGCTGTAGTGGGTGATCTGGGTGGCGAGGTTGACGTCCTGGCCGGTGGCGGTCGTCGACATCACGAAGACGTTCCGTTCGCCGTGCCCGGCGTTGGTGAAATCGCTGACGAAGGCGACCTTGCTCCCGTCCGGTGACCAGATCGGTTTTTCGTCGTAGCTGGTGGCGCCGTTGAAGGTCAGGTTGGTGACGGCTCCCGGATTAGCCGGGTCGAGCAGGCAGACGTCGAGGTCGCACTCGTAGGCGATTTCGTTCTGCGCAACCGCCGCCGGCGCCAGCGTCAGGCCCACCAGAACGAGAAGAAGGGGAATCAGGAGACGAGAGCGCACCGCGCCATCCTAGCCCCTCGTCACCTCACGGATGCAGGACGGAACCACGCTCGGGATCACCTTCCCGGCCAGCCACTCTCTAGCCGTCAGCTCCGCGTCGCTCAGGGCGCTGCCGGCTGGTTCACGACGGCTTCATAGGTACGACACGGCTCGCCGCGCAGGCCGGGGCAGGGAGGCAGGCCGGTCGGCACGCTCACCCCGGGCACGACTGGCAGCAGCAGGTTCGAGGGCATCTCCTCGCCGTAGGCGATCGCGACCTGCGCGGTGCCCTTCCGGCTGCGGTCTGGTCGAAGGCCCAGATCGGCTGGGTGCCGTTGGGGGCGGCGATCGTCACCCGGATCCGCGAGCCGGCGCGGTAGGCGTGGCCCTCGTAGTAGAGCGGGATCGTGACCTGGACGAACGGTCCGCGGCGGCATCGGCGAGACGTCGGACTTCCCGCAGGCTCAGCACCGGCTCCAGCGCGGTGCTCTTCGCCGGGTCGAGCTTGCGCGCGCTGCCTCGCACCCAGCCGTTCTGGACGAAGGTCTCCTTGCCGTCGGGCCTGACCTCGCTGATCGTCGCCTGCAGGTCGACGTTGGGGGTCGAGGAGCGGACCCAGACGTCGACCGCGCCGGCGCCGATGACCGTCGTGTTCGCGGTCAGCGGATCGGTCAGGTAGGAGACGGCGCTGCCCGGCGGGCTCTGCGCCCAGTTCGTAGGCCGGAGTCGGCGGTCCAGAGGCCGCCGTCGCCGGCGGCGGTGTCGCCGGTGAAGTCGGTCGGCGGCAGGGCGTGGGCGTCCCAGGTGAATCCGTCGGCGTGCGCGATCGGCCGGCGGGCTGCGTCGCTCAGGCTCGCCGTCCCGGCGAGAGGTACCAGGCTTTGGCCTTCGGTGCCCGGGACCGGGAATTCGTCGAAGGACTTCTTCGAAGCCGGGGTAGGGCTGGCCCGGTGAGAGGCCGCCGGCGCCGTTGTCGAACAGGACGCGGATCGGCTTCTGGCTCTTCGAAGGCGGCCAGCGCCTGGTCGTAGGTCGGCTGCAGCTGGACCGGGTCCGAGCGGCAGGGTGACGCCCGGTATGCCCATCGCTTCCTGGTAGATCAGCGGCGCGGCGGCCTGGATCGCCGCCGAGGCGAGGATCGGCGGCCGTTTCGCGACGTAGAGCTGGAGGAAGTCGTACCAGCGGTTGAAGGTCGCCGGGTCGAGCGAGTCGACGTGGGTGCCGTTGGTGAAGGTGAACCACTTGCTGCTTCGTGCCGGTGAAGTGCTCGGCGAGGGTCGGGCAGTGGCCGCCGGTCTGCTCGTCGGTCCACTGGCAGGCCATGAAGGTCGGCACGTCGATCTTGTCGACGAAGGTGATCGGCGAGAGCGGGTCGGCGACCTCGGGCTCGTAGTGGTCGTTTTCCTCGATCTTCCTGAGCAGGTCGGCCGCCTCCGGGTGCAGCGCCTGGTTGGCCTCGCAGGTCTGGTCGCCTTCCTGGATGCGCTTGTAGGCCCATGCCTGGCCGCTGGTCGGCGACGCCGCTTCGGCGTCGTGGACCCGCTCTTCGGCCCATTCGAGCGCGAACCCGGTGTTGAGGATGCCGCCCGGATAGAGCGTCGTCTGGGTGTTGTCGATCACCGAGAGCGGCGAGATCGCGGCCAGGTCCGGCGGCCGGGTGGCGGCGGTGAAGAGCTGGCTGATCCCGCCGTAGGAGATCCCCATCATCCCGACTTCGTGGTTCAGCACCCAGGGCTGGTGCGCGATCGTCTCGACGACGTCGTAGCCGTCGAGGCTCTGCAGCGGCTCGAAGAAGTCGAAGGCGCCGCCCGAGCAGCCGGTGCCGCGCATGTTGACGTCGACGACCGTGAAGCCCATCAGGTTGGCGATGATCGAGATCCCGCTCTCCGGCCCGGCCGGGTCGGCGTACCCGTAGCCCGAGTACTCGATCAGGGTCGGCGTCGGGCCGGTCGGCAGCGGCGGCAGTTCGACCCCGGGCAGAACGTGGGTCACGTCCTGCGGCGGGTGGACGTCGATCGCCAGCTTGGTGCCGTCGCGGGTGGTCAGGTACCCGTATCCGCTCGCCGGGATCGACTGGTCGTAGAAGGCGGTGCTGGGCGGCGCGGACTGCGGTCGTGAGGACCTGCAGGGGATTCGGACATCCGGCCCGCGCCGTCGACGCCGACGCGGTAGCCGCCGCCGGGCGCCACGTTGCGAAAGAGGGCCCCGCCGAGGTCGTTGGCGCTCCTTCGTCGCGACCGCGCTGGCCCTGGCCGTCGTAGAGGGAGACCTGAGGCGCCCGGGGGTCAGTCCCGTCGCGTAGACCTGTTCGACGCTGCCGCGCGCTTCGAACGACGGTTCCGCGGCGGCAGGACCGGGAGCGAGCAGCAGCGCCAGCAGACCACAGCCGAGCGCCACCCACAACGGCGCCCCACGCCGGCCTCGCTGGCCTTCGACCTCTCCGCCTCTACCTAAGATTAGGTACTTGTACCACGCAACACAGACTTCGTAAACCTGCGATCCCCGGCGGGCTAGGCGAACTCGATGACGCTGCGGATCCCGTCCTGGGCCTCCATCAGCTCGAAGCCGCGGTTGACCTGGTCGAGGCCGATCCGGTGCGAGACGAACGGTTCGAGGTCGATTTCCCCGGCCAGATAGCGGTCGACCAGGACCGGGACCTGGTCGCGGCCCTTGACGCCCCCAAACGAGGAGCCGGCGATGCGGCGGCCGGTGATCAGCAGGCGCGGGACGACGTCGAGGGTCTCCCCCCTGCCGGCGACTCCTGCGACGGTGCAGAGCCCCCACCCCATCCGCGCCGCCTCGACGGCTTCGCGCATCACCGCGACGTTGCCGGTCGCCTCGAAGGTGTAGTCGGCGCCGAAGCCGTCGGTCAGCTCGAGGATCCGCTCGACCGTCCCCTCCCCGCCCTCGAGCAGGTCGGTCGCGCCCTGGCCGCGGGCCAGCTTGAGGCGCTGCGGCGAGAGATCGACGCAGATGATGCGCTCGGCCCCCTGCAGGCGGCAGCCGGCGACCGCCCCGAGGCCGACCATGCCGGCGCCGAAGACGGCGCAGCTGCTGCCGGGCCGCACGGCGGCGGTGTTGATCGCGGCACCGAGCCCGGTCGAGAGCCCGCAGGCGAAGAGGCAGGCGTGCTCGAACGGCGCCTCCGGGCTGACCTTCGCCAGCGCGATCTCCGGCATCACCGTGTACTCGGCGAAGGTCGAGCAGCCCATGAAACTGCGGATCTCCTCACCGTCCCGGGAGATCCGCGTCGTGCCGTCGGGCAGGTGTCCCTTGTTCTGCTCCTCGCGGATCGCCAGGCAGAGGTTGGTGCGCGGGTCGAGGCAGTGGACGCACTCGCGGCACTGGGGCGAGAAGAGCGTGACGACGTGGTCCCCCGGCGCCAGCGCGCCGACGTCCGGCCCGACCGCCTCGACGACGCCGGCGCCCTCGTGGCCGAGCACAGTCGGCGCATAGCCGGACGGGTCGGCGCCGGAGGCGCTGTATAGGTCGGTGTGGCAGACGCCGCAGGCGTGCAGGCGGACCAGCACCTCTCCGGGCCGCGGCTCCACCAGCTCGACCTCCTGTACCGCGAGCGGCTCGCCGAACTCCTCCAGAACTGCTGCGCGCATCTTCATCAGGCGACCACCTTGGCAGCCTCGGAGATGTTTTCGCGCAGCGCCTTCAGCGCCGCGACGTAGATCTCCGAGAAGGTCGGGAAGGGCTGGATCGTGTCGGTCAGGATCTCGAGCGGGACCTGGGCGCGGATCGCCAACGTGGCCTGTTGCAGCCACTCCCCCGCCTCCGGACCGAGCGCGTAGGCGCCGGTCAGCCGCTCGCCGTCGCTGAGCAAGGTGAGGAAGCCCTTCTGCTCGGCGTAGGCATGGGTGTAGGTGGCGGTCTTCGCCACCTCCGCGAGCGGGACCGTGGCGCTGAAGCGGCCCTCGGCGGCGCCCACGGCAGCGGCCTGCGGGTCGGTGTAGACGACGCGCGGAACCGCCTCGTAATCCGCCCTGCGCGGCTCGCCGAGGATGTTCGCGGCGACCACCTCGCCCTGGTACTTGCCGACGTGGGTCAGCGGCCAGAGTCCGGTGACGTCGCCGATCGCCCACAGGTTCTCCCCCGCGCGCAGGTGCTCGTCGACCGGGACGCCGTGCGCATCAGGCTCGACCCCGACGGTCTCCAAGCCGATGTCCTGCACCCGCGGACGGCGGCCGGTGGCGACGAGCAGCCGGTCGCCGCGCAGCTCGCGCCCGTCGTCGAGCTCGATTACGTAGTCATCCTCCTCGCGCCGCGCCGCCGCGGTGTTCGCGGCGAGGACCAGCTCGATGCCCTCGCGCTCGAGTTCTTCTCCCAGCGCCTCGCCCAGCGGCGGCGCCTCCCGGCCGAGCACGTGGGGGGACCTGTCGACCACCACCGCCTCGCCGCCGAGGCGGCGCACCGCCTGCGCTATCTCCACGCCGACCGGGCCGGCGCCGAGAACCAGCAGGCGCCGAGGAATCGCCTGCATCGCCGTCGCCTCGCGGCTCCCCCACACGCCCTCCAGCTCGCGCAGGCCCGGCACCGGCGGCACGAACGGATCGGCACCGTTAGCGAGGACCACGTGCTCGGCGGTGTGCCGGTGCCCGTCGACCTCAACCGCGCCCGGGCCGGCGAGCCGGCCGCTGCCGCGCAGCAGGTCGATGCTGTTGTCGGCGAGCCAGCGCTCCTGGCTCGCGTCGGTGTGGTCGGAGACCATGAAGTCGCGATAGGCGAGAGCCGCAGCGACGTCGACCTCGGCGCCGGCGGCGGCCTCGTGCGCCCCGTGGACCGCCTCGCCGGGTCGCAGCAACGTCTTCGAGGGGATGCAGGCCCAGTAGGAGCACTCGCCGCCCACCAGCTCGCGCTCGACGACGGCGACGCGCAGGCCGCCCTCCGCCAGAGCGCCTGCGCAGTGCTCGCCGGGCGAGCCGCCGCCGAGGACGATCACGTCGTAGTCGTCGGCCATCAGCCTCCTCCCTCGGTGTGCTCGGTGGCGGCCTCAACGGCCTCCCCGGGAGGCTTCCCTCCCTCGCGAGCGACGATGTAGGCGGCGTACCAGGTCGACCAGTGATGCTTCGGGGCCGTCGGCTCGTATTCGCCGTGGTGCTCCTCGGCCTCGCGCAGCAGTTCGGTCAGTCTCTCGACGTCCATCCTCGTCTCCTTCCGTCCTCATCGCCCGGGGAGCCGGGTCTTGATCTCCTGCAGCACCCAGCCATTGCCGTCCGGGTCGCTGAAGGAGGCGAACGAGCCGTAGTCGGCGTGCTCGGGCGCCGGCCCGCTCACCCGCCCCTCCGTACCGGCATGGTGGAAGACCCCGGTCTCGTCGTGGAAAATCTCGCTGACGTCGGCTCCGCGCGCGATCAGGTCGTTGCGCGCCGCCTCGATGTCGTAGACGATCAGGTGCAGGCCCTCGGTGGAGCCGGGCGCGGCCGAGGTGACGCCCTCGCCGAAGATGATCGAGCAGCCGGAGCCGGGCGGCGTCAGCTGCATCAACCTGTAGCCATCATCGCCCACGAACTCGGCATCGACCTTCCAGCCGAGCCCCTCGTAGAAGCCCTTCGTCCGGTCGACGTCCGCGACCGGCAAGACCAACACCTCGAGCCTCATCTCCCCCGGTTTCACCGGCGGGGTTCCACCTGCGTTTTGACTGTCCGCCTCAACGCTCATCGCAACCTCCATTTCGATTTCGCTGCCGTCTCCTCACGCACCCCCGCCGAACAGATCAAGCATCTTCATCCCACCAGGCTCCTGCCGCAGTCGACGATCGTCTCCTCGACCGGGCGCGGCTCCCAGCCCAGCGCCCGCGCCTTCGCGTTGGACAGTTCGACCCGCTGGCCGAGCTGGCCGACGACCGAGCGCGCGGCGGGGTCGAACAGCGCCATCCCCCGCACCATGAAGTTGGGGACCGAGCGCTTCGGCACCTTCGCCGCCTCCGGCCCGAGGCGCTCGCGCAGGACCGCCGCGACGTCGGCCATCCACTGGAAGCGGGCGACCGCGAGGTAGCGCTCGCCGCCGGCCTCGGCGGCGGTCATCGCCAGGATGTGCAGGTCGGCGACGTCACGCACGTCGACCACGCTGAAGCCGATCCGCGGCGTCCCCGGCATCCCCTTCAGCAGCCGCTCGACCAGCGCCAGGGATGAGGAGCGCTCCGAGCCGAGAACCGGCCCGAGGATCGCGCCGGGGTTGACCACCGCCAGCTTCTCCTCTTCGCCCCGCTCCTGCACCAGGTCCCAGGCCGCCCGCTCGGCAATCGTCTTCGAGCGCGCGTACGGCGTCAGCTTCAAATCGTCGGGGTCCGACCAGTCCGCCTCGGTGAGCGGCGCCGAAGCCGAGCCGGCGCTACCCCGCACCGCCGCCACCGAGGAGGTGACGACCACCCGGCGCACCCCAGCATCGAGAGCGGCCCGTAACACCCGCAGCGTCCCCTCCCGCGCCGGCACGATCAGCTCGTCAGGATCCTTCGGCTGGGCTGCCGGGAACGGCGAAGCGACGTGAAGCACGTACTCGCATCCCGCCACCGCCTCCGCCCAGCCCTCATCGGACCGCAGATCCGCCGCCAGCACCGAGAACCGGTCGCCAGGGTCGACCTCAGACCCAACCCGCGCCCGCACTTCCTCCTCCTTTGCGAGGTCGCGCACGGTAGTCCGCACCGCATAACCGCGCCGCAGCAACTCGACCACGCACCGCCCCCCAAGAAACCCCGACCCACCGCTAACCAGGACCGTCTCCATAGGTGGCCACCGTACACCCGAGCCGGGCCACTCGCTGCCGCTCAGGAGCGGACCAGAAAGTGAACCGCGTCGGCGAGCCCGGGTGGCTCAGTCGCCGACGTGTGACTCGTAGTGGTCGGTTTCGCTCTCGTGCAAATTGATCCTGGCCTCGATCTCCTCGGGGAACTCGGCGGCGTAGCGCAGCGCCACTGCAACCCGGTCGGGGGTAAGCGAGAGATGCTCGGCAACCTGCTCCCCGCCGCCCATCTGGCGTGCCACCCAGCAGATCTCCCAGACATCGGGACCACGCAAGCCCGGCGCGCCGACCCGCCGGCCCAGACCGAAAGACGATCCCGGGGTGAGCCTCAGCCCGGTCCCCCTCCTCGGCATAGCGACGCAAGGCGTCGGAGAGCCTCTCACCACGCGCCTCGGCGCGAACACGGATACGCGCCGCCGTCATTAGGTCGCCAACGAGGAGGCAGCAACGACCGAAACGTCGTCGTGCGCAATGGCCCCTTGCTTCTGCGCGCGAGCGGTGACCAGCAGCGGCTTTCGGTCAGCCGGCGAGACGTCGAGCACGAACTCGATCCCAAGTCGCCGCACGGCGTTGATGATCGTGTCGATCCCAGGGTTGTGCTCACCCGACTCGAGCTTCACGATCCGCGGCTGAGACAGTCCGAGTCTCTCGGCCAGAGCCCGCTGACTGAGCCCCTGCTCTGCTCGATATCGAAGCAGGATCGCCGCGAACTCACGAGCCGGAGCCAGCCGCTGCCACTCGGCCTTGAAGCTGGGGTCGGCCAGCTGCTCTTCCGCTACCAGGGCGTCGAAGTTCTTCCTCGAATTCATCGTGCTGCTCATGATAATAAAGTTATTATCAAAATCAACAATGGCTCCCGAGACGTTGCTTAGCTTCCGCGACCGCTCGATCGAAGCCCTTCTTCTTGGCGGCAACCGCAAGAACGACGAATCGTCCACCCAACCGCGCATAAATCAGACGCGCCTCGCAAGCCCCCTGCCTCGGCCGTAACTCGAACAGATCCGCCTCTCCCTTCAGGGACTTCATATGAGGCGACGGGAGATCCGGGCCGAGGTCCTTCAGCTTCTGCACCACATTGAAGACCGCCTTCCGGTCTCCCCGCGACTTCACATCCTCAAGGTCAATGACGGCATCCCCATCGAACTCGACAACCCAGATATTCGACCGATTCGCCACGTACCCGCGACCCTAGGATCACGTCCGGACAAAACCTTTTGTATTCGCGGCATGGCTTCCCACTAGCCAGCGTTTGAGAGTCACCCTCTGAACCCGCGACCGCCGCGACCACAATTAGGCCGCCCTCGGGCGGTGCCTGCGGCGAATCCCGCATGACAAGCGGCTTTGCGGCCGCCTCCGTTTGCCGCCGCCGAACCTCGATACGCGGGGATATTCGGGGATTGTCGGCGTGTACTGGCAGAAATGCGGATTTCTGCCTGATCGGGCCTTGACTCGGTTTAAAGGTCAGGTCGCCCACCGAACTACATCGCATCTATGACCTAGGGGCCTCACGAACAAGAGAGGTCAACCGGCGGATCGCTGCCAACGAAAGAGCGCCACTGCGTTGCGGTCAGCGGCGGCCCGGCGGCCCGGCATGCCGCGCGCATAAGACCCCTGTCAGACAGGTCGCGCTGAACCAGCACGCCGGTCTTGTATTCGTTCGGCGCTTCGGACAGCGTGACAAGGCGCTCGCCGTCCGGGGTGAAGGCGATTCCCGACTTGAAGTAGGTCGAGTGGCCGGGCGTCTGGAAGGAGCCGATCTGGACGCCGGTATCGAGGTCGAAGAGCGCGATCGTGCCGTCGTCGCGAGACATCGCGACGAGCGTGCCCGCAGGGTTGCCCGCCGCTCCCTCCCCGTAACCGTCGCCGATCGTCCGCTGCAGCTCGGTTCCACGTTCGTCCCAGACCTCGAGGCCACCGTCCGCACGCTGCACTAGGAGCCTCGGGCCGGCGAAGGTGACCTGGGCGAATTCGACAGCGCTCGGATCGGCGCCGGCGAGGCGCAGGTGCGAGACAACGCGGCGGCTCGGCAATTCTTCAATCGTCACCCCGTTTTCCACCGGCATCGCCAGCAGATCCGCCTTGGCGTTCAGGGCCGCCGAGCCGGGCGTCGATTCGGCTTCGGCATACGCCGCGGGCCCCGGCAGGACGTCTTCGACCTCGCCGGTCTCGAGATTCTGCCGGTAGACGGTGTCGGTTTCGTCGACTAAGAGCATGCTGCGTCCGTCGGGAGTGGCAGCGTTGGTTAGTTCGCCGTACCCCAGTTCGCCGCTTCCACCGCCGCCGGGCCAGGCTCGAACGTCGGCCGGGAAGTCGCCGGCTGACGAGAGGTCGAGTTCTCCCCCGACTCCCCACTCGGGGAAGGCGACAAGCTCGCTGTCGGCCGCCCAGACCGGGGCGCCGTAGGAGTAGTCGAAGCCATCCCCGGGAAGCACCTCGCGCCGCGGGGTCCCCACCAGTGACTGGATGAAGGCCGAAGCTCCTTCGCCGCTGATCGCCGCCACGCGCTCTCCGTCCGGCGAGATCCTCAGCGTCGGGCCGCCGCATAAGGTGCATCGGCTGGCGAGCGGCGTCCGTTCGGCGTCGGCGAGGCGATCGAGCTGCTCGGTGTCCCAGACGCCGATTTCCTCCCCCGAGGCGGTCAGCATGTGAGTGTCGTCGGCGAAGGCCAGGAGGTCAGCTTCCTGCCCCGCAAGCACCACCGGCCCGTCGCCAAATTTCGATTGGCGACGGGCTTCCTCCTTCCACGACTCTTCGACCGGCGTCACCGCCGTGACGTAGACCTCGCCCGACCCGGAGACAGCCAGCTTCGAACCGTCCGGGCTGAGGGCAAGCCCGGTCTTTTCGGCCAGCGGTACTTCGACCGCGCCGGCCGGTCCGGCGATCGGGTCGCGCTCAGTCGACCACACCTCGACCGCTTCACCCCCGTTGGTGACGGTCCAGAAGCGCCCGTCGGCGGAAGCGTCGCTGGCGAAGTCGTGGGCGCCCATCCCGATCCCGTCACTGCTCCCGCTCCAGCTGTCGAGGTCCTTCCATTCCCACATCCCGGAGTAGACGAAGAGCGCTCGCCGGTCGGAGGCGAGGCTGATCGACGCCGCCTCCGAGTCCCAGTGAACGGTTTTCTCGTCTGGGCGCTCGGTGGAGGCGATGACCGCCGCGTCGGACCCTTCGCCGTATTCGGGAGGGGTCGCGGTGAAGACGACGGTGCGGCCCGAAGGCGAGAGGGCGACGGCGAACGGCTCGAGATCTGCCGGCGCCGGCATCTGGGCCGTCACCCGCCCATCGCGCCAGAGGGTGACGCCGTCCGTTCCGGCCGCAGCGACAGTCGAGCCGTCCCGGCTGATCGCGACATCGAGGACTTCGCCGCCGACCCGGAGGATCGAGCGCGGCCGGTCTTCGCCGAAGCGCCAGTACAGGACCCTGCCGTCCTCGAGCCCGGCGACGGCGAATTCCCCGTCGGCGCTGCCCGCGAGACGGGTGACCGGGCTCCCGGTCCGCAGGAACCCGACGAGGCTCGGGCTCGTCGTGTCGGCGTTGATCAGCGCCGCCCGGGTCTGCGGGTTGGCGTCGATCCGGTAGGCGGCCGCGGCGAGCTGAAGCGCGACGTTGAGGCTGCGCCCGGCGACCCGTTCGGAGAGGGTCGCGACCTGACGTGAGAGGGCGACCTGCGCCTGGTCGATCGCACTCGCCCGCTGGCTCAGCGCGACCACGCCGGCGACCACCGCGATCAGCAGCAGCAGGCTGAGGCTCGAAATCGCCCCCGCCACCCAGCGCCTGGTGCGCTGGCGCTCGCGCGCCGCGTCGCCCTCCAGCTCTTCCTTGCCGATCCCGCGGATGGTCGCGGCGACGTCGACCACGGTCTCTCGCATCTCGGCCTCGCTGGGCTCGGGATTTCCCGTGGCGCCGGGCGGGACGGTGACCCAGCGCGGCTCCTCCGGGAGGGCGCCTTGCAGTGCCGGAGGCAGGGCCGAGGAAGCAGCCGCGTCGAAGTCGCCGGCGGCATCGTCCCAGGCGAGGGTGCCATCGGCGACGACTATCAGCAGCCGCTCGACCGGCCGATTGGCGAGCCACCAGCGGATCTCCCGGTCGACCCATTTCGAGCCGGCGGCGCTCGGGGAGGTAACGAGGACGAACCACGTGGAGCTGCCTAACGCCCTTTCGACCGATGGCCAGAGCGCCGGTTCGGCGGCGAGGCTGCTGACGTCGAGGAAGACCCGCAGCGCCCGCGGCCGGTACCAGGGCTTGGCGAACCTCTCCACCCCCGCCCGCAACCGCTGCGCGACCCCGCGGTCTTCCGCGTGGCTGTAGGAGACGAAAGCGTCGTAAATGCGCTCAGGCATCTGCTCCGCGGGCGCCGCGGGCCGCCCGCCACATCCTGTGCTCGCGCGATATTGCCTGCTCGGCGTCGGAGACCGCCTCGACCCACGCCTGCTCGTCGTCGATCGCCCGCAGTTCCTCTTCGGCAAAGCCGAGCTCATGGCAGGCCACCGAGTATGCGCTGGCCAGAGTCCCGTAGTCGCCTAGCTGGACCCACCCGATACTGGCCGCGAGGAAGGCGCCGCCGATCCCCAGCAGGTCGAGGTCGATGACTCCCGCCGCGGCGAGAACCGCCCCAGCGCCGCCCACTACCTGTGCCAGCAGCACTACACCCAGCCAGAAGCGACGGCGCCGATCGCTTAGACGCGCCTTGCCGTCGTACCAGCGCCGCTGCTCGCTAATGCGCCCGGCAAGGTAGGTGTCCCGGCGAGTCACCAGATCCTGGCTCCTGAGCCTGCGCATAGGCCCGGTTACCTGTGGCTCGGTGCCCGCGGTGCCAGCGAGGTGGCCGCTGCCAATGTCGTCGAGAAGGCTGCGGAGGTCACGTAGAAGGCGCTTGTCGCACTCGGCCTCCGAGGTGTCGGCGCCGCGCCCGTAGAGGCCGCCGGCCACGGCGTACTGCCAGGCGAGCGACTTCGCCGACTCGGCCAGCGCTCGGCCGTCGTACCAGTCCTCGTCGGGGCGACGGCGAGCAACCTCAACTTGGACTACGAGAACCGTGACGAAGGCAATCGCGGCGGTGATCCCGAACGCGAGGTGCCACTCGCTCGCGCCGACCGCACCGAGCACCGCGATCGCTACCGAGGCAACAAGGATAGAGCCGATGCTCCATCGGTAAGTACGCTGGCCGCTGCGTGAGCTTGCATCGGCGGCGCGGAACAGGGCCGGTAGGTCCGTATCGGTCAGCACTGCAGCGGTCAGACTGGCGGGTACCTTAGACATACCGGCAATGACGGTGTCTTGTCGGTGTTGAGATTGGCTTCGGTCTATTAGAAAGGATCGGCCCAGGCCATCGTGAACAATGACTCAGATCTTCGGCCATTGATCTGGCCTACCCTGCCAGCCGCGTTTGGAGAACCCCTTGCACCATCCAACTGCAGCGGCAACCATCTCGTTGCTGAAACGGCACCTGTGCCCTTGGGTTGCTGCGCACAGATCCTCTTCGTCATCGCCGAAGGCTCGCAAGTGGGCGGGGACCGGCGGCCCTTCGCCACCCCAGTAGATGAAGTCCCGCGCGACCAACACGCGGTCCACTCGGGTATCCCGATTGACATTTTCCGGGTTCGCGGAGCCGTCATGGAGGCTGTGGTGAGAGTCCAGTTGAACCCAGCCATCATCGCCCCCAGGGTGGTAGATGTTGTCGCCGAATGCAACCTTTCGACTCCCAGCGAGGTTCGGTCGCTTGTGTAAGAAACGGGGATCGTCCCAATACTCCGCAAAGGAGAGGGCCTCTTCAACGCACATTGCATAGACGGCGAAGCCAGCCCGGTGATTCTGGGCCGATCCGGTCCCAATGACCCAATCCCCGACTTTTGCATGGCGGCGAATCTCTGGCTTGCAGGTAGCCAAAGTGCACCATCCGTGGAAGGGGTTTGGTGCAAAGCCAAAATCCCGGGCGACTATGTAGCTGAAAACTCGCAGGGCCTCAGCAGCCGTAGCGGACAATATCCCGCTTCCGACGAGGGACGCCGTCCGGATTACGGAACTCGTCTTTGCCTCGGATGGCCTCCACAATCGCATCGCCATCCCAATTGACGATTGCGTCCGCGTAGTCCTCAAGAACCTTCCGGCATGTCGCAGTCGGCCGATCCTCGCGTGAAGACGCCAACGATCCGGGTTTCCGTCCTTGCGGCGTACTCGATCTCCCAGGCGACGAACTCGCTGTCTTTAGTCTCCGGCGAAATCAATACGACCACAGTGCCCGCCCAATCGATCCTAGGCGCGAGTATCTGACTCTTGATGTAGTCGGGGTCTTTAGCGTTGTTCGGCCGCGAAGCATTGATCGATGAGTCGCGGATCTCCAACCCCCTATCCCTCGCCAGACCCTTGAGATGGGCAATCCGCGCGTCGTCCTCGTGCAGGTGACTGACGAAGACGTTGCTCTGCTCCGACATGAGATAGATGATACGAAGCAGTCAGGCGTCCGGTACGGCGCGGTTCTCGGGCTTCAGCAATCGGCCTCTATGCAGCCATACGATGAGACTGGCCCAGGGAGAGACAAGGCTCTACCTCTTCTGCAGGCAGAGCCTCCGAAGTCACCGTCGCGAGCTTCAGGCCGAAGAGGAGCATGTCCGGCACACGCCGCTGCAGCCAGTCCGCGCGGTTCAGCTCGCCGCGAGCTACCTGCGCGGTCGCACCAGCGAGCTTGGCGACGTGCAGGGCGTAGTGACGCAGTTGGTCGCACTTGGTGAGTCCAATTACGTCAGCGTGGTAAGCACGGTCGTGGGTGGCTTGGACGAGCTGCAGGCTCCGCCAGTCGGTGATCTCGCGAGCCGCAGCCTCGCCGTCGAACGAGTCCTCAGTGTGGAGGACGTGGCGTGCCTCGATCACAGCCAGCCGCTGCGCGTACAGCTCCACCGGGTCGAACCCACCGATCGAGCTGAGACGGACGGCGGTATCGCGCAGCACCGTGCCAGCCTCGCGAACGTCCTCGATCTCGGTGCGCTCGTTGTGCTCGACGTGGTCGCAGTAGTTCGAAACAGCCGCCGAGGCAGTCGCCAGGTCGAGCGCTGCCTTGACGAGATCGTCCCGGGAGAAACGCATGATCTGCGGCAGGATCGCAGCCGCAGCGGATGCTTCAACCACCATTTGCCGTCTCCTCCTCCTTTGACTCTCTGACGACCGCCCGCAGTGCCTTCTGCACCTGCGCGACGCGCTCTCGGAGCGCTTGGCCACGCACGTCAAGGTCTTCCTGATCGGGATTTTCCTGCTTTCGCAGCATCCGTTCAGCGAGACTAGCGTCGGCGCGCAGCTTCGCTACCGCCTTCGCGAGCACGCGGAAGCGGGCAGAGGTCCCGCCGCCAGCAACGTGGATCTCCATCGCCGCCTCTAAACGCTGCACCCCGACCGAGGGAATGAGCAACCCGTCGCCCTCCCGATCGCCGATGTCCTCGAGCGCCTGCTCCCATTCGTCTTCGGTCTGGGGGCCTGGATGGGCGGCGAGGTAGGCGAGGTAATAGAGCCACTCCGGTCGAACGTCAACAGCGCGGTCAAGGACCGTCCCGGCCATTTGCGGGATCGTGTTCTCGTGGGCGCCGATACTGGTCATCGCGATTAGGCGCCCCGGCTTCGCCGCCTTCATCCCAACACCGGCCCCGGCATGTGCCGCCTTCAGCGCGTGCTTCTGGATACGAGCAAGCTCGGCCATGTTCACTGGCCACCAGTAATCGAGGTCCTGCTTGCGGAAGACGCCGACTACGTCGAGAAATACCGAGCCCCCCTGTTTCCGCTTCTGGAGCTGGACGAGGGTAAAGGCTGGGAACTCTTGGTAGCGATCACCGGCCTCCTCAGGCCAGACGAGCAGGGCTATGGCCTTGCTACTGGGCAGGGCTTCAACCGCCTGCGCAATCCCGTCGCGGCCGAGATAGAGCCGTTCGCCGTGGTTGAACTCGGACCCAGAGAAGGAGTTGATCGCCTCCGGGCGCGGGTGCTGCCACCAGTCCACCACCTGCTCCAGCGGCGGGACGGAATCCGGTCTTGGGTAGTTCGTCGGCAGCCTCGCCGTCGAAGCCGGGTCTTCCACAACGCTGATCACGGCCCGGTTGCCGCCGTCGGCGCGAAGATCGCGCAGCTGCTGGTAGGCCGCGTCGGCCGTCCTCGCCTCGACCACCCAAGGGGTGTCCTGGCGCGCCGCGGTAACAAACGGCTGGGCGAGCGAGTGAACCGCAGCGTCGAAACTCAGGGCTAGAGGCTCGCCTTGCTCGACACCCTCGATCGGGATGACGCGCATGCGCGGCGCGCCGGCGACCGGCTTGGCGCCGTCGGGACAAATCTCGAGCAGCCGGCAGATCTTCTGATCGATTTTGAAGTTGGCCGGAGCCCCGAGCACCAGCGCACGCCGCCCGACTGCCTCATCGAGATCGGCCCGCGGCGGCGCCACCCAGTCCCATCCCGAGTAAGGATTGTGTTTGTGACCATGGAGGACGAGATGAAAGCCCCAGTGGTAAAGGAACGTGCGCAGAGTGGCGAGGTTCGTGATCACCTCGAAGTCCTTGATTTCCTCGCGGGCCGAGACAACCCCGATTGGGTGGTGGAGGACAGCGATCCGCAGCCTTGGGTCCTCGTCGACATCCTGGTCTAGGCCAGCGTCCTTCAACAGCACTTCAAGGCCGTCTAGCTGGCCCTGATCAACCCTTGGAATGTCTTTCGTGCGCAGCCAGAAGAGGTCGTCGCGCAGAGCGGCGCGCAGCTCCTTCGCCTTGTCAGGGTCTTCCCCGGATCCAAACGAAGCGATCACCGCATCCCAGTCCCTCTTGGTCTTCGCCTCCTCGGTCCAGCAGTAGTCAGCTGAATTGAAGGCGACGACCACCGCGTCCTCGATATCGAGCAGGGGCTCGACCTTGCCATAGCCACGAGGGTTGCGGGGACCGGAGTCGTTGTAGTCGATACCCATTATCAGCGGCGTGCGGTACTTGCGTCGCACCGTCTCTCGAAAGCGCTTGAGCTTGTCAGGGTCGCCGGGGTTGAGGTGGCGGTCGACATCGTGGTTGCCGGGAACCACCACGACCCGATTGTCCGGCGGCCTGGCGCCACCGAGCTGCGCGAGAAGATCGTCAAAGTCCGCGTATCCGTCGGGTTCGTTGCCGGTGGTGAGATCACCGCTGACGATCACCGCATCCAGGTCCCTCCCCTGGTGCACCAGGGCAGCGCCAAGCGCGCTCAAGGTATGGGCGAGGTGGTCGCGGTCGCTGATGCCAACGTCATCTCCAGTTTTGAACTTGTCTTCGTAGTCCTTCTGCCCTGGCGAGGGGCTGCCCAGGTGAAGATCAGAGAGGTGGAGGATCAGCGACATAGCGCGTCGATTCCCCAATCCGGCGGGAAGGCCAGGCGAAGCGGCTCAGGGTTAGGGCGGAAGCGCTGCTTGATCCGGGTGCGCTCGCTTTCTAGGCCGGGGAAGGCGACGCGGCAGTACTTGTCGACCTCGCAGAGCAGGTTCTGGCAGTCGATCGCGTGCAGGGGACGACCGAAGAGCGACGGCGGCGCGATGCCGAGCTCTTCCTCTGCCACCTCCTGGTAGTCGACGAGCCAGTGCACCGCATCGGCAGGACTCAACTCGCCGAGGTCGACAAAGATCTTGCGGAGGCCCCGCAACGCACCGGGCCCCGGAACGGTGAACTCGTTCTCGTCGAAATCCAGCAGTGGGCTGTAGTTGAGATCGATTGCCAGCTGGTAAGCCATGAACGGACCGATCAGGGGCCAATCGACCAACAGCTCGTAGACGGCGCGCAGCGAGGGCGCTTCGGTCAGGCTGGCAGGCAGGCCGTCTTCGAGCATCGACGTGACGAGCGCAAGGTGGTTTCGATGCTTGCGACGGTGCCCAAAGGCGTCGTTGGCGCAGAGGATGAAGGCCGCGGTGTAGAGACGACGACCCTCTTCGAACGCACGGTCGAGCACCTCACCGATCTGCTCCTCGTCAAAGTTTCCGACGGTCAGGAGGCCGGCCTTGGACTCAATCAGCTCCCACGTCTCCGGGCGACTGAAGAGACGGAAGAGCACTACGCGAAGAAACAGATCCTCTGCGCTGAAGTCGTCCCGGGCATAGGCCACTCCGATTAGCGTCTGACTGACTCGATCACTAGCCCGAAAGACGTTGCAGAACCGATACTCCCGCAGAATCTCGTCGCCCGTCCAAGGCGCCGCCCTGCCTTCAAGTCGTCGCTCGAAAACCAGCTGCCGCTCGGCAGCGAACCGCCAATAGGTACGGAAAACATCCTCCCTGGGAATTGGACCCTGCACAGCGGGGAAGGTTCTCAACCATCGCGGACAGGTCCCTACATCCAGAAGCAGACGGAATCACCCCTATCGACGCACATCCCACCTAACCATCCCCATCAGGCAGTTTCTGCCTGATGGGGAGCGAAATTTGGGTCCGGTTTAAACCGACTCGACCGACCCCGACATGCCGATTTGCAGGGATTTCTTCTAGGGGTGGCAGACGGGATTCGAACCCGCGACCGCCGGCACCACAAGCCGGAGCTCTACCAACTGAGCTACTGCCACCGCGATAGGCCCAAATTTAGCTTGCGGGGTCGGCTGGCGCGTATCGATGGTGGATGGCCAGGGCGTTGCCGTCCGGATCGTTGAAGAAGGCCTGGTGGCAGACGCCGGAATCGAGCGTGTCGCCTTTGAACTCGATGCCGCGGGATTCCAGCTCGGCCTTGGCGGCCTCGAAGTCGTCGACGTGGAACTCGATCGGCAGGTTGTTGGGGCGGAACTCGATGTTGAAGGCGTCCACCTGCATCAGAGCGATCGTCAGGTTCCCCGTCTCGAACTCGCCCGCGGGCATGCTCCCCCACCGCTTCGAGAACTCGAGGCCCAGCGTCTCGCCGTAGAACTCGGCGGCCCGCTCGTAGTCCTGCGTCGCCACGGTGATGAAGTCGGTGCCGCTTATGAGCTTGGTCTGAGTCGCCATCTGGCTCCCTTCGTCGGTTTTCTCGGTTGCTCGTCTCGCTCGCACTGCGCCGACCAGCGCCGCGCCGGCTGCCGCCAGGGCGAGTATGGCGACGATCAGAGCCGCGGTGGCGAGACCGTCGCTGCCGCCGCCGGAATCCCCTCCGGCAGGCGTGCCTTCACTCGCCGCGGCGCCCTGTCCCTCGGCGGCAGCCGTCACGAGGACGCGCGGCGCCGGCTCCTGTGCGCCCGGGCCACCGACCCAGCGCACCACTTCCCCGCCCTCATAGGTCTGCAGCGCCTCGAACGTCAGCGTGTCGCCCACCCGCCCCGGAATCTGCACCGCGATCGGAAAGTCCTCGAACTGTCCCGGCTGGATCGCCGCCCGGCGATCCAGGGCGCTCCAGACAACCCGGTCGACATGTGCGGGGACCGTCTGCCCGGTGATCGCCGACTTGGCGGCCTTCGTCATCCGCACGTCCACGGACCAACCCGCGACCGACCGGGAGAGGGCGTAGGCGAAGCCCGGCGGGAACCTGACTTCGACCCTGGTCGTCGCGCGGTCGGCGCTCTCGTTCGGAACGTTCACGCTGAGCACGGTGTAGGCGCCCGCCGCCGCTTCCTCGGGTTGCACCCTGATATGCGCCTCGGCGCCGGCGGGAGCCGCGAGGGCGAGGACTGCGAACAGCGAAATCAGGATTCGGCGAGCCATCGACAAGAATCATCGACGGTTTTCGAACTAATGGAGTTGTGACCCGGTGCCGATAGCCGCCTTTTAGGTGCGGGAGCGGATGACGACGCGAGCCCCGTGGCGGGGGATCATCGTCACGTTGCGGTGCAGGGCGCGCTCGGGCTCGGGGTCGGCGGCTTCGAGGTCGAGGCGGCGGGCCATCGTCTCGAGGACGACGCGCTGCTCGGCCATCGCCAGGGCCGCGCCGAGGCAGCGGCGGATGCCACCGCCGAAGGGGAGCCACTCGTAGGTGCCGGGCTTGCGGTCGAGCCAGCGCTCGGGCTGGAAGGCGTAGGGCTCCGGGTAAAGGTCCTCGCGGTGGTGGAGGAGAAGGATGCTGACCAGGACCGGGGTGTCGGCCGGCACCGCGTAGTCGCCGAGGCGCCAGGGCAGCTTCACCCGCCGCCCGACGATCGGCACAACCGGGCGCGAGCGCATCGTCTCGACGATCGTCGCCTCGATCGCCTCCGCCCCGTCGCCGGAGCGGACCGCCTCGACCAGGCGCTCATGCGCGTCCGGGGTGCGGACCAGGCGCTCCCAGGCCCAGGCGAGCGAGTTGGCGGTCGTCTCGTGGCCGGCCAGCACCAGGGTCAGAAGCTCGTCGCGGATTTCGGCGTCGGTCAGCGCCTCGCCGTCCTCGCCGCGCGCCTGCAGCAGCAGCGAGAGGATGTCGTGCAGCTCGCCGAGGTCCTCCCCGCGCCGCCTCGCGATCACCGCGTCCATGCGGCGATCGAGCAGCGCCCGCCCGAGGCGGGTGATCCCGACCGGCTCCTCACGGCGGACGTTCATCAGCTCGGCCACCTGCGCGATCGGCTTGGTCGAGAGCCAGACCAGGCTCTTGATCGTCGAGCGCAGCCGCCCCTCGCTGCTCCGCGGCGCCGGGTGGCCGTCGATCCCGAAGATGCCGGCCATGATCACGTCAAGGGTGATCGCCTGCATGCGCGGGGCCAGAGCGAAGGGGCGGCCGACGGGCCAGCTGTCGATCTCCCGCTCGGCGGCCTCGGCGATCGCCGCCATGTAGTGCTCGATCGCCTCGCCGTGGAACGGCGGCAGCAGCAGTTTGCGCTGGCGCATGTGGCGCTCGCCCAGCGAGGTCAGCACCGAGTCCGGCCCGACGATCGGCCGCAGCGGCGACTCGGCCGCCAGCGAGGGCGCCTCCTCGGGCTTGGCGGTGAAGAGCGAGCGCACGTCCTCCGGCAGGCTGGTGATCGCCAGCGGCTGCGGCTCGGGCGTGCGCAGGGCGAAGACGTCCCCCAGCCGCCGCCGCGCCCCGAAGACGAACTCGATCTGGCGCTGGTTGAAGCGCAGCAGCTGGGCCAGCCCACCCATCTGCACCAACGGCGGCGCCGGCAGGCCGGCGGCCTCCTCCGGGTCGAGCGGACCACTGCGCAGCGTCGGGGCCTCCGCGACTCCCATGCCCGACTCCTAGGCGACGGCCGCGACGCCGTCGCTTCGCTCGTCCGCGGCAGACCCGGCAGCCGGGCCGCGGGAGAAGTCCATCTCCTCGTCGAGCGGGCCGTGGTTGAAGAGGCGGATGTCGAGCGCGTAGTTCTGGTGCAGCGCGCCAGGGCTGCCCTTCGCCCTGCTTCGGCAGCTGGTCGAGGGAGCGCAGGACATAGCCGGACTTGAGGTCGATGAACGGTTCGCGGGCGTGGGCCGGACCGGGCTCGCGGGGCGTCGCCACCCGGTAGCCATTGGCGTCCATGTAGTTGAGCAGCCGGCAGACGTACTGGGAGACGAGGTCGCACTTGAGGGTGAAGGAGGCGTTGGTGTAGCCGAGCGCGATCGCCAGGTTCGGCACCCCGCCGAACATCGCGCCCTTGTAGCCGACCAGGTCGGAGAAGGGCCGCTTGACGCCGTCGACGGAGACCTCGATCCCGCCGAAGACCAGCAGGTTGAGCCCGGTCGCGGTGACGATGACGTCCGCCTTCAGCTCGCGCCCCGAGGTCAGCTTCAGCCCCTTCTCGGTGAAGGTCTCGATCTGGTCGGTGACCACCTCGGCCTTGCCGGAGCGCAGCGCCTTGAAGAGGTCGCCGCCGGGGACCAGGCAGACGCGCTCGTCCCAGGGGTTGTACTTCGGTTCGAAGTCGCGGTCGATGTCGTAGCCCTCCGGCAGCTGCCGCTCCACGCCGCGCCGGATCAGCTTGCGGGCGACGCCCGGCGCCCGGCGCGAGAGCTGGTAGAAGGCCATCTGGGTCAGCACGTTCTTCCAGCGGACGATCCCGTAGCGGGCCTTGTCGGGCAGGAACCGGCGCAGCACCTTGGCGATCGGGTCCTGGGCGGGCAGGGTGACGACGTAGCCCGGCGAGCGCTGCAGCATCGTGATGTGCTCGGCCTCCGGCGCCATCGCCGGGATCAGCGTCACCGCGGTCGCGCCGCTGCCGATCACGACCACGCGCTTGCCGCGGTAGTCGAGATCCTCGGGCCAGTGCTGCGGGTGGACGATCTGCCCGCCGAAGCGCTCGCGGCCCTCAAACTCGGGCGTGTAGCCCTCGTCGTAGCGGTAGTAGCCGGTGCAGCCGTAGAAGAAGTCGCAGGTCAGCTCGACCGTCTCGCCCGCCGTGCTCGGCGCGCACCGTCCACAGCGCATCCTCGCTCGACCACGCGGCGGAGATCACCTTGTGGCCGAAGCGGATCTTGTCCTCGACCCGGTACTCGCGGGCGGTCTCGCGGATGTAGTTGCGGATCTTCTCGCCGGCGGCGATCGAGTCCTGCGTCGTTCCACGGCTTGAACGAGTAGCCGAGCGTGTACATGTCGGAGTCGGAGCGGATCCCCGGATAGCGGAAGAGGTCCCAGGTGCCGCCGATCGCCTCGCGGGACTCGAGGATCGCGTAGCTCTTGCCCGGGCAGTCCTTCTGCAGGTGGACGGCGGCGCCGATGCCGGAGAGGCCGGCGCCGACGATCAGGACGTTGACGTGCTCTCGCTGCTGGGACATGGGGAACCTCCTAGCGGTTGAGGCGAGTGAGCAGGTCACTCGTCATCGAGGTCTGTTTGAAGGCGCCGCGCTTGGCGCCGGCGCGCATCTGGCGCCGGATACCGCGCTCGACCAGGCCTTTGGGGAGCAGGCCGAGGACTCGGTAGGACATCGCGCCACGGCGGGTGGTCGCGAGGTCGCGGGCGGGCCGGCCGTAGATGGCGCGGACGATCGTGCCGACCGCGGCGCCGATCGGCTCTGGCGGCACCATCCCCTCCAGCCCGACGCCGGCGTTCTGGCTGGCGTCGTGGATCGGGGTCCGGATGTAGCCGGGATAGACGGTCGTGATTGTGATCTCGTCGCCGACCTCGGAGCGCAGCTGCTCCGAGTAGCCGACCACCCCGCGCTTGCTGGCGCCATAGGCGGTGGCGAAGGGGACGGCAAGGTGGGCGAGGCCGGAGGAGATGTTGACGACGCGGCCGCGGCTGGTGCGCAGCGCCGGCAGGGCCGAGGCGGTCGCCCGCCAGGTGCCGAGCAGGTTGACGTCGAGGACGCGCAGCGCGTCGGGGCCGGGCGGCAGGACCGCGCTCTGCGGCAGGCCGATGCCGGCGCAGTTGACGAGGGCGTCGGCGCCGCCGCCGAGCCGCTTGACGGCCTCGGCCATCGCCCGGTCGACCGACTTCTGGTCGGTGACGTCGCAGGCGATCGTGTCCTCGCCGGGATTGAGATCGAGGCCGACTACCTGCGCCCCGCGCTTGCGCAGCGCCTGGGCGGTGCCTGCACCGATGCCGCTGGCGGCACCGGTGATGATCACGCGCTTCGTCTCGCTCACGGCAGGGACTGTATCAACACCGTGTCGATTGCGTCAACAATTTGTCGATTCTCTCGACACTCTGTATCGTGAGGCACGTGCCCGCCGCCCCCGAGGCTAAATCCCCGCCCACCGCCGAGCCCAAGGCTCGCGGTCGTCGCGCCACCCGCGCCAGCGGCGACGACCGCGAGCGGGCGATCCTGGAGACGGCCGAGCGGCTGCTGGAAGAGCGCCCGCTGAGCGAGATCTCGGTCGACGACCTGGCCAAGGGCGCCGGCATCTCCCGCCCCAGCTTCTACTTCTACTTCCCCTCCAAGGACGCGGTGGTGCTGTCGATCATCGACCGTCTCTGTCGCCGATGCAGGCGAGGGCCGGGAGGAGATCTTCGCCGCCCTGGCCGCAGCGGGACCGCAAGCCGGGCTACGCAAAGCCCTGGAGAACCTCTACGCCGCCTTCCGCTCCCGCCCCGGCGTTGTCCGGGCCGGCTCCGACCTGCGCCCCACCAACCAGGAAGCCCGCGACCTCTGGACGCAGGTGATGGAGGGCTGGGTCGCCGACGTCACCGCGGTGATCGAGTTCGAGCGCTCTCGCGGCGCCGCTCCCGCTGGCCAGCCGGCCCGCGAGATGGCGATCGCTCTGGTGCAGATGAACGAGCGGGCCCAGTACGCGACCCTGCTCGGCGAGCAGCCCTCGCTCGACAGCGACCGTGTTCTCGACGTCCTGATCGACATCTGGCTGCGGGCGATCTACGGCACCGCCGAGCCCGGCTAGACGAAGCGCCGGGGCGATCTCCCGCCCCATCAGCGCCACTGCGTCGAGGTCGCGGTGCAGCAGGTGCTGGCCCATGATCCGGGTCAGCCCCGCCGCCTCCAGCTCGCGCAGCTGCTCGATCGCCTCCGCGGCGGTGCCGAGGATCGTGCTCTCGCGCAGCTCTGAGATGTAGGCCTCGCCGTCGCCGTCGCCGCCTTTCCACTCGCTGAGGCGCGCGGCGCGGTCGACCAGCTCAGCCCGGTCGGCGCCGACCAGCCAGCCGGTCATCATCGAGAGCGGCAGCGTCGCCGGGTCGCGGCCCTCCTCCTCGCAGGCTTGGTCGAGTCGCCGCCGCAGGTCGGCGATCTCCTCCGCGGTCGACATCACCGTGTTGTACTCGTCGGCGTAGCGAGCGCCGAAGCGCAGGCTGCGCGGCCCGCCTTTGGCGCCGAGGATCAGCGGCAGCGGCCGCTGCACCGGCTTCGGCCGCGCGTCGAGCTTGCTGACCGAGAAGTGCTCGCCGGCGAAGCTGAACGGCCCCTCGCCGAAGTGGCCGCGGACGATCTGCATCTGCTCCTCGAGCGCCTCCATCCGCGGCCCGACCGGCGGCAGGTCGAACCCGTACAGCTCGTGCTCGCGGTCCCACCAGCCGGCGCCGATCCCGACTTCGACCCGGCCGCCGGAGACGTGGTCGGCGGTCACCGCCAGCTTCGCCAGCACCGAGGGATGGCGAAAGGTCGCCGGCGAGACCATCGTCCCCAGCCGCAGCGTCTCGGTCACAGCGCCGAGGGCGCAGATCGTCCCCCAGGCGTCGAGCGAGCCGCGCTCGCGGCGGTCGTCGACCGAGAGGTAGTGGTCGGAGCGGAACATCGTCCCCACCCCGTGCTCTTCGCAGGCGGCGGCGAGCGGCCGCCAGTCGTCCCAGGTCACGTCCTCCTGGCCCTCGATCATCAGGCAGACCTCCATCGCGCCTCCTCTACCCGCCGGCGACGATTTCAGCGAAGGCGGCGAAGCCCGGCGCGGTGCGCGCGGCCAGGTCCGCCTCCAGCTCGGCGGCGCGCTCCGGCAACGCGTGCTCGCCGGCGTCGCCCAGCGCCGCCACCGCCTCCTCGATCATCGCCGGCACCTCGAGCCAGGCCTCGACCAGGGCGTAGTCGGCCTCGGGATGGAAGAGGACGCCCCAGGCGTTGCCGGCGCGGAAGGCCTGGCAGGCGGTGCGCTCGGAGGAGGCGAGATGCTGGGCGCCCTCGGGCAGGTCGAAGACGTCGCCGTGCCAGTGCAGGACCTCGGCCCGCGGCGCGAGCCCGCCGAGCACCGGGTCGTCGGGGTCGGCGATCTCGACCGGGGCGAAGCCGATCTCCGGCGCCGCGCCGGGGCGCACCTCCGCCCCGAGCGCCCGCGCCAGCAACTGGGCGCCGAGGCAGATCCCCAGCACCGGCATCCCCCGCTCCACCGCCTCGGCCAGCCACTCGCGCTCGGCGGCCAGCGCCGGGAAGCGCTCCACCTCGTCGACATTCATCGGCCCACCCATGATCACGGCGCCGGCGACCTCGTCGTGGCCGGGCAGCGTCTGGTCGGCGAGCGGTTTCACCGTCCGCACCCGCAGGTCGCGGCAGGCGTCGAGGATCCGGTGCGGCCCCTCCCAGGGCACGTGCTGGATCGCCAGCAGGGTCGGACGCTCGTCCAGGGTCATCGGGGCGTCAGGCTAGCCTCAGGGCATGAAGGGTGCGAAGAGCGCCACGGTGTTTGCGAAGGCAGTCCCGGCCGATGCCCGCGGCGCGTTCGCGATCGGCGCCCTGGCGGTGGGCGCGGCCGCGATCGGCGGCTTCGCGATCGGCCGCCTCAGCGTCGGCCGCCTGGCGATCGGCAAGGCCACGATCCGCCGCCTCTCGGTCAAGCAGCTCGAGATCGAGGAGCTGGAGATCGGCAAGCTGACTGTGCGCGAAGGGCCGGATAGGTGATCCGTCAGCACAGCGGTGGGACTTATCCGCGTCAGGGCCGGAAAACTCACACCGCTGTGGGATTCGGGCTCGCCTTGGTCGCCCTCGCCGTGGTCCTCGTCGCCTCCTCCGCCTCGGCCGTTGGTCCCTACCCCGCGCTTGCCCCCTGCCAGGTCTTTCCTGACCCGCCGGCGGGACTCTCTCCCCGCGCTCCGTCCCTTGCCACCGAGGGGGCCTGGAACCAGGACATCTCCAAGGCGCCGCGCGACCCGCGCTCGAACGCCTACATCGCCTACATGAACAGCCATGGAGGGACCAGCCTCCACCCCGACTTCGGCTCGCCGCGCGCCTACGGCTTCCCCTACTCGGTGGTCGGCGCCGGCCAGCCCAAGCTGCCGATCCACTACACCGCCTACGGCGATGAGAGCGACCCCGGGCCCTTCCCGGCCCCCGCCCGCGCCCCGGTCGAGGGCGGCAACGGCAGCGACGGTGACCGCCACGTGCTGGTCGTCGACCGCTCGGCCTGCAAGCTCTACGAGCTCTATCGCGCCTTCCCCGTCGCCAGTCCCAAGGCCCACTGGAACGCCGACTCCGGCACCGCCTGGGACCTGCGCTCGGCCGCTCGCCGGCCCGAGGGCTGGACCTCCGCCGACGCCGCCGGCCTGCCGATCTTCCCCGGCCTGGTCCGCTACGACGAGGCCGTGACTGGACATATCGACCACGCAATCCGCGTCACCCTCGAGAGCACCCAGGAGGCCTGGGTCCACCCCGCCTCCCACTGCGCCGGAGACACCGCTAGCTCCGCCGCGCCGCCGATGGGCCTGCGCCTGCGCCTCAAGGCCGGCTACAGCCTGGGCAACTTCAGCGGCCCGGCCAAGGCGATCGCCGAAGCGATGAAGCGCTACGGGCTGATCGTCGCCGACAACGGCTCCAACTGGTACTTCTCGGGCACCAGCGACCGCCGCTGGGATGACGAGAACCTGAACCAGCTGAAGCGGATCCCCGGCAGCGCCTTCGAGGTCGTCAAGAGCGCCGCCCGAATCCACCGCTGCTGATCCGGCGATGGCTCACTCGGAGGCCCTCCGCCGCCGCCAGCGAACCGGGCCGGTCATCAGCCGCCAGGCCCCGTTGAAGGCGTAGATCACCGCGAAGGAGATCGCCAGCCCGATCGCGCCGAGCACGAGAAGGAAGAGCACGAAGGCGACGATCGCCAACGGGACCAGGAGGAGTTTCACGCCTCCGTAGTCTTGCAACGCAATGGGGCACACGGCGGCACTCCTGCAGGTGGTCGTAGCGCTGGCCGCGGTCGGCGGTGGCGACCACGCGGTCAACGCGGTCGGCGAGGGCCTGGCGATGGTCGAAGCCCGGCGCCAGGTCGAAGCGCGGCCGCCGGCGCCGAGGCCGGCCCGACGCACGCCGCAAACGCCCACCGCGGCCGAAATTGCCGCCGACCCGTCGAAGCTCCCCCCGGCCTCGGCCGGCAGCAACGGCACCCACGTTCCGCACAAGTCCTCGCTCGGCCGCGACGAGATCTTCGCCCACCGCCGCGGCGGCGACCCCGCCTCGACCGCGATCCTGCTGACCGGGGTGGCGCTGGCACCGCCGAGCGCGCCGGAAGTCGTGCAGGGAGCGATCAACGCCGCCAACACGATCGTCGGCCGGCCCTACGTCTGGGGCGGCGGCCACGCCTCCTTTTACGACAACTCCTACGACTGCTCGGGAGCGGTCAGCTTCGCCCTCTTCGGCGGCGGCCTGATCCCGCGCCCGCTCGACTCCGGCGAGCTGATGCACTGGGGTGCGCCCGGCCCCGGCAAGTGGATCACCGTCTACGCCAACCCGGGCCACACCTTCGTCGAGATCGCCGGGCTGCGCTTCGACACGGTCGGCGCCGAACAGGGCACCGGCCCCCGCTGGCACCTGGCCACCGCATCCACCGACGGCTACGTCGCCCGCCACCCGCCGGGGTATTAGGCAAAGAGAAGGGCCGGTCCCCCTGGACCGGCCCCGCAGTTTTCTCAATTCGGTGCTGCCTAGGCGCCCTTCCCGATTGACTCGAGGGGCATCACGCGCTCGGTGCGGAGATCCATCCGTGCTCACCTCCTCCCCGGCTCTGGACTTGTGCGCTGGAGACCGGATTATTGGTGAGATTCGTTCCACCAATAGGGACCATTCCAGCATTCTGCGAGGAAATTTGAACACGATGTCCATTAAGTAGTTACGATCAAGGCATCGCCAGTAATCAGCCCGCGATCAGGGAGAGGGATGTCAACGAAAACGCAGCGCCGCAAAGCAACTGAAAACCGGATCAAGGCGATGAGCCATCCGCTGCGTGCGGCGATCCTCCGAACCCTGGTGGAGCGGACCGCGAGCCCGGCCGAAATGGCCCGTGAGCTCGACGAGGAGCTATCGAACGTCAGCTACCACACCAAACAGCTGGTCGAGTTCGAATGCGCGGAGCTGGTCAGCACCCGTCCGGTGCGCGGCGCCCTCGAGCACTTCTACAGCGCCACCGAGCGGCATCTGATCGACACCGAGGAGTGGGAGGAGCTCGACCCGATCGTCGCCGAGGACCTGGTCTGCGAATTCATGCAGAAGATCCTCGACGACTTCGTCGCCTCCAGACGCGCGGGCATCATCGGCTCCGACCAGAACTTCCACCTCACCCGCACTCCTCTCGTTCTGGATGAGCAGGGGATACAGGAAGCCCTGGAGGCGCACGAACGCGCCCGGCTGGAGATCCTCGAGATCGAGGCCCGCAGCGCCGCGCGGATGGTCGAGTCCGGCGAGACGGGAGCCAACGTCTCGACCTCGCAGGGCTGCTTCAAGATGCCTGAACGTAGAAGCCGCTAGCGCTACCCCGCGGGCAGCGGGAAGCGCATCCGCACCTCGGTCCCTTCGCCTTCCTGGACGATCTTCAGGTCCGAACAGAGGCGGGCGATGATCGCGAGGCCCAGCCCGAGGCCGTCGGCGGAGCCTTTGCCGAACGCCTCGCCGCGGTCGCGGACGATCACCTCGAGCCAGCCATCGCGCCGCGCGCCCGATAGCTCCACCACCCCGCCGGCATCCCCCGCCCCGGCGTACTTGACGGCGTTGGTGACTGCCTCGGAGACCGCCAGGGCGACGTCCTCGACGACGAGCTCCCCGGCGCCCTCCGCCGCCGCGAACTGAGAGGCGCGATGGCGCAGCGCCGGCACCGCGGCCGGCTCGGCCGGCATCGTCAGCTCGAAGCCGCCGCTTTCCTGCGAGCCCCCTTCGACAAGCTGTCGCATAGCGGCTTATTTTCCAGGAGCGGTCGGATTCGACGCTGCCGGTGTTTCCAGCCTCTATCGTCCAGCGCTCGATTCGGCGCATTTCGTTCCAGGGAGGATCAGTTGAAGACCTGCAAGGCGTGGCTGCTGGCCACGGTGTTCGCCATCCTGCTCGTGCCGGCCACCGCCCAGGCGGCAGGCGGGGTAAGTGGCACTGTCACCGCGGTCGGCGGCGGCCCGCTGGATGGGATCTCCGTCTGCGCTCGCGACCAGTTGGCGTTCAGCCAGTACTGCGGGACGACCGGCGCTACGGGCGAATACGAAATCGAAATCCCGGTCGCCGGCAAATACCGGGTCAAGTTCGACGGCGGCAACGACTACGTCGATCGCTGGTTCGCCGACGCGCCGAGCGAAAGCGAAGCCGTAGTCCTCAGCATCAGCAGCCACCTGACCGAAGGGGTCGACGCCGAACTGCCGCCCGCCGGCCAGGTCGAAGGAACCGTCGTCGACGCGGTGAGCAAAGCCGGGGTCGAAAACGTCTCCGTCTGCCCGACCCTCGAAGGCAGCTTCATCTCCATTCCCGACTGCGCGACTACCGACTCCGCCGGCCACTATCGCCTTGGCGGAGTGGCGCAGGGCACCTACACCGTCGCCTTCAGTCCCGGCTTCGACCTGGCCAGCCGGGACTACCTCGGCGAGTTTTTCGACGGCAGCGCCAACCTGGGCGAAGCGACGCCGGTCTCGGTATCCGCGGGCGCCACGTCTACCGCGATCGACGCGGAACTCGAGAAGGGCGCGCGGGTCACCGGCACCGTCCGCGACGAAAGCGACCAGCCGATCGCAGGGGCCATGGTATGCGCGGAAGTGGCGAAGCCGCGGCCCAACTTCGGACCCTGCGGCACCACCGAAGCGGACGGCACCTACACGATCCACCGCGTCCCCAGCGGCAAGTACCGGGTCCGCTTCTCCCCCAACCCCTTCTCCGGCAACCTCCTCCCCCAGTACTACGACGACCAGCCGAGCCGCCAGCTCGCCGGCACGATCACGGCGACCGCGCCCGCCACCATCGCCGGCATCGACGCGACGCTGCACGCGGGCGGCCAGATCGAAGGCACGATCACGGAAGCGGACGGCACGACTCCCATTCAGAACGCCTCGGCCTGCGCCGTCGAAGTCGGCAACGCGGTGACCGAAGGCGGCGGTCGCTGCGCACAGACGGCCGCAAACGGGACCTACACGATCGGCTCGCTGCCGACGGGCAGCTACGAAGTGATCCTCTCCGGCGGCTTCGCCAACCCCGGCTTTGGCTCCGAGCGCTGGAACGACCAGCCGATCGACGAACCCGGCACGCCGGTCGCGGTCACCGCCGGCGCCAAAGCCACCGGCATCGACGGCGCCCTTCCCCAGAGCGGCACCATCCGCGGCACGGTCACCGCCGCCTCCGACGACTCCCCGATCCAGTCGATCGAAGTCTGCGCCTTCCGCGGCCACCAGGAAGAAGGCCACTGCCTCTTCACCAGCGTCGCCGGGACCTATGAATTCACCGGTCTCGACGCCGGCTCCTACGCCGTCCGCTTCCGACCGGGCACGCCCTTCGGTCCCGGCGCCGAACCGTCCGACCCCGACTACCTCACCCAGTGGTACTCGGACCAGGCGACGCGCGCGGCCGCTCAGCCGCTCGACGTCACCCCTGGCAGCGTGCTCGAAGAAGTCGACGCGGAGATGGTCAGCGGCGGCCGGATCTCCGGGACGATCACCGGCTCCGGCGGCACCCCGATCCCCAGCGGCTACGCCTGCACCGTCCCCGGCGGTGGCGAGGAAGAACGCTGCGGCTTCGCCGACAAAACCGGCAGCTACGTGATCCACGGCCTGGCGCCGGACCTCTACAAGGTCCGCTTCGGCGCCAACCCGACCGGTGGAGGCGCCGGCTGGCTGGCGGAGTTCTGGGACGACAAGCCGACCGCGGTCACCGCGGAAGACATCGAAGTCCTCGGGGGCGTGACCGAAGAAGTCGACGCCGAACTGCAGTCCGCCGGCGCGATCGCCGGCCGCGTCACGGTCGCCACGACCGGCGCGCCCCTCAGCGAAGCGTTCATCTGCGCGATCCCCGACGGCGAGGCCGAAGCCGCCAACTGCGCCGAAGCGGGCCCGAACGGCAAATACCTGATCCCGCTGCTGCCGAGCGGCAGTTACCGAGTCGAATTCTCGGTCGGCTACTTCGAAGACGGCGAAGAGATCGAAGAATTCGAGACCCAGTTCTACAAAGGCGCCGGCAGCCTCGGTGCGGGCACCGTCGTCAACGTCAGCGCCGGCTCGACCACCGGCTCGATCGACGCCGCGATGGCCGAACCCAGCTCCAACCCCGAACCGCCCAGCGAAGGCGGCAGTCAGCCACCCGTAACGCCGGTCCCACCCGCGGCGACTCCTCCCGCCCCGCCCAAGCCGGTGGTGAAGAAACCGCACTGCGGCAAAGCCAAGAAGCTGAAGAAGGTCCGTGGCAAGTGGCGCTGTGTCAAGAAGAAGAAAGCGAAACCGCGCCACAGTAAAGGGCGCTGAACCGGCGCCCTACTTGAACTGGAAGCTCGTCAGATCCTGGTTGAAGGTCGGGTTGTAGATGACCTTGTCGAGGTCGATCGCCGAGGAGACGAACGTCGGGACGGTGCCCGTCCCGTACGGCGCCCACGGTGCCAGTTCCATGTATTCCTTGTCCAGCGCCGCGTATTCGCCTTCCACCTGAGCGTCGAGCGGCTTTTCGGCCAGCTCGTCGATCTTCTTGCTCAAGCTCGGAACCGCGATCCGGGCCAGGTTCGAGGTGTTGGTCGGGAAGATGCTTTCTTCGGAGAACATCGGCTGGAAGAAGTCGTTGGGGTGCGGGTAGTCCTGGAACCAGCTCGCCCAGCCGGTGTCGAGGTCCTTGGTCGAGGCGTTGCCGATCACCGAGAAGTAGTTGTCGGCGTTCAGCACCTGCAGCTTGGCGTCGAAGCCGATTTCTTTCAGCACCTCGGCGTAGTAGGCGCCGGCTTCTTCCTGGGTGGGTTCGTCGTCGGTCCAGACGGTGATCGCGCGGTCGGCCGGGTCGGCTTCGGCGATCATTTCCTTCGCCTTGGAGACGTTGTAGGGGTAGAGCTCGTATTTCTCGTATCCCGGCATCCCCGGCGGCAGGATCTGCTGGGTGCCGACCAGCGTTCCGGCATAGATCCGTTCCAGCGCCTCGGGGTTGACCGCATAGTTGACCGCCTGGCGGACCTTGACGTCGTCGAATGGCGGCACGGTCGTGTTCATCCAGAAGAAGTAGGTGCTCTCGGTCGGCTCCTCGCGGAACTGGGTGCCTTCGTACTTTTCCTTTACCGCCGCGTAGAAGTCGGGTGGCGGCGGATTCTCCATCCACTCGTAGCGACCGGCTTCGACGTCGTCGACCTGGGTGGCGGGGTTGCGCAGCACCGTCACCTCGATCTTGTCGACGTGGCCGCCGGGCAGGTCCGGCATCGCCTTGGCATTGGCTTTCGCCCAGTAGGGATTGCGCGCGTACGACCAACCGCGGCCGGGGTTAGAGGAGACGATCTCGTAGGGCCCGGTGGCCGGCGGCGGATCGGCGGAGAGGTCTTCGTCGGGCGTGTCCGCCGGCAGCGGCGCGGTGAACGGCAGCGCCAGCTCCTGCGAGAAGGTGCCGCGCGGCTTCACCAGGTGGATGGTGATCTCGCCGCTCTTGTCGTCAGTGACGATCCCGGAGATCCCGCCCCGCTTGGTCTTGGCGAACTCTTCGGCGCCGACGATGTCGGTGAAGAACGGGGAGCCGCTCGAGTTGAGGAGGAAGACCCGTTCGACCGCGTGCGTGAAGTCAGAGGCCTTGACCGGCGTCCCGTCCGAGTAACGCAGCCCATCGCGCAGGCGGAAGCTGTAGGTCTTTTCGTCGGCGCTGATCTTCGGCAGCGAGCGTGCCAGCCCGGGAACAACTTCGCTCCCCGCCTTCCCATCGGCGTGGTTGTAGGTCAACAGCGGGACGTAGGTGTTGTAGATCGCCGTCCACCCTTCCGGCGAGTGAGAAAGCGCCGGATCGAGGTAGTCCGGGAACGACCCGAAAGTCGCCCGCAGCACGCCCCCTTCCTTCCCGCTGGACCCCGAGCCGCAAGCCGCAAGGCTCAGCGCCGCAGCCGCAGCAAGCACCAGGGCAACAGCCCTCTGCCGAGATCGCGCTGCTCTGGACCGGTTGGCACGCACCGTGCCCCCCTTCGGCAGATGCGCCCTATTACTTGAGCCCGGCAGGATCGAACCCGCCAGGTACCTACCCCCTCAAATTCGAGCCGAGTTGCACTGCTACCGTGGCTATCCCGGGCAGGTCAAGGATTCCCAGCTGGCACCCGGCTACCTAGGAGCCGTACCGATGTCGTTGCTCCCTCGCAGTTTGCGCTCGCTGTGGAGAACGGGCGAGCAGACCACTGCCGACGCCGATCAGACGGCCTCCGAAGCCGACCAGACCAGCTCGGATACCGACCAGAGCCTCTCCGATCGCGACCAGGCGGCGGCGCAGGCCGATCAGCAGATCTCCGACCGCGAACAGGCGGTCGCCGATCGCCTGCTCGACGCCGCCGGGGTGTCGGAGCGCTCCAGCCAGCTGCCCGGGTACGAAAGGGCCCACGCCGAGCGCGACGAAGGCACGATGTCGCGGGCAGCCACCGCCGCCGTCCGGAACATGGTCTCCACCGAGCGCGATACCCAGGCCGAGCAGCGCGACAAGCAAGCCCGCGACCGCGATCTCATCGCCGAGGAGCGCGACCAGGTCTCTGCTCTCGCCGACCAGGAGGCCGCCACGCTCGCTCGTGAGGTGAACGAAGCAGATACACCGGCCAAGCTGGCGCTCGAGGCCGCCGCCTCCGCCCGCAGCCTGGCGGCAACCGCCCGGACCAAAGCGGCATCGGATCGCGAGCGGGCGGCATCCGATCGCGAGGCGGCCGCCCGCGATCGCGAGTTCCTCCGCGGCGAGATGGAGCGATCCCAGCTGGACGAGCTGACCGGGGCCTACAGGCGGGGATTGGGGGAAATCCTCCTCCGGCACGAGATGTCGCGCGCCAACCGCCTCGGCGGCCATCTGGCCCTCGCCTTCATCGATGCCGACGGCCTGAAGGAGACCAACACCCGCTCAGGGCATGCGGCCGGCGACGCCCTGCTTCGCCAGATCCACAAGGGCCTCCAGGCCAGGCTTCGCCCCTACGACCCGATCGTCCGCTGGGGCGGCGACGAGTTCGTCTGCACCCTCTCGGGCGTCACCCCCGCCGAGGCCCGAATTCGCATCGAGCAGGCCGGCATCGACCTCGCAGCCCTCGACCCCAGGGTCTCCGTCACCTTCGGCGTCGCCGCGATGGAGTCCGGTGACACCCTGGCTGACCTGGTCGGCCGCGCCGACGCGACCCAACGCACAGCGAAGGACGAAAAGCGCGACTGAGTCGCCGAGCGATCACTCGAAATAGGGCAAACGCGGCACCAACTTCGCCTTGAAGCCCGGGCCGGCGAGGCGGATGCGGCCGAGACCCAGCAGCGGCGCGGTGAGCGAGCCGCTCCAGCGGTCGGGGCCGTTGGGTCGGCGCAGGTAGCGGGCGGTACCGGCGAACGGCGCGGGCGGATCGGCAAAGGCGGTACCCCGGCCGTTGTCGAACTCGAAGCCGGCGGTCCGGGTGCCGGTGTAGGTGAGTCGGTAGATGCCGACCTTTTCTCGGACTTCCTGGGCCGCAGCGGAGAAGAAGGTGGAAGGAGGTTCGTCCTCCTGGCGCGACGCGATCACTCCAAATCCGATCCGATCGCGGCGGGAGAAGGCGACCAGCGTCGCCTTGTCCTCCGCGGGTCGCCCGCGCACCCGGCTCGCCCCGGCGCGCCGGTAGTCGCAATCCCATGGATGCTGAAGGACCAGCGTTCCCTTCACCCGGGTCGCATCGACGCTGACGTAATCGTTCTCACCGCGAAAGCGCATGGTGCCCCGGAAGAAACCTTCCGTGGTGGTGTTGGGCTCGCCCGTGCAATGGCGGTAAGGCCCGTGTTCCTCCAGCGTGCGGAAAGGCTGGTACTGGACGACGAATTCACCGAAGCTGCCGAATTTCACCGCGATCCCTTCCGGGCTCACCTCCCCCTCTGAGAAGTAGACCGCGTACTGGCCCTTGCGCTGCACCACCAGCTCGATCTCATCGTCATCGGCTTCGAGTTTGACCGAGAGACCATGGCTCGCCTTGAAGGGGATCGTGAACGTCGTTTCCCCATCGCCGTCGACGCCGAACGCGGTGGCCGGCTGCAGGACCAAACCGAGGACGACGAGCAGCATCGATCTCGACGCACGCCCCATGGTGCGCAGAATACTCGGCTTCGGCTAGCGACCATCTCGATTAGAAGTTCAGCCGGAAGGCGTCCAGCCGGACGAATCTCTCCTGATAGAGCCAATCAGGTGCCTCAAGCGGGAGGTCTTCCTACTTCGAAACCTCGTGCACAACGAAGTCGCATATCGTTCCATAGGTCTCACTATGACCGTGCGCGAAGAGGAACTTGCCCACCTTCGACGGCAGCGCAAACTCGCCCATTACCCCATAAATACCAGAGGTCGCCGCTCCGCATGCCGCGGAGGAGGCATAGTCATGGAAATGGGTCTCCTCCCCCATCGCCTGCCGTACACCAGTCTCAGCAACCCCCACGACTGCCCCGGCGCCAGCGTTATAGGCCAGCAACGCCACAATCCCGACCTCTGGTGCTGCAACGAAGAAGATTCCGGCTACGACAGCCCCAACAGCATAGGGCGCCACCCACCGCCCGAAGCGGACCAATGCGGAATCCCTTTGAGCCGTGACGACTATCGGCGGCAACATTTGTGCTGGCCGCTCACCAGTAGCAGTTGGCTGAGTGCCCGTAGTAGTTGGCTGAGTGCCGGGGGTATTTGACTGTTGACCCGTACCAGTCGGCTGTTGACCCCCCTCACACGGGGGGCAGGGGCAGCCAGGTGAGTAAGGGCTTAGCCCGCTCGGGTCCCCGGCATTTACTGGGTTGTCAGAGGCGTAGCTGTACGATTCGCCGGTTGCGCCAACAATGGGATCCACGCTGAGGAACTGGGCCGTTACCGGATCATAGGTACGAGCCCGCAGGTAAATCAGCTGATTTTCGGCGCGCATCCGGTACTGCCCGGCGAACCCCATCTGAGTGCCCTGGGTCCCGGTGAATTTCCAGAAGGCTCCGTTCGGTCCATATCGATAGGTGCCCGAGATTTCCCCGCTCGGGTTCGTCAGGACGCGGGTCGATCCCATCTGGTCGTGGTGGAGATAGGTCGGCGACCCAGAGGTGATCTGCTCGAACGGCAGACCGTCGGGGCCGTAGACGAAGTAGTCGTTCCCCGCACGCAGTAGGAGCGGAAGCCCAGGCGTGGTATCCCAGAACATCGGATAGGTCGAGGCTCCCTTGGTTTCGGTGGTCCGCAGGCCGGTACCGTCGTATTTGAAGGTGTTTTCGGTTACTGGGCCTTTGCTCGTGACCAGGTTCCCCGCCTGATCGTAGGAATAGGTGGTGGCCGAACCGCCCGTTGGCGTTTCTTTGACCCGCTGGCCGAGTTTGTTGTATTCAAAGGCCGCGTTGCTCGCGGTCGCGATCTGGTCGGCTTTGTCGTAGGTGTAGGTGGTCGGGGAGATCTTCGTTACGTTGCCCGCTTTGTCGTATTCAAAAAGCGTCCCGTTGCTTTTCAACAGCCGATCACCGGCGTCATATTCATATTTGCGTTCGGGTTCTTCGGAAAAGCCGGTCTCGACATCTTTTTCGACCTGACCCAGTTTGTCTCGCGTATAGACCATGGAGGCCAGAACCGCGGCGCCCTTCTTTATCGATACTTCGGAGAGCTGATCGGCCTTGTTATAGGCATATTCATCCACATTGGTGGTGGTTGAGGGAAAATTGATCCCCTTGACCTGGGAGTCACGGTTGTAGGCAAACGTGGTTTCTTTACCCAGCCAGTCCGTCACTTTTTCTAGGCGCCCGGCTTTGTCAAAGGCGCGTTTGACCGTTTCGCCGTTGGGATAGGTGATTTCGGTCTGCTGGTTGCCGAGGTCGTATTTATATTTGACGACTTCTTTCCGCCGTTGGTGACTTCGGTCGGCCGATCGAGTTGGTCATAGAGTTTCGTGGTCGTCCCCGTCCCGTCGGTCATTTCGAGGACGTTGCCGTCTTTGTCGTATTTGTAGGTAACGTCGTGAGTGGATGCTTCGGAGTAGTTGACTTCTTTGAGCCTATCTGCGGCGTCGTAGGCGTAGGAGACCGTGCGGGCGAGGGCGTCTTCGGTTTTTTTGAGATTGCCGGCTGCGTCGTATTCCTGTTTCGTTTTGCGTTCCAGCGGATCGATCGTTTCCGTCAGCTGCCCGAGCGCGTCGTGTTCGTATTTCGTCGTGTATCCGTTGCCGTTGGTGCGGCTTTTTGCTTCGCCCATATTGCCGTAGGCGATTTCGGTCGTGGTGCCGTTTGCTTTTTCGACCTTCGTCTGCTCGTCGTCGGCGTTGTAGGTGACTTTCGTCGTGTGCCCGAGGGCGTCGGTCGTCGATTCGACGTTGCCGTTTTTGTCGTAGGCGAGTTTCGTTTCATGTCCCAGAGGGTCAGTGACCTTGATAGGCCTACCTTGGGCGTCGCGTTCCACTTTGGTTTCGAATTCTTCGGCTTTGGCTCCTTCTTCGTTGCCGCGTGGGCTGACTTCAGTCAGCTGCAGTCCGTCTTTGCTGTAGGTCCAGGTCGTTTTGTCGCCAGCGGCATCGGTTTCGGCTTTCAGGTCCCCATAAGTGTCGTATTCGAATTTGGTTTCGTGGCCAAGCGGGTCGGTGGCGGATTCCAGATCGCCATTGGAGGCATGTTTGAAGGTCAATTTCTGCGTCGTTTCGCCGGGCGCAGGCCGTTCAATTGCTTCCACGTTGCCTTTGGCGTCGCGTTTATAGGTCGTTTTCTCGCCCTTCGGCGTGGTTTCGGTCAGGACGTCGTGCGTCGAGTTGTAGGTCCATTTGGTTTCGTTGCCTTCAGCGTCTTTTGCGAGCGTGCGATCGCCGGTGGCGGCATAGTCGAAGGTCGTCGAGTGGCCGAGAGCGTCCGTAACTTTGAGGAGCGTGTAAGCGGCGCTGTATTCCTCGGTGGTTTTGCGTTCGAGGCCAGCAATCCCTTTGGCCTTGATCACTTCCAGCGGCTCTCCTGCTTCGTTGAACTTCTCGAAGGTGGTAGAGCCGTTCGGCTCGGTGATCGTGGTGGTCTTTTTGCCGCCGGATTCGGCATAGACGAATTTCCGCACGCGGCTCATCGGATCGGTTTGTTCTTTGACCCGATGTTTTTCTTCGTATGCGGTTTTGGTGACACCGCCGCGACCATCGGTCATTTCGGTCAGCTGATGGGATGCGTCGTATTTGAATTTCCAGCGCGGGGTTTCTTCTCCCGGCAGCGTCACCGAGGCGAGGTTGCCCGATTCGTAGGCATATTTGATTTTGTTGCCCATCGGGTCTTCGATGCTCGCCACACGGTTTTCGCTATAGGTGAATTTCAGTTCCCTGCCAGCGGCGTCTTTGACCACAAGTACGAAGCCAGAGATGCCAAGAATGGTGAGGGCATTGCCGTTGCGGTCTTTCTGTTCGGTGAGCCAGCCTTCGGAGTTGAACCTGAGCTTTTCCTGCGTGGGCAGGGTGAAGACATAGCTTTCGCCTTCTTTGACCAGCGTGGCCTGGATCCAGGGGCCCGGGACGTATTTGCCGCCTTCGAGGTTGAAGGTGGCGGTGGCGCCGTTTTCCTGTACGACGGTTACCGCGCCTGATTCTTTGTTGAATTCCAGGTGAGAGCTGTAGGGCCCCGACCAGCCGTATCCCCAGAAACCGCTTGCTTTTGCTGCAGCGGCGGCCTGGGAATTGTAGGTGCGGGTGACGTGCAGGCTCGGTCCGCGGCCACCCAGCACGAGATCGGTCTGTTCCTCGCTCTGGTTTCCGGTGGCGCAGTTGACGGGCGCACCCGTGCTGCACTGCGAGTCGGAGATGGGTGGCGCCGCTGGGTTGTTCTGACCCGACGTATCCGTTGGGGGTACGTATGGTTCGAACGGGCAAGCGAGCGCGTAGGTGGCGGCAAGTGAAGCTGATGCGAGGAGGGCCAAGAGGCAGACGAGGAGTGCTCTGGCCCGGAGGGTCATCGGATCAACCTGCGCGGTAAACGTTGGGGTTCCTTGACCATTCGAAGATTATGGAGGTACTCTCTTGGAAATGCAAGGGTTGCGAGAAGACAAGCTGAGCTATCTCCCCCTTGTGCTCGCCCTTCCGGTGATCGCAGTCGTCGTAATCGTGGTCACCAGCGGTGGGCCCTCGGTAGCTGAGAGCAAGTCATTCTCATCCGTGGAAAAGAGCGCGATCAGGCGGACCGAAAACCTGCTGGCCGGCATTCCTCAGCATGGGACGGCCCTCGGAGATCCCAAGGCACCGGTCACGCTCCAGTTCTTCGGCGATCTGCAATGCAAAGAGTCCCGCCAGGTGATGCTGGGGGCCCTTCCATTCCTGATCCGCCATTGGGTCCGCGACGGCAAGCTGCGCATCCTCTACCGCTCGACAAAAGCCGACACGCCCGATTGGCCCGAATTCATGAATCAGCAGGTAGCCGCGCTGGTGGCAGGGCAGCAAGACAAGATGTGGACCTTCGTCAACCTCTTCTACCGCGAACAACGCCCCGAGTTCAGCCGCTACGCGGATGACGCCTTCCTCGAAGGGATCGCCGAACAGGCGGGCGTGAAACTGAGGGCCTGGGTAGAAGACCGCGAAAGCGGAGACTGGTCCGTAAAGATCGAATCCGATGAAGTCGTCGCTCACAGGAAGGAACTGCTGAGCACCCCTTCCTTCCTGATCGGGCCGACGGGCGGGGAAGCCCGCCCCTTGCTCCATTTCTCCCTCGAAGAACCCAAGGTGTTCGACGAAGCGATCGAGGGTTTGCTGTAGGGGACTCAGATTGTTAGCGCCCCCGGCTGGATTCGAACCAGCGACCGTCGGATTAGAAGTTCAGCCGGGAGATGTCTGAGGGGACGAATCTGTTCCAGGGAGCCCGATCCTGTCCGAGGAGTTCGGCTGAGTTCGCTGGAGTTGGGGACCAATTTCGGGACCAAGTTTCCGGTCCCGGAAACGAAGGGTCACCTGTCAGCCCAGAAGCCGAACCTTGACCCTGAGCCCGGAGACTTTCGCCATCTGCTGATCCCCGGTAACGATCAGATCGATGTCGGGGTCGGTCTCCGCGGTAGCGAGAATCAAGGCGTCCGGCATTCGCAGCGACTTGAAGCGAGACCGGAGATCGGCTGCCCTATCGGCGACAGCAACTTCAACGGGTAAGACTGCGGAAAGAAGCCCCGCGAAAAATCCCGCCACATCGTCCTCGTTGTGGTGCCCGAGGCGAGACCCGGTAAGAACCTCAGCGTAGGTGACCACTGATGCCACCAGTCGTTGTCCGCGAACGAGCTCTCGGACTGCCGCGTCCGCAGCATCGTGGAGAGCGTCCTGTCGATCGAGGAAACCGACTACGACGTCGGAGTCGAGAACTACCGCCACTCCTCGCGCAGCCCTTCCACTCGCTCGCGGAAATCGCCACCGGTCTCGAGGCACCCGGAATAACGATCCACCAACTCATCAATTCGCGTCAGGACCACTCGACCGGCCCCCTCGGCCTCGACCTTCAACGTGTCCCCCGGAGCAAAGCCGGCCGTTCGAAACGCGCCTGCCGGAATCGTCACCTGGTGCTTGCTGGAGACCCTGGTCTGATCCTTTACCTTCTCTGCCATAGGTAAAGGCTAGCACCCGTAACGCCCCCGGCTGGATTCGAACCAGCGACCGTCGGATTAGAAGTCCGGTGCTCTGTCCACTGAGCTACGGGGGCGGGAGGCCAAGGTTAGGCGCTGGGAGGGCGGCTGGCGTAGGATCGCGGCATGCCCAAGGTTGCTGCCAGGGGGACCGAGCTTCACTACGAGCGCGCCGGCTCCGGTGAGCCGTTGCTGCTGATCCAGGGGATGAGCGGGACTCATGTTTCGTGGGGGGAGCAGTTCAAAGGCGCCCTGGAGGAGAGCTTCGACGTGGTCGCCTTCGACAACCGGGGGATCGGGCTTTCGGAGCGGATCTCCGAGCCGTTCACGATCGCCGAGATGGCGGAGGACACGGCGGCACTGCTGGACGAGCTCGGCTGGGAGAGCGCGCACGTGCTCGGCATCTCGATGGGCGGGATGATCGCCCAGGAGCTGGCCCTCGCCCACCCCGGCCGGCTGCGCTCGCTGACGCTGGGCTGCACCTACTGCGGTGGCCCGGGCTCGCAGCTGATGCCGCAGGAGAACGCGGAAAAGCTGCTGGCGAGCTTCGCCTCCGGCGACCGCGACCAGGCGATCCGGGCCGGCTACGAAGTCAACCTCTCCCCCGGCTTCCGCGCCGACGAGGACACCTTCGCGGCCTTCCACGAGATGGCGACCAGCGTGCCGGCGGCGCGGGACGTCATCCAGCTGCAGCTGCAGGCGATCCTCGGCCACGACACCAGCGCTCGCCTCGGCAACATCGCCACTCCGACGCTGATCCTCCACGGCACCGTCGACGGCGTCCTCCCCTACCCCAACGGCGAGCAGATCGCCTCGCTGATGCCCAGCGCCAGCTTCGAGACCTTCGAGGACATCGGCCACATGTTCTGGTGGGAGCAGCCACAGCGCTCCGCCGAGCTGGTCCGCGAGCACGCGCTCGCAGTCGCCTAGTTATTCGATCGGTTCTTCGCCCGGGACCGCCGGCCGCTTTTCCGGCTTGCAGGCGGAGGGGTCGAGCTTGCCGGTGACCTTGAAGACGTAGTCGGGCTGCGGCGAGGCGAGGTTGTCCTTGACGACCAGCTTCACCGCCGGGTCGCCCTTCACCCAGGCATAGACGGGGAACTGGTACGGGTTGGGGATACCGGCGTTGTAGGGGCCGGTGTCCTGCGTGTACTGGCTCATCACCAGGTAGTCGTAGTCGCCCTGGTTGATCAGGCTGCGCAGCTGCGCGCAGCTGGTCGGCAGCCGGTTCGCCCCGTGCGGCCCTTTGACGCCGATGTATTCGACGTGGTTGCTGGCGTCGTTGCCGTAGAACCCGTACTGGCCGAAGATGATCTGGCTGGAGCCGATGATCCCGATCCGCTGGTCGCTGCAGCTTCTGGGTGTATACGTAGGCTTCCTTCGGCCCGCCTTCGCCGAGGAACGGGTCCGGGTTGACGTAGTGCTGGTCGGCGTACTGGACCTGCTGGGCGCGGCCGAGGACGACCGCCAGCAGGATCAGGACCGCGGCGCCCGCCGCCACCGCCGCGCGGCTGACCTGGGCGCGCGAGCGCGCCATCGAGAGGAACGCCGGCGCCCAGACCAGGCACAGGGTGAGGAAGACGGTGCCGACGAGGTAGCCGGTGAACCAGCGCGGCGTGGTCAGCACCGTGATCGCGAAGACCCCGGTCAAGAAGAGCAGCGTCTGCCAGGCGCGCTTGTCGGGCGCCCGGATCGGCCGCGCCAGCGGCAGCAGCGCCATCGCCAGCACCAGCCCCGGCACCAGGTAGCGGGTGTTGGTGAAGAACCCCGTCGGCGAGCCCTCCTGCCCGGCCGCGGTCAGCGGCGTGAAGACGTAGACGACCGCGGTCAGCAGCGAGGCGACCGCGATCACCCGCAGGATCTTGTTGCGCGAGCGGAAGGCGATGTAGCAGGCGGCCGACACGGCCAGGATCAGGATCAGCGGCCATAGACGGCCCGAAGGCGTTCTCCAGCTCGGGGAAGAACCAGCGCCGGTAGATGGTCGCGTCGGTGATGTAGTCGATGACGGCGAAGCGCGGCCGCGGGTCGAGCGGCATCTGGTCGGGTTTCGGCAGGTTGAGCGGCCCGAATTTGGTGATCGGGATCGGGTTGCCGCCGGTCTTGACCGCCGCCCGCAGGTACCAGTAGCCGCCGACGACCAGCATCGGCAGCCCCATCACCCAGGCGGTGGTCCAGCGCCGGCCCCGGCCGCTGAAGATGACGACGCCAAGGGTGATCGCGACAACCGGAACTAGGAAGGTGGTCTTCACCGAGGCGGCGAGGCCGGCGGCGATCCCGGCCATGATCAGCGGTCCTTTGTCGAGCAGCGGCGCGTCGCGCTCGGGCGCGTCCTGGACCGCCCCAGCGGCGGGCGCCCGCCGCTGGTGGCCGTTGATCAGGAAGGCGGCGAAGGCGAGCAGGAAGGCGAGCCCCATGATGTCGTTGCGCGCCTCGCCGGGCTGGGTTTCGATCATCACCCCCGCGTCGAGGACGATCGCCGCGGCGACCAGCGTCGCCGGGCCGACCTTGTAGGGGCGGCCGATGCACCAGGCGGCCAGCAGCCCGATCGGCAGCCAGATCAGGTTCTGCAGCGGCGCCAGCCAGTCGCTCTTGAAGAGCACGATCGTCGCCGCGTTGACGAGCTCGGTGCTGGCCGGGTAGAACCAGGCGGCCAGCCGCAGCGGGTCGGTGTAGTGGAGCGGGACGGTCGAGTGTTCCTGGGCGATGAACGCCGAGAAGGGCATGTGGTACCAGGTGGTGTCGCCGCCGAACATCCCGAAGTCGAGGCTCGACTGGGTCGGGAAGGTCCACTCGGCGACGGTCCAGGAGGCGACCGCCAGGGCGATCAGCAGAGCGATCGTTCTCGACCCGCGGCGCCGCCACCTCGCGGCCGTGCCCGCCCGCTTTCGAGCGCCCCAGCCAGGCGGCGCCGAGGCCGACGCCGACGCAGAGGACGACGATCCAGCCGAAGTAGAGCGCGCTCAGGGAGCCGAGGATCTCGAGGCAGACGACCAGCATCGCCACCGCCAGGGTGGCGTCGGCGAGCCGCGCCAGGGCGCCGGTGAATTCCGGCACGATCCAGCGCCGCAGCCAGTAGCCGCCGAGGCCGAGCGCCGCCACGATCCCGATCAGGGCGAGGCAGCCGGCTATGTAGGAGCCGAAGGAGGGTGCCACGAAGGCCGGGATGCTATTCGGCGCGCCCCCCGGGCACCGCCGCGCCCTTTACGCGGCGGCGGGGATGCTGCAGGCGACTCCGGTCCCTTTCAGGCCGCAGTAGCCGTTCGGCACCTTGTGCAGGTACTGCTGGTGGTAGTCCTCGGCGTAGTAGAAGGGTCCGGCGGGCTCGATCTCGGTCGTCACCGGCTCCTTGCCGGCTGCCCGCAGCGCCTTGTCGTAGGCGTCCCGCGCCATCTCCGCCGTCGCCTCCTGCGCGTCACTGGTCGATGTAGATCCCCGAGCGGTACTGGGTGCCGACGTCGTTGCCCTGGCGCATGCCCTGGGTCGGGTCGTGCTCCTCGAAGAAGACCTTGAGCAGGTCGGCGTAGGAGACCTTCTGCGGGTCGAAGGCGACCAGCACCGCCTCGGCGTGGCCGGTCTTCGCCGTGCAGACCTCCTCGTAGGTCGGGTTCGGGGTGGTCCCGTTCTGGTAGCCGACAGCCGTCGTGTAGACGCCGTCCAGTTCCCAGAACAACCGCTCCGCGCCCCAGAAGCAGCCGAGCGCGAAGTAGGCGACCTCGATGCCCTCCGGGAACGGCGGCTCGAGCGGCGTGCCGAGCACCGCGTGGGTCTTGGGGACGTCGAAGGGACGCTCGCTGCGGCCAGGCAGCGCCTCCTCCGGAGTGACCATCTGCGGTCTTCTCCGGGTGCATCATCGTCATCAGCTTTCCAAGTCTGTTCATTTGAACCTGTTCCTTGTCTTGGAGTCCTGCGGGAACGTTACGCCCTCGAGATAACAAACCTGTGAACACTGGCTAGCGGCCGCCCCACGGGGTAGCGTCTGCGTATGGCCTGTCTCGTCGTCCTGCTCGCCTTCATCTCGCCGCGGCTGGCGCTGTTCGGGATCTTCCTCTTCTCCGACCTGCTGAGCGATGCCTTCGATAGCTGGTTCGTGCCCTTCCTGGGCTTCTTCCTACTGCCCTGGACGACGCTCGCCTACGCGGCGATGTGGGGAGTCGGCAGCAACGGGGTCACCGGCTTCGAGTGGTTCATCGTCATCCTCGCCTTCGTCGTCGACCTCGGGTCCTGGGCGAACCGAGGACGGGCGCGGCGCGACTAGCGCTGACGCCTACTGCTCGACCGGGTAGGCGATCCGGATCTGCCGCTTGGAAAGGACGAGAAACGGCAGGCTGGCGACCTTGCCGTCGGCCAGCGAGGTGACCTGGACGTTGGTCAGCGGCACGAATTCGAACTCCCCTCGGTTGAGGGAGTCCGAGAAGCGGCTCTGGTAGCCGGCCGGCGGCAGCGTCAAGTCGCCTTCGATCAACTGCCGGTCGGTTTCGAACACCGCCCGCTCAACCCGCCGCCGCTCACGCTCCTCGCCCGGTTGCCCCTCCTGATTTCCAAACAGCTCGTCCACCTAGACCTTCTCGACGGGATCAGCGGAGAACTTGACGCCTAGACCAGTTCTCTCACTGCCCAGCGTGCTCCGCCGCCTTCTCCCGCGCCTGGGACTTCTCCTCCAGCGTCATCGCACCGGGGTGGCCGTCGCCGGGCCAGGGTGAGAGGACGTAAAGCAGGCGCGCGTCGGAGCGGGCGACGATCGTTCGCCGCTCTCCCGGGTCGAACTCGAAGAGGTGACCGGCGCCGGCATTGGCGACATCGGCGCCGCCCTCGACGGTGACGTCGACGACACCATCGATCACGATCAGCCTTGCCCGCTCGTGCACCTCGTGCTCCTGCAGCTCCTCCCCCTCGGGGAGGTTGAGGACGATCGAACGCGCGTCGTCCCCGGAGGCAAGAATCCGCGGCTGGCGCGGCTCCACCTCCACCGTCTTCAGATCCCAACTCTCCATCTGCAGCCTCCTTGGCCGGGTTTACCTCTGCTCGGCTACCTACCCGCTGAGCCCGGGATCATCCGCCGATTTCTTTTAGTAACTGAAGCGTGTTCGCTTCTCCCTCGGCGTCGCCAATCTTCCGCTGCAGCGCCAGCGCGTGTTGCAGGCGCCTGCGGCCCTGCTTCACCTGCCCGCGCCCGCATTCGAGCGCCCCGAGGCACATTGAGACCGTGGCCTCCCACTCTGGGTTCGGATGTCGCGCGAAGAGCGCCAAAGCCTGAACGAGATGACGATCGGCGGCGATGAAGTCATCGAGGTCGTAGGCGATCAGGCCCAGGTATGCATGGACCACCGCCTGGCCTTTGAGGTCGCCCTGCGCCAAGTGGAGGTCAAGGGCCTTGCGGAACCCGGTGCGCGCCTCCTTCGAGCGATCTTCCGAGTAGAGGCGCTCGGCAATTTGCTGGCGAACCTCTCCCTCCTCCGCCCGGGATCCCGCCGCAACCACCATCTCCAGGCGCGCTTCGAGGGTGGCCCTGGCGTCCTCTCCTTCCCCCGCTTCCAGATCGAGCACCTCGACCGCCTTCCTGCCCATCGACGCAAGCTCCGCCTCACCTTCCTCCTGCGCCCTGGCGGCCGCCGCCTGATAGTTCGAGCGCGCGCGCTCCGTCCGATCGAGCGTCGCCTCGGTGGTGGCGAGTCGGTAAAGCAAGCCGGCTTCGTCGGGATTCCCCGTTTCGCGCCATGACTCGACCGCCCGGGCCGCGGCGGCGTGGGCCTGCTCGAAGCGTTCGGCGGCGTACTCCGCGTCGGACAACAGGGAGAGGGCGGCGACCTCGTCGCGCTTGTCCCCGAACTCCCGCTGGATCTCGATCACCTCGGGCAGCGCCTCCCTGCAGGCATCGACCTTGCCTTCCTCGAACTCGATTCGGGCGACCCGGAAGCGAGTGGTCGCCCAGCTGTGCCGATCTTCGATCTCGATGGCGATTTTCGCCGCGAGCCCGTACTCGGCCAGGGCACCGGGATAGTCCTCCAGCCTGTACCTGACGTCCCCGAGGGCCTCGTGCACCCGCGACCTCGCCTCGTGGTCCTCCATCGCCTCCCGGAGGTTCAGCACCTCCCGGTAGCCGGCTTCCGCCTCGGGAAAACGACGCTCAAAGAGGTCGACGTTCGCGATCTGGTGCAGGGAGTCGGCGATGGCGCTGCGGTCCCCTAGCTCTTCGGCTCCGGCGAGCGAGCGTTCCAGGTACTTTCGCGCCGTCAAGTAGTCGGCGAGGTGGGACAGGAACCAGGCGGCGTAATAGACGGCCATTCGTTCCACCGAGAGCACATCAGTTTCTTCCGCCGCCTTCTCGCAGAACTGCAGCCCGAGCCGCCAGGGACCCGTGTGGTACAGGGCGCCGCCGCCGGCAACGAGGAGTTCCGCGGCGCGGTTGCGCTCCGCCTGAGGAGCGTCCGCGGAAATGGAGATTGCCTGCTTCGCGCGCAGGAGCAGCGTCTCCCGGTCGACCATGATGTTATGCATCCGCTTGGCTACGGTGGCCTGGTCGGCGTCCCCGGCGAGTTCGAAGAGCTGCGCGGCGACGAGGGCGACTCGCCCTGCGGCCGCCCCATAGACCGTCCGCAGGGCGTTTGCCAGCGCCAGTGCTCGGTCCTTCCTCAGCGCCTCGGCGGGCAGGCCGTAGTGGCGCAGCGCCAGCCAGTCGAGCTCGGCCCGGAACCGGTAGCGCCGCAGGTGGCGTCGCCCCGCCTCGTCGCTGACGGTGAGGATCGGGAGTTCTTCGACCAGCCCGAACGCTGGGTCGGAATCGACCGAGAGGTTGTCGTCGATGAAGTCAATCACCTCGTCGGCCTCCTGCTCGAAAACGACGGCCAGCGCCTCCGCGGTGAAGGTCCTGCCCTCGAGCGCGGCGCAGGCGAGCAGCTGCTGCGACCTGGTGTGCGAGGAAAGATCTCCTCCGAGAACCTTTTGCAGCCGGCGCCCGACCAGGTGAGCGATCGGGCTCAGCCCGTCGTTCAGATCCCCTTCGAACGACCAGACGCCCCGAGCCTCGCGCACGATTCCGTCCTCCCGCCACTCTTCCCAGAGGCCGGCGGTCCAGCCCGCACGGCCGCCGGTGATCTCGGTGATCCGCCGCGGCACCTCGGGGTCCGCGGCGCCGATCCACTCCGCGACCTCCGCCATCGACCGCCGCCGCAGCGGCTCCCATTCGGCCAGGCCTTCGTCCCGGAGTTGCCGCGCCGCGAAGAGGCTCGGCTGGGCGTCCGGCTCGTGCTCCCCCAGCTCCTCAGGACCCTCGACGGCGAAGACGAGCATCAGCGGTAGATCGCTCGCTACCTGCTGCGCCAGACTCAGCATCAGGTCCGACCACCACGCTTGACCAGACTGGTCGGCGTCGTCGACCGCGCAGACGACCGGGCCCTCCTTCTTCGCGGTTCGCCGCAGGAGCTCTGGCAGGAGGACCAGGGGATGCTCCCTGCTCCCCTTCTTCGCCAGGCCTTCGACCCCCTTGCGCGCCTCCTTGCTGGCAGCCACCAGCTGGCCGACCACCGCAGCCGCGGGATGCGCCACCCCGGCCGCCCCGAGCACGCCTTCAGCGAGGGGCGCCGCGGATTTAAGGCGGTCGAGCGCGCCGTTGCGCGGGAGGTACTCGCCGCTGTCGAAGGTCCCGGAAAGAACGATCGGCGCCGATCGCCCACGCGAAGCCTCGGCGACGAAGCCCGCGAGCAAGGCGGTTCGGCCGCTTCCCTCGCTTCCGCCCACAAAGACCGTGGCCCCCGCCTCCCCTCTCTCCAGTGCGGTGGCCCGCTCCTGCAGCCGGGCAAGCGGACTGCGCAGGCCGAGCTCGAGAACGTCATATCTGTCGCCGGGCATCGGGCGCAAAGCAAACACTAAGAACTCTTCGCGCGCTCTGAGGTTCTACGGAGTCGGGGCGCCCGGATTCGAACCGGGGACCTCCGCCACCCAAAGGCGGCGCGCTACCAGGCTGCGCCACGCCCCGACTTAGGCAAGTGTAGGTTCTGGGGCGATGGCTGAGGTGCTCCCTTTCAAGGCGCTGCACTACGACCTCGGGAAGGTCGGCTCACTCGATGCGGTCGCGGCGCCCCCTTATGACGTGATCGACGCGCCGCAGCGGCGGGCGCTGCTCGAACGCTCCCCCTACAACGCGGTCGCGATCGACCTGCCGAAACCGTTCGACCCGGACGACCCCGACAGCGCCCGAGCGGCGATCCCTATGCCGAGGCCGCAGCGCGAATCGAGAGCTGGAAAGGCGACGGCGCGCTGGTTGCAGGACACCGAGCCCTCGCTCTGGGCGCTGACCCAGGACTACGTCGCTCCCGACGGCCAGAGCTACAGCCGCAACGGGATCCTCGCCCGGGTGCGGGTCGAGGACTACGAGAGCGGCACCGTCCGCCCCCACGAGCGCACCCACCCCGGCCCGCTGCTCGACCGGCTGGAGCTGACCCGCGCCAGCGGCTACAACCTCTCGCCGATCTTCTCGCTCTCGACCGAGGACGCCTGGCCGCTGGTCGCGCCCTCCCTCCCGAACGAGCCCTGGGGCGAGGCGACCGACGAAAGCGGCACCGTCAACCGGCTCTGGAAGGTCGAGGACCCGGCCGTCCACGCGGCGGTGAGCGAGTGCCTGGCGGCCGCCCAGCTGCTGATCGCCGACGGCCACCACCGCTACGAGACCGCCCGCGCCTTCCGCGACGAGGTCGGCGGCGAGGGCCCGCACAACTACACGCTGATGTCGCTGACCGGGCTCGACGACCCCGGCCTCACCGTCTTCCCCACCCACCGCCTCCTCTCCGGCTTCGCCGCCAACCCGGAGCGGCAACAACGCCTCGGCAACGGGCTGCGCGAGTTGTTCGAGGTGACCGAGGTCGACCGCGAGGAGATCGACCCCGCCGACGAGGACGGCATCGGCGTCTTCGGCCTCTACGACTCCTTCCACAAGCGCGCCTTCCGCCTGCGGCTGAAGGACCCCGGCGAGATCGATCTGCGGCTCGAGGGCAAGCCCGAGGCCTATCGCCGGCTCGACTCGGCGATCCTCGAGACCCTCGTCCTCAAGGACCTGGCCGAGATGAGCGACGACGACATCGATGAGCGCAACGGCCTCGAATACGCGAAGAGCGTCGCCCGACGCGCTGAAGATGGTCGAGGAGGGCGACTACGACGTCGCCTTCATCCAGCGCCCGGTCCCGGTCGAGCAGGTGAAGGACATCGCCAACACCGACTCGGTGATGCCGCCGAAGTCGACCTTCTTCTTCCCCAAGGTGATGACCGGTTTCGCCTTCAACCCGGTGCGCTGAACGTGGTCAAGATCTACACCAAGAAGGGCGACGACGGAACCACCTCGCTCTGGTACGGCGGCCGCGTCCCCAAGCACCACGGTCGCACCGACGCCTACGGCACCCTCGACGAGGCCTGCTCCCAGCTCGGGGTCGCCCGCGCCCTCTGCGGCGCCGGACGAGGCCGAGCTGGCCGCCGACATCCTCCGCCTCCAGGACGACATCTTCGTTGCCGGGGCCGAGCTGGCGACCGCGCCGGAGGCGGCGGGCCGGCTCGAAGACGGTGTCAGCCGCGCCACCGAGGCGATGGTCACCGAGCTGGAGGAGATGATCGACCGCTACATGGCCCGGGTCGATCTGCCGCCCAAGTTCGTCATCCCCGGCGGCAACCAGCTCTCCGCCCAGCTCGACGTCGCCCGCACCACGATCCGGCGCGCCGAGCGGCGCATCTCGGAATTGAAGGAACAGGGTGAGATCGAGAGCGAGACCGTGATCCATTTCGTCAACCGCGCCTCCGACGCGATCTACGCGATGGCCCGCTTCGCCGACGTCGACGACCCCGCCCTGTTCGAGGGCCGCGGCAAGGGCTGAGCGTGCGAATCGTCGCCCGCCGGGTCGAGGGCTACGCCCACGACGTCGAGCTCGACGGCGGTCACGACCTGCGGGTCGACGAGCCGGCCGACCGCGGCGGCACCGACACCGGTCCACGCCCCACCCAGCTGCTCGGCAGCGCGCTCGCCGGCTGCATCGCGATCACGATGGAGATGTACGCGGACCGCAAAGGCTGGGACCTCGGCGCGGTCGAGGTCGACGTCGAGGTCGGCTACGAGGGCCCGGTGCCGAGCAGCTTCGAGGTCGGGGTGAAGCTGCCGGCCGAGCTGGACGACGAGCAGCGCCGCCGGCTGCTGGTGGTGGCGACCAGATGCCCCGTCCACAAGGTGCTGGCCGGCGAGGCGCACGTGACCGTCATCGAGCGACTGGAGGCGGCCTGATGGACCTCGGCCTGAAGGGGCGCGCCTGTGTCGTCACCGGCGCCAGCGCCGGCATCGGCCGGGCCACGGCCCTGCAGCTCTGCAGCGAGGGGGCGAAGGTGCTGCTCGTCGCCCGCGGTGAGGAGCGGCTGGCGGCGGCAACCGCGGAGGCGGCGCGAGCGGCCGAGCCCGCCGGTGGCGCCGCCGCGGCGCTCTCCCTCGACGTCACCGCCGAGGACGCCGGCGAGCGGATGCTGGCCGCGGCGACGGAGAGCTTCGGCTCCCTCGACGTCCTCGTCAACAACGCCGGCACCGCCAAGTGGCGCGACCTCGACGATGTCCCCGACGAGGATTGGCGCGCCCAGTACGAGCTAAACGTGATGGCGCCGCTGCGGGCGATGCGGGCGGCGATCCCGCCGATGGCCACCCGTGGCTGGGGCCGGGTGGTCAACGTCTGCTCGACCGCCGGCAAGCGGCCTTCGGCGGCGATGGCCGAGTACTCGGTCGCCAAGGCCGCCGAGCTCTCGCTCTCGCGCCTGTTCGCCGACCGCTACGCGAAGACCGGCGTGCTCGTCAACGCCGTCGCCCCCGGCCCGGTCGAAGCCGAGATGTGGATGGAACCCGGCGGCCTGCTCGACCAGTCGATGGAGATGACCGGGGCGGCGAGCCGCGAGGAGGCCCTCGCCGAAGCCGGCTCCAAGCGCCCGATCGGCCGCCTCGCCCAGGCCGAGGAGATCGCCTCGACGATCGTCTTCCTCTGCTAGCGAGCGCGCCTCCTACGTCGCCGGCGCGGCCTGGTCGGTGGACGGCGGCACCGTCCAGGTGATCATCTGATCCGGCCGCACGGTCGAGGCGGCGGTGCTGCTGCCGCTCTACGGCTGGCCCGACGATCCCGGCCTGATCTTCACCGAGCGCCGCGCCGACCTGCGCCGCCACGCCGGCGAGATCTCCTTCCCCGGCGGCCGCCGCGACGAGGGCGACGCCGATCTGCAGACCACGGCGCTGCGCGAGGCGGAGGAGGAGATCGGCCTCGACCGCGCCCAGGTGAGAATCGGCGAGAGCCTGCCGGCGACGCGGACCTTCGTCACCAACTACGTCGTCCACCCCTTCGTCGGCTACATCCCCCACCCGCGGGAGCTGGCGCTGGAGACGAACCCGGGCGAGGTCGAGACCGTCCTCACCTTCTCCCTCGAGCTGCTGCGCGAGGGCTACGAGATGCGCCGCCTGATCCGGCGCGGCGTCCCCATCCACACCCCGGCCTACGAGGTCGAGGGACAACTCATATGGGGAGCAACCGCGCGGATCCTCAGCGATCTCCTGGACAGCCTCGACTAACTACTTGCCGGGCTGCGGGACGATGCGGATGTATGGCTTCGGCTCATCCCAGCCGTCGGGGTAGGTCTCTTTCGCCTCTTCGTTGGAGACCGAGCCGGCGATGATCACGTCGTCGCCCTGGTTCCACTGGGCCGGGGTCGCGACTTTGTGGTTGGCGGTCAGCTGCAGCGAGTCGATCACCCGCAGAACCTCGTCGAAGTTGCGGCCGGTGGTCATCGGATAGACGAGGATGAGTTTGATTTTCTTGTCGGGGCCGATGACGAAGACGTTGCGGACCGTCTGGTTGTCGGCCGGCGTACGCTCGCCGGGGTCGCCGGAGACGTCGGCGGGCAGCATCCCGTAGGCCTTCGAGATCTCGTAGGTCGGCGTCGCTGATCAGCGGGTACTCGGGGCGGGTGCCCTGGGTCTCCTCGATGTCGTCGGCCCAGTCCTCGTGTTTGTCCATCGGGTCGACCGAGAGGCCGATGATCTTCACGCCCCGCTTCTCGAACTCCGGCTCGATCCGCGCCATGTAGCCGAGCTCGGTGGTGCAGACTGGCGTGAAGTCCTTCGGGTGGGAGAACAGGACCGCCCACGAGCCGTCCAGCCAGTCGTGGAACTTGATCGGGCCTTGGGTGGTGTCGGCCTCGAAGTCCGGTGCTACGTCCCCCAGTTGCAGAGCCATTTTTGCCGCTCCTCTCGCGTTTTCGGCTATTACCTAAATTCTTATCGGAGTTTAGCTATTTAGGTCCGTCGGCCAAGCAGGGCCTTCACCTCGCCCGCGAGACCGTCTGCGGTATCGCTATGGGGTACCTGAGACGGTTTCGGTGCGAAGGTGGTCGCTGGGATGTGCCAGGTGCGCTCGGCGGCGCGGACGATCTCGGCTCCCGCCTCGGTCCCTTCGTAGAGGACGCCGCGGACCGGGGTTTCGACCAGGTGTTCCAGCAGGCGCTCGAGCCGCGGGCCGTGGATCGCCGCCAGCGCCTCCTCGCTGCCCACAGCGTTGCCGAGCAGCAGTACGAGGACGGCGACGTCGTTCGACCAGCTCGAGGATCGTCCCGGGCCGGTCGGGGTCGGCGAGCGCCGGCTCGACCCCCGCCGCGGCGATCGCCTCCAGCCCCTCCTCGTGGCGGCTGGTCCCGCGCACGGCCCAGCCCTCGGCCAGCAGTTGCTCCCCCAACTGTCGGCCGCGGCAGCCGCAGCCGACGATCAGCGCCCGTGCCACCTAGGCGCCCTCGAACGGTCCCCGGCCGCGCAGCCGCATCTGCTCGTCCTCGGCGACGCTCCGCTGCAGCTCCTCCTCGGTCATCTCCGGGACCCCGCGCCGCCGCCGGATTTCGTTCTGCGCCTCCATCATCTGGCGGATGTCGTCGACCTCGTTCTGCGCCTCGACCTCGGGCGAGCGAGTCGGAGTCCAGTCGACCAGCTCGGCAGAGCTGCCCGGGTAGTAGTGCCCGACAAGCAGCAGGACGCCGACCATGAAGGCGATCAGTCCCAGGGTCCCCAGAATGAAAAGCACGCCAGAAGGATACGGTTCGCACCGATGCCCGACGCCTACCTGGTCGAACCGCTGCGCACGCCGATGGGCGCCTACCGCGGCGCCCTCTCCGGGGTCCGCCCTGACGACCTGGCCGCCCACGCGATCGCCGCCGTGGTCGAGCGCAGCGGCGTCGACCCAGAGCGAGTCGTCGACGTCTACTTCGGCGCCGCCAACCAGTCGGGCGAGGACAACCGCGACGTCGCCCGCATGGCGGCGCTGCTCGCCGGGCTGCCGCAGAGCGTCCCCGGCGCCACCGTCAACCGCCTCTGCGCTTCCGGCCTGGAGGCGATCAACAGCGCCGCCCGGGCGGTCAAGGCCGGCGAGGGCGACTTCTACCTGGCCGGCGGGGTCGAGTCGATGAGCCGCGCGCCGTGGGTGGTCGAGAAGCCCGAGCGCGGCCTCCCCCGCGGCCCGCAGACGATGCACGACACGACCCTGGGCTGGCGGATGATCAACCCGCGGATGGCCGAGCTCGGGGTCTCGACCGAGTCGATGGGCGAGACCGGCGAGAACGTCGCCGAGCGCTACGAGGTCAGCCGCGAAGACCAGGACGCCTTCGCTCTGCGCAGCCACCAGCGGGCGGTCGCCGCGGCCGAGGCCGGCAAGCCGGCCGAGGAGATCGTCCCGATCGAGGCCCGGCGAGGCCGCGAAACGGTCCTGGTCGAGGCCGACGAGGGACCGCGCCCCGACGCCTCGCTCGAGAAGCTGGCGAAGCTGCGGCCGGTCTTCCGCGAGGGGGGCACCGTCACCGCCGGCAACGCCTCGACCCTCAACGACGGCGCCGCCTGCCTGCTTGTCACCTCCGAGAAGGGCGCTGAGGAAATCGGCGCCGAGCCGCTGGCGCGGGTGGTCTCGACCGGGGTCGCCGGCGTCGACCCCGCCTACATGGGGATCGGGCCGGTGCAGGCCGTCCCCCTCGCGCTCGCCAACGCCGGCCTGGAGATCGACCAGATCGACCTCGTCGAGCTGAACGAGGCCTTCGCCTCGCAGGTCCTCGCCAGCGCCCGAGCGCTCGGCATCGACGAGGACCGCCTCAACGTCAACGGCGGCGCGATCGCCCTCGGCCACCCGCTCGGCTGCTCCGGCGCCCGCCTCACCGGCACCCTCGTCCGCGAGCTGCGCCGCCGCGGTGGCAAGTACGGGATCGCAACGATGTGCGTCGGCGTCGGCCAAGGCCTCGCCACCGTCTTCGAAGCGGTCTGACCGCTCGATTTCACTAGGGTGGTGGCGTGAGGCGAGCGCTCACCCCGGCAATTCTCTTCCTGGTGCTGCTGATGCCTGCCACTGCGGCGGCCGAATCGGGTGCACAGGCTTCGATCATCGGCGGCCACGGGGCCACGATCGCCGAATTTCCCTCGCTCGCCTACATCGAGGCGCACGAAGGGCAGAGCGGCTTCTCCTGCACCGGCACGGTCGTCGCGCCGCGGGTGATCCTCACCGCCGCCCACTGCGCCGAGGACATCGAACACGGCACCTTCACCCCCGCCGGCTCCTACGCGGTCGCGACCGGCGTCACCACCCCGAGCCAGTCCCAGGCCGAGAACGTCTTCAATGTGACCGCGACCCACGTCTTCCCCGGCTTCGACCCCGGCGCTCTGCGCGGCGACGCCGCGATCCTCATCCTCGACCGGCCGACCGCCTCGCCGCCGCTCTCCCTCGCCGGCCCCGCCGACGCCGCCCTCTACGCCGGCGGCGCCGCGATCCAGATCGCCGGCTGGGGGCTGACCCAGGCCAATGCGGTGAAAACCCCGGAAAGCCTGCGGGCGACGACGATGACGGTCCAGACGCCGGCCTTCTGCGAGAAGAAGACGAAGCGCTACTACGACCCCTTTTCGGCCGGCGTCCAGTTCTGCGCCCTCGACACGCCGGCGAAGAAGAGCGGCGGCTGCTTCGGCGACAGCGGCGGCCCCGGGATCGGCCAGCGCGCCGACGGGACCCCGGTCGAGCTGGGGATCATCAGCACCGGCGGGCCCTTCTGCAACACCAAATTCCCCAACGTCCTCACCCGCATCGACACCGTCTCCACCTGGGTCGCCGAATGGGTCGCCGCCACCGAAGCGGGCGCCCCAGCGCCGGCAGTAAACCCCGGTGCCCAGCTGCCGAAGATGGTCAAATCCAGCGCCGAACTCTTCGCCGTCTACACCCTGCAGAACCACTTCGGCCGCGCCTTCGAACGCGCCTCGGAAGTCTTCGGCAACTGCCGCCAGGCCGCCCGCAGCCGCTTCCGCTGCGAAATCGCCTTCCGCTCGGGTCCGAACCTCTACGCCGGGGACGTCTCCCCCGCCTACGTCCACCGTCAGGGGACGACCGCCTGGCAGAGCCACTTCCGGATCGAATGGGCGGCGATCAAGTGCCTGCGCAAGAACCCGGCGCGCTGCAAGATCCACACCCGCCGCGGCTAGGAACGACACGGCCGACGAAATCTGGCGGAGCTAGTGTGCCTAAGCAGCCCTAGTCGCAGCCGTATCCCTCCCGTCCTCGACGTCGATCAAGCTCCACCGGATCGTGCGAAAATCGATCATTCCGGCCGCAACCGCGTGCTCTCGGCGGCCGAATGAGTGGATGCCCTCGGCGTCAACGGCCAACAGCACGACAGGCAAGCCTGCAACGGCTTTCGAGACAACCCGAGAGAACTCAGGAGTTAGGTCCTTGGGGCTATTAGACCAGGGCCACGCAACTACGAAAGCTTCCGGCTCCGACGCCTCCACCTCCAGCATCGCTATGCAGACGCGTTTAACCATCTCTCCTCCTCATTTGGCTAGCACGACTCGTAGCTGAACATTTCTCTACAAATGGATTTGTTCCTCTACAAATTTGGCCATGAGGCTCGGACGGAAAAGTCTGTAATCGCTTCCCATAACTGCGCTGACCACCTTTCCACGCGACAGAGGATGCTCGTAAATTCGGCAATCAGGTGCAGCTGTCAAGCGAAAAATCCTCCTTTTTAGGAGGATTTAGGAGGGCTTTCCACCGATCGCCATATGGACTCCACAGGGCCTGTGTAAAAGAATCTGTAGAAGTCCTGCAAATAGATATGTAAGAGGCATGAATCCACAGGTGTAGTGCCCTGTGGAAAGCGCCAAAAGACCTTGTCGAAGCTGTAGGCGTCGGCCGTCTTCGGTAGGAAAGGAGACGTGACGCCCGAGCTGATCCCATCGAAGACCCTTCAGCGAGCCGCTCAGGCAGAGCGAGTCCGCCTCGCCCGCGCGCTTGAGCGGAATCAGAACCGCCAGGCAGCACTGAAGGCGGAGCTCGCAGACCTGGAAGCCGACGAGCGCAAACTGCACGATCGAGATCAGCTTCTTCGCGATGTCACCTCGTCCCAAGATGGGCAAGGCAAGAGCCACCTGGATGCACCCCCCCTCGATGGCGGCCTCAAGGGAGCCGAGCTTCGCGAGGCGGCAGCCAGCCTCTATTACCGAGAGCACGGCGCCGGGCATCCCAGCCACTACCGGCATTGGTTCGACCTCTTGACCGGTAACGGGATTCAGATTTCTGGAAAGGACCCCGTCGCCACCTTGCTGACGAACCTCAACCGCTCTCCCGTCGTGGTTCGCGGCCCCGAAGCAGGGACCTATGAGATCGACGAGGAGGCACCGGAGCGCCTGCGTTCACGCCTGGCTGAGCTACACGCCGAGTTCGCGGATCTGGCCCAGGTAATTGGCGAAAAAGAGACTGCGTCTGCAGACTTGCTAAAGCATCGCACCGAGCTGCTGTCCGAAATACGTCGAATCGAGCGACTCGTCGACGAGGCAGATCGGGTTCTCGCCACGCCCATCGCCGAAGCGGCCTGAGCGCATTCCTCTAAAGGTTGGACTGAGGTAGCCTCGGCCGCTGTGAGTGAGGGCTTCGAAGAGCTGGCCAGCGTCGACGGGACGATCGCCCCGACCGCCGATGCGACCGTCGGCCTCAAGGACGATGGGCTCTACCGTGGCGACGGTGCTTTCGAGGTGATCCGGCTCTACGAGGGCAAGCCGTTTGCGCTGGTTGACCACCTCGACCGCTTGGAGCGGTCCGCCGCGGTGATCCAGCTCGAGTTCGACCGCGCCGCCCTGGAGGCGGAGATCGCGGCGCTGCTCGACCAGGCCGGCCCGGTCGAGGGCCAGCTGCGGCTGATCGTCACCCGCGGCGGCCGCCGGATCGCCGCCACCGAGCCGATCCCCGACCATCCCGAGACCCTGACCCTGGCCACCGTCACCTACTCGCCGACCGTGATCCTCGACGGCGTCAAGTCGCTCTCCTACGCGGCGAACATGCAGGCGACGCGGATCGCCAAAAGCAAGGGCGCTGACGAGGCGGTGCTGGTCCGCCCCGAGGGCACGGTGCTCGAGCCCCCGACTTCCGCCCTCTTCTGGGTCTCGGCCGACGGCGAGCTGCGGACTCCGGCGCTGACCGACGGCGTGCTCGAGTCGATCACCCGCGACCGGCTGATCAAGGCGCTCGACGTCAAGGAGGACAGCTGGCACGTCGACGACCTCCTCGCCGCCGGCGAGGCCTTCCTCGCCTCGACCACCCGCGAGATCCAGGCGGTCGCCTCGATCGACGGCCGCGTCTTTCCCGCCGCACCCGGACCGCGCACCCGCGAGGCCCAGGAGGCGTTCGCCGCGACCCTCGGCAAAGAGCTGCGGGAACTCTGAGCATGGACTTCACCTACAGCGACGAGCAGAAGCTGATCCGCGAAACGGCGCGCGAGTTCGCCGAGCGCGAGATCCTGCCCAACGTCCGGGACAACGACCGTGAGGGCCGCTTCGACCGCGAGCTGGCGCGCAAGCTCGGCGAGGTCGGCTTCCTCGGGGCGCCGATCGCCGAAGAGTACGGCGGCCGCGGGCTCGACTACATCGGCTACGGCCTGATCGCCGAGGAGATCGGCCGCGCCGACTCCTCCGCCCGCACCGTCGTCTCGGTCTGCACCTCTCTGGTCGGCGGCCCGATCGAGAAGTGGGGCACGGAGGAGCAGAAACAGAAGTGGCTGCCGCGCCTCTGCTCGGGCGAGGGGCTCGGCTGCTTCGGACTGACCGAGCCCGACACCGGCTCCGACGCCGCCAACCTCCGCACCCGCGCGACCAAGACCGAGAACGGCTGGTCGATCAGCGGCCAGAAGATGTGGATCTCGCTCGGCAACTTCTCGGACTTCGCGCTGATCTTCGCCCAGACCGACCCCGCCCTGAAGCACCGCGGCCTCGCCTGCTTCATCGTCCCCACCGACTCCACGGGCTTCACCACCCAGGAGATCCACGGCAAGCTCGGCCTGCGCTCCTCCGACACCGCGGAAATCTCGCTCGACGCGGTCGAGGTCGGCGACGACGCGATGCTCGGCGAGGTCGGGGACGGCTTCAAGGTGGCGATGAGCGCACTCGAAAACGGCCGCTACAGCGTCGCCGCCGGCTGCGTCGGGATCTGCGAAGGCTGCGTCCGGTCTTCGGTCGAGTACGCGAAGGAGCGCAAGCAGTTCGGCGTCCCCCTCGCCCGCTTCCAGCTGGTCCAGGAGATGATCACCGACATGATCTTGAAGCGCGACGCCAGCCGGATGCTGGTCCTCCGCGCCGGTCTGCTCAAGGACGAAGGAAAGCCGAACCTGGAGGAGACCTCGGTGGCGAAGCTGTTCGCGACCGAGTCGGCGGTCGAGTGCGCCAACCTGGCGATCCAGGTCCACGGCGGCTCCGGCTACGTCGACGACTATCCGGTCGAGCGCTACCTGCGCGACGCCCGCGTCACCACGCTGTACGAGGGCACCTCGCAGATCCAGAAGCTGATCATCGGCCGCCCGGCCACGGGCATCAGCGCGATGCTCCCCTTCGAGGAGAGCTGAGCGCCGTGGCGATCGTCGAGGCCGCGGTCGACGACTTCCACGTCGGCCTGCTGCGGCTCAACCACCCCGAGACCCGCAACGCGCTCTCGGTCGAGATGCGGGAAGGAATCGTCGGCGGCCTCGAGCGCTTCGACGCCGACCCCGAGGTCCGCTGCATCGTGATCGCCGGCTCGGAGAAGATCTTCGCCGCGGGCGCCGACATCAGGGCGATGGCCGCCGCGCCCCGGGTCGAGCCCTCCGACGCGAGGGGCGCCGAATTCTGGCGCCGGATCGCCGCGGTGAAGACGCCGACCGTCGCCGCCGTCTCCGGCTACGCGCTGGGCGGCGGCTGCGAGCTGGCGATGGCCTGCGACATGATCGTCGCCGACGAGAACCGTCCGCTTCGGCCAGCCCGAGATCACCCTGGGGATCATCCCCGGCGGCGGCGGCACCCAGCGCCTGACCCGGGCGATCGGCAAGCAGCGGGCGATGGAGTACGTGCTGACCGGCCGCCACTTCGACGTCGGCGACGGCCGACGGCTGGGGGCTGGTCAACAAAGTCGTCGACAACGGCGCTTCGACTCTCGAGGCGGTCGAGCTGGCCCGCACGATCGCCGAGCGCCCGCCGATCGCCGCCCGGCTCGCCAAGCAGGCGGTGCTGACCGCCGAGGAGACGGCGCTCAGCCGACGGCCTCGACGCCGAGCGCCGGCTGTTCGACGAGGCGATGGCGACCGAGGACCGGGTCGAGGGCATGACCGCCTTCCTCGAAAAGCGCGAGCCGAACTTCAAGGGCCGGTGACGCGTCAGCCCGGGTCGGCGTCGTCGGCGCCGGCACGATGGGCCGGGGGATCGCCCAGGTGGCGGCGCTGGGCGGCTACGAGACGCGTGCTCTACGACGCCGCCCCGGAAGCGCTGGCCGAGGCCGGGGCCGCGGGGCTCGCGAGGCGCTCGCCAAGGGCGTCGAGCGCGGACGCTGGAGCGAGGACGAAGGCGAAGCGCCGCCGCCGACGCGGGTCGAGACCGCGCACGGAGGCGAGTCAGCTGCGCGGCTGCGAGCTGCTGATCGAGGCCGCGCCGGAGAAGCTGGAGCTGAAGCGCGAGATCTTCACCGAGCCTGGCCGAGGCGCTGGGGCCCGAGCCGGTCTTCGCCAGCAACACCTCCTCGCTGCGCGTCACCGAGATCGCCGCCGGCGTTCCCCAACCCGAGCGCGTCGTCGGCATGCACTTCTTCAACCCGCCGGCGCTGATGAAGCTGGTCGAGGTGGTCGCCGCCGAGCGCTCCTCCGCAGGCGGCGCTGGCGGCGACCACCGAGGTCGCCGAGCGGATGGGCCGCACCCCGATCCGCGCCAAGGACAGCCCCGGCTTCGTCGCCAACCGCCTCGCCCGCCCCTTCTCGCTGGAGTCGCTGCGGATGCTCGGCGACGGCGTCGCCGACGTCGCCACGATCGACCGCGTCGTCCGCCTCGGCGGCGGCTTCCGCATGGGCCCGTTCGAGCTGCTCGACCTGATCGGCCTCGACGTCAACCTCGAGATCGCCCGCTCCTTCTTCCGCCAGGGCGGCGAGCCGGAGCGCTGGCGCCCGAGCCCGATCCAGGAAGAGCTGGTCGCCGAAGGCACGCTTCGGGCGCAAGAGCGGCCACGGCTACTACGAGTACGGCGAGGGGCACGAGCGCGAGCCGGACCCCGACCTCGGGATCGAGGCCCCGACCCTCGACCCCGAGCAGCTGGCGCAAGATCGACCCCGCCGCCGAGGCGATCCTGCCCCGGCTCTTCGCCCAGATCGCCAACGAGGCCGCCTTCGCCCGCGAAGAGGAGATCGCCTCGCCCGAGGACATGGAGACGGCGATGCGGCTCGGCTTCAACTGGCCGCTCGGCCCGCTCGGCGATCGCCGAGCTGATCGGCCCGCGCCGCGCGGTCGAGCTGCTCGACCGGCTCGCGCGCCGAGAACGGCGAGGCCTACCGGGCGGCGCCGCGGCTGCGGGCCGAAGCGGAGGCGGCCGCCGTGAGCGCCGATCGCAAGCCCGCCTCGGAGGTCACCGCGCTCCGCAACCGCGAGGCGCGCGGCTGCGCTGCCGCCCGAGCGGCGCCGAGGACCTCGCCGACGCCGAGCGCGGCCTCGTCGCCCGCTTCGAGCCGGCGCGGGTCGAGGGCGAGGGCGGCAGGGTCGTCTGGGACATCGAGCCTCCTACGACTTCCTCGCGAGGAGTGCCCGGAGACCGCCCACCCCAGCCTCTGGCGCCAGAGCCGGCTGAACCGCATCGCCGGCCTCTTCGAGATCGCGCCGGGCTTCTACCAGCTGCGCGGCTTCGACCTCTCGAACATGCACGTGGTCGAGGGCGAGCACGGGATCGTCGTCATCGACCCGCTGATCTCGGCCGAGACCGCCGCGGCGGCACTGGCCCTCTACCGCGAGCACGCGGCGAGCGCCCGGTCACCGGCCTCATCTACACCCACTGCCACATCGACCACTTCGGCGGTGCCGCCGGGATCGTCAGCCGCCGAGGAGGTCGCCGAGCGCGAGTATCCCCGTGCTGGCACCGGCAGGGCTTCCTCCACCACGCGGTCAGCGAGAACGTCTACGCCGGGACCGCGATGGGCCGCCGCGCCGGCTACATGTACGGGGCGACGCTGCGGCGCGGGCCCGACGGCGGGATCGGCTCCGGCCTCGGCCAGACGACCTCGCTGGGGACGCTGACCCTGATCCCGCCCAACGTCGAGGTCGACCGAGACCGGCCAGGAGGAGACGGTCGACGGCGTGCGGATGGTCTTCCAGCTCACCCCCGGCACCGAGGCGCCGGCGGAGATGAACTTCCACTTCCCCGAGCAGCGGGTGCTCTGCATCGCCGAGAACGCGACCCACACGATGCACAACATCCTCACCCTGCGCGGCGCCCTGGTCCGCGACCCGCACGTCTGGGCGCCTACCTCGACGAGTCGATCGAGCTCTTCGGCGCCGACAGCGACGTCCTCTTCGCCGGCCACCACTGGCCGCGCTGGGGCAGCGAGCGGATCGTCGAGTACCTGCGCAAGCAGCGCGACCTCTACGCCTACCTCCACGACCAGACCCTGCGGCTGATCAACGCCGGCCTGACCGGCAGGGAGATCGCCGAGCAGATGGAGCTGCCCCCGGAGCCTGACCGAGGAGTGGCACTGCCGCGGCTACTACGGCTCGGTCAGCCACAACGTGAAGGCGGTCTACCAGCGCTACATGGGCTGGTTCGACGGCAACCCGGCCCACCTCTGGGAGCACCCGCCGGTGGAGTCGGCGCAGCGTTACGTCGAGTTCATGGGCGGCCGGAGCGGGTCCTGGAGCGGGCCCGCAAGTCCTTCGAGGAGGGCGACTACCGCTGGGTCGCCGAGGTCGTCAACCACGTCGTCTTCGCCGAGCCGGAGAACGAGGCCGCGCGGGAGCTGCAGGCCGACGCCCTCGAGCAGCTCGGCTACGGCGCCGAGAACGCGACCTGGCGCAACTTCTACCTGGTCGGCGCCGAGGAGCTGCGCGAGCGGCATCTCCGGCACCCCGTCCGGACACCAAGGCACCGGCGATCCTCGCCCAGCTCTCGGTCGCGCAGATCCTCGACGGGATGAAGGTGCGGCTCGACGGGCCGCGCGCCTGGGGCAAGCGGCTGGCGATCGTCTGGCAGGTGACCGAGCCCCGACGAGCGCCCACCTGCTGACGGTCGAAAACGGGGTCCTCAACCACCGCCCGCTGCCGCCACGGCGCCGAGGCGGAGGCGACGCTGACGATCGAACGCCAGGCGCTGAACGAGATGCTCTCCGGGACCGCCGACCTGGCCGAGCCTGGCCGAGAGCGGCCGGCTGCGGGTCGAAGGCGACGGGAGAAAGTGGGCGAGCTGCTCGGGCTGCTCGACGAGCCAGACCCAGGCTTCGCGATCGTCACGCCCGAGGCGTGATCCGAGCCCTCAGTCCTGCCGAGGCGCATCATCACCTCGTCGACGTAGCACCAGCTCCAGTCTTCGCCGGGCTCGGCCGAGCGGATGATCGGGTGGCCGGTGTCCTGGTGATGGGCGGTGGCGTGCTTGCCGATCGAGTTGTCGCAGCAGCCGATGTGGCCGCAGGTCTGGCACATCCGCAGGTGCACCCACTCCATCCCCATCGCCAGGCACTCCTCGCAGCCCTCGACCCCGTCGGGAAGGTCGAGATAGGTGACCGAATCGAGATGGGAACAGTCGGGACTCACGCGCCCAAGATATACAGGGCGCCCACCGATCGTCGATAACTAAGGATTTCTAGTTCAAGAACCGGGGAGGTCGCTCAAGAGCCGGTGGCGATCTCGGCCGGCTCGCCGCCGGGCATCCAGTGCGCCTCGACCGGCACGTCGGCAGTCGCGCAGGTAGCGCTCGGCGTCGAGCGCGCCCATGCAGCCCGTGCCGGCCGCGGTCACGGCCTGGCGGTAGGTGTGGTCGACGACGTCGCCGACGGCGAAGACCCCGGCCAGGTTGGTGCGGGTCGAGCCCGGCTCGGTGACGATGTAGCCGTCCTCGTCGGTGTCGACCTGGCTCCTTGACGATCTCCGATTTGGGCACGTGGCCGATCGCGACGAAGGCGCCGTCGGTCTCGAGCTCCTCCTCGGCCCCGGTCTCGGCGTTGCGCAGGCGGACCTTCGCGAGCTTGCCGCTCTCGCCGGCGACGAACTCCTCCGGCACGAACGGGGTCTTCAGGTCGATGTTGTCCTTTTCGCGCGCCCGGTCGAACATGATCTTCGAGGCGCGGAACTCGTCGCGGCGGTTGACGATCGTCAGCTTCTTGGCGAACTTGGAGATGAAGATCGAGTCCTCCATCGCCGAGTCGCCGCCGCCGACCACGATCACGTTCTGGTCTTTGAAGAAGGCCCCGTCGCAGACGCCGCAGGTGGAGACGCCGCGGCCGCCGAGCTCCATCTCGCCCGGCACGCCGAGCCGTTTCGGCTCCGCCCCCATCGCCAGGATCACGGTCTTGGCGCGGTGCTCCTCGTCGCCGAGGAAGACCTTCTGCACGCCGCCGTCGGAGAGCTCGACCCGGTCGACGTCGTCGGTGACGAAGCGGGTCCCGAAGCGCTCGGCCTGGGCGCGGAACTGGGCCATCATCTCCGGCCCCATGATCCCCTCGGGATAGCCCGGGTAGTTCTCGACGTCGGTCGTGTTCTGCAGCTGGCCGCCCCACTGGAAGCCCTCGAAGACGAGCGGCTCGAGGTTGGCCCGCGCGGTGTAGAGCGCCGCCGTGTAGCCGGCCGGACCCCCACCGATGATGATCACGTTCTCGACCTTCTTGCTGTCAGTCATTTTCGCCGCCTGAAGTCTAATACTTTACTTTTTATAGTAGCTCTCGCGGCCCTCGAAGGCAATCTCCGCGACCTCATCCACCGGCGAGTGAGTCTCACCGCCGCGCTCGATCGGCAGCTCCCCCTCTTCCCAGCTGTGAACCGTGTGGCGGAGCTGGAAGAAGGCGAAGATCCCCGGCGGGATCGGCATCCAGAAGGCGACCAGGCGGAAGATCAGGATCGCCGGGAAGACCGTCTCCTCGGGGATCCCGAAGAGGACGAAGGCGCCGATCATGCCGGCGTCGACCGCCCCCACCCCCGCCGGCGCCAGCGGGAAGAGGTTGGCGACCATGCCGAGGAAGAAGCCCTGGACGACCACCGCCAGCGGCACGTGGACGCCGAAGGCGTGGAACGAGGCCCAGAGGACGCCGATGCTGGCCGCCCAGAAGCCGGCGGCGCCGAGCACCGCGAGGCCGCCGCGGCGCGGGTGGGCGAAGAGGCCGATGGCGAAGCGGAATCCTTCTCCCAGGGTGGCGGGGACTTTGCCGGCGGTCTGCAGCCAGCTGGCGCGAGCGCTCGCTGTGGGCGAAGCGGGCGAGCCGGTGCTCAGCGTCGGGCGGGATCAGACGTGACGAGGACGCCGAGGATCAGCAGCAGGCCGGCGACCCCGGCGGGAATGATCGTCAGCTCGACCGAGCTCTTGCCGTTGAGGACCCCGGTCCGCAGCAGCACCCCGAAGACGATCAGGGCGATGGGATAGAAGGCGTAGTGGAGGGAGACGAAGGCGACCATCCGCCGCGCCACGTCGCGGCGCGGCATCCCGGCTTTGCGCAGCGCCCAGTAGGTGACGGCGATGCCGCCGGCGCCGCCGGCCGAGAAGAGCAGCGTCCCCGCCACCCCGGCCATGTTGATCTCGTAGGTCTCCTTCCAGGTCAGGCGCAGCGCATCGCCGCCGACTACCGCTTTGAAGAGGGCGATGTAGGTCGCGTAGGCGACGACGTTGAACCCGATCGCGATCCCGATCCAGAGCGGGTCGGCGTCGTCGAGCTTGTCGAGCGCGTTGCCGAGCCCGACCAGCTTCGGGAAGAGGAAGTAGATCGCACCGAGCAGGAGAAAGACGACGACGATGGTCTGGATCAGCCGCCGGGTCGTGAAAATCGGCATTTCGGCGAAGCGGTTGTTGCCGTTCGCCGAGTCTTCCGGAGACACGCCAGGCAAATTACCCGCTGGCGATCCTCTCCAGACGCTGCAGCACCCCGTTGACCCCGTTAACCAGGGGTTCGGCCAGCGGCTCGCCCTTCCTCACCGCGGCCACCAGGGCCGCGCCGGCGATCAGGTCGGTGACGTAGTGCTCGCCGAGGTAGACGAGGGCGAAGCCGAGGGTGCCGGCGTATCCCCAGCCGATCGCGCCCTCGACCTTGCCCGCTTCGGAGAGCGAGAGCGCCGCCGCCAGCGAGGTGGCGAAGTGCAGCGAGGGCATCGCCGCCCAGGGGTTGCCGCCGAGCGCGTCGTAGAGCCGCTCCCAGGCCCGGCCCCAGGTCGGTTCGCCGACCTCGACCATGATCCGCCGCACCTCTTCCCCGGTCAGGCCCTGCTCGGAAGACCACCAGGGCGGCGCGGTCGGGACCGCGAAGTAGGCGAGCGCAACCGAGGTCGAAGACCGCCGCCATCTGCCGCGCGGAGCGCGGGAAGCGATCGTTGCGGCGGACGAGGATCCAGCTCAGCGCGAGGTAGGGCTCGAGGAACCAGAGCCAGTGGGTCCAGGTGAGGAGCTTGTTGACGACGCCGACCTGCGGCAGGCGCCCGAGGGCGCGCTGCAGGCGGGCGTTGGGGAGGCGGCCACCGCCGATCGCCCGGTCGACCTGGATCGGGTAGCGGGTGCGGAGCCGTTCCCGCAGGCGCTCGGGATCGTCGTAGGGCAGCTCGTGGGCGACGGTGAAGGCCCACATCTGCAGCGCATAGAGGGCGACGTCGCGACGCTTGGAGCGCGGCTGCAGCACCGCCAGCCCCAGCGGGCCGGCAGCGACCGCGGCGACCGTGACCAAGGTCGGGACCCGCAGGCGCTTGCGCAGCAGGGGCACCGCGACGGCGGCGCCGATCGCCGCGACGCCGCCGGCCTGCACCGCGAGGCGAAGCGCATTCGATGGCCGGGAGCGCCTCCTCATGAGGCTGGCGAGTATAGGTCGGCGACCCGAAAGCGGCCGGAAGCCGCGGCGCCGCCTCGCGTGAATAGAATGGCCGCGCTTTGGCGCCCCATTCCCCTGGCACTGACCAGATCGACACCCTGCTCTGGATCGGCGTCGTCGCCGCCGCGATCCTGATGGTCGCGGTCACCGTCGCGCTTCTCTACGTCGTGCGGCGCTTCCGCTCCGAGCGCGGGGCCGAGCCGCGCCAGCTGCTCTCCGGCCGCCGCCTGCAGTTCCGGGTCGGCGCCGTCCTCACCTTCTTCGCCGCCCTGCTCTTCGTCCTCGGCGTCGTCTTCACCGACAACGCCCGCGAAAAGCCCTCGACGGGCGATGCCGGCCTCGCCTCGGCCAAATCCGAACCGCTGAAGATCAAGGCGACCGGCCAGCAGTGGCTATGGCGCTACGACTACCCGAACGGCGCCTTCTCCTATTACAAGCTGGTCGTCCCGGTCGACACCGCGATCGAACTGGAACTGCTCTCGACCGACGTCGTCCACACCTGGAACGTCGCCGAACTGGCGCGCAAAGCCGACGCCGTCCCCGGCAAGACCAACCGCGTCTTCTTCACCACCGACGACGAAGGCAGCTTCGACGGGGATTCCGCGACCCTCTCCGGCCAGGCCTACGCCGCGATGCGGACCGAGGTCGAAGTCGTCTCGCCGGAGGAATACGAAGCGTTCCTCGAAACGCAGAAAGAAGACATCGAGGCCGCCCAGGAACGGGTCGTCGGCCTGATCGAAAACGGAGAAACGCCATGAGCCCCAGCCCGCGCCCCGAGCTCGTCGCCGACGGCTTCGCTCCCAGCCGCCCGCGCTGGCAGCAGCTGGCGACCTCCGCCGATCACAAGGACGTCGGGCGGATCCTCATCTGCGGCGCCCTCGGCTTCCTCTTCCTCGCCCTGGTCGAGCTGGTCCTGATGCGGATCCAGCTGCTGGTGCCGGAGAACACCTTCCTCGACCCCGTCACCTTCAACCGCATGCTCTCGCTCTACGGCGCGACCGCGATCTTCTTCTTCGCGCTGCCGCTGGCGATCGGGTTCTTCTACTACGTCACCCCGCTGCAGATCGGCGCCCGCGGCACGGCGCTGCCGCGGCTGGGCCAGATCGGCGCCGCCCTCTGGGTCGCCGGCGCCGTCGTCCTCTACGCCGGCTTCCTCTTCACCCCCTCCGAGGCCGGCGTCAACCCGCTGGCGCCGCTGACCGAGAAGGCCTTCCTCTCCAACAACGGCGTCGACGCCTGGGTCACCGCGACCGGCCTGGCGACCCTCGGCTTCGTCTTCCTCTCGATCAACCTCGTCGCCACGCTGCGGACGATGCGGGCGCCGGGTCTGGCCTGGCGCCGCCTGCCGGTCTTCGCCTGGGCCGCCGCCGTCTCTTCCTGGCTGATGGTCGTGATCGGCCCGGTGCTGCTGGCGGCGCTGACGATGCTGATGATCGACCGCCACTACGACGGCATCTTCTTCGCCGACGGCTCCGGCGGCGCGCCGCTGCTCTGGCAGCACCTGAGCTGGATCTTCTTCACCGGCACCTACATGCTGATCCTGATCTTCGCCTTCGGCACGATCGCCGAAATCGCCGCCGCCTTCGCCCGCAAACCGCTCTTCAACCGCACCGTGGTGATGGTCTCGCTGGCCGCGATCGCCGTGATCGGCACGCTGGCCTGGATGCAGAACATGCTGACCGCGCCGATCGGGATCGGCTGGATGTACTTCGCGATGCTGATGTCGCTGGCCCTGATCGTCCCCTTCGGCCTCGTCATCTTCAACCTGATCGCCACCCTGGCCGGTGGGACCCTGCGGATGCGGGCGCCGCTGCTGTTCGCGCTCGGGGCGGTCTTCGCGATCTCGATCGGTCTCGCCTCCGAGCTCTGCCACTCGCTGGTGGCGGCTGCCTGGAAGGTGAAGAACACGACCGACGCCACCGCGGCCACCCACTTCGCCCTGATCGGCGGCTCCGTCTTCGGCGGCTTCGCCGCGCTCCACTACTGGTTCCCGAAGATGACCGGGCGGACGATGGGCGAGAGCCTCGCCCGGATCTCCTTCTGGACGATCCTCGTCGGCCTCCTGCTCGGCTTCGTACCGCTCTTCTTCGCCGGCACCGAGCAGGGCCAGGTGATCGACGCCTACAAGTACTTCGACGGCACCGGCGTCACCACGTACAACCTGATCGCCTCGATCGGCGTCTTTGTGCTCTTCGTCGGCATCCTGCTGACGATCGTCAACGCGATCTTCAGCCGCGAGGGCGGCGCCGAGGCGGGCCATGACCCGTGGGGCGGCGAGACCCTCGAGTGGTTCGCGCTCTCGCCGCCGGAGCCGCACAACTTCGACGTCCTGCCGGACGTCCGCAGCCCCCGGCCGCTGCGCGACATCCGCGAGGCGATCGACCATCGCACCCGCCGCAGCGAGGAGCCTGCGGCGCGCGAATCCCAGCCGGTAGCCTGACCGCCATGCAATCCGGTGCCGGCGCGCAGACCGCGCCCAACCCGACGACGGCGACCCGCTCCCTCCTCCCCACCGTCGTCCGCGATTACCTGACGCTGACCAAGCCGAAGGTGCAGTCGCTGCTGCTCTTCACCACGGTGACGACGATGTACGTGGCCGGCGATCCGTCGCTCGGCCTGGTCCTGCTGACCTGCCTCGGCGGCGCCCTCTCGGCCGGCGGCGCCGGCGCGATCAACCACGCGGTCGATCGCGACATCGACCGCACGATGGCGCGCACCGCAAGCCGCCCCGTCGCCTCGGGCCGCGTCTCCGCCCGCGCCGCGACGATTTTCGGCCTGATCCTGGCGACGGCCTCGTTCCTGCTGCTCTCGCTGACCGTCAACCCGCTGGCGGCGACGCTCTCGCTCTCGGGCTTCGTCGGCTACGTCGGCGTCTACACCCTCTGGCTGAAGCGCCGCACGCCGCAGAACATCGTCATCGGCGGCGCCGCCGGCGCCGTGCCCCCCCTGGTCGCCTGGGCGGCCGTTACGGGCGGCCTCGACGGCATGGCCTTCTACATGTTCGCGATCGTCTTCTTCTGGACCCCGCCGCACTTCTGGGCGCTCTCGCTGCTGATGAAGGACGAGTACGCGAAGGCCGGCATCCCGATGCTCCCCGTCGTCCGCGGCGAGGACGAGACCCGCCGCCAGATCCTCCTCTACACCGTCCTCCTCTACGCGGTCACCCAACTCCCCTTCTGCGCCGGCGGCCTCGGCATCGCCTACGTCATCCCCTCGATCCTCCTAGGCGCCACCTTCATCGCCTTCGCCGTCAAGCTCCTGAGAACGGCAGACCGCCGCTGGGCCCTAAGGACCTACCTCTTCTCCCTGGCATACCTGGCCTTGCTCTTCCTCTCGATGGCGATCGCCGCCAACGTCTAGCGAGTCCCACGCCAGCTCCAACCAAGGAGCTTCTGGGCGGTAATCGCCCGGCGCTGGAAGGACCCCCATCACCCCTCTCTCAAAGGCTCCAGGAACCGCGCTCCGCAGTTTTCCGGCGATCCAGCTGCGCGACGGTCTTTGAGAGAGGGGTGATGGGGGTCCGACCACCCGCCTGCCCTTCCTCACCGCCTGATAGAAATCCGTGCCAATGGATCGTGAGACCGCACGTCGGCAGCTAAGCGCAGGGCTAGTAGCCGGTGGCATAGCCGCCGGGATTTTCGCCCTCAGCTTCGTCGCCGCCTTCCTCTACATCGCCGCCTGAGCCATGGCCGAGCACCGACAAGTGCCTGAGCCGGGCGAGACGATTTACGCACCACGCCCCTCCTGGGGGCCGGTCTTCTTCGCCGTCGGTGCCGTCGGCCTGGCCTGCGGCACCTTCGCCTCCGGCTTCATCTTCCAGCCCTTGATCTGGGGCATCCTCGGCGCGATCTTCTTCCTCGCCGCCTTCCGCAGCATCGTCCGCGGCTCGGCCCGCGACTACTTCCGCCTTCCTCGCCGCCAGGAGACCCGCGGCGCGGCGTTGCCGGTGGAAACGATCAGCGGCCCACCCCGCTGAAACTCAGCTCGGCAAAGGCATTTCGGAAGTAGCGCCGTCGCTGGTCCAGCAGCGGACGATGTCTCGCATCGAGAGGACGCCGACCGGCTCGCCGCCGTCGAAGACGACCAGGTGGCGGACGCTGCGGCGGGACATCTCTGCCGCCGCGCGCTCGAGGCTCCAGCCGGGCGCTGCGGTCAGGACTCCCTCGCTCATGTGGTCGGCGACCCGCTCGAGAGCGGGGTCCTGGCCACGGGCAACGGAAATCAGCAGATCGCGCTCGGTGACCATCGACGGGGTGGGCAGCTCGGCGTCGATCACCAGCGCCGCTCCCGTCCCTTTCTCGACCATCTTCGCGGCCGCCTCGCGCAACGTGTGGGACGGCCCCACGGTCAGCGTGATCTCAGACATCCCGTCCCTCACCTGCATCGGCGGCCTCCCGTCAGTTCGATTCCAGAGTTAGTGCGTATCGGCTCAAGAATAGACCACCGCGACGCCTGGACGGCACGCTTCTCGGCTGCCCCGACATATAGACTTCCGCCCGCATCGCGCCCCATGGCTCGCCCTCCGAAACTCATCATCCCGCTGCTCGCCCTCGTGGCCCTGGCCGCCGTCCTGGTGGTCGCTTCGGGCTGCGGGACGACCGACGCGGACCCGGAACGCGGCCGCACCCTGTTCATCCAGAAATGCGGCACCTGCCACTCTCTGGCCCAGGCCGGGACGACCGCGCAGATCGGCCCGAACCTGGACGACGCGTTCGCATCGGCGCGCGAAGAAGGCAACGACTCGGACACGATCGAGGGCGTCGTCAAAGCCCAGGTCGACTACCCACGTCCGAACAACCGATAATCCCGCCGTCTCGATGCCGGCCGAGATCGTCACCGGCCAGGACCTCGACGACGTCGCCGCCTACGTCGGCGAATGGGCCGGCGTCCCCGGCGCGGCCCCGCCGAAGGTCGCCGGCGGCCCCGGCGCGCAGGTCTTCGCCAACAACGGTTGCGGCGGCTGCCACACCTTCGCCGCTGCCGAATCGGGTGGCGTAACCGGCCCGAACCTCGACGAAGAACTTCCGGGAGATACGCAGGCCGCGATCGAAAAGATGGTCACGGAACCGAACGCCGAGATCGTCCAGGGCTACCCGGCTAACGTGATGCCGCAGAACTACGCGCAGCTTCTCTCGCCGAAAGAAATCGAAGACCTCGCCAAGTACCTGCTCGAAAACGCGGGCGGCGGGTCCGGTAGCTCCAAAGGCTGAGCCGAGCGCGGCCGCGGGCCGCTGCCATGATGGTCCCTAGATGCGGGAACGCTTGAAAAGCCGCCTCGAGATCTCCCCTCAACGCTACGCACAGGTGACGCTCGTCGCCCTGGCCGCCCTCTCCCTGATCGTCCTCACCGGCGCCGCCGTGCGTCTCACGGGGTCCGGGCTGGGCTGCCCCGATTGGCCTAAATGCTACGGCGGGTCGACCCCGCCGCTGGAAGCCCACGCCGTGATCGAGTACGGCAACCGGCTACTGACCGGGTTCGTCGGCTTCGCGGTGATCGCCGCCAGCGCCCTCGCCTTCTTCCGCAAGCCCTACCGCTGGCACCTCGCCCTGTTCGGGGCGCTGCTGCCGCTCGGCGTCGTCGGCCAGGCGGTGCTCGGGGCGCTGGTCGTCAAGTACCACCTGGCGCCGGGGCTGGTGATGAGCCACTTCATCCTCTCGATGATGCTGCTGGACGCAGCCTTCGCGCTGGCCTGGTGCTCGCGCTACGAACCCTGGGAGCGGCGCCGCTCCCGCGACCGGCTCAGCATCTGGGCGGTGCGGGCGCTGATCCCGCTCGGGCAGCTGACGATCCTCGCCGGCACGATCGCCACCGCCTCGGGGCCCCACGCCGGCGCCCACGAAGGGCAGCTGGTGCACCGCTTCGACTTCGAGGGCACCGGAACCCTCGAATGGATCGTCCAGCGCCACGCCCTGATCGCCACGATCTACGGCATTGCGGCAATCGCCGTCTGGTTCCTGCTGCGCCGCCCAGGCGCCGACGGGCGGGCGCTGAGGCCCCTGACCCTCGTCCTGGGCCTCCTTGCCTTACAAGGCGCCGTGGGCGGTCTGCAGTGGTGGCTGGAACTGCCCGCGGGCATCGTCTGGGTCCACGTCGCGATCGCCACCGGCAACTGGCTGGCGATGCTTTGGACCGTTGCGGCCGCAGGCCGCCTCGAGCCTCGGTCCGAATCGGCGCCCCAGCGCTCGGGTGAGCCCGAGCAGCCGGCCACGGCCGCCGCCGGCTCCGTCTAGGACTTGCTCCCCTTCTGGCTCTCGATCGCTGTCCTGAGTCTGGTACAGGCCGTCCTGGTGGCAGCGCCGCGTGCGCCAACCCTCGCCGTCCTGGGGCACCTGCGGAGCCGCTGGTGGGCACTGGTGCTGCCGCTCTCGATCGTCGTGGTGATCTCAGCGATCGCGCTCGAATCGGCCAGCGCCCGCTTCCTCACCTACCTGGCGCTGGTTGCAGTGCCACCGCTGGCGGCCGCCGCTCTGGGCTGGCTGGTGCGAGGCGGCCGACCGCCCCTCGCCCTCGGGGTGGTCCCCATTTTCGCGGTCGCCTGGGCAGCGGAGGGCTCGCTCAGCGGCGAGACCGCGGCCCTCGCCCTCTCCGCCCTGGCATGCGTGAGCCTCGGCTGGCTCGTCGCCTGCGTCGTCCCGCCCCGCTGGCTGAAGCTCGGCATCTACGTGATGGCCGCGGTCGACGCCTACCTGGTGGGAACGAACCTCCTGCAGGAGCCCAACGCGACCCTCAACGCCGCCGCCCCGGCCGCCGACCTTCCCCGCCTCCAGTTCGCCTCCTTCGGCTCGGCGCTGATGGGCTTCGGCGACCTCTTCATCGCCGCCACCCTGGGAGCGCTGCTGGCCTCAGACCGCCGTCTACAGCTGCAGGGAGCCCTTCTGGCGGCCGTCATCTGCCCCGCCTTCGACCTGCTCTTCTTCTTCGTCGACCAGACCCCGGCGACGGTCCCGATCGCACTGACGCTGGCGGCGATGGAGCTCAGGTCTGCGAGATCACGATGCCGGTGACGGCGACGAGGGTCGTCACCAGCATCCCGGCAACAGCGACAATGGCGTAAATCAGATTTCGCTGAACCCCGTCGAAGCGCAGATCCATCGATTCCCTCATCCCTTGGATTTGCGCCGTCAGATCCTGCTGCAGCGATTCGAACCGCGAATCCACTTTGTCGAACCGCGCGTCCACTTTGTCGAACCGCGCATCCACTTCCTTGAACCGCTTCTCGGTTCGTACGAATTCCTGTTTCATCTCGAGCCGCACCGCGGCGATACGTCCGTCGATTTGAGCGAATCTTTCATCTACGCGGTCGAAGCGTTCGTCCATCCGCTTCCCGAACTCGTCGAGGCGCTCGTCGGTCCATCTCTCCCTGACCATGGTTGGCATGTTGCCAGCCTACAGAGAAAAATGCAACATTTTGTCTACGAACGTAAATTCTTAGAGCCAACTTCGCGCCGCTTCTGTGCTGCCCACCGATATCCGTAGACGCAGCCGGCAATCACGATCGCCAGACCCAGCAGCGACCCAACCAGCGGCCGCGTCAACAGCGTCACCGCGACGACCAAGGACGCCGCGATCCCAACAATCACGACCCATTTGAAGACGGCGGCCTCGTTGAGCCTCATACCGCCGCTCTACGCCTCAGCTAGAGGATGTAGACGGTCACGTAGACGACGATCCACATGATGTCGACGAAGTGCCAGTAGATCCCTGGCACCTCGACACCGAGGTGGTCCTTCTCGGCGGGGCCGAAGTGGCCGCGGAAGGCGCGGATCGTCGCGAACGAGAGCAGCATCAGGCCGACGAAGACGTGGGCTCCGTGGAGGCCGGTGAGGCTGTAGAAGATCGAGCCGAACGAGAGGTCGCGGGCGCTGAAGCCGAGGTGCACGTACTCGTTGATCTGGATGAAGAGGAAGGTGGCGCCGAGCAGCCAGGTCGCGACCAGGCCCAGTTTCAGGCCGGCGCGGTTGCCGCGGCGGATCGACTCCAGCGCGTAGTGGATCGTGAAGCTGGAGGAGACCAGGATCGCCGTGTTCATCCCCGCGACCGCCTTCGGCAGCTCGAAGGCTGCCGGCGGCCAGCTGGCCGGGTCGACGACGACGCGGAGGAAGAAGTAGGAGGCGAAGAACGCCCCGAAGAGCATCACCTCGGAGACGATGAAGAGCAGGATGCCGAGCGTCTGGCGGTCGATCCGCGAGCTCTCGTTGGCCTCCGGCGGGCCGTGGTGGTGATCGGCGTGGCCGTGACCGACGGCTACGGTCGCGCTCTCCATCAGCTTGCCTCCCCCTCGGCGACGGCGGCGGCAACAGCGGTCGCGGGCCGGCCGACCTCGATGTGCTCGACGGACTTCTCGGTGATCTCCCGCACCCGGCCGATCAGGTCGTCCTCGAGCCACTGCGAGCGCTCGCCCGCGAAGGTGGAGATGAGGATGTCGTCGATCCGGTAGTGCTCGATCGCGTTCTTGACCGCGTAGAAGGGGTCGGGGCTCATCGGCTGGCCGGTGGCGTCGATCTCGGCGCGGTAGAGCTCGGCCAGGGTCGAGGCGAGGTCGCGGACGACCTGCGGCTCGCTGACGTCCTCGGCCCGCGGGCAGATGATCGTGAAGCGGTGTGGACGGATGCTCGGCGCGGTCCTTCATCCGGGCCACCAGGTCGGGGGAGGCGACGGTCTTGGTCGCCACAACCAGCGTGTGGTTGAGGTCCCAGCGGATCGCGTCGTCTTCGATCCGGACCGGGATGTGGGTCAGCTTCACCTCGGGCTCGACCCGCTCGCGCGCCCACTCGACCAGGTCGCGGCGCATGAAGCCGAAACGCGTGTCGTAGAGGCAGGAGAGCAGGACCTCGCCGGGGCGGTGCGCCCGCACGGCGTCGTCGAGCGCCAGCGAGGGCTCGGGGTCCATCACCTCGCCGACGGACTCGATGCCGAACTCGGCGAGCAGCGCCATCGTCACCTCGACCCGGGCGCGGGCGGCCTCGCGGATCTCGTCGGAGTCGATCAGCTGACCGACGGAAGGCTGGTTCTGCGGCGAGGCGACGACCACGCCGGAGACCTGGTCCTGGCGCTCGCGCACCGCCTGCAGCAGCTTGCGGCCACCGGCCACCTCGTTGAGGAAGACCAGCAGCGGCTTGCGCTCGTCAGCATGCTCAGCGGCTCATCAGCTGGTTCCCACCGTGCTTTTCTCACCGGCGGGCACCTCGGCGCCCTCGGTCGATTCGCCGGCCATGATCGCGTGTTTCGCGCCCGGGATCCCGAACTCGTAGGGACCGCCGACGACCCGCGGGATCTCGTCGAAGTTGAAGATCGGCGGCGGCGAGGAGACCTGCCACTCGATCGAGTTGGCGCGCCAGGGGTTGGCGCCGGCCTTCGGGCCGAAGCGCCAGCTGACGACCATGTTGTAGACGAAGACCAGCTGCACGGCGCCGAGCATGAAGGCGAAGACAGCTGATCAGCAGGTTCCAGTTGCCGAACTGTTCGGCGTAGTCGGCGACGCGGCGCGGCATCCCGTCCATGCCGACCCAGTGCATCGGGATGAAGGTGCCCCAGGTGCCGACCAGGGTGCCCCAGAAGTGGACGCGGCCGAGTTTCTCGTCGTACATCCGGCCCGTCATCTTCGGGAACCAGTGGTAGACGCCGGCGAAGATCGTGAAGACCGAGCCGCCGAAGAGGACGAAGTGGATGTGGGCGACGATGAAGTAGGTGTCGGAGACGTGGATGTCGATCGGCACCATGCCGAGCATCACGCCTGAGATCCCGCCGATCGTGAAGGTGACGATGAAGGCGAGCGCGAACAGCATCGCGGTCGAATAGGTGTGGATCTTGCCGAAGTAGAGCGTGCCCAGCCAGGAGAAGATCTTGATCCCGGTCGGCACCGCGATCAGCAGGGTGGTGATCATCATCGGCACCCGCAGCCAGGAGAACATCCCGGCGACGAACATGTGGTGGGCCCAGACCGAGTAGCTGAGGACGACGATCCCGATCAGCGCCAGGGCCATCAGCCGGTAGCCGAAGATCGGCTTGCGGGCGTGGGTCGAGATGACCTCGGAGACGATCCCGAACCCGGGCAACATCATGATGTAGACCGCCGGGTGGGAGTAGAACCAGAAGATGTGCTGGTAGCTGATCACGTCGCCGCCGGCCGCGAACTCGAAGAAGTTGGTGTGCAGGGCGCGGTCGAAGAGGACCATGAACTGGACGCCGGCGATGAACGGGGTCGCGGCGACGACCAGCAGCGAGGTCGAGAGGTTCGCCCAGACCAGCAGCGGCATCCGCCAGAAGGTCATTCCGGGCGCACGCATGGTGATGATCGTGACCAGGAAGTTGAGCGCGGTCGCGATCGAGGAGGCGCCGGCGAACTGGACGCCGAGGTTGAAGAACGACTGCCCTAACGGCGCTCCGGTCGAGAGCGGCGCGTAACCGGTCCAGCCGGCGTCGAAGGCGCCGCCGGGGGCGAGGAAGCTGCCGATGAAGAGGATCCCGGCCAGCGGCAGCATCCAGAAGCTGAGCGCGTTGAGGCGCGGGAAGGCCATGTCCGGCGCGCCGATCATCAGCGGCAGGACGTAGTTCGCGAGCCCGGCGAAGACCGGGATCACGAAGACGAAGATCATCAGCACCGCGTGGGTCGAGAAGAGGCTGTTGTAGGTCGCCGCTTCGACGATCTGGGTGCCCGGCTGGGCGAGCTCGGCCCGGATCAGCATCGCCATCAGGCCGCCGAGGAAGAAGAAGATGAAGGTGGTGACGACGTACTGGACACCGATCACCTTGTGGTCGGTGTTGAAGCGGAAGTAGTCCTTCCAGCTCTTGGCGCCGTGCTGGGAGTGGTCCTCGGGGATCGTCGGCATGCCGGCGGCCCAGCGCAGCCAGTAGTCGAAGCAGCCGAAGCCGGCGAGGAAGCCGAGCGGGGCGAGTGATCGCAGGCACGATCACGTGCGGGTAGCCGGTCTGCTCGGTCTGGTAGAGCGGCAGGTCGGAGATCGCCCGCAGGGCGATGACGAGGCCGAAGCCGAAGGCGCCGAAGGCGATGGCCCCGATCAGGCCACGCCACCAGCCGGGTCTCTTGATCGCGTCAACCATCGGCGTTTCCTCATTATGCCCCGCCGGCATCCAGGGCCGGCGGTTCGGACGTGGTGGTCTCTTCGACCGCTTCCATCAGCGGTTTCGGCGCTTTCTGGTCGAGGCCTTCGACCCATTCGTCGAACTTGGCCGGCGACTCGACGACGACTTTGGCCCGCATCGTCGAGTGGCCGAAGCCGCAGAGCTCGGTGCAGACGAGCTGGTAGGTCCCGACCTTGTCGGGCGTGACGATCGCCGTGGTCGTGATCCCGGGCACGTTGTCTTTCTTGATCCGCCACTCGGGCACCCAGAAGGAGTGGATCACGTCCAGAGCGTGCATCTTGAACTGGACCTGGCGGTTGACCGGGACGTGCAGCTCCCCCTCGCTGTAGGCGTATTCCTTGCCCGGGTAGGCGAAGCTCCAGGCGTACTGCTGGGAGAAGACCGAGACCGTGAGGGCGCCGTCCGTCGGGCTCTTCGATTTCGTCGAGCACCTTCCAGCTGTAGCCGCCGGCGAAGAGGACGATGATCGTCGGGATCAGGGTCCAGGCGATCTCCAGGCGGGTGTTGCCGTGGATCGGCTCGCCGTCGGATTCGTCCCCCGGCTTCGCTTTGAATTTCCAAAGCGCGTAGAAGAGCATCACCATCACCAGCGAGAAGACGAAGGCCGAGAGCACGATCATCACGTTGAGCAGGTGATCGATCTTCGGCGCGGCCGTGGAGGCCCCCTGGCCGTTCCAGTTGATCGGGACCATCACCGCCGAGATGACCACCGTCAGGGCGATCGTCACCAGCAGCATCTTCACTATGGGCAGGCGGCCGTACATTGGGGCGGCGGGCATTCTATTGAAGCGGCGGCGGGAGGCTTTGCGGGTCCAGGTGACGCTTCGCACTAGCTCCCGGGACGGGGCAGATCGTCGAGTTCTCCGGCCGCGGCGGCGAGCACCCCGCGGGCCACTCCCTCCCAGCTCCAGAGCCGGGCGACGGTCTCGACCAGGGCCTCGCGGGCGCGCTCGCGCTCGGCCTCCGGCAGCGAGAGCCAGGCGTCGAGACGGGCGGCGATCGCCTCCACCGCCCCCGGCTCGACCGGGAACGAGGTCAGCGCCCCGACCTCCTCGGGCAGCGCGGCCTGCAGCTGGCGCGAGACCTCGAGCATGCCGGAGTGGCCCGCCGAGACCGGCAGGGTCCCGCAGGCGGCAGCCTCGACCGCGACCATGCCGAAGGCCTCGGGGAAGGTGCTGGGCATGACCATCGCCTCGGCGCGGGGGAAGAAGGAGGCGACCTCGCGGTGCTCGAGCCGGCCGACGAGCTCGACCGAGCCCGCCGCCGCTCGCGCCATCTCCGCGTAGCCGGCGGGAGGATCGGCGAGGAAGGCCGAGAGGATCGGCAGCGGCCGCTCCTCGCCGCCCTCCAAGCGCCCAGCCGAGACGGGCGACCTCGCGGGCGTCGTCGAGGTCGCCGCGCTCGAGCGCCGCCAGCAGCCGCCGCAGCCCGTCCTCGTAGGCGCCGAAACCGGCTACCTCGAGGCGGGCGCCCGGGTGCGCCGCCCGCACCAGCGGCCAGGCGGCGAGCAGCAGGTCGACGCCCTTGGAGACGATCAGCTTGCCGACGAAGGCGACCAGCTCCTCGCGCTCGGCGCCGGGGCGGAACTCCTCGACGTCGACCCCGGGCGGCCCCAGGCGCGTCTTCTCGCGCAGGCCGGCGACGTCGGGGAGCGTCGCCCAGAGCGACTCGGCCGTGTGGGCGGAGCCGATCAGAACGCCATTCGCCGCCTCCATCCCCTCGCGGGCGTAAGGGAGGAAGCGCGGGTGCGGTTTGACCGTGTACTCCAGGGCCGAGCCGTGGATCTTCGCCGCGAAGGGGGCGACGCCGGCGCGGGCGAGGATCGCCGGGCCCATCACCAGGTGGTTGGCGAGGGCGGCGTCGATCCCGCCGACTTCAGCGGCGACCTGGCGCACGGCGGCGACGTTGGCCTCGATGTAGCGGTCGAGCTCGGCCTCGCTCAGCTCGGGGAAGGTTTTGACCTCGAAGCCCTCGTAGGGGTCGCGCACGTAGACGGGCAGCAGGCCGCCGATGTCCGGGTTGTGGATCTCCACCCCCTCGATCCGCACCTCGCGGTCCTGGCAGAGCAGGTGCACCTCGTGGCCGAGCCGGGCCAGCGCCCGCGCCAGGTTGGCGTTGTAGATGTTGCTGCCGGTGCCGCGCAGCATGTAGCCGTGGAAGAGGAGGACACGCATCGGAGCCGCCCAAGCTATTAGTCTTCCCGGCGATGAACTCGAAGCAGCTCTACCGCATGCGCTCCCGAGCCTCCGGCCGCGAGGCCCTCGCCCACGCCGAGCCGGGCGCCGTCTACGTCGACCGCGAGACCGGCGAGGAGATGTACCCGGTGGCGAAGGTCCTGCCGCTCGCCCCCTCGGCCTCCTCGCTGCCCCGCAGCCCGGAGAACCTCCGCGCCTGCCGCCGCTGCGACCAGCTGATCGGGCTGGACGTCAGCGACTGCCCGTACTGCGGCCTGCGCCAAGAAGCGCTTTAAAGCGCCCCCTACGGTTTTCCCACCAGATTCCCACCGCCAAGCAGGCGAAGGAAACGGGATATAGGACGGCAGTGCTCCCACCCGCCAAAGCGGTTATTGCCCAGGTGACGACCACCATTGCTGCGATGGTTGGGCCCTGATTTCGGACAAAAGCTTTCATAGGCTAAGATATTACTTCTCCCGGTAGCGAGAGGCAATAGAAAGCAGCCCCGAAAACCAAGCCGGCGAGGCTGCCCGTGCCGATTGCTCGCTCACGTTTTGCGGACGGCGCACCAAGGTTTGCGATTCCACCCACTACCCCGCCTGCGCCGGCAAGAGAGATGAGATGTCCCAGGCCGATCCTGTTCGGAATTGGATCTTCCACTTCCGGAAGACCGAGAACTTGGCCCAGGAGAAGCGCGAGATGAAGCATCGCGCCGATGCTGCCGAGTGACAGCGCACGCGTGGCGCGCAGAATGCAAATTCTCTGCGCCTAAGCGCCTACGGTTTCTTGACGAGCGTCGCGGTGTAGAGCAACCGCGCGTTGGAGTAGTAGCAGCCGTAGGTCTTGACTTTGCCGACGCCCTGCTGGGGGTGGCCGCCCTGGATGTCTTCCTTGGAGGCGCAGTGTTCGGGCAGGCGGCTGCCGCGCCAGGTGTTGTCAGCGGAGACGTTGAAGGCGAACATCGGCGCCCAGGTCGGGATCGTCAGCGCCACCACCTGGCCTTTGAGGACCGTGAGCGGGTGGTCGAGGGCGAAGACCGGGGTGCTGCCGAAGTATGGGTTGAGGATCTCGACCGGGCTCTGCCGCACCAGTTTGTATTTCGGCGGATTCGATTCGCTCGACCGGGCGCAGGACGCCGATCCGGGCCTGCGAGGGGGTGCCGAGGAAGTCGTTGAAGAAGCCCACCTCGTCGGTGGTGGTGTCCGTTTCGGTGGTCGAGGGCTTGGCGAGAGTGATCGACCAGGCGACGATTTTGCCTTCGAAGGGCGCTTCGTAGGGGCGCGCGAGCCCGTCGGCGATCGACTGGAAGCCGGTCACGTGCCCCTCGACCCGGCAGGGGGTGACCTCAACGTTGTTGACGATTTTGCCCGGGCAGGAAGCAGGCGGCGTTTCCGGGGTCTGGCCGAGGGTGACGACGCGCAGCGGCGCCGAATCGGCGGCGCCGGGATAGGCGACGGCGACCAGCGCCGCCAGCAAGCAGGCGGCGGCGACAAGCGCCCAGGCGCGCCGGAAGGTGGATTTCGTCTCTGCGTACGGCATCGATTGAGGCAACACTGGTGGCGTTCCCCAGTTGCGGGGCTAATCCTGCCGCCCACGGCGCCGCGATGCCGCGCCGCCAGGCGGCTTGCAGGATCCCGGCCAAGTCGGCCCAGGTAGGGTTCGCGGCGCCGATGGAGGCCGCGAACAGCCAAGACGACTTCATCCCGGCGGGTCTCGCCGCCTTCGGCATCGAGGCCGACGAGATCGAGCTGGCGGTGATCGGCGCCGCCCAGCAGCTGTTCTGGCCGCCGATCCTCGAGCTGGTCGCACTCGACACCAGCCAGGTCCCGGCCGAGCCGAACCCCGACCTCTCTCAGGCGCCGCCGCGATGAGCGCAGCGCTCGACCTCTCGCTGCGCGAGCCAGGCGGCGGCGATCGCCGTCGGCGAGCGTCGACCCGGCCGAGCTGCTGGAGGCGACGCTGGCGCGGATCGAGGAGCGCAACCCGGCCCTCAACGCGGTCGTCGAGACCTTCCCGGAGCGCTCGCGCGAGATGCTCGCCGCCGCCCCGGCCGGCCCCCTGCACGGCGTCCCGGTCGTGATCAAGGACGAGTGGCCGCTGCCCTGGCGGGCGCAACGCTTCGGCGCCGCCGAGATGCTGGCCGAGACCGCCCCCGGCGAATCCGGCCCCTACCGCGCCCTGCGCGACGCCGGCGCGGTGATCGTCGGGGTCGGCAACATGCACGAGCTCGGCGCCGGCAGCACCGGCAACGTCTCCGTCTACGGACCCGCCCACAACCCCTGGAACGCCGAGCGCTGCCCGGGCGGGTCCTCCAGCGGCCCCGCCGCCGCGGTCGCCGCCCGCCTCGTCTCCGGCGCGGTCGGCGCCGACGGGGTCGGCTCGATCCGCTACCCGGCCGCCTACTGCGGCCTCACCGGCCTGAAGCCGACCTTCGGCCGCGCGGCGATGGACGGCCATCACATGGCTGGGGTCTCGACCACGATCGTCTCCGGCGCCCTCTGCTCCGACGCCGCCGACTGCCGCCTGCTCGACTCGGCCCTCTTCGGCGAGGAGCTGAAGGCGGGCGCGGCGAGCGGCCTGCGAATCGGCGTCATCGCCGGCGAGGTCAGCGAGGACGTCGACCCCGCGGTGCGCGAGGCCTGCGAGGGCGCGATCGAGGACCTGCGGCGGGAGACCGGCGGCGAGGTCCGCGAGATCGAGATCCCGGAGCTGGCGGTGGCGACCCTGGCGACGATCCTGATCGCCAACAGCGAGAGCCTCGGCGGGATCACCCCCGAGCGGCTCAACGACCTCGATCCCGAGCTGAGCCCGCTGGCCCGAGGCCTGCTCAAGTTCCGGGTGCTGCTGCCGGCGATCGCGACGGTCAAGTCGCACCAGATCCGCACCATCGCCCGCCGTACCGTCGCGGCGCTCTTCGAAGACGTCGACGTGCTCGCCTGCCCGACGGTGCCGGCGGTGGCGCCATCGCTGGAGGCGCCGGTGGTCGAGCTGCCCTCGGGGACGATGACCGCCGACGAAGCCAACGTCCGCGGCGGCGCCCTCGCCAACCTGACCGGCATCCCGGCGATCAGCGTCCCGGTCGGCTCTGCCGGCGGGCTACCGGTGGCCCTGCAGCTACAGGCCGCCTGGGGCCGGGACGAGCTGCTGCTCGACGCCGCCGAGGCGCTCGAGCGGGCCAACGGCCGCCGCTGGGTCGAGGCGGTTCCGCCTCCCGCGCGGGGCGCCGAGCCGCTGGAGGCCTAGCGATGCCGGCGATCGTCGTCGAGGGGCTGGAGCGCGCGTTCGGCGAGGTTCTCGCCGTGCAGGGGATCGACCTCGCGGTCGACGAGGGCGAGATCTACGGCTTCCTCGGCCCCAACGGCGCCGGCAAGACGACCACGGTGCGGATGCTGACGACCCTGCTGCTGCCGACCGGCGGCCGCGCCGGCGTCGCCGGCCACGACGTCGTCGCCGAGGCGCGCCAGGTGCGCGCCACGATCGGCGTCGCCCTGCAGGAAGCGGCGCTCGACCCGCTGATGACCGGCCGCGAGCTGATCCGCCTACAGGCGACCCTGCAGGGGCTGCCGCCGGCTCGCGGCCGCGAGCGCGCCGACGCGCTGCTGGAACGGGTCGACCTCGCCGCCGCCGCCGACCGCCGGGTCGGCACCTACTCGGGCGGGATGCAGCGCCGCCTCGACCTGGCCGCGGCACTTGTCCACGAACCGCGCGTCCTCTTCCTCGACGAGCCGACCACGGGGCTCGACCCGGTCAGCCGCAAAACGATCTGGGAGGAGGTGCGGGCGCTGAACGAAGACGGCACCACCGTCTTCCTCACCACCCAATACCTGGAGGAGGCCGACCAGCTGGCCGACAACGTCGGGATCATCGACAGTGGCCGGATCGTCGCCGAGGGGACCCCCGAGTCGCTGAAGGGTGAATTCGGCAACCCACACGTCGAGCTGCTCCTGGCCGAGGGCTCGGTGGCCGAGGCCGAGCGCGTCTGCGCCGAGATCGGCCGACTGCTGCCGCCGAAGGACGGCAAGCGGGTCCTGGTCGAGGTCGAAAACGGGGCCGCCGACATCCCCCGTGTCGTCCGCGCCCTCGACGAGGCCGGGATCGCGGTCGAGTCGCTGGAGCTGGTGCGCCCCACCCTCGACGACGTCTTTGTCGCCAAGACGGGCCACCACCTCGAAAAGGAGGAGAGCGGGGACGGCGGCGAGGAGCCGACGCCGGCGTGAACGACCTGGCGACGAGCGCGAGAGTGGTGCGGGCGCTGGGTGCGCGCTCGATCCGCCAGACCTTCCGCAGGCCGCAGCTGCTGGCGCCGATCGTCGTCTTCCCCACCCTGCTGCTGGCGGTCCAAACCGGCGGCGCCGGCGCCAGCGTCGAACTGCCCGGCTTCCCGCCGGTTCAGAGCTTCCTCCAGTTCATGCTCGCCGGCGCGATGATGCAGTCGATGATGCTGGCCGGCAACAGCGGCGGCATCGCCTTCGCGGTCGACATCGAGATGGGCTTCACCGACCGCCTCTTTACGGCGCCGATCCCCCGCTTCGCGATCGTCCTCGGGCGGCTGGCCGGGACGGCGGCGTTGGGGCTGTTCGCCTCGCTCTGGTTCCTGGCGATCGGCCTGATCTTCGGCGCCGACATCGAGGGCGGTGTGCCCGGCGCCCTGCTGGCGATCCTGCTGGTCACCGCCTCGGCCCTGGCGGTCGGCGGGATCGGCGCCGCGATCGCTCTTCGCACCGGCAGCGCCAGCGTCGTCCAGGGCCTCTTCCCGCTGGTCCTCGTCGTCCTCTTCCTCTCCTCCGCCTTCTTCCCCCAGGAACTGATGATCGAGCCGGCGAAGACGATCGCCGAGTACAACCCGCTCAGCTTCATCGTCGAAGGGGTACGGGAGCCGATCATCTCCGGAATCGACGCCACCCAGACCATGGAGGCGGTGGCGGCGATCCTCGGCATCGTCGTCCTCGGGCTCGTGCTCAGCGCCCGCGCCCTCAAGCACCGGCTGCGGGTGGGCTGATGGAGGCTCGCCGCGACTCCCGCCTGGCGCACCAACCTGGCGACGATCGGCGCCCTGATGGCGCGGGCGAAGAACGAGCTGGTGCGGGTACCGGGGGCGGCGATCCCCGGGGTCCTCGCGCCGACGATCTTCTTCCTCGGCCTCAACGGCGTCTTCGGCGCCCTGACCCAGCTGCAGGGGTTCGAAACCGGCTCGTATGAGAGCTTCATCGTTCCGGTAAGCATGCTGCAGGGGGCCGGCTTCACCGGGGCCGCGGCGGGGGTCAACCTGGCCCGCGACTACGAAGGGGGCTGGGTCGACCGCCTGCTCGTCTCCCCCGCCCCCCGCTGGGTCCTGCTCGCCGGGAACGTGCTGGCCGCCAGCGCCCGGGCGCTGATCCCGGCGACCTTCGTGCTGGCGATCGCCTTCGCGATCGGCGCCGAATGGCCGGGTCTCGACGGCCTCGCCATCTGTTACCTGATGGTCGCCGCGACGGCCGCGGCCGCGGCCTGCTGGGGGTCGATGCTGGCGCTGCACTACAAGAGCCAATCTGCGGCTCCGCTGATGCAGGCCGGGACGATGGCGCTGATCCTCTTCACCCCCGCCTACGCGCCACTGGCGCTGCTGCAGCCCTGGCTCGAAAAGGTCGCCAGCGTCAACCCGCTCACCAATGTGCTGGAAGCGGCGCGGCAGGGCTTCGTCGGCGGCGTCACCTGGGCCGACACCTGGCCGGGGCTGGTTTCGATTGCGGGGCTGCTGGCGGTCCTCGGGGCATTGGCCCTGCGCGAGATGCGCCGCACCAATGTCTGAGCGGGAGATCGTCCTCGCCGAGACGGAGCGGGTGCTGCAACAGAACTGGGTCGTCGGCGAGCGCGGTGGGACGCGCTTCGAATACACCCAGCCGAGCCCGGGGCGCTATCCCTGGCAGTGGTACTGGGACTCCTGCTTCGCGGCGATCGTCTGGCGGCGCTTCGAGCCGGCCCGCTCCCGGGCCGAGCTGGAGAGCCTGCTGGCGGCGCAGCGGCCGGACGGGTTCGTCGGCCACACGATCTTCTGGCGCAGCCGCGTCTCCCTCCTGCGGCTGCTCTTCTACAACGTCGTCAACCGCGACGCCGAGCAGACCGAGTCGATCCAGCCGCCGCTGCTGGCCTGGGCCTGGCGGGTCGCCGTCGGCGACCCGAACGAGGAGCCGCGGATCGGACAGCAGGTCGATTGGCTGGCGGCCAACCGCGACCTCGAGGGAGACGGCCTGCTCTGGATCGTCCAGCCGGACGAGTCCGGGCTCGACGCCTCGCCGAAGTTCGAAGAGGTGTGGGGACGGCGGGCAAACGGGCGGATCGGCTTCCCGCTGCTGGTCCACCGCAACCGGCGACTGGGCTGGGACGCCCGCCGGATCAGCGATGCCGGTGGGCCGGTGCTCTGCGAGACGCTGGTCAACACGCTCTGGTCGCTCTCGCTGCAAGCCCTGGGGCGCGCCTCGGCGACGCCGGCCCTGGTCGAGCGGCTCTGGGACGAGCGGCGCGGACTCTTCCTCGACGAGGCACGGCCGGGCGGACTGCGCCCGCAGACGCTGACCTGGGCCTCGCTGGCGCCGCTGGCGCTGCCCGACCTGCCGGAGACGATCGGCCGGCGCCTGGTCGAGGAGCATCTGCTGAACCAGGGCGAGTTCCTCACCCCGGTCGCACCGCCCTCGGTCGCGGTCGGCGAGCGCGGCTACGAACCGGGTGGCGGCCGCGGGCCGATCCGCCGCTACTGGCGCGGGCCGACCTGGGTCAACTCCGCCTGGATGGTCTGGATCGGCCTGCGCCGGCTCGGCTACGAGGCCGAGGCGGCGCAGCTGGCGAGCGGCGTGATCGGCGCCGTCGCGCGCGAAGGCCTGCGCGAGTACTACGACCCGCGCGACGGCAGCGGCATGGGCGCCAAGGACTTCACCTGGTCGGCGCTGGTCGCCGAGCTGGCGGACCCGCCGCCAGCGGGCTATTTGTAGCGATAGGTGATCCGGCCGCGATCGAGGTCGTAAGGCGAAAGCTCGATCTTGACTCGGTCGCCAGGGAGGATGCGGATGTAGTGGCGGCGCATCTTGCCGGAGATGTGGCCGAGGACCTCGTGACCGTTGTCCAGTTTTACGCGGAACATGGTGTTGGGGAGAGCCTCGGTGATCTCCCCCTCCATTTCGATCTTTTCCTCTTTGGCCATGCGGCGGGGAGCGTATCTAACGGCGCAGGTGCTCGAATGCCCCAGCGCGGTCGGTCACTTCGCCTGAGTACTGCGCGGCCTCCAGCTCGGCCAGCGCCGAGCCCAGCTCCGGCCCCGGCTCGATCCCCAGCTCGGCGGCGATCTCGTCGCCCCGGAGAAGCGGCGCCGGCGGTCCCTGGCGGCGCCAGTCGAGGCCGGCGGCGACCATCTCACGGGCGAGCTGCAGATGGGCGGCGACCATCTCCGGACTGGCGATCGGACCGACGCCGCGGGCGGAGAGGCGGTCGGCGACGGTCAGCAGGGTGACGTCGACGGTGACCGGTTCGGTCGCCCGCAGGTAGGCGTGGACACGGCGCGGCGGCAGCGGCATCTCGGCGATCAGGAAGCCGAGGCGGAGGTGATGCCGGGCCATCGCCTGCAGGTGCTGGGTCAGCTTACGGCTGGCGCGGAGGCGGGCACAGATCGAGCCGATCGCCTCGGCGCCGACCTCGTCGTGACCCTTGAAGCCGACAAAGCCGTTGAACTCGGCCTTGGTCTGGGGCTTGGCGATGTCGTGGAAGAGGGCGCCGAAGCGCAGCGCCGTGCGGCGGCTGATCTCGTCGGCGAGCGGCTCTTCCAGCAGCTCCAGGACCTCGCCGGCGCGCTCGCCGGCGAAGCGCTCGAGGTCGGCCTCGACTTCGAGCGTGTGCTCGAGCACAGCGAGGGTGTGGTCGTAGACGTCGAGGTGGTGGTTCGGCCCCTGCTCGACCCCGCGCAGCAGCTCCAGCTCCGGAAGGACGGCCGCCTCGACGCCGAGCTCGCCGAGCAGGGCGAGGCCGCGCAGCGGGTCGGGCCCGCCCATCAGCTGGCGCAGCTCGGCGAGCTGGCGCTCGCCGGCCGGGTCGCCGGCCTTGGGAGCCGCGGAGCGGGCCAGGTCAGCGGTACGCGGCTCTATCTCCAGCTCAAGCTCGGCCGCCAGCCGCGGCGCCCGCAGCAGCCGCAGGGGGTCGGCGAGGAAGCTCTGCCCGGAGACCGCCCGCAGGCGCTTCTCGGCGAGGTCGGCGAGTCCCGCGTAGGGGTCGATCGGCTCGCCGCCCTCGATCGGGACCGCGACCGCGCCGATCGTGAAGTCGCGCTCGGCGAGGTCGGCTTCGATATCGCCGCCACGCAGGGCAGTGACATCGATCTGCCAGCCGCCCGCGCGGGCGACAACGCGCCAGGTACCGAACTCGGCCGAGAGCTCGAAGGCGTGCTCGCCGAGCTCTTTGCCGATCGCCTTCGCCGCCGCACCCGGGTCCCCGGCGACGGCGAGGTCGAGGTCGGTGACCTCGCGGCCCAGCGCCGCGTCGCGGACCGCGCCGCCGACGATCCAGGCGCCCTCGGCTCCCGCCAAGGCGCGCCGCGTCGCCACCACGACCGGCGCGGCATCGAGTCGACTGGCGCTTTTGTCAACCATGGGGATAGAAAAGCGCCTTGGTCAAGCGGGTCGGCGCGGTACCCGCGACGAGATCGCACAGGTGACCTCGTAGTTGATCGTCTCCAGGCGGCGGGCGACCTCCTCGACGAGGATCTCCTCCTCGTCCTGGCGGCCGATCAAGACGGCCTCGTCACCGGGCTCAACCTCGGTCTCGGACCCAAGGTCGATCGTGATGTTGTCCATCGAGACGGTCCCGACCAGCGGCCGGCGCCGGCCGCGGACGAGAACATCGGCGTTGTTGGTCAGCGCGCGGCGCACCCCGTCGCCGTAGCCGAGCGGGATCACCCCGACCCAGGTGTCGACCGGGGCCTTCCACTTGCGTCCGTAGCCGGCGCTGGCCCCGGCCGGGAAACGCTTGACGTCAGCGACGTAGGAGCACAGTGAGAGGACAGGGCGCAGGTCGTGGTCAGCGGGGTCGCTCTGGAAGGGATCGAGCCCGTAGATCGCGACGCCGCAGCGGGCCATGTCGTGGTGCGAGCGCTTGTCGCGGAGGACGGCGGCGCTGTTGGCGGCGTGGGCGATGACGCCGGGGTGCTCGGCCTTGACCGCTGCGGCGACCTCGTCGAAGCGGCCGAGCTGCTCGTCGAAGTAGGCCGAGTCGGGTTCGTCGGCGGTGGCCAGGTGGGTCCAGACGCCCGCCAGCTCGAGGGAAGGGTCCGCGGCGCTGGCCCGGGCCAGCGCCAACACCTCGGCCGGGTCTGCATTGCCGAGGCGGCCCATGCCGCTGTCGAACTTGACGTGGACGCGGGCTCGATGCCCGTGCGCCCGGGCGCGGTCGGCGACCAGTTGGCGAAAGTCCTCGCGCCAGACCGCCAGCTCCGAGCCGGCCGAGATCACGCCGTCGATCTCCTCGGCGGTCAGGGCGCCCATCGTCAGCAGCGGAACATGCTGGAAGCGGCGGCCGATCTGCTCGGCCTCGCTCGCCGTGGCGACTGCCAGCCGGGTCGCACCACCGTCAAGCGCGGCGCCGGCGCAGACATCGGCGCCGTGGCCGTAGCCGTCGGCCTTGACCACCGCGCAGAGCTCGGCTCCGTCGGCAAGCTCAGCCTTCAGCCGCGCGCAGTTGGCGCGAACGGCGTCGCGATCGATCCGGGCATGCGCCCGCTCCATGGCTACTCCGCCGAGTCGGCGACCAGGGCAGCGAGGGCGTCGGCCCTGGTGACCATGCCGGCCAGATGACCGTCGTCGTCGACCACCGGCAGGTGGTTGTGGTGCCCGTCGGCGATTTTCTTCGCCACCCGGTCGACGTTCTCGTAGTCGCGGGCAACGATCGGGTCGGCGGTCATCAGCTCCGAGACCTTGGTCGCGAACGCTTTCTCCAGCCGCTCGTCGAAGCCCTTCATCGAGCCGATGAAGACGATGCCGCCCATGATGTTGAGGTAGTGGGGCAGGTGCAGGTCCGACTCCTCTTCGCTGATGATGAGGTCGGACTCGCTGACGATGCCGATGACCTTGTTCTCGTCGTCGACCACCGGAATCGCGCCGAGATCGGTCTTCGCGAGCAGGTCGATGGCGGCGCGGGCGTCGTCCTCGGGACGAACGCTGGGCACGTCGCGATCCATGATCTCTCCGGCGTTCTTCATGGCCGCGAGGTTATTCGACCGGGCTGTCGGGACGCATCGCCAGCGGGATCGAGTCGATCACGTCGCCGGCGATCACCGACTCCGCGTAGCCCACCCGGGTGGCGGCGTCGCGGCCGGCGCGGGCATGGGCGAGGACCGCGGCGCAGGCGGCGGCGAACGGCTCGAGGCCGCGAGCGAGGAGAGCCGCAGTGATTCCGGAGAGGACGTCGCCGCTACCGGCGGTGGCGAGAGCCGGGGCCGAAAGCGCGTTGACGGCGACCCGGGACCCGTCGGTGACAATCGTGTCGTCGCCCTTGAGGACGACGATCGCGCCCGCCTGCGTCGCGGCCTCGCGGGCGGAGGCGAGCCGGTGGGCGCCGATCTCGGCCGAGTCCCGCCCCAGCAGGCGACCGAGCTCACCGGCGTGCGGGGTGAGGACCGTCGGCGCCGGCCGCGCGGCCAGCTCGCCGAGCCGTCCGGCAAAGGCGTTGAGGCCGTCGGCGTCGAGGACCAGCGGTGCCTCGATCTTGGCGACGGCGGCCCGCGCCAGCTCAAAGGAGCCGGGATCGCGACCGAGGCCGGGTCCGAAGACGCCTGCGGCGGCGCCCTCGAAGGTCCGCAGGAGAGCCTTCTCCGAGGCCGGGACCAGGCAGCCGTCGCCGCCGGGGCAGCCGACCGACATCACCTCCGGCTGGGCCAGCTCGAAGACCATCTCCAGGTCGGCGGGGACGGCGACGGTCGCGTAGCCGGCACCCGCTCGGATCGCCGCCAGCGACGCCATCCGCACCGCCCCGGTGAGGCCGCGCGAACCGCCGGCGACCGCCACCTGCCCGGAGCTGAACTTGGTCGAGCGCGGACCGCGGCGCGGCGCCAGCGCCAGGACGGCTGGATCGATCTCGCCCCCGACCGCCTCGCTCGGCGCGCCATCCGGGATCCCGATCGGGGCGACCCGCAGCTCCCCCGAGTGCCACTTGCCGGGCGCGACCCGCTGGCCCAGCTTGGCGGCGTGGAAGCTGACGGTGACGTCGGCCTCGACCGCCTCCCCGGCGACCTCGCCGGAGGAGGCGTCGACACCGGAGGCGATGTCACAGGCGACGACGGGGGCGCCACAGCGATTGATCGCCTCGATCGCCGTCGCGGCAGGCTCCCGCGGCGCCCCTTCGAACCCGGTGCCGAAGATCGCATCGACCACCGCCCCGGAACCATTCAGCCGCTCAGCCGGATCCCCCTCCAGCAGCTCCCCCCCGAACCGCTCGAAGTTGACCGCCGCGTCCCCCCGCAGCTCCTCCCCCGGCCAAAGCAGCAGCGCCTCCACCTCGAACCCCATCTCCCGCAACAAGCGCGCCGCCACGAACCCATCCCCCCCGTTGTTCCCCTTCCCGCAAACCACCCGGATCGGCCCCTCAGGCGCCAGCCCCGCCACCGCCTCAGCCACCGCCCGACCAGCAGCCTCCATCAACTCCAGTGAAGGAACCCCAACCTCCTCAATCGCCCACCGATCGACAGCCCTCACCCCCTCGGCGTCATAAAGAGGTCGCAGCCAAGACTCCATGCAGCCCAGCCTAGGGAAACGTGGCTCCCATCGAGTTAGTACCCAATCGACACCCGCAGCTTGGTCAACCCGTGGGAAGGTTCGACGCCAACCGCGACCGAGAAGATCAGTTCCAGATAGGGCCGGATCGCGCTGAATCGCTTCTCGTCAGGTGGAAGTAGAGAGGCCGCGGCATCGAGCCCGTCCCACAGGTCGAGCGAACCCGTGATCGGGATGTCGCCGATCGCTTCCTTTGCCAGGCCGTAATGACGCGCAGGGTAGGCGCTCGGGAAGGAGGGGGCGGAAAGCTTGGACTTCAAACCCCCCAGGCCTGTCCGTGCAGAATGGGAGCCGAGGCCGATCGTCACACGATCGCCCCTCGAAGCGACGACGACCGGCCGTCCGACGAACTCCAAGTCTGCTGAGCGAAAGACGCGATCGAGCTCCGAGGCGGTTTCCTGCGCCCCTCCGGGGCTTTCCATGACGAGCACGAGCGCGGCTCCAAATTCCTTCTCGGTGATGCCCTGCAAGAAGAAGGCCGCTCGGCTGACCGAATCGGCGATTCGTTCGGGATCGATTCCCGCCCGCTCGGCCTCTTTGCTCAGCTGGCCGGGCGACACCGAACCCGGGATGCCCGCTTCATCGATGCGCTCGAACGCCTGCTTGAAGCGCCGACCGAATTCAGGTGAAGCGACGGCGAAGAACGCGTTGTCCGGCAAGGAAGCAAGCAGGCCAGACTTGTCGCCGGAGAACGGCTGGTCGCCGCTCAGGTTCGTGGTGACGTCAGCCTCGATCGTCAGATCGTGGGGAACGATGCTCGCAAAGGCAGCTGCTTCCTCGAGGTCAATACCGAGGGCATCGAGAATCAGGCTCGTACTCGGATCCATCCCGCCGATCGCCTGGTCGATCAACTCCCCGATGTCGACGTAGGCATCCAGCCCTTTGCCAAGGGAAGACCCGGCCGAGAGATCGGCGTAGCGCTTCTCGTCGTCGAGGCCACCTTCCTCCATTGCCTCGACCATCGACTTGAACACGGTTTCGTCCTCAGCCACGGCGACCAGACCGTTAAACACCCCGACCACCCCGCCGGTGTCGGCCAGGACGTGGAAATCGACACCTTCGTAAGACTCCTCATCCGGCGGTGAGTCCTGGAGCCGCAGCTCAGAATCGACGAATTCCTGGGCCGCTGCCTCGTTGCTCACCTCAAAGGCCGCACCCCAGCCTTCGAGACTTTCCCCATCGAACCGTTGGGCAAATACGCCCCCTCGCGTGCCCAGCCAGGGGAAGACTTCTTTCCCCAGGTCCGGATACCAGCTCTTGCCAGCGACGCTTTCTTCAAGCTCGACGATGGCCCATTCGTCGAGATTGGCGATACCGGCAAAAGCGCTGGCCGCCTTTGCGACGCCCCTCTTCAGCTCCGCTCCCGGCTGGGTTGGGAATTCCGTGAAGACCATCGCATCAGCCGGTACGGCGGCAGCTGGATCAGCGTCTTCGCTCGTCTTTCCCCCGCCGCCGCAACCGCCCCCCAACAGAGCGATAAATACAAAGGCGCCTGCCAGCCAGTAGAGAATGCGGGGCGCCATTTGGCCCCAATCCTACCTACCGCTCAGGAATACCATTCCGATAACTAGGGCGAAAGCCCGACGATCAGCTTCGCCGTCGCGAGATCGTCCGACGCTTCGGAACCGAGCGCCAGGTATTCGATCTTCTGCAGGTAGGGCTTCGCTTCCGCGAACCCTTCATCGCCAGCCGGGATCAGCGCGGCGGCTAGGCTGAGGGCCGAGGGGCCGTTGACGAAGGCGGCGATCGGGGTGCTGCCGAGGGCGCTGGTGGCGTCCTTGTAGGCAGCGTTGTCGGCGAGGGTCTTGCCGGATTCCTGGAAGGCCGAGCCGACCGAGGCGAGGCCGTAGCCGATCGCGATGCGACTTCCCTTGGCGACGACCACGACCGGCTGGCGGCCGAGTTCGGGGCTGCGGATCGAGAAACCGCTCGCTTCGCCGTTGACTTTGGTGACTCCGGAGATGCCCGCTTTGCGGAGGAAGAGACCGAGGTTGGCGACCGTGTTCTTCGCTTCGCTTTCCTCGTCGGTTTCGAGCACGAGGGCGCCGGCCAGCGTCTTTTCGCTGTTGCCGGTGACGTAGAGGCCGACGTCGCCGATCGTGCCGGCGATCGCTTCGAGGTCGATGCCCGCTTCCTTCAGCGTCGACTTCAGCTGGTTCGGCGGGACCGAGCCGGGGATGCCTTTCTTGTCGATCTGGTCGATGCCTTCGTTGAAGCGCTTGCCGAATTCGGCCGAGGCGAGAGCGCCGACCGCCGTCCCCGGCAGCGTCCCGAGCAGCTCCGAGGCATCGCCCGAGGGCGGGTTTTCGCCGCTGAGGTTGGTGCTGAAGTCGATCTCGACCTGGTCGGAGCCGGGGACGACGCTGGCGACCGCGGTCGCTTCGTCGGGTTCGATCCCGAGGGCGTCGAAGAAGATCTGCGATTCGGAGTCGATTTCGCCGCCCGCTTCTTCGATCAGGCCGCCGATGTCGACGTAGACGTCGGCGGCGCTGTCGCCGGGGACGTCGGCGGTGGCGTCGCCGTAGGCCGCTTCGCCGGCCAGGTTCTCACCGTTGGAAGCGTCGACCATTTCCTTGAAGATCGCTTCGTTCTGGGCGAAGGCCACCAGCCCGTCGAAGACGCCGATCGTCGTTTCGTCTTCCTGGACCTTGAAATCGACGCCCTGGTAGGAGCCGTCTTCGATCGTTTCGTCGCTGGACTCGGCCTGCTTGTCGACGAAGCTCTTGGCTTCCTCTTCGTCGCTCGCCTGGATCGCGGCGCCGTAGCCTTCGAAGTCTTCGTCTTCGTATTCCTGGAGGAAGATGCCGGCTTCGTCGCCGAGCCAGGGATCGACTTCCTTTTCGAAGTTCAGGTCTTCGCCGTCCTCGGAGGACGAGTTTTCGAGTTCTTCGACGATCAGCTCGCCGAGGTCGTCGACGCCGGCGATCTTCTGCGCCAGTGCTTCGATGTTGGCCTTCGCTTCGCCTTCCGGGCGGACGGTGGCGCTGATGAAGACCGGCGCGCTCGCGGGCGCCACGCCGGCCGGATCGGTGCCGCCGCTGCTGTCATCGCTACTACCGCCGCAGCCGGCGACGAGGAGGGCGGCGAGGGCCGCCAAAAGCACGAGTGGAACGAGACGGAGCTTCACGGAGCGCGGCATCCTAACGCCCCCTATGGACGATTTCACTCGACCGTGACGGTCTTGGCCAGATTGCGGGGCTGGTCGACGTTGAGGCCGCGGTTGCGGGCGATGTCGTAGGCGAGCAGCTGCAGCGGCAGGATCGCGACGATCGGCTGCAGGATCCAGTCGGTGGCGGCGACCTCGATCGACTCGTCGGCCACCTCGGTGGCCCGCTCGTCGCCCGCGGTGGCGATCGCGATCGTCTGCGCCCCGCGGGCGCGCACCTCCTCGACGTTGGAGAGGACCTTCTCCAGGATCGGGCTGGCGGTGGCGACGCTGATCACCGGCGTCGACTCATCCAGCAAAGCGATCGGGCCGTGCTTCATCTCCCCCGCCGCGTAGGCGTCGGTCGGGATGTAGCTGATCTCCTTCAGCTTCAGCGCCCCCTCGAGGCAGACCGGGAGGCCGATGTGGCGGCCGAGGTAGAGGAAGAAGTTCTGGTCGGAGTGGCGGTCGGCGACCTCTCGCGCCGGCCCCTCGGTCGCCGCCAAGGTCTCCTCCATCTTCGACGGCAGCGCCTTCATCTCGGCCACCAGCTCGGCCAGCCGCTCCGGCGGCAGCGTCCCCCGCAGCTCGGCGATCCGCAGCCCCAGCAGATACATCGCCGCCACCTGGGCGACGAAGGTCTTGGTCGCGGCGACGCTGATCTCCATCCCAGCGCGGATGTAGAAGACGGCGTCGGCGTCGCGGGTCGCCTGGCTGCCCATGATGTTGGTGATCGCCAAGACGGTGGCGCCGGCCTCGCGGGCCAGCCGCATCGCCGCCAGGGTGTCGGCGGTCTCGCCCGACTGCGTCATCCCGATCACCAGATCTTCAGGGCCGACGACGGGGTTGCGGTAGCGGTACTCGGAGGCGACGTCCATCTCGACCGGGACCCGCGCCCACTCCTCGATCGCGTAACGGCCGACCAGGCCGGCGTGGTAGGAGGTGCCGCAGGCGACGATCACGATCCGCCGCACCCCGCGCAAGAACTCGTCGGAGAGCTCGACGTCGGAGAGATCCACCCCGTCGGTACCGGGCAGGCGGTCGGTGATCGTCTCCGCAACCGCGTCGGCCTGTTCGTGGATCTCCTTCAGCATGAAGGTCTCGTAGCCACCCTTCTCGGCGGCGTCGGCGTCCCAGGTGACCTCTTCGGTCGCCCGCTCGATCGGGTTGCCGTCGGTGTCGGTGACCCGCACCGCACCGGCTTCGATTTCGACGATCTCGCCGTTTTCGATCGGCATCGCCACGCGGGTGTCGGCGAGGAAGGCGGGGATCGCCGAGGCGAGGAAGGTCTCCCCCACGCCGACGCCGGCGACCAGCGGGCACTCCTTGCGGGCGCCGACCAGGCGCTGCGGCTCGTCGGCGTGCATGGCGACGAAGGCGTAGTGGCCGCGCAGCTCGGCGTAGGCGGCGCGGACCGCGGCGGCGAGGTCGCCGTCGTAGTAGGCGGCGATCAGGTGGGCGACGACCTCGGCGTCGGTCTCCGAGGTGAAGACCTGACCCTCGTCCTGGAGGCGGCGACGCAGCTCCGAGTGGTTCTCGACGATCCCGTTGAGGACGATGTGGACCTGGCCGGAGCTGTCGTCGTGCGGGTGGGCGTTCTCCTCGGTGACGCGACCGTGAGTCGCCCAGCGGGTGTGGGCGATCCCGGTCGCCGAGGGCGGCAGCGGCCCGGCGCCGTTATCGGCCCGGGCGTCGACTGCGGCGCGCAGGTTGGCGAGGTTGCCGACCGCGTGGACGCTCTCGACCTCGCCATCGGCGAGCACCGAGAGGCCGGCCGAGTCATAGCCGCGGTATTCGAGCTTTTCCAGACCGGAGAGGAGCAGCTCCTCGCAGGGCCTGGCGCCCACGTATCCGACGATGCCGCACATGAAGGCGAGTAAGGGTAGTCGGCGGGAGGGCTCGGGCTGCTCAGCCGAGCTCGCGGCGCACGAGGTCCACCAGTCGCCGGCAGACCGCGTCGGCTTCCTCGGGCGTCGGCGCCTCGGCCATCACCCGCACCAGGGGCTCGGTCCCCGAGGGTCGCAACAGGACCCGGCCGCGGTCGCCGAGGGCCTCTTCCTCGCGCTCGACCGCGTCCCAAACGGCGGCGGCGCCCTGGATCGCCTCGCGGTCGGCGACCTTGACGTTGACCAGCACCTGCGGCAGCTTCCGCATCGGAGTCGCGTCCTCGAGCCGGGCCTCGCCCAGCTCCCGCATCGTCATCAGCGCCGCCGCGATCCCGTCGCCGGTGGAGACGAAGTCGGAGGCGATGATGTGGCCGGACTGCTCGCCGCCGAGCGACCAGCCACGACGCTGCATCTCGTCGATCACGTAGCGGTCGCCGACCTGGGTGATGGCGACCTCGACCCCGGCCTCCTTCATCGCCTGGTGGAAGCCGAAGTTGCTCATCACGGTGACGACCACGCCGCCGCGCAGCTCGCCCCGCCTCGCCATCCCGAGCGCGGAGAGGGCGATCAGCTCGTCGCCGTCGTGAACCCGGCCGGAGCCGTCGACGGCCAGCACCCGGTCGCCGTCGCCATCGAAGGCGAAGCCGATCGCGGCCTCGGAGGCGGCGACCCGCTCGACCAGGGAATCGATGTGGGTGGAGCCGCAGCCGGCGTTGATGTTGCGCCCGTCGGGCTCGACCGCGATCGCCTCGACCTCGGCGCCGAGGCGTTCGAAGATCGCCGGCGCGGCGCGGTAGGTGGCGCCGTTGGCGCAGTCGAGGACGACCTTGCGGCCGGAGAGGTCGAGCGGGAAGGACCGCTCCAGCTCCCGCAGGTAGTCGTCGAGGCCGCCGTTCAGCTCGCGCACGTGGCCGGGATGGGCCACCGCAGGTGCCTCGTCCATCTTCGCCTCGATCTCGGCCTCGACCGCGTCGGCGAGCTTCACCCCGCGACCGTCGAAGAACTTGATCCCGTTGTCGTGGAAGGGGTTGTGGGAGGCGGAGACGACGGCCGCGAGGTCGAGCCCGAGGCGCTTGACCAGGATCGCGGCGGCGGGCGTCGGCAGCACCCCGCCGAGCAGCGCGTCGCCACCGGCAGCGGCGATCCCGGCGGCCAGGGCGGCCTCCAGCATCGGCCCCGACTCGCGCGTGTCGCGGACGATCAGGACCTGCGGGCGCTCGGCCTCGAGCGTCGCCGTCGTCGCCCGGCCGAGGGCGGTGGCCAGCTCGGCGCTGAGGAAGGTGCCGGCCTCCCCTCGGACCCCATCGGTTCCGAAGAGCTTGCGCGCGGTCTTCACCCCGCTCCCGTCAGCGCTTGCTGAACTGAGGCCGCTTACGGGCCTTCTTCAACCCGGCCTTGCGGCGCTCCTTGACGCGCGCGTCGCGGGTGAGGAAGCCTCGCCGCTTGAGGTCGCCACGGAGCTCGGAATCGATCTCGGTCAGCGCCCGGGCGACGCCGTGGCGAATCGCGCCGGCCTGGCCGCCGATGCCGCCGCCGTGGACGCGGACGCGGACGTCGACGTTGCCCTCGTAGCCGGAGACGGTGAGCGGCTGCTTGACGATCGTCTGGTGCAGGGGCCGCGGGAAGAACTCCTCGATGCTGCGCTTGTTGATTTCGATTTTGCCGGTGCCGGGCAGCAGGGTGACGCGGGCGATCGCGCTCTTGCGTTTGCCGGTGGCAAGGAAGCGGGCGCCTTTCTCGATTTTCGCCGGCGCCCGGCTTGCTGCCGCGTCGGTGTCCTCGGTCGCAGCCAGCTCAGCTTCGCGGCGCGCTTTCTCCTCTTCCTCAGCTTCCAGCCGAGCTTTCTCCTCCGCGCTCAGCTCAGGCTTGTCCGGCTCGACCAGAATCGGCTCCAGGTCAGCCCCCGGAATCACATCTTTCTTCTTCTCCTCAGCCTTGGGCTCCGGCTTCTCCTCAGCAACGGGCTCCTCAGCCGGGACCTCCTCGGACGGCTCTCCCTCAGCTACGGGCTGCTCGGACAGCCGCTCCTCAGACTCCTCTGCCGCGGGTGGCGACGATGCGGGATCCTCGCCAGTTGGCGAGGAGGACGTATCGGAGACAGGACCCGCGGCCTGAGGCTCCTGTCCCTCGCCGTCAGCCTGCGGCTCCTGATCCTCAGTCGTCTCGTCTTTGCGCTGCTCGTCGTCGATCAATTCAGTTCGTCTCCATCGTCTTGGGCTGCTGCGCTGCATGCGGGTGGTCGGGCCCGGCGTAGACCTTCAACTTGGTCAGCTGCTGGCGGGCGAGGCGGTTGCGCGGCAGCATCCCCTTCACGGCCTTGCGGATCACTTCCTCCGGCTTGCGCTCGAGCATCTCGCCGAGCGTCCGGGACTTGATCCCGCCCGGGTAACCGCTGTGGCGGTAGTAGGTCTTCTGCGCCAGCTTGTCGCCGGTGACGCGGATCTTCTCCGCGTTGACCACGACGACGAAGTCGCCGGTGTCGACGTGCGGCGTGTACTCCGGCTTACGCTTACCGCGCAGCGTGTCGGCGATCTGGGTCGCCAGACGGCCCAAGGTCTTACCCTCGGCGTCGACGACGTACCAGTCGCGCTGGCGGTTGGCTGGAGTGGCTACAAAGGTCTTCATCGCGCAAAAACCGCGCGGATTCACCGACGCGGCCGGGGGATGATAGCCGCATAGGCCTGTATGCTGCCGCCCGAGCAATGCCGAATCCCGTGCGGGCCACCGTTCGGGAGCGGAGGAACCGAAGAGACCTTGCAGGTCTCAGGGGCGAATCGGACGAATCCCGTCCGTAGCGCGACTCTTTCAGCGCGAGCCCGTCAGCTAACTCCGCAGGCGATTCGAAAGAGAGGGCTAGCGGTTTGAGCAGCAAGGGGTTCGTCCTACGTGGACTTGCCAGTCGAATAGGCATAGCAGCGGTTCTCCTACTGCTGACCTGCTTCGCCGGCGTCGCATCGGCGACGAGCACCGGCGGGGCCGGAACTCCAGGCGCCGCACCGACCGCCAAGGGCAGCCCCTCCGGGACCCCGTCCAGCGCCCCGAGCGCCGGCACCCTGACGATCGTCGCCGCCGAGACCGCCCCGCGCAAGTCCTTCTACTTCGGCTACCGCTACCCCCGCCTCAACTACACGATCGGCAGCAGCCAGCCCGCCAACGACCTGCAGATCGACGTCGTCAACACGGCCGGCGAAGTCGTCAAGACCTTCTACCGCGAGGACGTTGCCCCCGACGTCGAAAACAAAGTCCGCTGGGACGGGACCACCAACGAAGGCAAACCGGCTCGCAACGGCCGCTACAGCTTCCGGATCAGCCCCCAGACCCCGACCGCGCCGGCCGCCCGCAAGGCGTCGGCCTCGACCACCCTCAGCCTCGGCTTCGCCTTCTACGGCTATGCCTTCCCGATCCTCGGCGCGCACGAATACGGGATGAGCGCCGGCCGCTTCGGCGCCGGGCGCACCGGACACACCCACCAGGGCCAGGACGTGATGGCCGCCTGCGGCACGCCGCTGGTCGCCGCCCGCGGCGGCATCGTCCAGTACGCCGGCTACCAAGGCGCCGCCGGCAACTACGTCGTCATCGACGGCCGCGGCACCGGCTACGACTTCATGTACGCCCACCTGGCCGAACCCTCGCCGCTGCACACCGGGGAAACGGTCCGCACCGGCCAGCCGATCGGAATCGTCGGCGAAACCGGCGACGCCCAGGGCTGCCACCTGCACTTCGAGATGTGGGGCCCGCCCGGCTGGTACGAGGGCGGCTCCCCCTTCGACCCGCTTCCCTACCTCGAAAAGTGGGACGCGTACTCCTGATCCGGCGCTAGCCGAGCCAGGGACAAAACGAGAATGATTCTCGTTTTCATGTAGTGTGCGCGGCCGTGACCTGGGCCGAACGCGCGTCGACACGCTTCAACGAGGCCGGTTTCCGCACCGGAGCCGCGCGGCGGCAGGTGATCGAGCTGCTCGACGGCGAGCACTGCGCGGTCACCGCCCTGGAGATCGACCAGCGCCTCCCCTCGGTCGGCCGGGCGACGGTCTACCGCACCCTCGAGCAGCTGGAGCAGCTCGACCTCGTCCACAGGGTCGACGTCGGCGGCGAGGTGGTCGCCTTCGAGCGCAACGACCCCGGCGAGCATCACCACCACATCGTCTGTGTCCGCTGCGGCCGCCTTATCCCCTTCGAGGATGTCCGCCTCGAGCGGGCGATTCACGCTGTCGGCGAGGAGGCGGAGTTCGAGGTCGTCTCCCACGACGTGCTGCTGCGCGGGGTCTGCCCCGAGTGCCAGGGGAAGGGCTGAGATGTCGATCGCGATCCCGCTCGCCGGGCTGACCGTGCTCGCCACCCTGGCCGGGGGGCAGATCGGGCTGCGCTTCTCCGACCGCCTGGAGACGCTGCTGGCGCTGACCGGCGGGGTCGTCGTCGCCATCGCCCTCTTCGACGTGCTGCCGGAGGGGATCGACGGGGTCGGCGACGTCGACCGGGCAACCGCGCTGGTGGCGGCCGGCTTCCTCGCCTTCTTTCTCGTCGAGCGACTGCTCGTCCTCCACGACCGCGAGGAGGCGGTCGAGACGCTCTCCAGCGAGCGGGTCGGCGTGCTCGGCGCCGCCGGCCTTTCCGCCCACAGCTTCATCGACGGGCTCGGGATCGGCTTCGCCTTCGGCGTCGACCCGGCGACCGGCTTCCTCGTCTTCCTCGCCGTGATCAGCCACGACTTCGCCGACGGGCTGAACACGGTCAGCTACGTGCTGCGGCGCTCCGGCAACCGCCAGGCCGCGGTCAAATGGCTGACGATCGACGCCCTGGCGCCGCTGGTGGGGGCGATCGTCGGCTCCCAGGTGGCGATCTCCGACCAGGCCCTCGGATACGTGCTCTGCGTCTACTGCGGGATCTTCCTCTACATCGGGGCCAGCGACCTGCTCCCCGAGGCCCACTCGCAGGCCTCCTGGGCCCGCGTCGCCCTCACCGCCCTCGGGTTCGCCGTTATCTTCGCGATCACCCGGCTCGCGGGCATCTGAGTTTCTTTGCGGAAATCGCTGCTTTTTCAGAAACCCCGTGTTCTGGAATGAGCCAGTTGAATGGTTTATACGTAACTGAGTGAGTGACGAACGGTCGCGTATTCACCAAAGCACAACAAGGAGCCATCATGAAGCAGCCATTCCCAGACGCCATCGACCAACGACTGGTCAGATCGCTCGCTCATCCCCTGCGAATCCAGATCCTCGAGCTCCTCACCGACCATGTCGCGAGCCCGAACGGCCTCGCCAACCAGCTCGACGCCGGCCTCAGCGACGTCGCCTACCACACCCGTGCGCTCGATCGCTACGGAGCGCTGGAGCTCGTCGACACGGCCCAGCGGCGGGGTGCGACCGAGCATTTCTACAAGGCCAACCCCGGCGCCTTCGTCGGCGGCCCCCACTGGCGCAAAGTGCCGCGCGCGGTGCGCGGCGGGGTCTCGGCGGCGACCTTGCAGACCTTCCTCGACAAGGCGATCGCCGCCCTCGAAGCCGGCACGCTCGACGGCCGCGACGACACCGTCTTCCGCTGGATGCCGCTGCACCTCGACGAGGAGGGCTTCCAGGAGGTCGTCGCGATCCTCGAAGAGGCGACGAAACTGATGCTCGCCGCCCACGTGCGCAGCCAGGACCGGCTTAGCGAGAAAAACTGCGAAGAGGACACGGTTTCGACGGTGGTCGGGATGGCGGCCTTCGAGACGGCGGGGTCATTGGAGGCGGCATAGCCCGCTCCCGGCAGAGGGTGCCGGTATCCCTCTCCGGAATTGACCTCCCCTTCGCTTCGCTACGGGGAGAACCTGTTGCGCGGCTCCGCCGCGCAAAAGACAGATTGCATATCGCCGAACATTCCTGCGAGGGACACCGGCACCCTCCAACGACAGCTATTCGGCTGACGACCAAGGGACAGAGCATCCCTTGTTTCCCTTGTCCGCATACACAGGACACAGGACAAGGGAACCAGGGGATGGCTGCGGATCGATGACCAGGGCAGGTCGTGGTTCCTTTGTCGCCCAGGAGACGACAACGGAACCACAAGATCAGCGCCCGAAGCTGCTCTGCAAAGTTGCGGTTCCTTATGCACCTATTGCGTGCCGAAGGAACCATGATGCTGGGCGCACCTCCAACCACTGTCGCCAGGAGGGACGGTACCCCTCTCACGGAGGCTCAGGGACCAAGTCTTGAATCACGCAGCCCGTCTCAGCTGCGCGACGGTCTCCGGGAGAGGGGTACCCGTCCCTCCCTACCGGCAGATGCTCGCTACTCCCACTCGATCGTCGCGGGGGGCTTTGAGGAGATGTCCAGGGCCACGCGGTTGACGTCGCGGATCTCGTTGATTATGCGGTTTGAGACCCGCTCTAGGAGGTCGTAGGGGAGTCGGGCCCAGTCGGCGGTCATCGCGTCGTCGGAGGTGACGGCGCGGATCACGATCGGGTAGGCGTAGGTGCGGCCGTCGCCCTGGACGCCGACCGAGCGGACCACGGGCAGGACGCAGAAGGACTGCCAGAGCTGGCGGTAGAGCTCGGCCGCGCGGATCTCCTCCTGGAGGATCGCGTCGGCGGCGCGGAGGATGTCGAGGCGCTCTTTGTTGACCTCGCCGCCGACGATGCGGATACCCAGGCCCGGGCCGGGGAACGGCTGGCGCCAGACCATCCGCTCCGGCAGGCCTAGCTCCGCCCCCACCGCGCGGACCTCGTCCTTGAACAGCATCCGCAGCGGCTCGACCAGCTCGAACTCGAGGTCGTCGGGGAGGCCGCCGACGTTGTGGTGGGACTTGATCGTCGCCGCGTGGTCGGAACCGCCGGACTCGATCACGTCCGAGTAGAGGGTGCCCTGAACCAGGTAGCTGACGTCCTCGATCTTTGCCGCCTCCTCCTCGAAGACGCGGATGAACTCGGTGCCGATGATCTTGCGCTTCTCCTCCGGGTCATCCTTGCCGGCCAGCTTGGCGAGGAAGCGCTCTTCGGCGTCGACGTGGACCAGCGGGATTCCGAACTGGCCGAAGGCCTCGACCACCTGTTCGGCCTCGTTCATCCGCATCAGGCCGTGGTCGACGAAGACGCAGGTGAGCTTGTCGCCGACCGCTTTGTGGACGAGCAGCGCCGCAACCGAGGAGTCGACCCCGCCGGAGAGGCCGCAGATCACCTTCCCATCCCCGACCTGCGACTGGATCTTCTCGACCTGTTCGGCGATCACCGACTGCGGCGACCACTGCTCGGTGCAGCCGGCGACGTCGCGGAGGAAGCGAGTGAGGATCTCGGTCCCGTAGGGAGTGTGGACGACCTCGGGATGAAACTGGATCCCGTAGAGGCCGCGGTCGGGCAGCTCCAGCGCCGCCACCGGCGAGCTCGGGCTCGAGGCCAGAGCGGTGAACCCCTCGGGCGCCTCGAAGACCGCGTCGCGGTGGCTCATCCAGCAGCTCTGCTCCTCCGGCAGCCCGCCGAGCAACCGGCCACCGCCGTCGCGGAGGACGAGGTCGGTGCGGCCGAACTCGCCCGTCTCGGCCGACTCGACCCGGCCGCCGAGGGCGAGGACCATCGCCTGCATCCCGTAACAGATGCCCAGCATCGGAATCTCGAGATCGAGCAGCTGGGTCGGGAACTTCGGCGCCCCCGGCTCGTAGACCGAAGCCGGCCCGCCGGAGAGGATCAGCGCTTTCGGTGACCGCTCCTTGATCTTCTCCACCGAAGTGCTCGCCGGCAGCAACTCCGCAAACACTCCACATTCCCGGATTCGACGGGCAATCAGCTGCGAGTACTGCCCACCGAAGTCGAGGACAAGCACCTCCTCGACAGCTCGCACCCCGTCCGCGGGCTGTGCCGGGACGGGTGCGAGCTGCTCAGTCATCCGAGACGGCTACTCCAGTCGACACAGCGGCCCGTCCGTTCGAACCCATCCCGACGTGCTGCTCGTTCTGCAGCTTCTTGCCCTCGCTCATCAGCGCCGGGGCAACCATCACCTCGGCCCGCTGGAAGCTGCGGATGTCCTCGTAGCCGCAGGTGGCCATCGAGGTTTTCAGCGCTCCCATCAGGTTGAAGGTGCCGTCGTTCTCCTTGGCCGGGCCGAGGAGGATCTCCTCCAGGGTCCCGTCCTGCTTGGTGGTGACGCGGGTGCCGCGCGGCAGCGAGGGATGGAAGGTCGCCATCCCCCAGTGGAAGCCGCGACCGGGGGCCTCCTTGGCCCGTGCCAGCGGCGAGCCGATCATCACCGCGTCGGCGCCGGTGGCGATCGCCTTGGAGACGTCGCCGCCGGTCCGCATGCCGCCGTCGGCGATCACGTTCACGTACTCGCCCGTCTCCAGCATGTGCTGGGCGCGGGCAGCGGCCACGTCGGCGATCGCGGTCGCCTGCGGGACGCCGATCCCGAGCACGCCGCGGGTGGTGCAGGCGGCGCCGGGGCCGACCCCGACCAGTACGCCCACCGCCCCGGTCCGCATCAGGTGCAGCCCCGTTGAGTAGGAGGCGCAGCCGCCGACCACGGTCGGGACCGGAACCTCGGCGATGAACTCCTTCAGGTTGAGCGGCTCGACCGTGGTCGAGACGTGTTCGGCCGAGATCACCGTGCCCTGGATGACGAGGATGTCGAGGCCGGCCTCGACCGCCACCTCGTAGTACTCGCGCACTTTCTGCGGCGTCAGCGAGCCGCAGACGACCGCCCCACGGGACTTGATTTCCTCCACCCGCTTGGCGATCAGCTCGGCCTTGACCGGCTCGGTGTAGATCTCCTGCATCAGCCGCGTCGCCTCGTGCTTTGGCGCGGCGGCGATCGCCTCCAACTTCTCCTCGGCGTTCTCGAAGCGGGACCAGATCCCCTCCAGGTTGAGCACCCCGAGGCCGCCCAGCTCGTTGACGAGCACCGCGGTGTCGGGGCTCACCACCCCGTCCATCGCCGAGGCGACGAGCGGCAGCTCGAAGCGGTAGGGACCGAGGGTCCAGCTGATGTCGATGTCGTCGGGATCCCGCGTCCGGCGGGAAGGAACGATCGCGATGTCGTCGAATCCGTAGGCGCGGCGACCCTTCTTCCCGCGGCCGATTTCGATTTCCAAGTTAGTCCTCCAGGGCGTGGCGTTGAATATGCCAGCCTACACTTCGGCGGGGACCTCCAAATCGTGCACGGAGACCTCGCCCAGCAGTCTCTCGACCTGATTGCGGTCGACGGTGCCGGCGCCGAAGTGCTGAGTCGACTCCGCCCCACAGGCAACCCCGTAGGCGAGACAGTCCTCGGCCTCGCGGCCTTCGTAGCGGGCGGCGACGTAGCCGGCGACGAAGGCATCGCCGGAACCCACCGTCGAGACTGCCTCCAGCGGCTCGGTGTGGACCTCCAAGAGGCGCCGCGAATTGCCCTCGCCGACCGCGGCGACGCAGCCGTCGGGACGGGTGATCGCCGCCTCGCTGGCCCCCAGCCGCACCAGCTCCCGCAGCCCCTGGGCGAGGTCGCCTTTGTCGGCGAACTCCTGGCCGACCAGCTCCTCGGCCTCGGCCTCGTTCGGGGTCACCATCGAGGCGCCGGCGCGGAGACCGGCCATCATCGCCTCGCCCTCGGCGTCGAGCACCACCGGCACGCCGCGGCGGGAGAGATCGTCGACCAGCCGCGCGTAGAGGTCGTCCCCCGCTCCCGGGGGCACAGAGCCGGCGAGGACGCAGATCTTCGCCCCGTTGGCGAGGTAGCCGATCCGGTCGAAGAGCCGCTTCACCTCCTCCGGGCTGACCGCCGGGCCGCGCTCGTTGATCTCGCTCTGTTCCCCCGAGGTGGGGTCGATGACGGCGAGGTTGATCCGGGTCTCGGAGGCGATCCGGGTGAAGTCGGTCAGCACGGATTCTTCCTGCAGCCCTTCCAGCACCCGGGTCCCGGTCGGGCCGCCGACGAAGCCGCTGGCGATCACCGGCCGGCCCAGCAGGCTGAGGGCGCGGGCGACGTTGATCCCCTTGCCGCCGGCGACGGTGCGGCTCTCCACTGCGCGGTGGCGGCGCCCGAGGCGGAAATTCGGCACCGCGACGGTGCGGTCTATCGCCGCGTTCAAGGTCACCGTGAGGATCACTTCCCCTTCACCCCGTTCACTCCTAAAGGTCGTTTCCGCGGGTGCGCCGGCGCAACAGGAGCAGCACCGCTGCCATGAGTATCACGAACGCCACGATCAGCGATAGGGATCAAGTTGTCGGCGACGGTGGCGCGGGCGCGGTCGAAGAAGCCGGCCTTGGGGATCGCCCGCCCGGCGCGCAGCGGCACCGTCCCGACCCGTCGTCCCTCGACGAAGACCGTGGCTGTGCCGAGCCGCTCGCCGCGCTGGATCGGGCCCTCGATCTCCCCGGGCGCCCGCACCCGCACGTCGAGCTTCCTCGCCCTTGCGGACCCCGACCTGGACGCGAGTGTGCGGCCCGCAGCGGCAACTGCCCGCCGGAGTAGCGGATCCGGGTTCGGCGAGGTCCTGGCCCGCGCTTGACCGGCAGCCGCCGCCGGTACTGCGAGAACCCGTATTCGAGCAGGGCGAGGTTGTCGTCGAAGCGGTCTTCGTCGGTCCGGGCGCCGACCACGGCCGAGATCAGGCTCGACCCCGTCGCGGCGGCCGGAGCCGACGAGGACGTAGAGGGCGCCGAAGGTGTGGCCGGTCTTCACCCCGGTCACCCAGGGCGCCATCAGCAGCAGCTCGTTGATCGTCGCGATCCGCCGCGGCGGGTGGACGCTGCGCAGCAACGCGCGTGCGCGAGTCGGCGATCTTGGCGAAGGCCGGGATCGCGCAGCAGGCGCCGGGTCAGCGTCGCCAGGTCGAAGGCGCTGGAGTAGTTGCCCTCTCGTCGAGCCCGATCGGGTTGGCGTAGTGGGTGTCGGCGAGAGCCCGAGGGCGGCGGCGTAGCGGTTCATCTCGGCGACGAAGCGCGCGTTCGGAGCCGGCGGCGGCGATCGCCAGCGTGTGGGCGGCGTCGTTGCCGCTGCGCAGGATCAGGCCGTAGATGAGGTCGCGGACGCTGATCCGCTCGCCCGGCGCGCAGGCCCAGCAGCGACTCGCCGTATTCGGCCTCGTAGGGCTGGGCGCGGACGATCTTGCCCAGCGGCATCTCCTTCATCGCCACATAGGCGGTCATCAGCTTCGTCGTGCTGGCGATCGGCAGCGCTCGGCGCCGGCGTGGGAGGCGAGAACGTCGCCGGTGCGGGCGTCGATCAGCGCCCACGGCCGCGCGGCCGTCGTCGGCCCGGCTGCTCGGGCGACCGTGGCTTCTGCGGCTGGGCCGAGGCGGCCGCGGGCAGCAGCAGCGCAGACCAGCGCCGCGAGCAGCAGCGGCGCCGCGGCGGCGCGGCGCTCACGAGCTTCAGCGTTTCGCCGGCGATCAGGATCTGGGGATCGACTTCGGGGTTCAGCGCCTGGATGTTCGGCGACCGGGACGCCGGTCTTGTGCGCGATCGAGGTCAGGGTGTCGCCGCGTCTTGCACCACGTAGGTCTTCGGCCTTCGTCCGGCTGCTTCTTGTGCGCTGCTGCGCGTGGTGCCGTGCCGCTTGCGTCGAGTCGGCCGGAGTCGCCGAGCGCAGCCGGCGATCACGACGACCACGACGACGATAGCGCCGCGACCAGAGGCGAGGGCGGCGAGGATGCGGGCGAAGGCGCTGGTGCGTTTTTCCATTGGACTGGGGAGGGGCGGATCGGTTGGGGCGGGCTGATCGTATAGTCGCGTACGGGCGTCTTCAGGCGGTCGAGATCTCCCAGACCGCCGCGCGCAGGCGCTCGGCCGCGGCGGCGGGATCGGGATCGGCGGCGATCCCGCGCGAGGCGGCGACCAGCGCCGAGGCGCGGCCGGCGCGCGAAGGCGGCGCCCAGCAGCTCCGGCTGGCCGCCCTGGGCGCCGACCCCAGGGATGAGGAAGATCGAGCGCGGCATCAGCTCGCGCAGGCGGCCGATGTGCTCGCGGCTCGGTGGCGCCGACGACCGCCCCCATCGCCGCTGAGCCCGCAGGCGCCCGAGCAGGCGCTCGGCGAGCTCGTCGACGATCCCGGCGAGGCGCTCGTGCAGGGGCGCGTCGGGCGCCGGCAGGTCCTCGACGTCGGCGGCGCCGGGGTTGCTGGTCCGGACCAGGGCGAAGACGCCGGCGCCCCGCCTCGGCCGCGGCGTCGACCAGCGGCTCGAGCGCATCGCGGCCGAGCAGCGGATTGGCGGTGAAGGCGTCGGCGCCGAGGCCGGAGACCGCGCCCCAGGGCGTCGGCGTCGCGCCGACCAGCGCCTGCGCGTAGGCGGCGGCGGTGACCGGGACGTCGCCGCGCTTGCCGTCGGCGATCGACGAGCAGGCCGGCTTCGCGGGCCGCCGCGCAGACCTCCGCCAGGGCCGCCCAGCCAGGCGCGCCGAGGCGCTCGAAGCAGGCGAGCTGCGGCTTGACCGCGACGCAGGCGGGACCGGCGCGCTCGATCAGCGCACGGCAGTGGGCGACGACCGCGGCGGCCGCCAGCTCGGCGGGGGCGCCGCGGCCGCGCGGCCTCGGCCCCGCCCCGGCCAGCTTCGCCGGATCGGGGTCGAGGCCGAGGCAGATCTGGCTGCGGCGCTCTTCGACGAGCGCCGCAAGCCGATCCGCGAAGGGCGTCAGGCGAATCAGCCGCCCTTGACCTTGGTCTTCAGCGCCGAGCCGGCGGAGAAGCGGGGCACTTTGCCGCCCGGGATCGTGATCCGCTCGCCGGTGCGGGGGTTGACGCCCTGGCGCGGGCCGCGCTCGGCGACGTGGAATTTGCCGAAGCCGGTGAAGCTGACCTCGCCGCCGGCGCTCAGCGTGTCGGTGATCGCGTCGAGCACAGCGTCGACCGCGTCGCTCGCGGCTTTCTTGCTGCCCAGCCGCTCGTCGCCTGCCAGTTGGTCCAGAAACTCAGCCTTGGTCACGTCGAGGCTCCTCCTCGGGGGTTGAAGATCGGGCGCAATCTAACAGCGGGCACGGCGTAACGCAGCCTGCGGCACTGAGCCGCTCAGGAACCGCTGACCGTCATCTCGCCGATCAGCAGCGGCGGGGTGCTGACCGAGCCGCCGAAGGGCACCCAGCGGGCCTCCGCGCCGGCCGCTGCGACCGCGCCGCAGCATCGAGACCAGGTCGCTGGCGATCGTGAACTCGCGCAGCGGCTCGGCCAGCTCGCCGCCGCGGATCGCGCGGCCCGAGGCGCCGACCGAGAAGACGCCGGTGACCGGGTTGACGCCGGAGTGCAGGCCGGCGACGTCGGTGACGTAGACGCCCTCCCCGGCCTCGGCCAGGAGCTCGCTCGAAGCTCGAGCGCGCCGGGGGCGACGATCAGGTTGGAGGCCGAGACCGCCGGCAGCGAGCGGTAGCCGGAGCGCGCCGGCGTTGCCGGTCGAGGCGCGCGCCGCTCGCGGTTGGCGGTGTAGGTGTCGTAGAGGTAGGTCCGCAGGCGCCCGGCCTCGATCAGCGCCGTGCGCCGCCGCGGCACTCCCTCGCCGTCGAACGGCGCCGAGGCGGAGCCCTCGGGGTCGCGGCCGTCGTCGTGGAGGACGAAGGCCTCGCTGGCCAGCTCCTCGCCGAGGCGGTCGGCGAAGCGGCGAGCGGCCGCGCTGGACGGCGTCGGCGCCGAGGGCGCCGCCGATCAGGCCGGCGAAGCTGGCGGCGACGGTCGGGTCGAGGACGACCGGGCAGGAGCGCGAGGCGGGCTTGGCGGCGCCGATCATCGCCGAGCGCGCGCTCGGCGCCCTCGCGCGCCGATCGCCGCCGGGTCGAGGCCCGCCGGGCCGCGGCCGAGGCCGAAGCCGAGCCCGGTCTCGCGGCCGCCCTCGCCCTCGGCCAGCGCCTGCAGGTAGGCGTAGCAGCTCGAGGTCTCGTACTCGCCGTCGACCGCCGGCCGAGGAGGCGATCGCGACCCGCTCGGCGGAGTCGGCGTAGACCGCCTGCTCGACGCCGGCGATCCGCGGGTCGGCCGCGAGCGCGGTGCGCTCGACCGCCAGCGCCAGATCGGCGACCCGCGGCCGGCGTCCAGTCGGCGAGCGAGGGATCGCTGAGGCCCGGCGAGCGGCCTCGACCTCGGCCGGCGCCGGGCGGCGCCGCGAACTCGTCCTCGTCGGCGACGCGCGCCGCCTCGGCGGCGCGGGCGGCGATCGCCGCGACCCCGGCGGCGGAGAGGTCGGTGCCGTAGGCGTAGCCGACCCGGTCGCCGATCCAGGCGCGGACGCCGATCCCGCGCTGGGTCGCCGCGGTCAGGCTCTCGACCTCGCCGCCGTGGACGCGGACCTCGCGGCCGCTGTCGCTCGGGCGTAGGCCTCGGCGTCGCCGGCGCCGGCCGCCGAGCGCCGCCTCGACCGCGCGCGCGCGGCGCAGCTCGCGCTCAGCGTCGCTCACAGCTCGGTCCCGCCGACCGTCATCGCCCCGATCCGGACGTGGCCCTGGCCGGTCCCGACCGGCACTTTCTGGCCGCCCTTGCCGCAGATCCCGGTCTTCATCCAGAAGTCGTCGCCGACCGCGTCGATCGCCGCCAGCGCCTCGAGGCAGTTGCCGATCAGGGTCGCGCCGCGGCAGGGCCGGGTCACCTTGCCGCCCTCGATCAGGTAGCCCTCGGAGACGCCGAAGACGAAGTCGCCGGTCGCCGGGTCGACCTGGCCGCCGGCGAAGGAGACGGCGTAGAAGCCGCGCTCGACCTCGGCGATCATCTCCTCCGGGGTCGGCGTCGCCGGGGGCGATGTAGGTGTTGGTCATGCGCGGGATCGGCAGGTGGCGGAAGCTCTCGCGGCGGCCGTTGCCGGTCGAGGCGACGCCGTCGCGCTCGGCGCGTCAGGCGGTCGTAGAGGTAGGCGACCAGGCGGCCGTCCTCGATCACCTGCGTCTTCTGCGTCGGCGCCCCCTCGTCGTCGATCGCGTCGCTGCCCCACTCGCTCGGCAGGCGGCCGTCGTCGTAGGCGTTCAGCAGCGGCTGGGCGACCTGCTCGCCGAGCTTGCCGACGTAGACGCTGGCGCCCTTCTGGATGTGGTCGGCCTCGAGCCCGTGGCCGGTCATCTCGTGGAAGAGGACGCCGCCGAAGCCGCCGCCGACGACGACCGGCATCGAGCCCGACGGGGCGGGGCCGGCGTCGAGCAGGGTCAGCGCCTTGCGCGCCGCCTGCTCGGCGATCTGGCCGGGATCGTCTTCGAGCAGCTCGAAGCCGCGGTGGGCGCCGAGCGTCTCGGCGCCGGTCTCGACCGCGTCGCCGCGGCGGGCGACGGCCTGGGCGCCGATCCGGGTCCGGGTGCGATCGTCGCCGCTGAGCAGGCCGTCGGAGTTGGCGACGGCGACCTGGCGCCGGGCCTCGCGCGTAGGAGGCGGTGAACTGGGTGATCTCGGCGCCCTTGCCGCGGCCCCGCTGGTCGAGCTCGCGCAGCAGCTCCGCCTTGCGCTCGGCGGGGACGTCCTCGGGGCGGACCTCGATCGGCAGCGGCGTCGTCGCCGCGCGCCCGCAGCGCCGCGGCTCGGCGCGCTCGCCGCGCAGCGCCGAGGCGGCTTCGTCGGCGGCGCGTTCGAGGTCGGCCGGGTCGAGCCCGTCGACGTGGGCGAAGTAGGTGGTGCCGCCCTCGATCACCCGCACCCCGGCGCCCTCCTCGGCCCCGGACTGGACCGACTCGATCCGCGACTCGTCGATCGCCATCGTGAGCCCCTGGCGGCGTTCGGCGAAGACCTCGGCGAAGCGGCCGCCGTTGGCGAGGGCGCGGGCGAGGACGCGCTCGGCGACAGCCGGGTCGAGCAGCTCGCTCATGGCTTCTGCCGCCGTCTGCCGGCGACCTCGATCAGGCGCCCGGCGGCGACGAACAGCTCGGCGCCGGAGTCGGAGTCGTGGGCGTGGTCGGCGCTGCGGCCGCTCGCGTAGTAGAGCCGGGCGAAGGGACGGCGGGCGACGCGGCGGCGGCGCATGTAGGCGGCGGCCTCGTCGGCGTAGCCGGAGACGCGGTCGAGCAGGATCCGGTGCGGCTTCGGCGGCGTCATCCGCTCCACCTCCCCTCGGCGAGGTCGCGCAGGGTCGAGCGCATGTCGAAGAAGAGCAGCGAGGCGAGCGCGAAGCGCTCGGTGACGGCGACCGCGGCCAGGCCGGCGTGGCGAAGGGCGAAGACCTCGCCCTGCTCGGTCGCGACGTGGACCTGCTCGACCGGCTCGCCGCCGGCGGCGTCGGCGATCTCGAACAGCGCCGCGACGTCCTCGCGCCAACGCTCGGTCGGCGGCGGCGAGCTCCGTCGCCGGCGAGGATCGCGGCGCCGCGCAGGTCGGGCGACATCTCGGTCAGGAAGGCCAGCGCCGCCTGCGCGGAGTCGCCGGGGCGAGCGCGGTGGCGCGGCGTCGGACACTTAGAGGAAAATAGCGAGCGATGACCTGGCACGAGCTTCCTGGATCACGGCCTGGCCTGCGCGCATCTGCGCGATCCCGCGTTCGCCTGCGCTACACCGGCTACACGATCACCCTGATGTCGGCCTGGCGGCGTCTGCCTCGCACAATCTCCTAGGTGAAAATACCGGCCCCGTGTCCGCTCGCCCGAGCCTCCTGGATCACCGTCGTCGGCGATCTGCGCGATCGCCGCAGTCCTCTTCGCCGATTCAGCGGCTACACCGGCTACACGAGTCACCGTGGTCGCGCGGACGGGGCCTGGGCCGCGCGGTCGAACCTGCCGCCCCCGCCCTGAGCCGACCTACCTCCGCTACACCGGCGCGGAAGGACCGCCGCCCGCGTCGTCACGGAGCGAGGTCTCGGGCTCGACGTGGATCAGGACCTCGGCACTGGGGGATCTCGGGCTCGATCTCGGCGCGCATCCGGTGGGCGAGCTCGTGGGCGCGCTCGAGGCTGGTGCCGGAGCGGTACTGGACGTGGAGGTCGATGTGGCGGCGGCTGCCGGCGCGGCGGGCGCGCAGCTTGTGGTACCCGGCGACCTCGGGGGTGCGGGCGGCGGCGATCGCCGCCTCGATCCGGTCCATCTCGGCGTCCGGCAGCGCTTCGTCGACCAGGACCGCCGAGGAGCGGCGCAGGATCCGGAACCCGGCCCAGACGATCGCCACGGCGACGACCAGCGCCGTGATCGGGTCGAAGGCGGCGTCGCCGGTGATCTGGACCAGGGCGAGGCCGAAGAGGACGCCGGCCGAGGTCATCGCGTCGGTCCGCAGGTGCGCCGCGTCGCCCTCCAGCGCCTGCGATTCGGTCGCCTTCGCCTGCCGCGAGAGGACGCTGGAGACGCCGAGGTTGGCGACGACCGAGAAGGCCATCACGGCGATGCCGATCCCGAGCCGCTCGACCGAGGAACCGACGACGAGCTGGTGGGTCGCCTCGTAGACGATCACCCCGGCGCCGACCAGGATCAGCATCCCCTCGATCGCCGCGGCCAGGTTTTCGACCTTCTCGTGGCCGTAGGGATGCTCGGCGTCGGCCGGCTCGTCGGCGGCGCGGATCGAGAAGTAGGCGATGACCGAGGCGACCAGGTCGATCAGCGAGTGGACCGCCTCGGTGATGATCGCGATCGAGCCGGTGAGCGCGCCCGCCGCCAGCTTGATCGCGATCAGGATCGCGTTCGACGCGATCGAGAGGCCGGCGGCTCCGCGTTTGGTGTTGAACATCCGTCAGACCTCGGTGTTCATCCCCAGGTGCGCGGCCAGCATCCGCGCGGCGCGGCCGCGGTGGCTGATCGCGTTCTTCTCGGCGGGGGTTATCTCCGACATCGTCCGTTCGTCGCCGGGGGCGAGGTCGTCGGGGACGAAGGCGGGGTCGTAGCCGAAGCCGCCGCTGCCCCGCCCCTCGCGCAGCAGCCGACCCTCGCAGCGGGCCTCGAAGACGTGCTCTCGCCGTCGGGGTCGATCAGCGCCAGGACGCAGACGTAGGCGGCGCGCCGGTCGCCGCCGGCGGCGTCGACTTCGCGCAGGAGCTTGGCGAGGTTGACCTGGTCGCCGACGCCGACGCCGGCGTAGCGGGCGGAGTAGATCCCCGGCGCCCCGCCCAGGTCCTCGGCCTCGATCCCGGAATCGTCGGCGAGCACCGCCTCGCCGGGCAGGCGGCGTGCGCGGCGCGGGCCTTGATCATGGCGTTGGCCTCGAAGCTGTCGCCGTCCTCGGGCGGCATCTCGAAGCCCGCCGGCAGCGGCTCCAAATCCAGGCCGGGCAGCAGTTCGCGCATCTCGGCGACCTTGTGGCGGTTGCCGGTCGCCAGGATCACTCGACTCTCTCCTGCACCTCCCGCAGGCGGGAGATGCCACCCTCCGCCAGCGCCAGCAACTCGTCCAGCGAGGCGCGCGAGAGCGGCGTCCGCTCCGCCGTCGCCTGCACCTCGACGAGGCCGCCGTCGCCGGTCATGACGACGTTGGCGTCGACCTCGGCGGTGGAGTCCTCGACGTAGTCGAGGTCGCAGAGGGCGCGGCCGTCGACCATGCCGACGCTGATCGCGGCGATCGAGCCGGTCAGCGGCATCGTCTCGATCGCTTTCTTGTCGAGCAGGCGCTGGAAGGCCTGGCGCAGCGCCACGTAGCCGCCGGTGATCGAGGCGCAGCGGGTGCCGCCGTCGGCTTCGAGCACGTCGCAATCGACGTAGACGCTGCGTTCGCCGAGCGCCTTGAAGTCGACGACCACGCGCAGCGAGCGGCCGATCAGGCGCTGGATCTCGACCCCGCGCCCGTCCTGCTTGCCCTTCGAGATGTCGCGCTGCTTGCGGTCCCCGGTCGAGGCCGGCAGCATCGCGTACTCGGCGGTGACCCAGCCGCTGCCGCGTCCCTGCATCCAGCGCGGCACCGTCTCGTTGACCGAGGCGGTGCAGATCACCCGCGTTTTCCCAACCGAGATCAGGCACGAGCCGGCGGCGCTTTCGACGAAGCCGGGGTCGATGGTGACCGGCCGGATGTCGGCCGGGGCGCGGTCGTAGCTACGGGAGGCTGGCATCGCGGCGAGTCTTTCACGCCCTGGGCCGTGCCGGTATCAGGGCCCCTGGCCGTCCGCGGCCCGCCGCAGCTCCCGCGCCAGACCGGATACGTCCTCGGCGGCGAGGATCGGCGAGCCGACCGCGACCGCGACCGCCCCCGCATCGAGGTAGGTCGCGACCTCGCCGACGCCGACGCCGCCGCTGACCATGATCGGCACCTCGGGCAGCGGAGCCAGGACCTCGCGCAGGTAGCGCGGGCCGCCGAGCGAAGCGGGAAAGAGCTTGACGATCGCCGCTCCACGGGCGTGGGCGGCCTCGATCTCGGTCGGAGTCAGAGCTCCGGGGATGCAGGGAACACCGCGATCGAGGCAGCGGTCGATCGTCTCGGGGACGGTCGTCGGCGCCACGCAGGCCTGCGCCCCGGCGTCGACGGCCAGATCCACCTGGGCGGCGCTGCGAACCGTGCCGGCGAGCGGCAGCACGTCGCCGCGAGCCCGCAAGCGCTCGATCTCGGCGGTAGCTCCGGGGTCGTCCATCGTCACCTCGATCAGGTCGATGCCGCCCGCCACCAGCTGGTCGGCGATGCGGTCGACATTCGCCGCCCGTCGCAGCACGGCGACGACCCGCCCCCGCCTGATCCGCTCGATCGCGTTGCTCACGGCCGGTCTTCCGGCGTCTCGCCCGCCGCCTCCAGGCGCCAGTCGCAGTCGCCTTCGGTCCCGACCTGCAGGCGCCCGCAGCGACCGCCGAGCTCCAGCGAGTCCAGTGGCGAGCGCCCGCCCAGCAAGCCCGCCAGCAGGCCCGCCGCGAAGGCGTCCCCAGCCCCGCTCGGGTCCCTGACCGGGACGACCTCGAACTCGGCCGCAGCTCTCCCCCACGGCCCGGCCGTCGCCGCTGCCGACTGATCGCGGACGACGACCTGGGTATCGGGACAGGCGGCGACGGCCTCCTCGGCCAGCCGCGCCGTGGAGCCGGAATCCGACCCGAGCAATCGCTGCCACTCGTCCCGGCCGCCGATCACCAACGAGGCGAGCGCGACCAGCTCGCCGACGTGCCGCGGTGCCAGCGCCGATCCCGGCAGGCCCGGCCGCAGGTTGAGATCGAGGACCCCCGGCACGCCGCCTCCTTGGCACGTGAGAGAAGCTCGGCGGCGGTCGCCGCGGGACCCTCGCCCAACAGGGTGGTGAGGCCCGAGACGACCGCGGCGTCGAGCGCCACCGCGGAAGATCGGTGGGCTCGAGCGTCGAGCCCGCGCCGAGTCCGCCCGGTAATAGGTGCGCGACACCTCTCCCGCCGGGTCGAGCGTCTTGATGAAGACCCCGTCGCGGCGCCAGGGTCGGTGCTCAGCAGACAGTCGACGTCTGCGGCCTCGAGCAGGCGCGGATCCGACGGCCGGGCTGTCGGCGCCGACCCGTCCAATCAGGGTGACGTCCACCTCAGCCGCCGCAGCCCGACCGCGACGTTCGTCTCCGCGCCTGCCAGGAAGGCCCGATACCCGCCGTCGGTCGGGCGCAGCGCGAGCAGCGGCTCGCCTGCCGCGAGGACGGTCATCCGGGGCCACCGCGATCGCGTCGACCTCGAAGCGCCAACCGTGCGCGAGCGGCGCCTCGACGGTCGTCCGCGGCGGTCGCGGGGGCGCCAGGAGCCGACGGTAGACAGCGTCGAAGCGATCGAAGTCCGCCCGGTCGGCGAGGTAGCAGTGGACCTTGAGCAGGGACTCGGGGCGGGCGCCGGACCGCTCCAGGACCCCGAGCAGACGTCCGATCGCCCGTTCGACCTGGATCTCCAGCGGCTCGCCCTAACCTCCACCGTTCTCGTCGGCGCCGACCTGGCCGGCCAGGAACAACAGGCCGCCGCCGATCGCCGCCGGCGCGAACGAACCCGACCCGCGTCGATCAGGCGGCGCGCGGTCACCCCCCGATCTCCCCGACCTGCGCCAGCAGTTGCTCGAGGCTCGCCACCGGCGCGAATCGGGAACCGGCTGCCCGGGGGCGGCGGCAATACGCCGGGCGCCGACGACGATCACGACCCTCGCGTCGCCGATCCGCTCCCGCGAGTCCCGAACCGCGGCGATTGCCGCCCCCACCGACTCGTCGGCGTCGATTCCGGTCAGCTCCCGCAGCAACTCGACCTCGGCGAGGAGGCGGGTGTCGTCGATGGCCGCACCCCAGCCGCCGCTCTGACCCGCGGCAGAGATCGCCTCGGCGCCGTCGAGTGGCACCGGGTCAGCGATCGAGAGTGCCACCGTCCGCGGCTCGGTCCAGGGAACCGGTTGCGGCCGTCCCTCCTGTAGGGCCTGCACCACCGGCGCGCAGCCGGCGGCCTGGGCGGCCAGAAACCTGGGCATTGCCCCGGCCCCGGCGTTGAAGCCGTCGTAGAGACCAGCCAGCAGATTGCCGCCGCCGACGCAGGCGACGACTACAAGGTCGCGGCCGTCGGCCGGAAGGTCCGCTTCGATCTCCCAGGCGATCGTCATCGCGCCGGCGTGGTGCCAGTGGTCCCGATGCGCCGAGGTCGTCAGATCACCCCAGCCGACCTCGGCGACACAGGTGTCCGCGAGGGAGCTGGCGACGCCGCTGTCGCCGTCGACCCGGACCACGATCCCGCCGGCGGCGCGAATCGCCGCGAGCCGGTGCGGAGCCGTTTCGGCCGCGGTGAGGACCACGCAGGGGCGAGCGACCAGGGCCGCATAGGAGGCCGCCGCGATCCCGGCGTTGCCAGGACTGGCGACGACGAACGCCGGCGGCAGCTCGCCGGCTCGGGCCGAGACGCTGAAAGCCATCCCGCGCGCCTTGAAGGTCCCGATCGAGGTCGCCGACTCGTCCTTCAGCCAGACCTCTTCCAACCCCAGCTCGCGGGCCAGTCCCGGGGCCGGCAGCAGCGGCGTCCCGGCCTCCCCGAGCGAAAGACGGGGGGTGGCGGGAGCACCCTCGAAAGCCGCCGCGTGAAGCCAGACAGAGGTGCTTCCGAGCAGCGGGCTGAGCGGCTTCTCGACCACGCCGCCAGCTTATCAGATGAGTTTTCTACTTGACAGATGGCCTGTTATGTGTGCAGACTCATCTGAACTGTCTCACGTCGCCGCCTGGCGAACAGTCCGTCGCAAAGGAGAAGCTGAAAAATGGCCACCATCACCGACCCACCGCCGCAGACCGCCGGACAGCCGACCGAGCTGGCCCACGGCGTAGTCCGCCTCTGGCAGCTGATCTACCAGGGGGTGGTCGGTGCCGGGCCGGCGGTGACCGTCGCGCTCAACTTCGCCGCCGGCGTCGGCCTCGCGGCCCTCGGCTTCCCGCTCTCGATGGTGATCGGCACGGTCACCGTCCTCCTCGTCGCGATGACCGTCGCCCAGTTCGCCAAGCACATCCCCTCGGCGGGCGGGTTCTTCACCTACGTCAGCCACGGCCTCGGCAGCGAGGTCGGGTTCCTGACCGGCTGGGCCGCGGTCCTCTACGGGCTGCTGTTCCCCGCTGTGCCGACGATGATCATGGCCAACCTGATGCCCGGCTACGTCGATCGCCTGATCGGCGTCAACATCGAATGGTGGGTCTGGGAGCTGCTCTTCCTCGCGATCGTCTGGTGGTTCTCCTTCGCGGGGGTGAAACGCTCGATCAAGTTCCTCATCGTCGCCGGCACGATCGAGGTCGCGATCCTGATCCTGATCGGCGTCGGGACGATGATCGACCACGGCGGTGACATCTCACTGAAGCCGTTCACGGTCGGCGACACCGGCTGGAACGGCGTCTGGCTCGGCCTGATCTTCGCCTTCCTCTCCTTCGCCGGCTTCGAGGGCGTCGCCAACCTCGCCGAGGAGGCCGAACAGCCGCGGCGTTCGGTCGGCCGCGCCGTGATCGCCTCGGTGCTGATCCTGGGCGTCCTCTACACCTTCCTCGCCTGGGCGGGACTGACCGGGTTCGCCAACGACGCCACCGTCTTCGCCACCACGGAAAACCCGTTCGACACGCTCGCCAGCGACCTCTGGAACCCGCTCTGGGCGATCCTCGCGCTGGCGATCCTGAACAGTGCCCTGGCCGGCGGCATGGCCGGGATGCTGTTCGGCTCCCGCTACCTGTTCGCGCTCGGCCGCCTCGGCCTCGCCCCCGCCAAGCTGGCCGAGCTGCACCCCGTTCGCAAGACCCCGGCCAACGCCGTGCACCTGCAGCTGGTGATCAGCGTCATCCTGGCGATGGGCCTGGGGGCGATCTTCGGCAACCCGGTGGAAGCCTTCGCCCTGCTCGGGACGACCCTGACCGTCGCCGTGCTCCTCCTCTACTTCGCCGCCCAGGTGGCGCTGCCGGTCTACTACCTGCGCTACCACCGGGGCGAATTCAACGTCATCCTCCACGTCGTGTTCCCGCTCATCGCCAGCGTCATCATCTTCTTCGCCTTCCGCTCGCTGGTGCACCCACTGCCACCGACCCCGATCCGGTACGCCTTCCCGGCGGCCGGCGCCTGGATGCTGATCGGCCTCGGCCTGACCGCGTGGCTGCGCAGCAAACGACCGGATGCCCTGGCCGCGGCCCGCGTCGAAATGGGCGCGGGGGCGAGCGGGCACTGATGCGGATGAAGGTCTACGCCCTGCACGGCGGGGAGGAGTCCGCGGACACCTCGATGTTCCTGCTCGGCACCGATCTCGGGGTGCCGCGGACGATCCCCTTCCAGTACTTCCTGATCGAGCATCCGCAGGGCAGGCTGATGTTCGACACCGGCGCCAACCCCCGGGCCGTGCGCGACCCGGGGGAGTACCCGCCGAGCGTCCGCTTCTCCTCGCGGGTGAGCGAGGAGGACCTCGCCCCGGCCCGCCTCGCCGCCGTCGGGCTGAGGCCCGAGGACGTCGACCTGGTCGCCAACTCCCACCTCCACTACGACCACGCCGGCGGCAACGTCTTCTTCGCGCACGCGACCTTCCTCTGCCAGGAAGCCGAGCTGCGCGGCGCCCACTGGCCGGAGCCCTTCGCCCGCGACAACTACGAGCGCAGCGACTTCGACCTGCCGGTGCGCTGGGAGGAATTGGACGACGCCCACGACGTCTTCGGGGACGGCGCCGCGACCCTGCTCCCAACCCCCGGCCACACCGCCGGGCACCAGTCGCTGGTACTGCGCTGGCGCGATCCCGCCCGCACCGTCGTCCTCGCCCAGGACGCCGTCTACCTGCGGCGCAACCTCGACGAGAACCTGATCCCGGCGACCCTCTGGGACCCCCACGCGATCACCCGCTCCTACCGCGCCCTGCGCGAGCTGGCCCGGCTCGAGGACGCGCTGATCGTCCCCGGCCACGATCTCGACGTCTGGTCGAGCCTGCCGAAGGCGCCCGAGCCGTGGCTATCGTAGCCACCATGCCGCCCCGCCCCCGCGCCGCGAACCCGGTCCCGGCGGCACCGCTGCCGCCGGTCGAGCGCCAGCCGCTGGCCCGCCTCGTCGCCGAGCGGATCCTCGAGCTGATCCGCACGCAGCCGCTCGAGCCCGGCAGCAAGCTCCCCTCCGAGCGGGAGCTGATGGAGCAGCTCGGGGTCGGCCGCTCCTCGGTCCGCGAGGCGCTCAACGGGCTGGCCCTGATGAACGTGGTCGAGGTCCGCCAGGGACAGGGCGCCTTCGTCGTCGGCCTCCCGGACAACATCGGCGCCGACAAACTCGAGCGCGCGCTGAGCAGGGGCGCTTCGACCGATCTGCTCGAGGCGCGGGAGACGATCGAGCTGAGGACCGTCCAGCTGGCGGCGCGGCGCGCCACCGACGAAGAGCTCGGCGACCTCCGCGCGGTCCTCGCCGCGGCCGGCGAGGCGCTCGGCTCCGACGCGCCGTTGGCCCCCCTCTCGGCCCGCTTTCACGTCCTGATCGCGGTCGCCTCACACAACCAGGTCCTGCAGGAGATGGTCGGGCTGCTCTCCGGCTCACTCGAGGCCCGCGGCCCGGGACTGGAGCGCCTACCGGGCTACCGCGAGTGGGAGATGGCCGAGCACCGCGGCATCCTCGAGGCGCTCGAAGCCCGCGACGAGGATCTGGCGGTGGACCGGATGCGCCGCCATCTCGACGCGATGGTCGAGCACCTGCAGCGCGCCGAATGAACGGCCTGTTGGCGATTACGGGGGCGGCGCACGGGATCGGCCGCGCGAGCGCCCTCCTCGCCGCGGCCGCGGGCGAATCGGTGGTCCTGCTCGACCGCGACTCGGAAGCGATCGCAACGGTCGCCGAGCAGTGCCTCGGGACCGGCGCCCCGGCGGCCGTGCCAACCGAGCTCGACGTTACCGACAGCAGCGCGGTCGACGCCTGCTTCGCAGCCCTGGGCGAGGCCGGGCCGGGACTCTCCGGCCTGATCTGCGCCGCCGGACTCGACCTCGGCGGGCCGTCGGAGCAGCTTCCTGAAGAGGCCTGGGAGCGGGTGTTCGGACGTCGACCTGCGGGCACCTTCATCTGCTGCCGGGCGGCAATTCGTCGCTTCCTCGCGCAGGAAACGCCGGGTGCGATCGTCTGCGTCTCTTCGCCGGCGGCGGTCGTCGGCCTGCCGGGCGGAACCGCCGCCTACAGCGCCGCCAAGGGCGGCGTCAGTGCCCTGGTCCGCAGCCTCGCCGTCGAGTATTCCGATCGCGGGATCCGGGTCAACGGCCTGATGCCGGGGCCGACCGAGACCGAGCTGATGTGGGCCAGCGTCGACCCGGAGGAGGTGCCGGCGATGCGGGCCCGGGTCTCGGCCGAGGTGCCGATCGGTCGTCTCGCGACTCCCGAGGAGCCGGCGCGGGCGGCCCTCTGGCTGCTCTCCGACGACGCCTCGTACGTGACCGGAGCGCACCTGGCGGTCGACGGCGGCGTCCTCGCGCGGGCGTCGGTGAGCGTTTGATCGACGCGCTCCTGCGCGGGGCCGGAGCGGACGTCCTGCTGGCGGCGCGGGCCGAGAACGTGCGCTGGCTCGGCGGCCCCTCCCAGCCCGCCGATGCCGAACTGGTCCCCTGGGCCGCCGCTCCGGTGGCCCTCGTCAGGACCGGCGGCGATCCCGTCTTCGTGGCGCCGGAGGCAGCGACGGGCGCGGTCGATCCGCCGGCCGCCGACGAGCTGTTGCTGGACCGACTGCGGACCGAGTTGCCGGGAGCGGGCCGGATCGCGGTCGACGGATCGCGAGCGGCGGGCATCGTCGCCCGGCTCGGGTCGCCGAGCGTCGATCTCGACCGCCGCTTGCTCGAGGCGCGGGCCGTCAAGCGTCCCGACGAGGTGGAGGCGATCCGGCGCGCCTGCCTGGCGGCGTCGCGGGGCCAGCGCGCCGTCCGCGCGGCCGCCCTGGCCGGGGCGACGGAGCTCGACCTGCTGGCCCACGCCGAGGCGGAGATCCGCGCCGTCGCCGGGGAGGCCTGCCCGCTGATCTGCGATCTGATGGCTGGGACGCGGACCTCGCTGGTCGGCGCCCCGCCGGGGCTCGCCGAGCTGGGCCCGGGCGAGCCGCTGCTCTGCGACCTTGCCCCGCGGATCGACGGCTGGTGGGGCGACTCCTGCGCGACCCTGATCCCCGCCAACGCCCCGCGCGAGCTGCGGGACGCGCACGACCGGGCGAGGAGGTCGCTGCAGGCGGGCGCCGCACTGCTCCGCCCCGGCGCCCTCGCCGCAGACGTCTATTCCGGCATGCTCGCGGAGCTCGGCACCGACCCTCCCCACCACCTCGGACACGGTCTCGGCGCCAGCCCGCACGAGCTGCCCCGCATCGTCGCCGGCGGACGAGACCGGATCGAGGCCGGGATGGTCGTCGCCCTCGAGCCCGGCCTCTACGGGCCGGCAAGCGGCGTCCGGGTCGAGCACGTCTACGCGGTGAGCGCCGACGGCGCCACGCCCCTCACCGACCACGACCTCTAGGCCTCGGCCTCGCCGGGCGCGCCCGCGACTACTCCCCTACTTGACCGCGGCGTCCTCGCCCGCCGGGGCGTGCCAGACAGCCTCGACATTGTGGCCGTCGGGATCGAGCAGGAAGGCGGGCGATTCCTTCAGGTGGCGGCCCCCGCGGGGGGTTGCTCGCCGCCTCCCTGCTGTGCCGCCGCGAGACCCCCCAGCGCCCCCAGTGCGGCGCCGGCCAGGAGCACGATCGCGAAGAAGCCGTCGCCGCTGATCTGGCCGAAGAGAAGGTCTTGGGTGAGGAGGTTGAGGAGGCCGGTCGCCAGGGCCCAGATCGGGCCGACCAAGGCACCCCAAGCGGCGCCGAGGCCGGGCGTTCGAGCAGCGACGAGACGCGTGATCCCGAAGCCGCCGCTGAGCGCGAAGAAGGCGGGGACGACCAGGAGGATCAGCAGCAGCGGGGCGTAGAACCAGGTCGGCAGGACGTCGCCGTAGCCGAAGATCGTGAAGCCGGGATTCGGCGAGTCCGAGTGCTCGGTGTCGAGCAGCTCCGACACGTGGGAGCTGCTGATCGGAATCGGCAGGAAATTCGCTTTGGTCGCTCTGGCGACGTCGCTGTCCTCGAAGCTGCCTTTCACGGCCAGCGGACGGAGGAGCGCGTCGTCGAAGGAGTGAAACCGCGCTCCCGCTCCGAGCGCCAGATAGCGCAACCCGTAGTCGCCGCTGAAGAAGACGTCGTCGGCCAGGGCGGTTGCCACGGAGCGTTCTTCGCGAACTTCGCTGGCGTCGCGGACCGTCTGCACGACCCAGACCCCGGTGCCGATGATCGTCGTCACTGCCAGCGTCAAGACGAGGGGAACGAGGGCCGCGCGGAGAACGGACCAGACCAACCCCGGGCGCCCGGTCAGCTCGAAGCCGATTCCGTCACGCCGCATCGCCAGCGCTGAACCGACGGCGCCGCCGATCGCCCCCCAGATCAGGGAGAGCAGGAAGACCGAGCCCTCGGACGGCGAGAAGTCACCGCTGTCGTCGCTGCTGGTTCCGCCCAGGATGGAGATCACGAGCATTGCCACCGCAAAGGTCACCGCCGCGGCCGCTCCCCACGCCAACCGCGACCTGCCAGGCATCGACGCAACCCGGCCGGAGAGAAGGTAGGTGCCGAGCGCGCAGCCCCCGAGCGGGAACAGGACGAACAGCAGCGGGCCGACGCGCAACGACAGCGCGCCGAGGAAGAAGTTCACGTCAAATGGCGCCAGCGTCGTGCCGCAAGCCTGGTAGAGGGTCTCGCGGAGCAGACCGATGGACCCGTCGTCGCTGAGGTCGACCAGCGAGCTCTCGGGCATGATCACGGCGATCAGGAAGGCGGCGACGAGGACGACCGCGGCGCCGATCAGGCCGCCCAGAGCCGCGAGCTGGACGCCAGGGCGGCGCAGGTAGCCGCGCAGCGCGTCGACGAGGTCCGCTGCCTGCGCGCCGCTGCCCGTGCCGCTTGGCTCCGAGCTCATTCTGAGACCGCCCAGCCCTTGGTCGGCCCTTCGCCGTATTCGCCGCTGCTCAGTTCGAGCAACGCCGGCTCGCCGTCGGCGGGCAGGCTGAATTCCATCTTGTAGTCGTCGATCGTCAGCCCGGGTTGCAGCGCGTCCCCGCAGTTGGCGCTGCCTTCGCGAAAGAGCACGCTCTTGCCGTCATAAGTGCGCCCCAGCGAGTCGACCAGCTCGGCGCCGGAGTCGCCGCAGAAGAGTTCAGCCGGGTTTGCGCCGTTGTTCTTGGCGGTGATCGTTGCGACCCAGCGGGCGACTCCGTCGGTAGTCGAGGTCAGGTCGAGGCTCGGCTCCATCGTGAAATCGCCGACGATGCCGGCGGCGCCGAGCACGTAGTCCCCGCCGGGAGCTTCGCCGGTCGCCGCGGGGCTCGGCAGTTCGCCGTTCAGGTCCTGCTCGGCGGCGAGCTGGTTGGCGAGGTTTTCGTTTTCTTCGTCGAGCGAGTCGGCTTCGGCCTCGGCCTCGTCCCGCTGGCTCGCTTCTTCATCGAGCTCGAACTGGACCCCCGCCAGTTCGTCCTTCAGCGAGCCGACTTCACCCGAGTCGTCGCCGACCACGGTGCCGGCGACGAACGCGCCGGCGATCGCCAACAACGCGACCAGCGCAACCAGCGCGGCCGTGCGACTGGAAATCGACATCCCTGCCTCCCCTGGATCGATGTCTGTGACGATCGCTACCTGCCGTAGCGGGCCGGCATTCTCACACAACGCCTCGGGAGTTGCCGATTACTCGGAAGATGACGGAGGGGCCGACGCGGCGCCAACCCCTCCCGCCACTCATTTGAACGCGACCTTGTCGACCGCCTCCTTGATCTTGTTGACGATCACGTCGGCGAGCTCGGTTCCCTGTTTGCCGTTGAACCCTTTCATCGCCGCGACCATCCCGACCATCAGCAGCGAGACCAGCAGGATCAGGCCGACGTACTCGACCGTCCCCTGCCCCGTCTCGCCCCCGGCGAGGCGCCGGATCAGCCGCACCCGCCGCGAGGCGGCGGATTGCGCGTGGCCGAACGCCGCATGCAGGTAGCCCATCAGCACGTAGAGCATGCTTATTCCTCCTTGCTCGATTGGCGGCCGATGCTCAAGCCGGGGACGCACCGAACAAGACGCCGCGAGTGCCGGCCCGCGCAACGCTTCGCCAACGCCTCTGCGACGCCGGCTTACCGAACGCCGGGCCCGCCGCCGAAGGCACGCACGGCGAGGAAGACCGCGGACAGAGTCAGCAGCGGCGGCAGCAGCGCCGCCGTCTCGCGTGCCTGGAAGACGAGCAGGGCCGCGACCGCGGCGCCGATGAAGAGGGCCAGCACCATGCTGAGCCGCTGCAGGCGGTTGCGCTCGCCGCCGGAGGCGGTCGCCAGCTCGCTGAGGAAGCCGGTCAGGGTGCCGGTCACGTAGGTGGTGGTGACGCCGCTGAGGCCGAGCCGGTGCACGAGCGCGCCCTGCGCGCCCATCGCCAGCGCGAAGACGGCGAGCAGCGCCGCCTCCCCCGCCAGCGAAGGCCGCCCGGCGCTCGCCAGCCAGGCGCTGAGGACGATGCCCTCGAGCAGCGCCACCGCGACAAGGCCGCGCGTCATCCATCCCGGCCAGAGCTCGCCGCCCTCCACCCGCCCGGCGCCGAGGGCGCGCACCGCCCGCGCGGCGACGTAGACGCCGACCACGTAGCCGGCGAGCGCGGCGCCAGAGCGGAGCAGCGCCTCGGTGAACCCTTTCCCGCGGCGGCGCCGAGCAGCACCACGTTGCCGGTCATGTTGGCCGAGAAGGCGCCGCCGAGACCGAGGAAGCTGATCGCGTCGACGGCCGCCGCCGAGAGCGCGAGCAGGATCACGACCGTGTCGCGGAGGTCTGCGGCCTCTTCCACTCGCGCGTGCATCGCCGACGATTACAGCCGGCGGGTTGGTCGGCAAACCGCGCAGGCTCCCCCACCGCAAACTGGCTAGCCAGCCAGTACCATGTCCGCGGACCCGAGCGGAGGAGGAGATCGAGATGGCGGCAGCGAGGAGAACCTCGAGGACGTGCTGGTGATCGAGCGCGAGCACTGGCTCGACGGCCCGCCCCACGAGCTGTTCAAGCAGATGCGGAGCGAGTGCCCGGTCCACTGGACCTCCGCAAGTGCACCGAGTTCCCCGCCGGCGGCCGGCTTCTGGTCGGTGACCACCGCCGACGACGTCCACGCGGTCAGCCGCGACTGGCAGACCTACTCCTCCGAACTCGGCGGCGTCGTCGCGATCAACGAGGTCTTCCCGATCGAGCTGGCGCGGGCGATGTTCATCGGCATGGACCCGCCCAAGCACGACCGCCTCAAGGCGCTCTTCCAGGCCGGCTTCACGCCGAAGCGGATCGCCGCCCACGAGGACGAGATCCGCGAGATCGTCATCGACGTGCTCGACCGGCTCGAGGGCCGCGAGACCTGCGACCTCGTCACCGACGTCGCCCAGCCCGCCGTCTCGCGGGTGATCGGCAGCTTCATGGGCATCCCCGAGGAGGACGACGCGATCTGGGCGCAGCTGATGAACGCGGCGCTCGGCGCCAGCGACCCCGACCTCAACCCCGACGGCATCGAGGGCGTCGATCGAGAAGACGATCGCCGAAATCTTCGAGCGCTGCAGCAAGATGATCGCCGAGCGGCGCGAGAACCCGACCGACGACCTGACCAGCGTCCTCGTCCACGCCGAGGTCGAAGGCGAGAAGCTCGAGGAGCACGAGATCGTGATGGGCTTCTTCCTGCTCGTCGCCGCCGGCAACGACAGCACCAAGGCGACCTACTGCGAGCGGCATGCGGGCGCTGATCGAAGACCCCGAGCAGCTGCCAGCTCGTGCTCGACGACCCCTCGCTGATCCCGGGCGCGGTCGAGGAGTCGCTGCGGATGTTCCCCGCCTTCGCCCACTTCCGCCGCACCGCGACCGAGGACACCGTGCTCAACGGCCAGGAGATCAAGGAGGGCGAGAAGGTGGTCATGTGGTACGTCGTCCTCGAACCGCGACGAGACCCGCTACGAGGACCCCGACCGCTTCGACGTCCTCCGCAACCCCGAGCACCAGGCGTTCGGCGCCGGCGGCCGCCACTTCTGCCTCGGCACCGCCCTCGCCCGGCTCGAGCTGAAGATCCTCTTCGAGGAGACCCTCGCCCGCTACCCGGAGCATGGAGCTCGACGGGCAGGCCGATCTTCGTCGAGTCGGCCTTCCTCAACCAGCTGAAGACGCTGCCGGTGCGGCTCGCCTCGAGCCTAGAGTCCCCTGCATCAAGGTCACCTACCTCGAACCACCGAGGTCGACGCCGAGCCGCTGCCCGAGGACTTCTCGGGACCGCGACTACGGCGCTCGCTGCTGATCGTCGGCGGGGTCGCGCTGGCGGTCGTCGCGTTGGTCGTGCTGCTGCCGGGGCTGGGCTCGCTGCGGGAGAGCTTCAAGGGCGGCAAGGCGCCCTGGCTCCTGCTGGGGGTTGGCCTCGAGCTGCTCTCGTGCGCCGCCTACGTGGTCGTCTTCCGGGCCGTCTTCTGCACTCGGATGAGCTGGCGCACCAGCGCCGAGATCGGGCTCACCGAGCAGGCAGCCAATTCGCTGCTCTCGGTCGGCGGCGCCGGCGGCCTTGCGCTCGGCGCCTGGATCCTCCGCCGCGGCGGCCTCCCCACCAGCCAGATCGCGCGACGGACGGTCGCCTTCTTCCTGCTGACGAGCCTGGCCAACGTCGGCTTCCTCGTCCTCGGCGGCCTCGCCCTGGCCAGCGGCTTGATGTCCGGCCCCTCCGATCCGCTCCTCAGCGTCGTCCCCGTCGTCGTCGGGATCGGCGCGATCGCGCTCGCCCTGAGCGCCGGAGCGGCGGCCCGGGCGCTGGGCGCCAACTCTGCCCGGCCCAGGGCGCAGGCGATCCTCAGCGCAATCGGAGACGGCGTCGAGGAGGCGGTCGCGCCTGCTCCGCTCGCCGGCCGTGATCCTCGGCTCGGCCGGCTACATGCTCTTCGACGTCGCCGTCCTCGGCGTCTGCTTCCCGGCTTTCGGCAACCCCCTGCCGCCGGTCGACGCGCTGCTGCTCGCCTACATCATCGGTCAGCTCGGTGGCCTGGTGCCACTGCCGGGAGGGATCGGCGGCCTCGACCTCGGCCTGATCGGCGCCCTGATCCTCTACGGCGTCGACGCCACCGACGCCGCCGTGGCGGTACTCGCCTATCGAGGCATACTGCTCGCCGTTCCAGCCGCGATCGGCTTGCCAGCGCTGGCGATCCTGCAGCGGCGCCTGCGCAGGGAGGAACACGACATCGCCGCCTGCGCTCCCGGCGAGGAGGTCGAAGTAGTCGGGCTGGGACTGGTCCAGATGCCGATGCCGCGCTCGCGCGCCTAGCTGCCGAGCGCCGCGGAGATCTCGGCGATCGCGGCGGTCTCGGCGTCGCTGACGTCGGACTTGGCGGCGGCGACGCGCTGAGCCAGCGAGACGACGAAGCGGCGGTACTCGTCGAGCTCCTGCGGCGTCGCCTTCTGCTCGACCAGGGCGACCGCTTCGCGAATCCGCTGCAGGCCGTGCTCTTTGAGCTCCTCGGCCGAGTGGGTCCGGGTGCGGTCCATCTCCGGCTTGTGCGAGACGAGCTCGTCGAGCAGCTCCGAGTCCCCATGCTCCTGGCGCGCCTCGCTGTAGGCCTTGGCCATCGCGAAGACCTCGCGGAAGGTGCCGCCGCGCTGGGCGGTGGAGACGATCATCCCGGCGCTGGTCGGGCCCTCGCGGACGACCTCCCACTGCTCGGGGGTGAAGTCGGCGCTGGTGGTCATCGGCACACTCCTCTCGCGGGCACTGGATCCGGTCGCGGCCAAGCTATCGCGGATACCCTCACGCGGTGCGCGTCCTCGTCGTCACCAACTTCGAGCCCGACGAGACGCGGCCGCAGCTCGGGCGCTGGGTGCGCGACCAGATCGACGAGGTGCGGAAGCGCGGCGTCGAGGTCGACGTCTTCAGCTTCCCCCCGGCCGCAGCGAGTACATCCCGGCCACGCGCCGCCTGCGGGCGCTGCTGCGGCGCGAGCGCTTCGACCTCGTCCACGCCCACTACGGCCTCGCCGGCTGGTGCGCGAAGCTGGCCGGCGCGGCGCCGCTGGTGGTCACCTTCCACGGCACCGACGTCCGCCACGGCGTCGTCGGCCCGCTCTCCCGCCGCCTCGCCTGGCGCGTCGACCTCGTCGCCGCCGTCTCGCGGGCGCTGTTCGCGCCCGAGGACGGCCGCCCCGGCCTGCCCCCCGTCCCCGGCTCGGCGGTGCTGCCCTGCGGCCCCGACCTGGAGCGCTTCGGGCCGCTGCCGCGCGCCGAGGCGCGGCGCGGCGCTCGGCCTCGACCCCGAGGGCCGCTACCTCTTCTTCCCCGCCAACCCGGCGCGGCCGGAGAAGCGCCACGACCGCGCCGCCGAGGTCGCCGCGCGCTGCGGCGCCGAGCTGCTCAGCGGCGGCTCGATCGAGCCCGAGCGGATGCCGCTCTGGATCAACGCCGCCGCCGCCGTGCTCGTCACCTCCGAGTACGAGGGCTTCGGGATGGCCGCGATCGAGGCGCTGGCCTGCGGCGTGCCCGTCCTCTCGACCCCGGTCGGCATCTCGCCCTACGCGCTCGGCGGCATCGAGGGCTGCCTCTGCGCCCCGTTCGAGGCCGAGAGCTGGGCGGCGCTGGCGGCCCGCCACCTCGACGCGGCCGACCCCCGCGTCGAGGGCGCCGCGCGCGCCGCCTCGCTCGCCGCGGGGCCGATGGCCGAGCGAGTGATCGAGGCCTACCGTGACGTGATCGGGACCCCGTAATAGATTGGGGTCAGGATGAGCGCCGAACCAGGTGGGTCCCCCGCGAGCCTCAGCACCCAGGTCGAAGAGGCCGAACGCAGGCTGGACGGCGGCCGCCAGCCAGGCGAGCCAGGCCGAACAGCGGGCCGAGGCGGAGATCAAGGCGCTCGAGGCCGACCTCGAGAAACTGCGCGCGGAGGCGGACCGCGACCTCGAGCAGCTGCGGCTCGCCCACGAGGAAGACCTGCAGCAGGCGCGCGAGGCGAAGGAGCGGGCAATCGCGACCGCCGAGGAGAAGCTGACCGAGATCGAAGACCAGGCCGACGCCGCCGAGGAGCGGATCGCCGCCGCCGAGACGCCGCGCCTCCGACGTCGGAGCGGACGATCGCCGACGAGCGGGCGCGGGCGCGCGAAGGCGCCGCCGCCTGGCTGCGCGAGCAGCTCGACTCGATCCGCAAAGAGGCGGAGCGGAGATAGCCACCGAGCGCCGAGTTCGACGTCGCCGTCGTCGGCGGCGGCGCGGCCGGGCTGTGGACGGCGCTGCGGGCTGCCGAGCAGGGCGGCCGGGTCTGCCTCGTCTCCCGCACCCCGCTCTCCCAGAGCGCCAGCTTCTGGGCCCAGGGCGGGCTGGCGGCGGCGCTCGAACCCGACGACACCCCCGAGCGCCACGCGGCCGACACGATCGCCGCCGGCCGCGGCCTCTGCCGTCCCTCGGCGGTGCAGGTCCTGGTCGAGGAGGCGCCGGCCGCGGTGCGCGACCTGCAGGAGCGCGGCGTCGTCTTCGACCTCGACCACGAGGGACGGCTGGCGCTGGGACTGGAGGGCGGCCACGCCAGCCGCCGCATCGTCCACTCGGGCGGCAGCCAGACCGGGCACGAGATCACCTCGAAGCTGGCGGCGATGGTCGCGGTCGAGGAGCGGATCGAGGTGATGGAGCGAACCTCGGCGACGGCGCTCTGGAGCGACGGCGAGCGCTGCCACGGGGTGATCACAGACCGCGGCCAGCTCGCCGCCGCGGCGACCGTGCTGGCGACCGGCGGGGCGGCGGCGCTGTGGCGGCGGACGACCAACCCGCGCGGGGCGATCGGTGCCGGGCCGGTCTTCGGCAACGCCGCCGGGGCCGACCTCGCCGACCTCGAGTTCTGCCAGTTCCACCCCACCGCGGTGGCGCTGCCCGGCACCCGCTTCGACGGCCTGCTGATCACCGAGGCGATCCGCGGCGAGGGCGCGAAGCTGCTCGGCGCCGACGGCGAGCGCTTCACCGACGAGCTCGCCCCGCGCGACGCGGTCACCGCCGCGATCCTCGCCCAGATGCGGGCCGACCAGCGGCCCAACGTCGAGCTCGACCTGCGCGGGATCGACCCGGCCCGCTTCCCCAACGTCTTCGACTCGCTCGCGGAGGCCGGGCTCGACCCCCGCTCCGAGCCGGTCCCGGTCTCCCCCGCCGCCCACTACACGATGGGCGGCGTCGCCGTCGACCTCGACGGCCGCTCCTCGGTACCCGGGCTCTACGCGGTCGGCGAGTGCTCCTGCACCGGCCTGCACGGCGCCAACCGGCTCGCCTCCAACTCGCTCAGCGAGTGCTTCGTCTTCGGTGGCCGCGCCGCCGCCGCGGCGCTGGGCGAGGAACCGGCCGCCGACCGCCCGGCGCCGCCGGATTGGGCCTTCGACCCGCCGACCGACGAGACCCGCGACGCCGTCTGGCGCTACGCCGGGCCGATGCGCAACCCCGACGACCTCGCCCGCCTCGTCTCCAACCCCTACCCGCTGGCGAGGGCGATCGCGCGGGCGGCGCTCGGCCGGGCCGAGTCGCGCGGCGGCCACCTGCGAGCCGACTGCCCGGAGACCGACCCCGCCCTCGACGGCATCCACGTCGTCCTCGCCGCCGACGGCACGACGCGCCACGAGGAATGGGTCTGAGAGCCTGAGACCCGATGCTGCTCGGAGTCGACGTCGGCGGGACCTTCACCGACGCGGTCCTGCTCGACGGCGGCGAGATCCACACCGCCAAGGTCCCGACCACGCCGGGGAGCCGAGTCCGACGGGGTGATGAGCGCGATCGAGGCGGTGCTGGCGCGGGCCGGCGCCGAGCCGGGCGAGGTCGAGGCCTTCGCCCACGGGATGACCGTCGGCACCAACGCGCTGCTGGAGGAACGGGGAGCGCGGACGGCGCTGGTCGCGACCCGCGGCTTCGCCGACCTGCTCGAGATCGGCCGCCAGGACCGGCCCCAGCTCTACCGCCTCTGCGCGCCGAAGCCGGCGCCGCTGGTCGCGCGTGAGCTGCGCTTCGAGGCCGATGAGCGGGTCGGCGCCGAGCGGCGTCGTCACCGCGCTCGCCGACGAGGAGCCCGAGCGCCTGGCGCGCGAGCTCGAGCGCGCCGGTGCCGAGTCGGTCGCGATCTGCCTGCTCTTCTCCTACCTCGACCCCACGCACGAGCAGCGGATCGCCGCCCGGCTGCGCGAGCGCCTGCCCGGCGTCCACGTCTCCGCCTCGCACGAGGTGCTGCCGCGCTTCCGCGAGTACGAGCGCTGCTCGACGACCGCGATCGACGCCTACCTCAGCCCGCTGCTCGGCCGCTACCTCGAGCGGCTCGGCGAGGCGACCGGCGCCGCCGGGCTGCCGGCGCCGCTGGTGATGCAGTCCTCCGGCGGCGTCGCCCCGGCCGCCGAGGCGGCCCGGGCCGGCGCCTGGAGCGTCCTCTCGGGACCCGCCGGCGGCGCCGTCGGCGCCGGCCTCCTGGCGCGCGCCAGCGGCGACGGCAACGCCCTCGGCTTCGACATGGGCGGTACTTCCTGCGACGTCTGCGTGGTCGAGGACGGCGCCGTCCGCCGCACCGACTCGCGCCACGTCGACGGCCGCGTGATCCAGCTGCCGATGGTCGACGTCCACACGGTCGGCGCCGGCGGCGGCTCGATCGGCTGGCGCGACGCCGGCGGCGCCCTGCGGGTCGGTCCGCGCTCGGCCGGCGCCGAGCCCGGACCAGCCTGCTACGGCCGCGGCGGCACCGAGCCGACCGTGACCGACGCCAACCTCCTGCTCGGCCACCTCGCCGGCGACTCGCGCCTGGCCGGCGGCGTCGCCCTCGACGTCGCCGCCGCCGAGGCCGCCGTCGACCGGCTCGGCGCCTCGCTCGGGCTCGACCGGATCGAGACCGCGGCCGGGATCGTCCGCGTCGCCAACCAGGAGATGGTGCGGGCGCTGCGCGTCGTCACGGTCGAGCGCGGGATCGACCCGCGCGGCTTCGCCCTCCTCCCCTTCGGCGGCGCCGGCCCGATGCACGCGGCGGCGATCGCCGCCGAGCTCGGGATCGGGACGATCCTCTGCCCGCGCGCCGGCGGCGTCCTCTCGGCCCTCGGCCTCTGCGCCTCCGACCGCCGCCGCGACACCGCCCGCACCGTGATGCTCTCCGGCGCCGTGCTGAGCGCGGAGCGGATCGCCGCCGAGGTCGCGACGATGATCGCCGGCGCCGGTGCCGACCTCGAGGGCGCGACGCCGGAGCTGACCTACGAGATGCGATACGCCGGCCAGGCCTTCGAGCTGCCGGTGCCGGGCCCGGCGGAGCCCGACCCTGCCGATCTCGCCGAGCGCTTCGAGGCGCGCGCACGAGGAGCGCTACGGCCACCGCGACCCCGACGGCGAGGTCGTCCTCGTCGACATCCGCCTGGCCCTGGTCGTCCCCGGCCCGGAGCCGCGGCCGCGAGCCGCCGCGGCGGGGCGCCTGATGGAGGCAGCCGGCCGGTGCGCTTCGGCGGCGAGTGGGTCGAGACCCCGGTCCTGCGCGGCGAGCCCGCCGCCGGCACCGAGGCCGACGGGGCCGGTCGTCTTCGAGCTGCCCGAGGCGACGCTGGTCCTGCCGCCCGGCTGGGAGGCGAGCGTCGACGAGCACGGCACGATCGTGGGGCCGATGGACCCGATAACCTCCAGGTCCTGATCGGCGGCCTGCGCGCCGCCTGCGACGAGATGGGCGCGGCGCTGATCCGCTCCGCCTACTCGGCCAACATCAAGGAGCGCCACGACTGCTCGACCGCGCTGTTCGACGCCGGCGGCGAGCTGGTGATGCAGGCCGAGCACATCCCCGTCCACCTCGGCTCGATGCCGGACGCGGTCGCCGCCGTGCTCGGCGAGCGGCACCAGCCCGGCGTCGCCTGGATCCTCAACGACCCCTACCGGGGCGGCACCCACCTGCCGGACATCACCCTGGTCTCGCCCGTCTTCGTCGCCGGCGAGCTGTTCGGGTTCGCCGCCTGCCGCGCCCATCACGCCGACGTCGGCGGCCCGACCCCGGGCGAGCATGCCGGCCTTCTCGAAGACCCTCGCCGACGAGGGCGTAGTGATCCCGCCGACGATCGCCACCGAGGCCGAGCTGGAGCGGCTCGCCGCACAGATGCGGGCACCGCGCCAGCGGCTCGCCGACCTGCGCGCGCAGCAGGCCGCCAACCGGATCGGCGAGCGGCGGCTCGCCGAGCTCGCCGAGCGCCACGGCGCCGCACTGCTGCGGGCCGGGATGGCGGAGATCCTCGCCTACTCCGAGCGCCGCACCCGCGCCGCCCTCGCCGCGCTCCCCGACGGCACCTACAGCGCCGAGGACGTGCTCGAAGACGACTCGGCCGACGGCGAGCGCGACATCGTCCTCCGCGTCACCGCGACGATCGTCGGCGAGAGCCTGCGGCTCGACTTCAGCGGCACCGAGCCGCAGGTCGAGGGCAACCTCAACTGCCCGCTCTCGGTGACCAAGTCGGCGGCGTTCTTCGCCGTCCGCGTCTTGACCGACCCCGAGGCTCCGCCCTTGCGCCGGCGCCCACCGCCCGATCGAGGTCATCGCCCCCGCCGGCTGCCTGCTCAACGCCGAGTTCCCGGCCGCGGTCGCGGCCGGCAACGTCGAGACCTCGAGCCGCGTCGCCGACCTCGTGATCGCCGCCCTCGGCGGCGCCAGGCCGGTTCCGGCCCAGGGACAGGGGACGATGAACAACCTGACGCTCGCCAACGAGGACTTCACCTACTACGAGACGCTCGGCGGCGGCCAGGGCGCCTGCGCCGACGCCGACGGCCCGAGCGCGATCCACGTCGCGATGTCGAACACGCTGAACACCCCGATCGAGGCGCTGGAGACCGAGTTCCCGCTTCGTGTGACGAAGCTCTCACTACGGCGCGGAAGCGGCGGTGAGGGCGCCCACCGCGGCGGTGAGGGGCTGGTGCGGGAGCTGGAAGCGCTGGCGCCGATGCGCTTCACGCTCATCACCGAGCGCCGCCGGCACGCTCCAAAAGGGCTTGACGGAGCCGAAAACGGCGCCCCCGGCAGCAACCTCCGCAACGGCGAGGCGCTGCCGAGCAAGGCCGACGGAGAGCTCGCCCCCGGCGACCGACTGCGGATCGAAACCCCAGGCGGCGGCGGCCGAAGTTAAGGACCGTTATTTATTTGGTAATTCGGCGCGGCTCGTCTAGAATGCGCCACCCGAGCGGGCGGAACGCCTTTTCACGGCCAGAGTCACCCCCAGCCCCTCGCCAAACACCACTTCGTAGGGATTCACTTCAACATGCCGATCGCTCTCAAGGAATGGGCAGTAACCGTTCGCGCTCTCTCGGAGGGCGAGCAGCTGCTGACGCTGCGCAAGGGCGGCATCCGCGAGGAGAACAAGCACTTCGAGCTCGAGCACGAGCGCTTCTTCCTCTACCCCACCTTCGACCACCAGCGCAACGACCTGGTGCGGGAATCGCACCACCCGGAGCTGCGCCGCGCGCTCGAGGAGGGTGTCTGGCCCGACGAGGAGCCGCCGCCGAAAGCGCTGCTCCAGGACGGCGGCATCCCCCAGCCCGACCGCGTCCGGCTGCGCGCCTGGGCCGAGGTCACCGATCACGTCACGATCAACGACCGGCGCACCCTCGACAGCCTCTCGCCTTATTACATCTGGACCCCCGACTACGCCGAAAAGCGACTCGCCTGGAAGCGGCGTCACCCGCTCCACATCCTGCTGCTGCGGGTCCACCGGATTCCGCGCCCGGTCACCGTCCGCGTCCGCGACGAGTACCACGGCTGCCGCTCCTGGGTCGAGATCGACCGCGACCTGCCCTTCGAGGGCACGCCGGTGATGGCCGACGAAGAGTTCGACCGCGCTCGCGACGAGATCCGCGCGGTCTGCGGCGACGCCGAACCGGCGCTCGTTGAGCGCCAGCGCTGCTCGCTAGTCTCGCCTCGATGTCCTGGATCGAGACGGAGTCGCTCTCCTTTACCGCGCGTCACGACACCGAGGACTCGGCGTTCGCGGAGCGGACGCTGGACCGGATGGAGAACCTGCGGCTGAAGCTCGAAGACCGCTTCGACGAGGTCCCCGGCGAGGTCACCGTCGTCGTCCACACCAACCCGGTCTGGCTGACGATGGCCCACCCCTTCCTCCCAGCCGCCCGCTGGTCGGCGGCGCCGGCCGGCCGCCGCTACCTCGCCGGCTGGGCGATGGCGACCGAGCTCCACGTCCTCAACGACCCCTACCTGGAAAAACGCGCCGCCGGCGACGACTCGCTGGAGGCGCTGCGCGGCACCGCCGAGCGGCTCTACGCCCAGCTCGTCGTCGCCGCCAACAACCCGGCCCTGCCGCCCTCGTGGACGCCGCGCCGCTTCGCCCGCTACCTGCGCTGGGCCTGGCTGGTCGAAGGCGGCGCCCAGTACTTCGCCCGCCAGGTCGGCCTCTACCGGCCGGCGGTGATCCGCCGCCTGCGCGAAAGCTCCCGCCCCTCCTTCCCCCCCTCGCGGCGCGACGCCGTGATCCTCGGCGGCACGATCTTCGACCTGCTCGAGAACGAGCGCGGTCCCGAGGCCTGCGAGCGCCTCGTCGACGGCCTCCTCCCCGGCGGCCCCGCGGTCACCCTCGAAGACGCCTTCGACGCCCGCTTCCGCGACATCGAGGAGCGCCTGGCGCGACTACCTGCGCTCGATGAACCGCCCGGCCGGCGTCAGCTGAGCCGGTTCAGTCGCGGATCCGCGATCCAGGGCCAGGCCTCTTCGTCGTCCCCGACCAGGGTCTCCGCCAGAGACGGCTCGCGCCGCGGCGAGCTCTGTGCGGCGTGGACCAGGACCCGCTGCGCCGCCGCCGCCGAAGCCAGAGTAGAGACGGCCGAGACCAAGCTGCAGGCCGCTCAGCCCGGTCGGCTGCAGCAGGCTGGGGATGCCGGCGTGCTCGAGCAGCCCCTGCAGCATCTCGGCCTGAACCGGATCCTTGGCGAAAGCAACGTCGGCCAGATCCCCGTCCGCCACAAGCGCCCGCTCAGGTGATTTCGTAGAGGACCCAGATCATAAGGATGGCGGCGACGAAGGCGATGCCGACCCAGAGCGCCAGCCGGCCCGGCGAGGTTACAGCTCGCTTCGCCCCGCTCCAGCCGTGCCTGCTCTTCGAGCTCGGTCCGCTCCTCGTCCTCGCTCTCGAACTGGGTTTCGGCCAGCACCTCGCGCGCCCGCGGCGCCGCCTCGGCGTTGACCATCACGTCGTGGGGACCGGCGGCGAGGAAGTCGGGGTTGTCGAAGCCGCCGCTGCGCTTGAGGATGCTCGGAAGTGCCCGCCTCCGAAAGCAGACCCTGCAGCAATTCCGCTTCGGCCTGGTTGCGACCGAAGGCGACCTTGACCAGCTTGCCGCCGCCCCCTCCGCCGCCACCGCCGCCGCCACCCTCTCGGAGGCGCCGCCGCCGTGGGAGCCGCCCGTGGGCGACCGCGTTTGTGGCTACTGGACTTCGAGCGTGGCATCGGCGATCTTCAGGTCCTTGAGTAGGTAGGCCTTGACGTCGGGGGCGTCTTCGTCGGCGAGCGAGACGATCACGTAGATCTGTTCCGGCCAGGCGACGGCCTGGTTGACGTCGGTCTGCGAGGGATAGGCGGCGCTCTTGGTGTGCGAGTGGTAGATCGCCAGCAGCTCGTTGCCGCCGTCTTCGATCGCCTTCAGCGCGTTGTACTGGCCCTGCGGGTCCATCTCGTAGCGCAGCGGGCTGGCGGCGGAGTTGGTGACCCGGACGACCTCGGTCGCCTCGCCGTCACGCCCGCCGACCATCCCGCAGCACTCGTTCGGCAGGTCCTCGCGCGCGTGCGCGACCATCTCGTCGATCAGCCCCTGGGCAATCCTCACGTCGGCGAGGCTAGCGGACCCGGGCGGCCGCCGGGCCTCTCGAGCAGCCGCCGCAGCGCACACCAGGCCGGCTTGGGCCGGTCGGCTTCGTCGAACAGGCCGGCGTACTGACAGAAGACGCAGGTGGGGTCGACGGCGGTGCCGTCCTGCCAGGTGAACCAGTAGGCGCCGGCCAGCCGCCAGCGCCGCCGCTCCCGCAACAGCTCCCGGAAGGCCTTTTGAAGGAAGCGGGCCTGGCCGAGCCGGCCGCGGTTGAAGGGGTTCGCGCGCCCGCCGGCGGAGGCGACGCCGACCTCGGTGAGCAGCAGCGGCTTGCGACCATCCTGGCCTTCGCCATCACCCGGCGCGCCCGTCTCACCTGGTAGGTGACCCCGGTAAGGCTCACCGCGTAGGGGTGCACGGCGGCGAAGTCGAAGTCGTTGCGGAAGCCGGGGATGCGGTAGAGCCTTTCGAGGAAGGCCCAGGGCAGGATCGCGTGCTCGATCGGCGCCACCGCCGGCGGCGACGATCAGGCCCGCGGGTCGGCGGCCTGGATCGTCGGCGGCGCTGACGTGAAGTAAGCGCGCGTAGGTGCGCGGCGAGGCCGGCCGCCAGTACAGATGGAAGTTGGGCTCGTTCCAGATCTGCCAGCGCCGCACCGGCTAGCGCCTGGGCGCGCCCCTTCCAGAAGCTCCCGCCGCTGCCGTAGCGGTCGACCAGCCGCGCCAGGAACTGCCGCCAGCGCGCGCAGGCCGGCCGCGCTCAGGGGAGCGGTCGCCGGATCCGTCGCGACCCAGGACGGAGTTCCGACGAGCTGCGGCATCACGGGAATACCGCGTTCCGCGGCCGCGCCGATACGCGGTCCAGCTCGGTGAAGTCGAAGACTCCGGGCTGGGGCTCGACTGCATACCAGGTGACCGGGAGGCGCAGGCTGAGACCGGCGTCGCCGATCCGATCGAGGTCGGCGGCGCTAAGCGGCGCCTGCGGTACGACGCCGAAGAAACCCGCCGGAGGACGAGCCGAGGCAGGCGGCGGCGAAGGCGATCGCGGCCAAGACGCGATCGCACCCACCGCGATGCTGCGCACCGCCCTACTGGTAGACGTGGGTCACGCCCTCGGACCACCGTGGAGCTGGTCCAGGCCGGGCCCGCCGCAGATCAGGTCGTTGCCGCCGCGGCCGTAGACTAGGTCGGCGCCGCCGAGGCCGACGATCACGTCGCGCCGGGGCGTACCGACGAGCCTGCTCGTCCGCCACGGTGCCGACGACCGTCGCGACCTTGCCGCGGCAGCGAGCGCCCGAGTTCCCGCCACGGAAGCGGAACAGGGTCTGTTCCGCAGAGCACCCGAAGCGCGCAGAAATCGATCGTCGAGACGACGAAGGTCGGCCGCTGGTTCGGCGGCATCACGACCTGCTCGGAGGCGGACGATTGCATTTGCGAGGCCGCCAGGAGGAGAACGCCGCGCCCACTGGCGAAGGTGCGGTAGGGCGCCCCGTTGGCCAGCAGCCTAAAGGCGTCGACGTTGCTGTTGTACGACGGGGCGCTGACGCCGACGATCCGCCCCTGTCGGTGCGCGACCGCGGAGCCGACCTTCCAGGGCAGAAGCGGAAGCCCGCGGCTGGCCGAAGCTGTGGCTGAGCTTCCACTGGGCGCCGCAGCTGCAAGCACGTAGGCCGCCCGATGTCGGTGCTGCCCGAGCCGACGCGTAGATGCCGCCTTTGGCAGCACGATCAGAGCGCTGACGCCGGTGCGAGCAGGTGACGTCGTCGACGAGGCTCTGCATCAACCCGCGACCGAAAGCCGTTGTCGAAGACGCCCTGGTCGATGCCGCCAGGTGGACAGGCGCGACCCTCGCCACCGCAGCAGCGGCTGCCGGCGATCACGATCTTGTGCCGACTGGAGGATCGATGCCGCGGAGGCGAAGAGCCGAGGCTGGTGATCAGCGGGCCGTCGCGGAAGGTCGGGTCCGGGGTGCCCTGCGCGGTGTAGCGGGCGACGAGCACCGCGTCTCCTCCGTAGCCCGAGAGGGGCTCGGCGCCGACGACGATCCGGCCGTCGGCCTGGATGGCGACGCGGAGGTCAACCGGTGCGCTCAGGTGGACTTTGGCCACCCCCGCTTTGCCGAAGCCGGCGTCCGGCTGCCGTCGGGGTTGAGCCTGGCGAGGACGAGATCGCCCTCGTCGGTTGAGCCGACGACGACCCGGCCGTCCGGGCCCACCGCCAGCGAGCCGTTGCGGCTGGGCAGGAACCCGTCATCGCTGAAGACGCTGCGCACGCCGGCCACCCGTAGGCGCTGTCGAGCAGACCGCCCGGGGTGTAGCGGCTGACCAGCTGTTCTCCGGCGCAGGGCGAACCGAGCACGACCGACGCAGGACGTAGATCTCGCCGCCGGGGGCGATGACCATGTCCTCCGGAGCACGTAGGCGCCCTGCTCGCTCTGCACCCGACGACACCTTCCTGCCCGAAGGTGCGATCGATATCCGCCGGCGCGGCGCCGGCGACACACCGCGCTCGCCAAGGCAGCAACACAAAGAACTGCACGACCGAGACGACATCAAGACTCTCCCCCTTGCTCCAGTCCGATTGACCAACTTGTTGGCCGCTCAAACACGGCAAGCAAGATGAGTTGCGGGCGAGCTAGCCGCGGGGCGGCTACCACCAGACGGTGGAGTCGATGCCCTCGAGCTCCTCGATCGGCTTCGTGTAGACGCCGGAGGAGAGGTACTTCCAGCCGTCGTCGGGGACGAGGAAGACGACGTTGCCCTCGTCGAGCTCGCCGGCGATGCGGTCGGCGACGCGGCGATCGCGCCGGAGGAGACGCCGGCGAACAGGCCCTCCTCGTCGAGCAGCTTCTTGGTCCAGACGATCGCGTCGCGGTTGGAGACCATGATCTTGCGGTCGAGCAGCGAGAGGTCGATGATCGGCGGGATGAAGCCGTCGTCGAGCGAGCGCAGGCCCTGGACCAGCTCGCCCTGCATCGGCTCGGCGGCGACGATCTTCGTCTCGGGGTTGTGCTCCTTGAGGCGGCGGCCGTTGCCCATCAGCGTGCCGCCGGTGCCGAGGCCGCCGACGAAGGCGGCGACCTCGTCGAGCTCCTCGAGGATCTCGGGCGCGGTGCCGTCGTAGTGGGCGCGCGGGTTGGCCTCGTTGCCGTACTGGTAGGGCATGTAGTAGCGCGGGTCGCTCGGCCATCTCGAGCGCCAGCTCGACCGCGCCGTTGGAGCCCTTGGCGCCCTCCGAGTAGACGATCTCGGCGCCGTACATGCGCAGCAGCTGGGTGCGCTCCTCGGTGACGTTGTCGGGCATCACGACCTTCAGCGGGTAGCCCTTGCGCCGGCAGATCATCCCCAGCGAGATGCCGGTGTTGCCCGAGGTCGGCTCGAGGATCGTCTGGCCGGGCTCGATCGCCCCCTCGGCCTCGGCGTCCTCGATCATCGCCTTGGCGACGCGGTCCTTGACCGAGCCGGTCGGGTTGTGGCCCTCGAGCTTGGCGCAGATGCGCACGCCGGGCTTCGGCGACAGGCGCGGCAGCTCGACCAGCGGCGTGTTGCCGATCGACTCGAGGACGTTCGCGAAGCGCCCGCCGCAGGGGCGGTTGAGGAGTGGCTCGTCGCCATCGCCATCGCACCGTTACTTCAGAAAGTGTAGTGAGGGCCTGGAGCTACGTTGTCGGCCGACCATGCACCGAGTCGCACGAGGTGTAGTTCGCCTGGGTCCAGCAACTGACTGATCGAGAGGCAGATCGAATGAGCAAGACGCGGCTGCTTGCGCTTGCTCGCGGCTCTCGCTCGTCGCGTCACGGCTGGCGTCGCCGCCGGCTGCGGCGACAGCGACGACAGCAGCGGCACCGGCGGCGGCGAACGAGCGTCGGCACCGATCGATCGGCAGGGCGAACCGCTGCCGTCGGCACCGACACGCCCTATCCGCCGTTCGAGATCGGGCAAGCCGCCCGACATCACGCGGCTACGACATCGAGGTGATGAACGCGATCGCCGACGAAGCTCGGCCTCGAGGCGAAGTACCAGGACACCGTCTTCGACACGATCTTCCGCGACTCGCGCCAGGGCCAGTTCGACACGGTCGCCGCGGCGTCGACGATCACGCCCGAGCGCGAGAAGACGGTCGACTTCTCCGATCCCTACTACGAGGCCGAGCAGGCGCTGCTGGTCGCGGAAGGCACCGACATCGCGACGCGTCGACGACCTCGGCGGCAAGATCGTCGGCGCCCAGGACGGGACCACCGGGCGAGACCTACGCCAACGACGAGACCGACGCCGGCGAGGTCCGCGGCTTCCCCGAGGGCCCGGACGCGATCACCGCGCTGCTCACCGGCCAGGTCGACGCGGTGATCATCGACCAGCCCGTCGCCGCCGACGCCGTCGAGAAGCAGGGCGGCATCGAGATCGTCGAAGACGATCCCGACCGACGAGCTGTACGGCTTCGCGGTCGCGCCAGACGACGACGCGCCTGCTCGAGGCGATGAACGAGGCGCTCGGAAGACTCAAGGAGGACGGCACGCTGGCCGAAGCTGTACCAGAAGTACTTCAAGCGCGACGCCGCCCGCCGCGGTCCTCGAGGGCACGACCGAGCGCGACTGACGCTAGCGACGACGCAGACCGGGTATCGACGAGAGGGGCGCCGCGCGGCGCCCCTCTCGTTTGTCGCACGCGGCCTCGCCGGACCGCGAGGAGGAGACGATGGACTTCATTCATCAACTACTACTTCGACTTCAACCTCATGGGCGACGAGTTCGGCCGCGTCCTCGACGGCTTCTGGCATCACGCTGCAAGCTCTCGATCATCTCCGGGGTCCTGTCGCTGATCTGGGGCCTGGTCCTGGCGTGCTGCGCCAGCTGCCGGGCAGGGCGCTGGCGCCGGTCCGCTGGCTGACGATCGCCTACATCGACGTCTTCCGCGGCATCCCGCTGCTGCTGGTGCTGCTGCTCGTCTCGGGCTTCCTCAGCGCCGTCCGCCGAGGGCGTCGATCCCGCGAGAGTCGGCATCCCGACCTGGTTCGGCAAGCCCTACCCGTTCTGGTACGGCGTGATCGCGCTGACGATCACCTACGGCGCCTACATGGCCGAGGTCTACCGGGCCGGGATCGAGGCGGTGCCCGCGCGGCCAGATGGAGGCCGCGCGCTCGCTCGGCATGAGCCACGGCCAGGCGATGCGCTACGTGATCGTGCCCCAGGCCGTCGCAAGGTGATCCCGCCGCTGCTGAACGACTTCATCGCGCTGATGAAGGACACCTCGCTGGTCGGCGTCCTCGGCCTCGTCGAGGTCGTCCAGGTCGGCCGCGACGTCCAGACGGAGCCTTCAACGGCTCGGCGCTGATGCTCGGCGCGCTGATGTTCCTGGTGGTCACGATCCCGCTCGCGCGGCTCGTCGACTGGCTGATCGCCCGCGAGCAGCAGGCGCGCCTCGAGGACGACGCGGCGCGCGGCCCAGCCAGCGTCCGACGGCCGCGGCTGGAGCGGGATCGGAGGCCGATCGATGGCCGATGCGTCGAGCTCGAGGGCGTCCACAAGAGCTTCGGCGACCTCGACGTCCTGCGCGGCATCGACCTCGAGGTCGACAAGGGCGAGGTCGTCTGCGTGCTCGGCCCGAGCGGCTCGGGCAAGAGCACGCTGCTGCGCTGCATCAACCTGCTCGAGCCGCCCGAGGAGGGCGGGATCCTGCTCGAGGGCAAGGAGATCTGCAAGGGCCGGCTCGCACGGCGAGCAGACTGGACCTCGACTACGTCCGCCAGCGGGTCGGGATGGTCTTCCAGCAGTTCAACCTGTTCCCGCACAAGACGCGCGCTCGAGAACGTCACGCATGGCGCCGGAGAAGGTGCTCGGCCGCAGCGAGGCCGAGGCGCGCGACGAAGGCGACGGCGCTGCTCGAGCGGGTCGGCCTCGCCGACAAGGTCGACGAGTACCCCGACCGCCTCTCCGGCGGCCAGCAGCAGCGGGTCGCGATCGCCCGGGCGCTGGCGATGGACCCGCACGTGATGCTGTTCGACGAGGTGACCAGCGCGCTCGACCCCGAGCTGATCAAGGAGGTCCTCGACGTGATGCGCGAGCTCGCCGCGGAGGGGATGACGATGGTCGTCGTCACCCACGAGATCGGCTTCGCCCGCGAGGTCGGCGACCAGGTCGTCTTCATGGACGACGGCGTGATCGTCGAGCAGGGCGCGCCCGCCGAGGTCCTCGACAACCCGCAGCAGGAGCGCACGAAGCGCTTCCTCGGGCCTGGTGCTGGAGCACTAGAGCGACTAGCGCGCCGCCGGCCATCGCCGGGAGGATCACGACGGTGTCGCCGTCTGACCGCGGTGTCGAGCCCGTCGAGCACCCGCACGTCCTCGTCGTTGAGGTAGACGTTGACGTAGCGGTTGAGGTCGCCGTCCTCGGCGAAGAGCTGCTCCTTGGTGCCGGGGTGCTCGTCGGTCAGGGTGCGCAGGACCTCGCCGACGTTGCCGCCGGCGGCCTCGACCTCGGGCTGCGCCGCCGGTCTGCGGGCGCAGCACGGGTGGGATGCGAACGGTCGCCATCAGGCGGGGATCCTAGTGGAGCAGGCGACGGCTAGCGGTCGCCGCCGGCGCCGGCGCAGAAGAGCGTCGTAGTCGGGGAACTGGCCCATCTCCGACTCCGGGATCTCGCGCGCGCGTTCTCGCCGCAGATCGGGCACTCGGGGTCGCGGCGGACCTTCAGCTCGGTGAAGCGGGTGCCCAGCGAGTCGTAGAGCAGCAGGCGGCCGATCAGCGGCTCGCCGATGCCGAGCACCAGCTTGATCACCTCGTTGGCCTGCAGCGGGCCCATCGTCCCGGCCATCACGCCGAGCACGCCGTTGGCGGAGCAGCTCGGCGCCAGCTCGGCCGGCGGCGGCGTCGGGTAGAGGCAGCGGTAGCAGGGGCCCTCGTAGGGGACGAAGGTCGAGATCTGGCCGTCGAAGCCGAGGATCGAGGCGGAGACGACCGGCTTGCGCAGCCGCACCGAGGCGTCGTTCAGCAGGTAGCGGGTGGGGAAGTTGTCGGCGCCGTCGACGATGATGTCGTAGTCGCTCGATGATCGTCGAGGATGTTCCTGGCGTCGAGGCGGCCGTTGTGCTCGACGACCTTGACGTCGGGGTTGAGCGCTTCGATGAAGATCCGCGCCGACTCGGTCTTCGGCATGCCGATGCGCTCGGTGTTGTGGATCACCTGGCGCTGCAGGTTGGAGGCGTCGACCACGTCGTCGTCGACGAGGCCGATCGTGCCGACGCCGGCCGCGGCCAGGTAGAGCGCGGTCGGCGCGCCGAGCCCGCCGGCGCCGAGCAGCAGCACCTTGGCGTTCAGCAGCTTCAGCTGGCCGTCGACCCCGACCTCGGGCAGCAGCGTGTGGCGCGAGTAGCGGTCGCGCTGCTCGGCGGTCATGCCCTCGGCGGGAGACGACCGGCAGCCCCTGCTCCTGCCAGGCGAGGATGCCGCCGGCCATCGAGGCGACGTCGTCGTAGCCCAGCGCCTCCATCTGCGCGGCGGCGATTGCCGAGCGGTTGCCGGTGCGGCAGTAGAGGATCGTGCGCGCCGACTTGTCGGGCGCGGCGGTCGGCGATCTCGTCGCCGAGCAGCCCCGGCGGCACCAGCTTGCCGTCCTCGAGGTGGGCCTCCTGGTACTCGTGCGGCTCGCGCGTATCGATCAGGACGACGTCGCCGCCCTCGATCTCCTGCGCCGCCTCGAACGGTTCGATCTCCTCGATCGTGCCTGCACGTGCTCGGTACCGCGCCATTCGCCATGTCAAATCTCCTAAATCCGGATCAGCTTTACTTCAAAAAGTATAGCGCCGCTT
>CAWKMK010000002.1:0-112535 GCA_963850735.1 uncultured Actinomycetes bacterium
CGCCCTCGCCTTCAAGGTCATGTCCGACCCCTACGTCGGCAAGCTCACCTACTTCCGCGTCTACTCGGGCAAGCTCGAGGAAGGCGGCCGGGTCCTCAACGTGAAAACCGGCAAGACCGAGCGGATCGGCCGGCTGCTGATGATGCACGCCAACAGCCGCGAGGAGATCGAGGAGGGCTACGCGGGCGACATCTGCGCCGGCGTCGGCCTCAAGGAAACCGGCACCGGCGACACCCTCGCCGCGCCCGACGCGCCGATCGCGCTGGAGAGCATCGAATTCCCGGAGACCGTGATCGCGGTCGCGATCGAGCCGAAAACCAAAGCCGACCAGGAGAAGATGGGCAACGCCCTGCCGCGGCTCGGCGAGGAGGACCCGACCTTCCGGATCGAATCCGACGAGGAAACCGGCCAGACCCTGATCCACGGGATGGGCGAGCTCCACCTCGAGGTGATCGTCGACCGGATGCTGCGCGAGTTCAAAGTCGAGGCCAACGTCGGCAAGCCGCAGGTCGCCTACCGCGAGACGATCCGCAAGCGGGTCGAGAAGGTCGTGGCGCGGTTCGTCCGCCAGACCGGCGGTCGCGGCCAGTTCGGCCACGTCGTCATCAACCTCGAGCCGGCGCCCGGCGAGGGCTTCGAGTTCGAGAACAAAATCAAGGGCGGCGTCATCCCCGGCGAATTCATCGGCCCGGCCGAGCAGGGGATGCGCGAGGCGCTGGAAAACGGCGTCAAGGCCGGCTACCCGATGGTCGACGTCAAAGTCGAACTCGTCGACGGCTCCTACCACGACGTCGACTCCTCGGAGATGGCCTTCAAAATCGCCGGCTCGATGGCGATCCAGGAGGGTGCCCGCAAGGCCAACCCGGTCCTGCTGGAGCCGGTGATGGCGGTCGAGGTCGTCACCCCCGAGGACTTCCTCGGCGACGTGATCGGCGACCTCTCCCGGCGCCGCGGCAAAGTCCAGGGCCAGGATCAGCGCGGCAACGCGCTCGCCGTCCAGGCTTTCGTCCCGCTCGGCGAGATGTTCGGTTACGCGACCGAACTTCGGTCGATGACCCAGGGCCGGGCGACTTACACGATGCAGTTCGAGCGCTACGAGGAGGTCCCCGTCGAACATCGCCGAGGAGATCGTCGAGCACCGCTCTGGAGACCCGGTTGGTGCAGCTCATAGGCCAACCGCGGCGGACGCTGAACCTGGCTATATTTCCCAGGTTGCCCGCAGGCAGGCAGAACCCTCTGCGGAAAGTCCGCCCACAGACTCAAGCACTTAGACCAGACAGAACACGATTTCGAAAGGCGAAACGGAGAGAGATGTCCAAGGAGAAATTCGAGCGCGATAAGCCGCATGTGAACGTCGGCACCATCGGTCACATCGACCACGGCAAGACGACGCTGACGGCCGCGATCACCAAGACCCTCTCCACCGTGGGCGGTGCCGAGGCGCAGAGCTTCGAGGAGATCGACAACGCTCCGGAGGAGAAAGAACGCGGCATCACGATCGCGACCTCGCACGTCGAGTACGAGACCGACAACCGGCACTACGCCCACGTCGACTGCCCGGGCCACGCCGACTACGTCAAGAACATGATCACCGGCGCCGCGCAGATGGACGGCGCGATCCTGGTCGTCTCCGCCGCCGACGGCGTCATGCCCCAGACCCGCGAGCACATCCTGCTCGCCCGTCAGGTCAACGTCCCGCACGTGGTCGTCTTCCTCAACAAGATCGACCAGGTCGACGACGACGAACTTGTCGAGCTGGTCGAGGAGGAGGTCAAGGAACTCCTCGACGAGTACGACTTCCCGGGCGACGAGACGCCGATCATCAAAGGCTCGGCGCTGAAGGCGCTGGAAGGCGACGAGGAGGCCCAGAAAGCCGTCTTCGAGCTGGCCGCGGCCCTCGACTCCTACATCCCGGAGCCGGTCCGCGAGCTCGACAAGCCCTTCCTGATGCCGATCGAGGACATCTTCTCGATCACCGGCCGCGGCACCGTCGCCACCGGCCGCGTCGAGCAGGGGATCGTCAACACCGGCGACGAGGTCGAGATCGTGGGCATCACGGACACGACCAAAACCACGGTGACCGGGGTCGAGATGTTCCGCAAGATCCTCGACGAGGGTCAGGCGGGCGACAACATCGGCGCCCTCCTGCGCGGCACCAAGCGCGAGGAGATCGAGCGCGGCCAGGTTCTCTGCAAGCCGGGTTCGATCACGCCGCACACCAAGTTCAAAGCCGAGGTCTACTGCCTGAAGAAGGAGGAGGGTGGTCGCCACACTCCGTTCTTCTCCGGCTACCGGCCTCAGTTCTACTTCCGGACCACCGACGTGACCGGGATCGCCAACCTCCCCGAGGGGACGGAGATGGTGATGCCGGGAGACAACGTCGAGATGACGATCGAGCTGATCCAGCCGATCGCGATGGATCCGGGCCTGCGGTTCGCCATCCGCGAGGGTGGCCGCACCGTCGGCTCGGGGGTCGTCGCCGAGGTCATCGAGTAGCGACCCAGGGGCGGGCCTCCACCCGCCCCGACCGCCGCCCCGGGCGGCGAGACAACTGCAAGGACATACGACCGGGGCGGCGCCCCACCAAATGGGGCCCCGCCCTCTTTGCGCGGTAAAGCGACGAGAAGAAAGACAGAGAGACAGCAGCAAGTGGCAACGATAGCGGCACAGAAAATTCGGATCCGACTCAAGGCGTACGACCACGACGCCATAGATCGGGCTGCCCGCGAGATCGTCGAGACCGCGGAGCGCACCGGCGCCACCGTCTCCGGTCCCGGTGCCGCTGCCGACCGAGAAAAACGTCTACTGCGTGATCCGCTCGCCGTTCAAGGACAAGGACTCGCGCGAGCACTTCGAGATCCGCACCCACAAGCGGCTGATCGACATCCTCCAGCCTTCGCCGAAAACCGTCGACTCGCTGCAGCGCCTGGACTCGCTGCCGGCGGGCGTCGACATCGAGATCAAGCTCTAGAGGTTCTGATGGCGGCGATCCTCGGCAAGAAGCTCGGCATGACCCAGGTCTTCCGTGAGGACGGCAGCGTCATCCCGGTGACGGTGATCGAGGCCGGCCCCTGCAAGGTGACCGCGGTCCGCGACTCCGAGCGCGACGGCTACCAGGCCGTGCAGCTGGCCTTCGGCGAGGTCAAGCAGGGCAAGCTGAGCAAGGCCGAGGAAGGCCACCTGAAGAAGGCCTGGGCGCCGCCGATGCGCCACCTGGTCGAGTTCCGCGACGAGGATCTCGGCGCCGAGGAGGGCCCCAAGGTCGGCGACGACGTCACCGTCGAGGGCTTCGAGGCCGGCCAGAAGGTCAAGGTCGCCGGGATCTCGATCGGCAAGGGCTTCCAGGGCGGGATCAAGCGCCACAACTTCAGCCGCGGGCCGGTCAGCCACGGCTCCCACAACGTCCGCGCCCCGGGCTCGATCGGCGCCAGCGCCTTCCCCGCCCGCGTCTTCAAAGGGATGCGGATGCCGGGGCAGATGGGCAACAAGCGCGTCACCCAGAAGGGCCTGGAGATCGCCGACATCGACGCCGAGCGCAACCTGCTGCTGATCAAGGGCTCGGTGCCCGGCTCCCGCAACGGGATCGTCGAGGTGAGGACCGATGGCTAAAGCGACCGTCCTCGGCAAGACGACCAAAGCCGACCTGCCGAAAGAGCTCTTCGCCGAGCCGTTCCACCAGTCGCTGGTCCACGAGGCCGCGCGCGCCGATCTCGCCTCGCGCCGCCGCGGCACCGCCTCGACCCTGACCCGCGGCGAGGTCTCCTTCACGACCGCCAAGGCCTGGCGCCAGAAGGGCACCGGCCGCGCCCGCGTCGGCACGCTCGGCGTCCCCAACCGCTTCGGCGGCGGTGTCGCCTTCGGTCCGAAGCCGCGCAAGTACACGGTCAAGGTCAACCGCAAAGCGCGCCGCCGGGCGATGCGCTCCGCGCTCTCGGTCCACGCCGAGCGCGACTTCGGTCGCCGTCCTCGACGCTTCCGCCTTCGAGACGCCCTCGACCAAGACGGCCGCCCAGGCGCTGGCCAAATGGGGCGCCAAGAACCCGATCCTCGTCCTCGTCACCGCCGAGGAGATCGGGGCGATGAAGAGCTTCCGCAACCTGCCCCGCACCCACGTGCTCGAGGTGGGCGCCGCCGGGGTCGCCGACGTGATCGGCGCCGCCGCCGTGGTGATCTCCGAAACCGCGCTGGAGACGCTGAAGGAGAGGCTCGGCTGATGGACGCGCGCACGATCCTCATCCGCCCGGTGATCTCCGAGAAGAGCTACGCGCTGATCGCCGAAGGCAAGTACACCTTCCGGGTCGACGACCGCGCCCACAAGACCCAGATCGCGCAGGCGGTCGAAGAGGTCTTCGGGGTCAACGTCGCCGCAGGTGCGGACCGCCAAGGTGCGCTCGAAGCCGAAGCGCCGCGGCCTGACCAAAGGCCGCACCCGCGCCTGGAAGAAGGCGATCGTCCAGCTCGCCCCGGGCGAGCGAATCGAGCTGTTCGAGGGCGCCGAGACCGCCTAGGGAGATCAGAGATGCCGAACCGCAAAACCAAACCGACCAGCCCGGGCCGCCGCTTCGCGACCTACCCGCTGCGCGAGCAGGTGACCGCCTCCGAGCCGGAGCGGAAGCTGACCGAGGGGCTGAAAAAGTCCGGCGGCCGCAACGCCAACGGCCGCGTCACCTCCCGCCATCGCGGCGGCGGCGCCAAGCGGCGCTATCGCAAGATCGACTTCAAGCGGCTGAAGGACGGCGTGCCGGCGAAGGTCGCCTCGATCGAGTACGACCCCAACCGCACCTGTTACATCGCCCTCCTGCACTACGCCGACGGGCACAAGGACTACATCCTCGCCCCGTCGCAGCTGGCGGTCGGCGACGAGGTCAAATCCGGCCCCGAGGCCGACATCAAACCGGGCCACGCGATGGAGCTGGGCCAGATGCCGACCGGCACCATCGTCCACAACGTGGAGATGATCCCCGGCCAGGGCGGCAAGCTCGGCCGCGCCGCCGGCACCGCGATCCAGCTGGTCGCGAAGGAGGGGGAGATGGTCACCCTGCGCCTGCCCTCCTCGGAGATGCGGATGGTCCGCGCCAATTGCCGCGCCACCGTCGGCACCCTCTCCAACGCCGAGCACCAGAACCTCAAGGTCGGCAAGGCAGGCCGCAGCCGCCACAAGGGCAAGCGCCCGCAGACCCGCGGCGTCGCGATGAACCCCGTCGACCACCCGCACGGCGGCGGCGAGGCGCACCACACCCCCGGCGGCCACCCGGTCACCCCGTGGGGCAAACCGACGCTCGGCTACCGCACCCGCAAGAAGGGCAAGCAGTCCGACCGCTACATCGTCCGCGGCCGTCGCCGCGGCAAGAAGAAGGGCCGTTAGAGATGGGACGTTCGACGAAAAAGGGCCCGTGGGTCGAGGAGCGCCTGATGGGGCGGATCACCTCCATGAACGAGGCCGGCAAAAAACAGATGGTCAAAACTTGGTCGCGGACCTCGACGATCTTCCCGGAGATGGTCGGGCACACGATCGCCGTCCACGACGGCAAAAAACACGTCCCGGTCTTCATCTCCGAGTCGATGGTCGGGCACAAGCTTGGCGAGTTCGCCCCCACCCGTACCTTCCGCTCCCCACGGCGGTAAGGAATAGCGATGGCCGACGAGAAAAAAGACAAAAAAGCAGCCAAAAAAGCCGAGCCGCGAAAAAAGAGCCGAAAGCCAAAAAAGCCCCGGCGAAAAAAGCCGCCAAAAAACCGGCTGCGAAAAAAGAGACTTCGGCCAAAGGCAAAGAGAAAAAAGCCGAGGCCAAAAAAGAGCCGAAAGCCAAGAAAGCCCGCAAAAAAACAGGCTGCGAAAAAAGAGCCGGCGAAAAAAGCCGCTCCGAAAGCGCCCGCGGCGCCGCCGGTCGTCAAGGCCAGCGCCCGCTACGTGCGGATCGCCCCGCGCAAGGCGCGGCTGATCGCCGACCAGGTGCGCGGCATGCACATCGAAAAGGCCCGGGCGCTGCTGCAGTTCTCCCCGCGCGGCGCCGCTCAGCCGATCCACAAGCTGATCGACTCCGCCGCCGCCAACGCGGAAAACAACCACGACCTGATCGGCGACGAGATGCGCGTCGCCTCGATCACCGTCGACGAGGGGCCGACCCTGCGCCGCTTCCGCCCACGGGCGATGGGCCGGGCGACCCCGATCAACAAGCGAACCAGCCACATCGCCGTGGCTCTGACCCCGGTGGAGGACTAGGAGCATGGGACAGAAGATCCACCCCGAGGGTTTCCGCGTCGGCTACATCCACGACTGGAAGTCGAACTGGTACGAGGACAAAAACTTCGCCGACGTCCTTCAGGAAGACCTGCAGATCCGGGACCACATCGAAAACAAGCTTTCCCACGCGGGCCTCTCGAGCATCACGATCGAGCGCCGCGGCGAGGTCGCGGTCGACATCCACACCGCCCGCCCGGGCATCGTCATCGGCAAGTCCGGCAGCGAAGTCGACGCCCTCCGCAAGGAGCTGCACAAGCTCACCGGCAGCCCGGTGAAAGTCAATATCCGCGAGGTCAAGCGTCCCGAGCTCGACGCCAAACTGGTCGCCCAGTCGATCGCCGAGCAGCTGCAGAACCGGGTCGCCTTCCGGCGGGCGATGAAACGCGCCCTCACCTCGGCGATGCGCTCCGGCGCCAAGGGCGTCAAGGTCCAGGTCTCCGGCCGCCTCGGCGGTGCCGAGATGGCGCGGACCGAACAGTATTCCGACGGCCGGGTGCCGCTGCACACGCTGCGCGCCGACATCGACTACGGCTTCTTCGAGGCTCGCACCACGACCGGCCGGATCGGCGTCAAATGCTGGATCAACAAGGGCGAGGTGATGCCGGAGGGCTTCCGCTCCGACCTCGTCTCCGGCGACAGCGACGCTGCAGAGCCAGTACCGCGGTGGCGGCGGTCGCCGTGACGATCGCGGCGGCGGCGGGCGCGGGCGTGGGCCCGGCGGCGACCGCGGCGGACGCGGCCCCGGTGGAGATCGCGGCGGACGTGGCGGCGGCGGGCGTGGGCCCGGCGGCGGCGGTCGCGGCGGTCAGCGTGGAGGCGGTCGCTGATGTTGATGCCGAAACGGGTCAAGCACCGCAAACAGTTCCGCGGCCGCATGCGCGGCAACACCAAGGGCGGCAGCACCGTCGCCTTCGGCGAGTACGGGCTCAAGGCGCTCGATCGCGGCTGGATCACCAACCGCCAGATCGAGGCCGCCCGTGTCGCGATGACCCGCAAGATCAAACGTGGTGGCAAGGTCTGGATCAACGTCTTCCCCGACAAGCCGTACACGAAAAAGCCGGCCGAGACCCGGATGGGCTCCGGCAAGGGCAACCCCGAGGGCTGGGTCGCCGTGGTCAAGCCCGGCAAGGTGATGTTCGAGCTGGCGGGGGTCCCCGAGGAGCTGGCGCGCGAAGCGCTGCGCCTCGCCGGCCACAAGCTTCCGGTCAAAACCAAGTTCGTGATGCGCGAGGGGGCGGGCGACTGATGAAGGCCGCCGAGGTCCACAACCTCAAAGACGACGAGCTGGTGGTGAAACTGATCGACGCCAAGCAGGAGGCGTTCAACCTCCGCTTCCGGCACGCGACCGGCGAGCTCGAGAACACCGCCCGCCTCGGGCAGTCGAAGAAGGACATCGCGCGACTGCTGACCGTGGCGCGCCAGCGCGGCATCGACGTTGAGAAAGAGACGCGAAAGATATGAGCGACGACGAGACTAAAAAAGAAGAGACCACTGACGAGACTGCTCAGGACGAGGCCCCTCAGGACGCGGGTCCTGTCTCCGATACGTCCTCCTCGCCGACCGGCGAGGATCCCGCATCGTCGCCACCCGCGTCAGAGGAGTCTGAGGGTGAGGCTCCAGCGGAGGAGGCTGCCGATGAGGCGCCCCAGGAGGATGCTGCGGATGCACCTGCCGCCGAAGAGGCTGCTGCGGAGCCGAATCCTGAGGACGATCTGCCCTGGAAGGAGCGGCGGCGGTTGCAGAAATCGCGCCGCTCGGGTAAGCGCCGGGCCGCAGCTCAGCACCGAGGAGCCGGGTTGCGAAGCGGGCCGAGGAACGGCGCGTCAGGGCGAATCTGCGCCGTAAACAGCGCGAGGCCGCGAAAGCTGAGCGCAGCGCCGGCACCGGCACGCCGCCGGCCGAGAAGGAGTCCAACGCCGCCAAGGTCCGACAGGGGATCGTCGTCTCCAGCAAGGGCGACAAATCGATCACCGTTCGCATCGACATCGCCCGCCGTCACCGCACTTACGAGAAGATCGTCCGCAGCTCGACCAAGCTGCACGCGCACGACGAGCGCAACGAGGCCGGCGAGGGCGACGTGGTCCGCGTGATCGAGACCCGGCCGCTTTCGAAGACCAAGCGCTGGCGCCTGGTCGACGTCGTGGAGAAGGCGAGGTAGCGAGATGATCCAGCAGGAGTCCAGGCTGAAGGTCGCCGACAACTCGGGCGCTCGCGAGATCCTCTGCATCCGCGTCAAGGGCGGCTCCCACCGCCGCTACGCCAGCGTCGGCGATGTGATTACCGCCACCGTCAAATCGGCCAGCCCGCAGGGCGGCGTCCGCAAGGGCGAGGTCGTGCAGGCGGTCGTCGTCCGCACCCGCAAGCCGCTCAGCCGCCCCGACGGCACCTACATCTCCTTCGACGAGAACGCGGCGGTGCTGATCGACCCGGCCAGCAACAACCCGCGCGGGACCCGCATCTTCGGCCCCGTCGCGCGCGAACTCCGCGACCGCAACTTCATGAAAATTATCTCGTTGGCGCCGGAGGTCCTCTGATGGCCAAGGCGATGCGCATCCGCACCGACGACCAGGTCGTCCTGATCAGCGGCAAGGACGCCGGCAAGCACGGCCGGGTCGTCCGCACCGATCCGAAAAAGCGCCGCGTCTACGTCGAGGGCCTGAACATGATCAAGCGCCACGAACGGCCGCGCTCCCAGACCGATCTGAAAAACCCGCAGGCCGGCGGGATCGTCGAAAAGGAGGGGCCGATCAACGTCTCCAACGTGATGCTGCTCGATCCCAAAGACAACAAACCGACCCGCATCGGCGTCCGCGCCGACAAAGGCGGCAAGCGCGTCCGCTACGCGAAGCGGACCGGAAACGAGCTGGGCTGATGGAGGCGACCGTGGCACCGACTTCCCAGGCCGCCCCGCCGCCGCGCCTGCGCGAGCGCTACGAGCAGGAGATCCTGCCGGCGCTGACGCAGAAATTCGGCTACTCGACGCCGATGGAGGCGCCGCGCCTGGAGAAGATCACGCTCAACATGGGGCTCGGCACCGAGAAACAGGACAAGCGCTCCTTCGAAGCCGCCCAGGGACAGCTGGCGATCATCGCCGGCCAGCACCCGAACGTGCGCCGCGCCCGCAAGTCGGTCGCCTCCTTCAAGCTGCGCGAGGGGATGCCGGTCGGTGTCTCCGTGACCCTGCGCCGGGCGCGGATGTGGGAGTTCCTCGATCGCCTCGTCTCGATCGCCGTGCCGCGGATCCGCGACTTCCGCGGCCTCAACCCGCGCTCTTTCGACGGCCGCGGCAACTACTCGATGGGCGTCAAAGAGCAGCTGATCTTCCCCGAAATCGATTACGACTCGATCGACGTCGTCCGGGGTCTGGACGTGACGATCACGACTTCCGCTAAAACTGACCTCGAGGCGTTCGAGCTGCTGCTCGGGCTGGGGATGCCCTTCGCCCAGGAGGGAAGACCCGGTCAGGCCGAGCGCGAAGAGAAGGAAAAAGAGGCCGAAGAGGAGCAGCGCAAAGAGGAGGCCCGCCAGAAGGCTGAAGTAGAACAGGCGGCCCTCGAGCAGCTGAAAGAGGAGAACCCCGAGGCCTACGCCAAGCCGGAAGCCGAGGACGAGGGCGCCGCTGAGGGCGGAGACGACGACAACGCCGGCGAGACCGCCGAGGAGAGTTCAGACAATGGCTAAGACTTCGATGAAGGTGAAGCAGCAGCGCGATCCGAAGTTCAAATCGCGCGGCTACAACCGCTGCCGCCGCTGCGGCCGCCCGCGCGCCTACTACCGCAAATTCGGCCTCTGCCGGATCTGCCTGCGCGAGGCTGCCCACGAGGGGTACATCCCCGGAATGACCAAGTCGAGCTGGTAGGACGAGCATGCACACCGACCCGATCGCCGATTACCTGACCCGGATCCGCAACGCCATCCGCGCCGGCCATGACGAGGTGGAAATTCCCCTCAACGGCCTCAAGCTGGAGATCTGCCGGATCCTCAAGGAGCAGGGCTACATCAAGGACTTCGGCCGCAAGCCGGCTGCCGTCGGCGAGAACATCAACGTCGAGCTCAAGTACACCGAGGAGCGCCAGCCGGTGATCCTCGGGATCGAACGGATCTCGCGCCCGGGCCGGCGCCGCTACGTCAACCACAAGAGCGTCCCCCGCGTCGACGGTGGAACCGGGACCGCGATCGTCAGCACTTCGGTCGGCGTGATGACCGGCCACGAAGCGCGCGCCAAGGGCGTCGGTGGCGAGGTCGTCGCCTACGTTTGGTGAGTGAGAGCTAGATGAGCCGAATCGGAAGAAAGCCCGTCCCCGTCCCCGACGCCGTCACGGTGGAGATCGCCCCTGGCAACATCGCCGTCAAGGGCCCGAAGGGGGAGCTGCAGCAGACCTTTTCGTCCGACATGACCGTCGAGCAGGAGGACGGCGTCGTCACCGTCGCCAGGCCGACCGACCGTGGCGAGCACCGGGCCCTGCACGGGCTCACCCGCAGCCTGATCGCGAACATGGTCGAGGGCGTTACCGACGGGTTCGAAAAGCGCCTGGAAATTCAGGGCGTCGGCTACCGCGCCGCGCTGAAAGGGAAGAAACTCGAGCTGGCCCTCGGCTTCTCCCACCCGGTCGTGATCGACGCTCCCGAGGGAATCGACTTCGAAGTGCCCCAGCCGACCGAAGTGATCGTCAAGGGCATCGACAAGCAGCTGGTCGGACAGGTCGCGGCGGATATCCGCAAGCGCCGCCCGCCAGAGCCCTACAAGGGCAAGGGCATCCGCTACAAGGACGAGCAGGTCCTGCGCAAGGTGGGTAAGCGCGCATGACCGTCCTTACCAATCGCCAGCGCCGGCTCAAACGGCGCCGCCGGGTTCGCGCCCGCGTCAAGGGGACGGCCGAGCGGCCGCGCCTCTCGGTTTACCGCTCCAACAAGGGCGTCTTCGCCCAGCTCATCGACGACACCAAGGGCCACACCGTGGCCGCCGTCAACTGGATCGAGCCGGACCTGCGCAAGCTCACCGCCTCCGAGCAGGCGAAGAAGGCCGGCGAACTGCTCGCCGAGCGCGCCAAAGGCGCCGGGGTCGAGACCTGCGTCTTCGACCGCGGCGGCTACCAGTACCACGGTCGCGTCAAGGCGCTGGCCGAGGGCGCGCGAGAGGGGGGACTGGCCTTCTAAGCCGTTTCGCTACGGTTGGCCGCTGCCATGAAGGGAATGGATACCAAGAACGTCGAGACGGTCAGCCCCCGCGGGCTCGACCTGCAGGAGCGCGTGATCGAGATCAACCGCGTCGCCAAGGTGGTCAAGGGCGGCCGTCGCTTCTCCTTCACCGCGCTGGTCGCCGTCGGCGACGAGGAGGGCGTGGTCGGGATCGGCTACGGCAAGGCCCGCGAGGTCCCGCTGGCGATCCAGAAGGGCGTCGAGGACGCCCGCAAGAACTTGATCCGGGTGCCCAAATACGGGAACACCATCACCCACCGCATCATCGGCCGCTTCGGTGCCGGTCACGTCGTCCTGCGCCCTGCCAGCCCCGGTACCGGGGTGATCGCCGGCGGCGGGGTCCGCGCCGTGCTCGAGCTCGGTGGCGTGCGCGACGTGCTGACCAAGAGCATCGGGACTCAGAATCCGATCAACCTGGTGAAGGCGACGATGGACGGCTTGGTTCGTCTGCGGCGGCCTGAGGAGGTTGCTGAGCTGCGTGGGTTGACGGTTACTGAGGTGCTGGGGCTGAGCAAGAATGGGTCGAACGGGGTTGCGGAGACGATTTCGGACGAGAGCCCTCAGGCCGCGGGTCCTGTCTCCGATACGTCCTCCTCGCCAACTGGCGAGGATCCCGCATCGTCGCCACCCACGGCAGAGGCGCCGCAGGCTGACGCCGAGCAGCCGTCCGAGGGGGCTGAGAAGGCGGCTGATGAGAGCCCCGCTGCGGAGGAGAAGGCTGGTGAGGGTTCGTGAGCTCGGTGAAGGTTCGCCAGATTCGGTCGGCGGCTAAGACCAATCCGAATCAGAAAGCGACTTTGAAGGCGTTGAAGCTGGGGCGGATCGGGAAGTCGGCTGAGCTGAAGGACTCCGAGCAATTGCAGGGCCAGTTGCGGGTCGTCTCCCACCTCGTGGAGGTTGACGGTGGCTGAGAAAACCGAGAAAAAGGCCGACAAAGAGACCTCGCGCGCCGAGGAGATCGGCCTCCACAACCTGAAGCCGAAGCCCGGCTCGAAAAAGCCCCGCAAGCGGATCGGCCGCGGCGAGGGCAGCGGTCTGGGCAAGACCTCGGGCCGCGGCCACAAGGGCGCCGGCGCCCGTTCGGGCCGCAAGCGCAAGGCCGGCTACGAGGGCGGGCAGAACCCGATCCACATGCGGATGCGAAAGCTGCGCGGCCCGCACAAAAAGCAGTCGATGCCGTTCGAGAACTTCCGCACCAAGACCCAGCCGGTCAACCTCGCCGACCTCGAGGAGCGCTTTGACAGCGGCGCCGAGGTGAACCCGACGAGCCTCAAGGAGAAGGGCCTGGCGACCCGCAAGGACCCGGTCAAGATCCTCGCCCGCGGCGAGATCAAAAAGAAGCTCGAGGTCCACGCGCACGCCTTCAGCGCAGCCGCCAAGGAGAAGATAGAAGCGGCCGGCGGTTCCTGTCACACTCTGGAGCCGTAATGCTCAGAACTATTCTCAACGCCTTCAGCGTTGCCGACATCCGCAAGAAGCTTGCGTTCACGGCGGCGATGCTGGCGCTGTACCGCCTCGGCGCCTACATCCCGGCGCCCGGTGTCGACACCCAGGCGGTGAAGGAAATCCAGGACAACTTCGGCGGCTCCGGCGTCCTCGGCTTCCTCAACCTCTTCTCCGGCGGCGGCTTGTCCCGCCTCAGCCTCTTCGCGCTGGGGATCATGCCCTACATCACCGCCTCGATCATCCTGCAGCTGCTGACCGTGGTCGTCCCTTCGCTCGAGCGCCTGCAGAAAGAGGGCGAAGTCGGACAGCAGAAGATCACCCAGTACACGCGCTACCTGACGGTCGGTCTCGCCTTCGGGCAGGCGATCGGCTACGTCTTCCTCTTCCGCTCGATCGGCAACGAATCCGGGGCCAGCGTGGTCGGGGAACTGACCGCGCCGAAGCTCTTCCTGATCGTGATCTGCCTGACCGCCGGCTGCACCTTGCTGATGTGGCTGGGCGAGCTGATCACCCAGCGCGGGATCGGCAACGGCATCTCATTGATGATCTTCGCCTCGATCGCCTCGTCGATCATCCCCGGGCTCTCTAAGTGGTGGAACAACCCGGACCAGGTCTTCGTCGTGATGATGCCTTTTATCGCTCTGGCCGTGATCGTCGCCATCGTCTTCGTCCAAGAGGGCCAGCGGCGGATTCCGGTCCAGTATGCGAAACGCGTCGTCGGGCGGAAAATGACCTCGGGCGGCTCGACCTACCTGCCGCTGCGGGTCAATATGGCCGGCGTCATCCCGGTCATCTTCGCCGCCTCGATCATGGCCTTCCCGCCGACGATCGGGCAGCTGATCAACACTCCCGCGGCGCTCGACTTCGCCAGCCTTCTTCGGGCCCAACACGTGGGCTTACGTGGTCGGCGAGGTCTTCTTCATCATCGTCTTCACCTACTTCTACACGGCGGTCACCTTCAACCCGGTGGACCAGGCCGACAACCTGAAGAAATACGGCGGCTTCATCCCGGGCGTTCGCCCCGGCCGCCCGACCGCGGAATACCTGGACCGGATCCTCTCGCGACTGACCTTCCCCGGCGCCCTCTACCTGGGCGCGGTGGCGGCACTGCCGACGATCCTGATCAGCCAGACGGCTGCGAACTTCTATTTCGGCGGCACCTCCATCCTGATCGTGATCGGCGTCGCGCTGGACACGGTCAAGCAGCTGGAGGCGCAGCTGATGATGCGCAATTACGAGGGCTTCCTCAAATAGGCTCCCGGGAATGCCGGAGCTGAACCTCGTACTTCTCGGCCCTCCGGGGTCCGGTAAGGGCACCCAGGGGGAGCGCCTGAACGAAGACCTGCGCCTGCCCTACTACGCGACCGGGGACATCCTCCGCGCCGCGGTGCGCGACGAGACCGAGCTCGGCCGCACGGCAAAGCAGTACATGGACCGCGGCGATCTGGTGCCCGACGAGGTGATCGTCGGCGTGATCGCCGAGCGGATCGACTCCAGCGAGGCGCTCGACGGGTTCATCCTCGACGGCTTTCCGCGGACGACCCCGCAGGCCGAGGCGCTCGACGCGAAGCTGAATGAGCTCGGCCGGGGGGTCACCGCGGTGCTGCTGATCGACGTCTCCGACGACGAGGTCGTGCGGCGGCTCGGCGGCCGCCGCACCTGCGAGGCCAACGGCCACGTCTTTCACGTCGATTTCGAACCGCCGGAGCAGGAGGGCGTCTGCGACATCGACGGCTCGCCGCTGATCGTTCGCGACGACGACAAGCCGGAGGTAATCCGCAAGCGGCTCGCGACCTACCACGAGAAGACCGAGCCGCTCGTCTCCTACTACGACAGCCGCAGCGTTCTGCGGCGGATCGAGGGCGAGGCGGCGCCGGACGAGGTTGCAGATCAGGTCCGCCGCACCCTGGCGACCCTGCGGATGGAGCAGGACGAGACCGTCTGACGGTGCCGGCGAGCGCCGCTTGCGGCGATCACTAGCGTGTATCGAATGATCATCAAGAAGACGCCGGAGCAGGTCGACAAGATGGCGGCCTCGGGGGAGGTCCTCGTCCGCTGCCTGAGGATGCTCGCCGCCAAGGCGCGGCCAGGGATCACGACCTCCGAACTCGACGAGGCGGCGGAGAAGTTCATCCGCTCGCAGGGCGCCGAGCCCGCCTTCAAGGGCTACCGTGGCTTCCCGGGCTCGATCTGCGCCTCGCCCAACTCGATGGTCGTGCACGGGATTCCCGACGGCTACGAGCTGAAGCGCGGCGATGTGATCTCGATCGACGTCGGCGTCGTCAAGGACGGCTGGGTCTCCGACGCGGCGATGACCCTGCCGATCGGTCCGATCGGCCCGGAGGCCCAGAAGCTGCTCGACGTGACCAAAGCCTCGCTGTTCGCCGGGGTGGAGCAGATGCGTCCCGGCAACCACCTCGGCGACGTCTCGGCCGCGATCCAGCGCGCGGTGGAGATCGAGGGCCTCTCGGTCATCCGCACCCTGGTCGGCCACGGGATCGGCCGCGACATGCACGAGGAACCGCAGGTCCCCAACTTCGGCGAGCCCGGCAAGGGCCCGGAGCTGGAGGTGGGGACGGTGCTGGCGATCGAGCCGATGGTCAACGCCGGCGGCCCGCTGGTGCGGATGGGCGACGACGGCTGGGCGGTCTACTCCGAGGACGGCTCACTGGCCGCCCACTTCGAGTTCACGGTGGCGGTAACGCCAGAGGGACCGCGGATCTTGACGCCCTGGCACGAAGACGAGTAAAAGAATTTGCAGAGGTTTTTGTCTGAGGTGTAGTCTCGTGCGTCATGTCCTGGGACGATCTGGATATGGAACTGGAGCGAGGACGGAAAGACTTCGAGCGCCGCCTGGAAGAAGGCCGAGGGGAAATCCGCGAGCGGATCGAACGGGTCGAACGGTGCTGCAAGGAGGCCGAGGAGGCTCGCAGGCGGGATTGGGAGGATCTCAAAGGGCGCCTGATGACCGAGGCGGAGAAGCGCCAGCACGAGGCCGATGGAATTCAGCGGCTGTTCGCGACGCTCACTGATGCGTACGTCAACATCTTCCGTAGTGCAAGGGAAGACCAGGAACGCGAATTCGCCGAAGGGCGAGCTGAGAACAGGGCTCAGACCGAAGCCATCCTGAAGCTGCTCGATCGCTTCCCATCTGAAGACGGGGGTATCTGATGGACGAGGAAATGTTCACCGCGGTCGATGAGTTCGTCGGCAGACGCTGCTCGAGGAGGATGAGGCGCTGCGTGATGCCGTGGAGGCCGCTGAGGCGGCTGGGCTGCCGTCGATCCAGGTCTCGCCGCCGCAGGGGAAGCTGCTGCAACTGCTGGTCCGGCTGGTCGGGGCGCGGCAGATCCTCGAGTTCGGCACGCTCGGCGGCTACAGCGCGATCCTGATGGCGCGGGCGCTGCCGGCCGACGGGCGCCTGATCACGCTGGAGGCGAACCCGGGGTACGCCGAGGTGGCGCGGCTGAGCATCGAGCGGGCCGGGGTGGGGGACCGGGTCGAGGTTCGCGTCGGGCCTGCTCTGGAGGCTTTGCCGGCGCTGGAGGAGGAGGGCGCCGGGCCCTTCGACCTGGTCTTCATCGACGCCGACAAGGTCAACACGCCGAACTACTTCGACTGGTCGCTCGATCGCACCCGCGCCCGGCGGCCTGATCATCGCCGACAACGTGGTCCGTGGCGGGACCCTGGGGGACGCTGCGCGATACCGACGAGGCGACCGTGGCCCAGCGCCGCCTGCACGAGGATACTGCGCGGCGACCCGCGGGTCAGCGCGACCACGATTCAGACCGTCGGCGTCAAGGGTTACGACGGCTTCCTGATCGCGCTCGTCGAGGACGCCTGACCAGCCGTCCCCGAAGGGACGCCCCTGCTATCTTTCCTCGTCGGCCTTTAGGGCCGGTTGTTAGTCCCTGTGTCCGATTCATGGGGCGCGTGGGAATCCTGTTGTCGATACGAGATCCGGAGCAATGAAGGTTCGAGCTTCCGTTAAGCCGATGTGCGAGAAGTGCAAGGTCATCCGCCGAAATGGGGCGGTCCTTGTGATCTGCCAAAACCCGCGCCATAAGCAGAGGCAGGGCTAGCGCATGGCACGTATCGCCGGCATCAACATCCCGGTCAACAAACGGGTTGAAATCGGGCTCACCTACATCTTCGGCATCGGCCGTTCGACGGCGCAGCAGATCCTCAAGGAGACCGGCGTCGACCCGGAGACCCAGGTCAAGGACCTGACCGAGGACGAGGTGATCAAGCTTCGCGAAGCGGTCGAGAACCGCGAGGTCGAGGGTGACCTCCGGCGCGAGCGCTCGCAGAACGTCAAACGGCTGATGGAGATCGGCTCCTACCGCGGCCTCCGCCACCGGCGCGGCCTGCCGGTCCGCGGCCAGCGGACCAAGACCAACGCGCGCGGCCGCAAGGGCCCGCGGCGCCTCAGCGTTGCCGGTAAGCGCAAGGTATAGGCAGAAAGACCATGGCTGAGAAAAAACCCGCCAAAGGGCGCTCGCGCCGCCGCGTCAAAAAGAACGTCACCTACGGGCAGGCGCACATCAAGACTTCCTTCAACAACACGATCGTCACCCTCACCGACACCGACGGCAACGTGATCGCCTGGGAGTCGGCCGGTTCGGCCGGGTTCAAAGGCTCGCGCAAGTCGACCCCGTTCGCCGCCCAGGTGACCGCCGACGCGGCCGCCAAAAAGGGCATGGAACACGGGCTGGAGCGGGTCGAGGTATTTGCCAAGGGCGCCGGTTCGGGCCGCGAGACCGCGATCCGCTCGCTGCAGGCCGCCGGGCTCGACGTGACCACGGTCAAGGACGTCTCCCCGCAGGCCCACAACGGCTGCCGGCCGAAGAAGCGGAGGCGCGTCTAATGGCTCGCGATACCTCCCCGCAGTGCAAGCAGTGCCGTCGCGAGGGGCAGAAACTCTTCCTCAAGGGCGAGCGCTGCTTCACCGACAAGTGCGGCGTCGAGCGTCGCTCCTATCCGCCCGGCGATCACGGCCGCGGCCGGATGCGTCAGTCCGAGTACCGGGTCCAGCTGCGCGAGAAGCAGAAGACGCGGCGCTACTACCAGGTGCTCGAGAAACAGTTCCGCGCCTACTACGACAAGGCTTCGCGCCAGGACGGCGTCACCGGCGAGAACCTCCTGCGCCTGCTCGAGTCACGCTTCGACAACGTCCTCGTCCGCCTCGGCTTTGCCGCTTCCCGGCGCCAGGCGCGACAGCTGATCACCCACGGCCACTGGCAGATCAACGGCCGCCGGGTGAACATCCCCTCGTACCAGGTACGACCCGAAGACATCATCTCGATCAAGGCCGGATCGAATGCCACCGACACGATCCAGCGAGCGACGGAACTGGTCTCGACCGTTCCGGCGTGGCTGCAGGCCGATCACGATGCCCTCACCGCCAAGGTTCTGCGCTACCCCGAGCGCTCCGAGATCTCGGCGCCGGTCCAGGAGCAGCTGATCGTCGAGCTGTACTCCAAGTAGTCCGGAAACGATTTCTGAAACACCCCAGAGCAAGGAACTCATGACCACCGATTTCCAGGTCCCCCGCATCACCTCCGAGAAAGTCGATGACCGCCGCGGCACGTTCACGATCGAGCCGCTGGACAAGGGCTTCGGCTACACCTTCGGCAACAGCCTTCGCCGCGTGCTTCTCTCCTCGCTGGGCGGCGCTGCCATCACCAGCGTTCGCATCGAGGGAGTCGCACACGAGTTCTCGACCGTGCCCGGCGTCAAAGAGGACGTCACCGACATCATTCTCAACCTCAAGGATCTCGTTGTCCGCATGCACACCGATGCCGACGAGGTCGAGGCTCCGCTGGTCGCCACCGGCCCCGGCGAGGTCAAGGCCAAGGACATCGACCTGCCCTCCGGCGTCGAGATCCTCAACCCCGAGGCGCCGATCGCGACGCTCGAGAAAAAAACCAAACTCGAGGTCTACCTGACGATCGGCCGCGGCCGCGGCTACTCGCCGGCCGAAGAGAACAAGTCCGACGAGCAGCCGATCGGCGTTATCCCGATCGACTCGATCTTCTCGCCGATCCGCCGCGCCTCCTACTCGGTCGCCACCGCCCGTGTCGGCCAGCGGACCGACTTCGACAAACTGACCCTCGACCTCGAGACCGACGGCTCGATCGAGCCCGGCGCGGCGCTGCGCGAGGCCTCCGAGATCCTGATCAAGAGCCTGGCGATCTTCACCGACGCCGACCGCGTCGAGGAGCTGACCGCGCGTGAACCGGCCCCGGCGATCCCCAGCGACGGGTTCTCCTCCTCCGGGGGCGACGGCGGTGCAGCCGCCAACGGCCTCGACGAGATTCTGATCGAGGAGCTCGAACTGGGCGTCCGCTCCTACAACTGCCTGAAGCGGGCCGGAGTCCAGACCGTCGGCGACCTGGTTCGCAAGTCGCGCGCGGAACTGAACGCGATCCCGAACTTCGGCCAGAAGTCAATCGAGGAAGTCATCGAGACCCTGCACTCCCGCGGCCTGGATCTGCAGGCGGACTAACCAAGGACGAGGGCGGAGCGATGCGGCACAAAAAGAAGCGGAACAAGCTCAGCCGCGACTCCTCCCACCGCGAGAGCCTGCTCTCGAACCTCTCGAAGCAGCTGATCGAGCACGAGCGGATCCAGACCAGCCAGGCCAAGGCCAAGGCGGTCAAGCCCGAGGTCGAGAAGCTGATCACCCTGGCGAAGCGGGGCGACCTGCACGCCCGTCGCCAGGCGCTGTCCACGTTGCACAACGACAAGTTCATCGTCCACAAGCTGTTCGACGAGGTGGCGCCGCGCTACGCGACGCGACCGGGCGGGTACACCCGCATCGTCAAGCTGGGCCCTCGGCGGAGCGACTCCACCGAGATGGTCTACCTCGAGCTCGTCTAGTAGGCGACCGACTCGAGATAGAGCCCGTGCGGCGGGGCGGTATCGCCTGCCTCGGTGCGGGGGGCGCCCTCCAGGAGCTTGCTGAAGCTCTCGACCGCGCGGCGGCCGCTGGCGACTTCCAGCTGGGTGCCGACCAGGACTCGGACCATGTTGCGCATGAAGGCGTCGGCGGTGACGCGGAAGGCGAGGATGTCCTCTTCGCTCTCCCATGAGGCGGCGAGGACGTCGCGATCGAAGCGGACGTGGTCGGTCTGGGTCGGGGTGAAGGCGGTGAAGTCGTGGGTGCCCGGCAGCGCGGCGGCGCAGGCGTCGAGCGCCTCGCGGTCGACCTGGTGAGGCCACCAGAGGGCCTTGCCGCGCTCGAAGGGGCTCGGGGCCGAGCGCGCCAGCAGTCGGTAGCGGTAGCTGCGCGCCTTGGCGTCGCGGCGGGCGTCGAAGCCGTCGGCGACCACCGCGGCGGCGGTGACGGCGACGTCGTCCGGCCCGACCCCGTTGAGGCGGCGCACCATGTCCCCCGGCGGCTCGTCGGCCAGGTCGAAGCTCGCCACCTGCCCGAGGGCGTGGACGCCGGTGTCGGTGCGGCCGGCGACCGTCAGCTCGACCGGCTCGCGCAGGACCGTCGCCAGCGCCGTCTCCAGCTCGCCCTGCACCGTGCGCAGGCCGGGCTGGCGCGACCAGCCGCGGAAGCCGGAGCCGTCGTATTCGATCTCGAGGCGGATGCTGGGCACGGCGGCAGTATCTCGGAGAGCGGGTAGGTCTCGCGCCCCTCGTAATATCGGGGCGGTGCGCATCCTTCTCACCAACGACGACGGCATCTCCGCGCCGGGGCTGCAGGCCGCCCGCCGGGCGCTGGTCGAGCTCGACGGGGTCGAGGTCGACGTCATCGCCCCCGACTCCAACCGCAGCGCCACCGCGCGCAGCATCACCACCCGCTCGCCGCTCAGCGTCGAGGAGGTGACCTTCGAAGACGGCCGCGTCGGCTACGCCACCGACGGCACCCCCGTCGACTGCGTCCGCTTCGCCGAGTTGGGTCTGGTCGGCGGCCGGCCGGACCTGATCGTCTCCGGGATCAACCACGGCGCCAACCTCGGCGACGACATCACCTACTCGGGGACCGTCGCCGCGGCGCTGGAGGGGATCGTGCTGGGGATCCCCGCGATCGCCCTCTCGCAGCAGTCCTCCGCCGGCGGCCTCGGCTACGTCAGCGGCCGCTTCGACTTCAAGGTCGCCGCCGCCTTCACCGCCCAGCTCGTCTCCCGGCTGGCCGACGAGTCGATGCCGGAGGCGACCCTGATCAACGTCAACTGCCCCAACCGCGAGCCGGCCGGGATCGAGGTGACGAAGCTCGGCAAACGGATCTACAACGATGAGCTGAAGCTGGTCAAGGAGGACGACGGCCGTCGCCACTACGAGATCTACGGCTGGCAGCCGGGCTACGAGGAGATTGAGGGCACCGACCTCAACGCGGTGGCGGAGGGGCGGATCTCGGTCACCCCGATCCACTTCGACCTCACCGACCACGGCGGCCTCGAGCGGCTGCGCGGCTGGGGCTTCGAGGAGATGCTCGCCGCCAGCGCGACGACGGCGTGAGCGAGTTCCCCAGCAGCGGGCCGCCCAGTTGCGGCGGGAGTCTAGAGCACCACAATCGGCTCTACTACCTCCACGACGACCCGGAGATCGGCGACGACAAGTACGACGAGCTGCTGAACGAGCTGCGGGCGCTGGAGGAGGAGAACCCGGAGCTGCGCACGCCCGACTCGCCGACCCAGCGGGTCGGGGCGCCGCCGCTCGAGCGCTTTGAGCCGGTCGAGCACCTCGAGCAGATGCTCTCGCTCGGCAACGCCCGCAACGAGGAGGAGCTGCGGGGATGGGAGAACCGGCTCGCCAACTACTTGAAGCGGCTCGACATCACCGCCTCGCAGTTCAGCTACACGACCGAGCCGAAGATCGACGGGCTGGCCGTCACCCTCACCTACGAGGACGGGGTTCTGGTCCGCGGCGCCACCCGCGGCGATGGGCGGGTCGGCGAGGACGTGACCCAGAACCTGCGGACGATCGGCTCGGTGCCGCTGCGGATCGAGAGGGCGCCGGCGCTGATCGAAGTCCGGGGTGAGATCTACCTGCCGATCGCCGCCTTCAAAGCGCTGAACGAGCGCCGCGCCGAGGCCGGCGAACCGACCTTCGCCAACCCCCGCAACTCGGCCGCCGGCTCGATCCGCCAGCTCGACCCCTCGCTGGCCGCCGAACGGCCGCTCTCGACCTGGATGTACGGGATCGGGAAGGTGCGGGGGGTCGATCTCGCCACCCACATGGACGAGGTCGAATGGCTGCAGCGACCGCGGCTTCAAGGTCAACCCCGACACCGAGCACCACCAGGGCGTCGAGGGCGTCGTCAAGCGCTGCCACTGGTGGGAGGAGCGGCGCGAGGAGCTCGACTACGAGATCGACGGCGTCGTCGTCAAGGTCGACGAGAAGGCGCTCTGGCGCGAGCTGGGCGTGGTCGGGCGCGAGCCGCGCTGGGCGATCGCCTGGAAGTTCCCGCCGACGACGGCGACGACGACGCTGAAGGAGGTCGTCTGGAACGTCGGCCGCACCGGCCACCTCGTCCCCTTCGCGATGCTGGAGCCGGTCCACGTCGGCGGCGTCACGGTCACCACCGCCACCCTCCACAACGAGGAGGACCTGGCCCGCAAGGACGTCCGTAAGGGCGACGAGGTGGTGGTGATGCGGGCGGGTGACGTGATCCCGCAGGTCGTTTCGCCGAAGCTGCCGAGGAAGAATCCGAAGGGTGCCCGCAAGCCGAAGCCGCCGCGGCAATGCCCCCAGTGCCAGACCCCAGACGGTCAAGCCGAGGATTCGGTCTTCACCATCTGCCCCAACCGCTCCGGCTGTCCCGGGCAGTCCTCCCAGCACGTCAAGCACTTCGTCAGCAAGGGGGCGATGGACATCGAGGGTCTGGGCGAAGAGCTGGCGCTGAACCTTTGGGGCAGGGGATGATCGCAGACGTCGCCGACATCTTCGATCTGCGCGAGGAGGACCTGGACGGGCGCAAAGTCGGCAAGAAGAACTTCAAAGAGAAATCGGCTCGCAGTCTCGTCGCCTCGATCGACGCCTCGCGCCGGCGTCCCTTCAAACGCGTCCTCTACGCGCTCGGGCTGCCCGGAGTCGGCTATGTCACGGCAGAGGCACTGGCCGACCATTTCGGCTCGATCGACGCGCTGCACGAGGCCGACCCGGAGGCGATCGAGGAGGTCGAGGGGGTGGGGCCGATCATGGCGGTGCAGATCGCCGAGTCGCTCGCTGACGACGCCACCTGGGCGCTGGTCGAGAAGCTGCGCGAGAAAGGCCTGCGGCTCGAGGCCGACGCCTCAGAACGGCGACAGGCGGGCGGGCCGCTGAAAGGCAAGACCGTCGTCCTCACCGGCACCCTGCCGGAGCTGACCCGCGAGGAGGCAGCGACGATGGTGAAGTCCGCCGGCGGCAAGGTGACCAGCTCGGTCTCGAAGAAAACCGACTACGTCGTCGCCGGCGACAACCCCGGCTCGAAGCTCGCCAAAGCGGAGAAATTCGAGCATCGAGGTCCTCGACGAAGCGGGGCTGCGCGACCTGGTCGGTCAGTAGCCGGCGACGGCGGCTGCGATTCGGTCCTGGTCGAGGTGGGCGAGGGTGAGGTTGCCGACGCCCGCCATCAGGATCGAGAAGGCCATCACCCTGCCGCTGCGGTTGAAGCAGTAGCCGGAGAGGTTGCTGACGCCGCTGATCGTCCCGGTCTTGGTCCGGCAGCGGCCGTAGGCGGCGCTGCCCTCCATGCGGCTGGCGACGGTGCCCTCCTGCCCGGCCAGGGCGAGGTCCTGGACGAACTCTTCTCCGGCCGGGTCGTCCTGCATGCCGAGCAGCAGGTCGACGATCTCGCGCGGGCTGGAGCGGTTGGAGCGGGTCAGGCCGGAGCCGTCGACGGCGCTGACGGCGGAGCCGTGGGCGCGGGCGAAGGCCTCGACCACGCCGGCTCCCGCGGCGGTGGTGCCGGCGCCGCCGAAGCGCGCCCCGAGCAGCTTGATCAGCATCTCGGCGAAGTAGTTGTTCGAGTAGACATCGGTGGCGTTGACGATCCGGTCGAGGGTGGGGGAGCGGACCAGCGCGACCCGTTCGGCGTCGGGCGGGGTCGGGGCCAGGGCGGTTTGCGGCGGCACGATGCCGCGCAGCGAGCGCGCCAGCTTCGCCACCGCCAGCTTGGCCGGATCGGAGGAGAAGCCGCTGCTGCTGGTCGAACCCGCGAAGCCGGAGTTGAAGGCGAGGCCGGATAGCGGACCGATATAAGGGCTGGTCGCGTAGCCGGAGTCGGCGACCCCGCGGCGGCGGTCGAAGACCGTGTCGTCGGCGTAGAGGCGCCCGGTGATCGACTTGATCCCCGCCGCCTTGATCTGCGGCGTCAAGGCGAAGATGTTGGTGCCGAGGCCGCCGAAATAGGCGTTGTAGAAGGCGGGGGTGCCGAGCGCCGGGTCGCCGCCGCCCTGCAGGTAGAGGCTGCCGTGGAGGACGCCGTCGGCGTCGACCGGACCGTCGCGGAAGACTTTGGTCGGGATCCGGTATTCGGGGCCGAGCTTGGAGAGGGCCGTGGCGGTCGTGAACAGCTTCATGTTCGAGGCCAGCGGCCGAAAGCGGCTGGGGGCGCTGGCGCAGAGCACCTGCTCGGTTTCCGCGTCGACGACGAGCAGCCCGCTGGCCGAGCCGCCGCCCTGGTGGAGCCAGGCGCGCATCTGGTCGCAACTGGGGCTTGCCTGGGCAGCGCTGGTCAGCAGCAGGAAAAGGCCTGCTGAGAGGACCAAAAGGAGGCTTGCGCCGCGTCTCACCGGGTTATCCAACACGCGAGAGGTGCAAGGTAGCGGCCGGGGATGACCTCTCGCCCTGGAATACTGCATGGATCATGGGCAAGGTTGTAGACATCGAGTCCAAGCCCCGGCGCCGCCAGCGGCGCAAAAAGCCGTCGAAGACGGCGCTGGTTCTCGGCGGGGGCGGTTTTACCGGCGGTGTCTACGAGATCGGCGCACTGCGTGCCCTCGACCTGCTGGCGGTGAACAGCACGGTCAATAACTTCGACGTTTACGTCGGCACCAGCGCCGGCTCCTTCGTCGCTTCGATGCTTGCCAACGGGGTCACTCCCGAGGAAATGATGCAGGTGATCAATGCCGACGACAACATGGGCCTCGAAGACCTCGATCTCAACAAGGTCCTCAAGCTCAACTACCTCGGTTTCCTCGCCAAAGGGGCGGCGCTGCCGCTGCGCTCGCTCGAGCTGCTGCGCTCTCTGCTCCGGATCGGCGAGTTCTCGGCAATCGACATCGGCGTCGGCCTCGCCGAGGCGCTGCCGACCGGGATCTACTCCGGCTCCGGCCTCTCCGACTATGTCGAGGAAGTACTCGGCGACGACGGCCGCGTCAACGACTTCCGCCTGCTCGACCCCGAGCTCTACCTGACTGCCACCGACCTCGACACCTGCGAGCGGATCGTATTCGGCGAAGAGGGCTGGTCGGACGTGCCGATCTCGAAAGCGGTCGAGTGCTCGACCTGCCTGCCGATCGTCTACAAGCCGGTCGACCTGAAGGGGCGCCAGTTCGTCGACGGCGGTATCCGCTCGACCACCAACGTCGACATCGCGGTCGAGAAGGGCGCCAAGTTCATCGTCGTCGTCAATCCGCTCGTCCCGTACGTCAACGACTTCGAGAAGACGATCCCGACCGTGTTCGGCCACCGCGTGCGCCGCGTCTCCGACATGGGCCTGCCGGCGATCGCCAACCAGACCTTCCGCCTGATCGCCCACCAGCGGTTGCACCAGGCGGTCGAGCATGTGGCAGGAGAAGTACCCCGGCGTCGACATCGTCCTGCTCGAGCCCCAGCCCAACGACGAGCTGATGTTCGGGACGCCGATCATGGATTACTCGCGCCGCCTGAAGATCGCCCGCCACGGCTTCGAATCCGTCACCGCCACGCTCGCCCAGGACTACGACCGCTACAAGGAGATCGCCGAGAAACACGGCCTCGAAATCTCCGAGCGCCGCGTCCGCCGCGTGGTCGAGAAGGTCTCCGAGGAAGAGCCGGAGCAGACCTCCGCCTGGCGCCGCGTCCTAGAGCAGACCACCTCGGTCCTGCTACGTCAGTCCGGCGAGGCTTCCTGAGCTCTCATCGGTCAGGAAATCCAGTGGGCAGTTGAGCACCGATATGGTGTCGAAATGACCTCTCGACGAAGCTCCTGAGAAGTCAGCGGCGGGCGCGACGGCGCCGCCCGATCCTCAAGCCGACCGCCATGAGGGGTGCCGCCAGGAAGGCGATCGAGAGCGCCCGCGTCAAGGGCAGGACACCATGCTCTCCGGCGCTGGCGACGTGATCCAGCCACTCGTCGAGTTCTTCCTGGCGCCGATTTGCCGGCAGCAGCCTCGAAGCGCTGCTGACCAACCGTTCCGAGATCCGCCCGCTCGCCCTATCCACCTGGGTGGCAAGCAGTGAGATCAGGAATGGAATCAGGATCGTTTCCAGGAGGCCGATCTTCATTCGCTGCCGGGTCTCCGAGCGCGGGTCGGCATTCGGCTGCGCCACGCCAGCACCGGCAGGGATCGTATGAGGATCGAGATTGCGCGGCGAACTACCGGGCGATTTTCGGCGGCGGCGCACTCAATCTCGTCCATCCACTCGTCTATTGCGTCGTCACCCACATCTCCGGGGAGTACCGATTTCGCAACTGCGAGGATAGATCGGCATCGATCAACATCGCGATTGCGGGGTTTTGGCTGTGACAGAGGCCGGCGAAATCGATCCAATCGCCTGGACGCAGCCAGACTGACGCTGAAGTTGGCGATCTCGCTTCTGTCAATTCCGTCCGCAGCCAGAACCCGCTCGTATATCGCGATCTCGGTCCTTGCTCGTGCGTGACTACGGTTTCCTTCTCTCAGACTTGCGGCTTCCGAGCGGGAAATCGCGCAAAGGTATCGTCGGTAAGACCCATTGCGTAGCCGAATGTTCAGCGCTGCACTCACACGGCACCAGCCCACCCGGGAGCGAGAAGACGCAGGGCGTCACGGCTCGCTTCCGTGGCGGCATGCGCCGCTCGTCGCCCCTCGCCCGTCAGCTCGTAGTAACGACGCCGGCGCCGTTGGGAACCGGTCTCCACGTGGGCCCACCGGCTCTTGACGAATCCTTCGTCTTCCAGGCGCCGCAGGATCGGGTAGATCGTGCCCGAGGGCAAATCGGTTGCCTCGGCGAGCTCGAAGCCATAGGTCTCGTCACTGGGCGCATCCAGGAATGCCTGGAACACGAGTTGGGTGGCGGTGCTCGCTTTCCTCTTCCGCCTCATAGGTAGAACTCTACACTAGACCAGACAGCGGGTGGTGAGCAGGTGCGAAACGAGTGCCTGGCTACGCCGCGTAGAGCTGCTCGATCGCGCCCTCGTGCTTCTGGGCGACGATGGCGCGCTTGACCTTCAGCGTCGGGGTCAGCTCGCCGTTCTCCTGGGAGAGGTCCTGGGGGAGGATGGCGATCTTCTTGACCTGCTCGACGCGGGCGAAGTTCTGGTTGATCTTCTCGACGTGGGCTTCGATCGATGCCTTCACGTCGGAGTTGGCGGCCAGTTGGGCGAGATCCTCGGGCAGGTTGTGCTCCTGGGCGTATTTGACCGCCTCTTCGGGTTCGAGGGTGACCAGCGCCACAAGGTAGGGGCGGCGGTCGCCGACGACGACGCACTGGGAGACGAGCGGGTGCTGCTTGATTTCCGCCTCGAGGTTGGCGGGGGTGATGTTCTTGCCGCCCGCGGTGATGATGATGTCCTTTTTGCGGCCGGTGATCTTGATGAAGCCCTCGGAGTCGATCTCGCCGATGTCGCCGGTGTGGAGCCAGCCGTCGACGATCGTCTCCGCGGTCGCCTCGGGGTTCTTGTGGTAGCCCTGGAAGACGTTCGGGCCCTTGACGAGGATCTCGCCGTCGTCGGCGATCTTCACCTCGCAGCCGGGGAACGGTTTGCCGATCGTCCCGACCTTGAAGTCCTCGGGCGAGGAGATCGTCGCCGCGGTCGAGGTCTCGGTCATCCCCCAGCCCTCGAGCACGAGGACGCCGGCGGCGTCGAAGAAGCGAAGGATCTCGGGATTGATCGGCGCGGCGCCGGAGACGGCAAGCCGGATGTTGCCGCCGAACAGGCCGCGGATTTTCGACAGGACTTTCTTGTCGGCGAAGGCGTACTGGCGCTGCAGCAGGAAGCCCGGCTTGCGACCGGAGCGTTCGACCTCGCGCATCTTCGCTCCGACGTCGATCGCCCAGTTGAAGATCGCCTTTTTGAGGCCACCCTCTTTCTCCATCGCGCTGGTCGCGGCGGTGTAGATCTTCTCGAAGATCCGCGGCACCGAGGGGAAGTAGGACGGTTTCAGTTCGGCCAGGTTGGGGAGGATCTTCAGCGGATCCCGCTCCCAGTAGGCGATCGCCGTGCCGAGGTCGTAGCTGCCGAGCTGGATCAGCAGGGCGAAGGAGTGGGCGAGGGGAAGGTAGAGGTAGGTGAGGTCTCCCTCCTCGATGACGCTGGTCTCTTTGACCATGTCCAGCATCGCCCGGTAGTTGCCGTGGCTGATGATGCAGCCCTTCGGCGGGCCGGTGGTGCCGGAGGTGTAGATGAAGGTGCAGATGTCCGCGGGGGTGACCGCCTCGTAGAGCTGCTCCCAGCGGCTCGCGTCGCCGCTACCCTTGGCCGCCAGTTCCTCCATCGAGAGGGCGTCCTCGGCGTCGCCGGTCATCAGCACGATCTGCTCCAGCTGCGGCAGCTGGTCGCGGACCGCTCGCACCTTCTCCAGCTGTTCGGCGTCCTCGACGACGACCACCTTGGAGTCGGAGTTCTCGAGGACGTAGCGGCACTCCTCGGGCGAGTTGGTCTGGTAGATCGGGACGACGGTGGCGCCGATCGAGAGCGCGGCGAAGTCGAAGTAGGTCCACTCGGGGCGGGTGTTGCCGAGGATCGAGACCCGGTCGCCCTTCTGGATCCCGAGCTCGACAAGGCCCAGCGCCAGCGGCATGACGATCTCGCGCACCTCGGCGAAGGTCTTGCTCAGCCACTGGTCGCCCTCCTTGTACTTGACGGCGACGTTGGGGCCGTAGATCTCCGCAGCCTTCGGCAGCAGGTCGGCGACCGTCTTCGAATTGGTACCTCTCCCCGACATCTGCCGGGGGAGTCTAGTTCAGTGCTGCATCCGGGGCGTGGCCTGCCTCGCGGAGGATGCGCCGAGGCTGCGGAGCGAGCTTTCGAACAACGTCCTGTCGATCCGGCCGTGGTAGATCGGCACACCCATCTGGACGCATTTGCCGATCACCTCCCCTCGCTCCATCTGCAGCTGGTCGGCGAGCTCGGCGGGCGTCAGGTGATGAGCCATCGATGACCTCCAGGGGGTCGTTGAAAATCGGTAGCTCCATGTGTACCGCCGAGACTGGACGCCGTCAATGGGAAAGATCCGCAGCTTGCGGGATCGCCCGAGCGCCCGGGTCGCGATAATGCGGCGGCGAATGTCCTCCGAAGTCGCCTCCAGGCCGCTGCCCCACCGGGGCAGGCTCTGGGTCGTCGCGCTATTGGCGCTCGGCCTGTTCGCGCTCGGCTACTCGATCGTCGAGATGTCGACGCAGAAGCCGGGCGACCCGGTCGTCCATCTCGAAGGCATCTCCGACGCGCAGGGACTGTTCGGCGGCGTGCCCCAGGAAGGCGACCGGCTCGGCTCCGACGACGCGCCGGTGACGATCCAGGTCTTCAACGACCTGCAGTGCAGCGAGTGCCAGGACGACTTCCTCTCGACGATCCCGGAGCTGGCCGAAAAGCTACGCCCGGCCGGGCGACGTGAAGCTGCTCTACCGGCACTACTCGAACAGCATCAATCCCGAGCAGCTCGGCTTCTACGGCGCCGAGGCGGCCGCCGACCAGGGCTACGGCTGGCAGTACATCTACCTCTTCTTCCGCAATCAGGACGAAGCCGAGCGCTTCGGGGTCGACCAGGACTACCTCGACTCGGTCGCCGGTGGGGTGGAGGAACTCGAATTCGAAGAATGGGAACCGGGACCTGGAAGACAACGGCGACGGTGCGATCGAAAAGCGGTTGGAAGGCTACGAGAAACTGGGCCGGGACCTGAAGATCCGCACCGGCCAGGGGATGATCGTCAGCGGTCCGAGCGGCACGGTGACGCTGCAGGAAGGTCCCTCGCTGAGCGAAGTCGAAGCGGCGATCGCCGAAGTCGAATAGCTGCAGCCGGGTTTTGGCACACCGGGGTGGGCCGAAACCCGGTCAGGCAACGCGGCGAAGGCGGGCGCGCTGCGCGATCACGTCCCGCCACTCGGAGTCGACGATGTGGGCGGGGGCGGTGGAGGCGAGGAAGTCGACGAGGACGTCGGCCAGGCCCTCCGGGTCTTCGAGGTTGGGGAAGTGGGCGGCCCTGGGCAGGGTCTCGAAGCGGCAGTTCGGGATCGAGCCCGCGGCCTCGAGCCCGTGCTGGAGCGGGATCGTGCGGTCGCGCTCGCCCCAGACGATCAGCGTCGGCATCTCGCCCAGCAGGTAGAGGCGGTCGCGGGCGCTGACTTTCTGGCCCTGGACGTCGATCACCGCGCGCAGCGTCTGCAGGAAGGCGCGGCGGGAGCCGTCGTCCTGCAGCGGCCCGAGGGCGCGGGCGACAGCCTGCAGGTAGACGCCGGTGGATATGTCGCGCTCGCGCAGCTTGGCGCCGGCGGCGGCCAGGGCGCCGACCAGCCGCGGCCGGGTCGCCATCCGCAGCAGGGTCGCCGAGCCGGGTAGCGCCGCGCCCCGCAGCAGCGGGCTGACGTCGTGGCCGAGGCCGCCGCTGGAGATCAGCGCCAGCCGCTCGGTGCGCTGGGGGAATTGGTAGAAGAACTGCATCGCCACGCCGCCGCCGAGCGAGTGCCCGACGATGGTCGCCCGCTCGACCCCGATCGTCGTCAGCAGGTCGCGGATCGCCGCCGCGTGCGCCCCCAGGGAATAGTCGCCCCGTGGCGTCGCCGCTTCGCCATGCCCGATCAAATCCGGCGCGATCACCCGGTAGGAGCCGGCCAGCCGCTGCGCCACCGTCTCCCAGTGGCGGGAGGAGTTGATCATCCCGTGGATCAGGACGACGGTCGGGCCGCTGCCGACGGTCCGGTAGACCGCGCGGTGCCCGTGCAGGTTCGCCTCGTGAACCTCGAAGGCGGGGGCGGGTGGCATGGAGAGACACTAGCGCCGGGCCCAGCCGGCCTTCAGCTTGAGGCGTGAAGCGCGGCGACCGCGAGGGCCGCCGCGCTTTCGCATGCTTCCGACTAGCTGATGATGTTGGCGGTCAGCCAGTACCAGCAGGTGTTGCTGTCTTTTTCGGTCGCTTCGCCGATCCAGACGTTGAATGACTGGCCGGTCCCAGCGGTGACGCTGGCGCCGGTGTCGAACGGGGGTTCACCCTCGAACGGGCCGGAGCTGCTCTGCCACCAGAGGCCGCTCAGTTCGCGTTCTTCCTCGGGCGTGTCGGGGCCGAGTTTGCCGTTGTTGTCCATCCAGCTCGTGAAGACGCTGCCGGAGACGCTGGAGGAGATCAACGACTGCGAGCCGAGTTCGGTGGTGTAAGGCGCGCACCGGTTGGTGATCTTGATCGGGCCGTATTCGAAGATCACTCGTTCTTCGCCGTTTTTCAGGGTCCCGTGCGTCGAGCGGACCGATTCGGTTTTGGCCGAAAGCGGAACCGTGCCCACGGTCGAGGCGTTGATCTCGGCGCCGGTGATCGACCCGTCCTTGATCTTCTCCCCGGTGACGGAGGCGTTCTTGATCTTGGCGCTCGTCACGGCGTTCTTCTTGATCTTGGCCTTGGTGACCGCGTTCGGCTTCAGCTGCTTGGTGCCGACGCTGTTCTTGCCGAGCTGGCCTGCGGCGACGGCAGTCGCACCGCCGAGGACCAGGAAGACGGCAATCGACGACATCACGTTTGCGTACGTGAGCCGCTTCTTGAGGTTCTGCAAGGACTTCTCCCTCTGGTTGCTTTTCCGGGCGCGGACGCGCCCAGGTGGCCGGAACCTTTCCAGCCACAGCTACCTGTTTCGCGGAAACCAGCGGAAGTCCTAGGGAATAGTGGTTGCGACTTGGTCATCCGCTTGTAGCTGCCCGCCACCCTTGCCACCAGGCCATCCCAGCCTCTACCATCACTTAAATATCCTTGACTAAACACGGGACTGCTGCTACTACTGCGGTGGGCGGGGCCATCGAACCGGGAGAGATCGATGCACCTGCGAGTCCTTTGCACTGCCCTGCTGGCGACGATCGCCACCGCCATTCTCTGGTTGGTCGCCGCGGGCGCTTCGGCAACCTACGTCACCACGACCACAGGTGGCGCCGTCGCGACACCGACGATCCACGCGGTCAACGAGGGCCACCTCACGTTGACCAACAGCTTCGCGACCATCTCCTGCGCCTCGACACTCGAAGCCAAAGTCGAAAGCCACGGCGCGGGTGTTGCCGCGGGCGGCAAAGTCGAAGCCCTCACGTTCACCGGCTGCACAAACAGCTGGCACGTAACAGCAACCGCCAACGGCACCTTCAAAGTGGAATGGACCAGCGGCCACAACGGCACCCTCGTCTCCAGCGGCACCAAAGTGTCCGCGACACGGTTCGGCGTGACCTGCAACTACGAAACCAGCGGAACCCAAATCGGCACGGTCACAGGCGGCAATCCGGCGACACTGGATATCCAGGCGAGCATCCCCCTTGCTTCGGGCAGCAGCGCCCTCTGCGGGACCGAACCCGGCAAATGGGTGGGCAGCTACAGCACGACAGCAGGGCTGTTCGTGGCGGATAAAGCCCTCGAAGCGCCGGTTGGTGGAAACGAAAAATTCGGCCTCGACAACGACGCCGCCAACGACTTCTTCTTCAACTGCTTCGTGGGTGCGCCGGTGAACTGCGCAACGGGCAACCAGACCGAGGAACAGACCGACCTCGCTCTCGGGGGCCGCGGCCCCGCTCTGCAGGTAACCCGCTCTTACAACTCCCTCGCCGCAGTCCAAGCCAAAGAAGCCGGGCCCTGGGGCTATGGCTGGACCGGTCCCTACAGCGCCCGGCTCGAGATCAACAAAGAATCCGGCGCGGTCACCGTCGTGCAGGAAAACGGCTCCGCCGCTGCCTTCGCCTCGGTCGGCGGCAAATACGTCGCCGGCGCCTGGATCCAGGCGACGCTGGTAAAAGAAGGCGAAAACTACGTCTTCACCTTGTCTGACCAGCGACAGCTGAAGTTCAACTCCGAAGGCAAGCTGACCGAACAGAAAGACCGCAACGGCAATGCGCTGACCTTCACCTATTCCGAAGGCAAGCTGAGCAAAGCCAAAGACGCCGCCGGTCGCGAACTGGTCTTCACCTATAGCGGCTCCCAGGTCGAATCGGTCGAAGACCCGATGGGGCACAAAGTCAAATACGCCTACGAATCGGGAAACCTCAAAACGGTAACCATGCCGGGGGAAGAAAGCGCCCGCTGGAGCTTCAAATACGACGGCACCCACCGGCTGACCGAAATGACCGACGGTCGCGGCGGAATCACCAAAACCGAATACGACGAAAAAAACCGGGTGAAAACACAGACCGATCCGGCCGAACGGGTGCGCAAATGGGAATACGGCGAAGCGGAAGGCAAAAAAACGACGACGATCACCGAGCCCAACGGATCCACGACCTTCAAGAAGTTCAACGAAGCCGGCCAGCCCCTGGAAGTGATCAAGGCCAAAGGCACCGGACTGGAACAGAAAACGACCTACGAATACAACGCCGCCTACCAGATGGTCAAAACGACCGACGCCCTCGCCCATTCGACCACCTACGAATACGACGCCGAAGGCAACCGCACCTTGATGAAAGACGCCGAGGGCAACGAAGCCAAATGGACCTACAACTCCACCCACGACGTCTTGAGCGAAACGACGCCCAAGGGCGAGAAAACGACGATCAAACGGGACGGTAAAGGCAACATCGAAGCGATCGAACGTCCCGCGCCGGGCGAAACGACCCAGAAATCGACCTTCAAACACGCCGCAAACGGAGATCTGGAATCGCAGACCGACCCGCTCGGCCACGAAACTAAATTCGAATACGACACCTACGGCAATCTCAAAGCGGAGATCAACGCCGAAGGCGACAAAGCGACCTGGACCAATGACAAAGACGGCAGGGTGATCTCAGCCGTTCCCCCGCGCGGCAACGAAGAAGGTGCCAAAGCCTCCGAATTCGAAACGACGACCGAACGCGATGCCCAGGGCCGCCCGCTCAAAGTCACCAACCCGCTCGGCCACGAAACGAAATACGCCTACGACAAAAACGGCAACCTGGAAAAGCTGACCGACCCGCTGGGCCACGAAACCAAATACACCTACAACGCGGTGAACGAGCAAACCAAAGTCGAAGCCGCCAACGGCACCACTACCGAAGTGGCCTACGACTCGATGGGGCAGGTCAAAAGCAGGACCAACGGCAACGGCAAAACGACGGAATACAAACGCAACCTGCTCGAGCAGCTGACCGAAGTGGTCGACCCGCTGGAACGCAAAACGACGCGCGAATACGACAAAGCCGGCAACCTCGAAAAGCTCAAAGACCCCGAAGGCCGCACCACCACCTACACCTACGACAAAGTCGATCGCGTGACCAAAGTGGACTATTCGAGCGAAGCCACCCCCGACGCCACCTTCGAATACGACAAAGACGGAAACGTCACCAAAATGGTCGACGGCACCGGCACGACGAAAAAGACCTACGACCAGCTCAACCGCCTGACCGAAGTCGAAAACGGCAACAAAGAACTCGTCAAATACGAATACAACATCGGCAACCTGACGACCAAAATCACCTATCCGAACGGCAAAGCGATCACGCGGGAATACGACAAAGCCGACCGCATGACCAAAGTCACCGACTGGCTTTCGAAATCAACCACCTTCACCTACAACCGCAACTCCGTCATTAAATCGACCGTCTTCCCGACCGAAGCGGTCGACGAAGACCTGAACGAATACAACCGCGCCGATCAGCTGACCAAACAGACCTTCAAGAAGGGGGCGGAAACCCTCGCCCAGCTGACCTACACGCGCGACAAAATCGGAGGCCTCGAATCGACCATTCAGACCGGTCTGCCGGGCAAAGAAACCACCGCCTACGAATACGATAAAGCCAACCGCCTGACCAAAGGCGGCGAAACCAGCTTCGAATACGACGGCGCCGGCAACCCGACCAAAATCGGCGCCACCGAACTCAAATACGACAAAGCCAGTCAGCTCGAAAAAGCCGGCACCACCACCTACACCTTCGACAAACTCGGCGAGCGGACCAAAAAGACGCCCAGCTCGGGCCCGGCCACCAGCTACGGCTACGACCAGTCCCAGCGCCTCGTTTCGGCAAGTCGCTCCGCCGAAGGCGAAGTGACGAAAATCGAAGACACCTACGGCTACGACGGAGCGGGGCTGCGCCAGTCGGAGAAAATCTCCGGGACCACCAACCGCCTCACCTGGGACGTCGCCTCACCGCAGCCGCTGCTCCTCTATGACGGCACGCGCTACTACGTCTACGGTCCCGAGGGACTGCCGATCGCCCAGATCGCCTCCGAAACGCCCACCTACTTGCATCACGACCAGCAGGGCTCGACCCGGCTATTGACCAACCAGGCCGGCAGCGTCACCGGCTCCTACACCTTCACTCCCTACGGCCAAACCGAAGCTCACACGGGCACCGCGTCGACGCCGCTTGGCTACGGCGGCCAGTACACCAACTCGAGCACCGGCCTGGTCTACCTGCGGGCGCGAGCCTACGATCCCTCGACGGCGCAGTTCATGAGCGTCGATCCGCTGGCGGCGAAGACCGGTGAAACCTACGGCTATGCGGGGGCGAACCCGATCAACGCGGGGGATCCGAGCGGCTTGGATCCACCCAGCTTCAACGTCTTCCCGGTTTTCGAGGGCGGATTTGGACTGGGCGGGAAAAGTCAGTGGAGCGGCAGCCTCGGCAGTTACGACATAAGCGCCTGGTACGGCACCGGAGGCTGGGGGGCGACCGGTAGCGGCCACATCGCGCTCCCGGGCGGTGGCTTGGACGTCAAAGGCTCGGCTACCAACGGAAGCTGGAACTTGACCGGCAACGGTCATCTCGGCATCCCGGGTCTGGGCCTGGACTTCAACGGCGCGGCCAGCAGCAACGGAAACTGGAACGTGGCCGGCAAAGGCCAGATCGATCTGCCCGGCGGCGTGCTGAACTTCAACGGCGCGGCCAGCAGCAACGGCACCTGGAACGTGGCCGGCAAAGGCTATCTCGGCATCCCCGGCATAGGCGTGGACTTCGGCGGGTCGGCCAGCAACAACACCTGGGGCGCGAACGTTGCCTGTAAAGTCGACACCCCGTATGGGTCTGGCTCTCTGACGGGCGCCTTCGGACCTGGCCTGATGAACTTCGGGGCGGCAGGAAGTGGCGCCATCGGCTCCAATGTCTTTTGGAACCTGGGCTGGCAGTACGGACAGCAGCAGGGTTCAACCTACTTCGGCATCATCGAGTTCAAATTCTGATCCCCATGCGCCCGCGCCCCCTTTTCAGATCATCACGCATAGGAACAGGTACGAACGTGCTGTACGGATCTGACGACTAGACCTGACAATCGGGGCGCCCCGATTTGAACCGGGCACCTCACCGACCCGGATGGTGCGCGCTACCAGGCTGCGCCACGTCCCGAGATGGCTGAAGTCAGCGATTGCGGGGGTGGGACTTGCCCATCCGCTCGTTGCCGCGCTTGTAGTTGCCCGTCATTCGCGCCATCAACCGCTGCGGGTCGCCGTTCTCCAAGTCACGTAGGAAGCGCGCGGCGGCTGCGCCGCGAAGGGTGCTCGCAGGCTTTCCGTGGTGGGAGATGATCACGTCGGCATCGCGGACCTCGTAGCTGAAGCCGTGGGGGTTGGGCATTTACGACTCGCTCTTCTCGCGGATTCCGAAGCCGACCGGATGCTTCGTGTCCGGAGGCGGCGAGATCAGGTGGTGCAGGACTTTGAAGATCTGTTGCAGCTGCTCGTCGTGCCGATCGAGCCGTGCGGTCATGTCTTGCTCCAGGTCGTCTAGCCGCTCCTGGGGGGCCGCGTATGAGCCGGCGACGCGGCGCAGGTCGACAAAAGTCCGCATGATCTCGATGTTGACGGCGATGGCCGTCCTGCTGCGAAGAACCGACGAGAGCATGGTCACTCCCTGCTCAGTGAAGACGTACGGCGCGTAGCGGCGTCCACCGCGCCCGGTGTTTGAGGTCGCAATCTGCGACCTCAAAGCCGCCGCCTCCTCACCGCTGAGCTGGAACATGAAGTCTTCGGGGAAACGTTCCAGGTTCCGCTTCACCTGCTCGACGAGCCGCCTCGTTTCTACGCCGTAGAGGTTGGCTAGGTCCTCGTCGAGCAAGACTTGCCGACCCCTGACCACGTAGATCCGCTTTTCGATCGCGGGCGCCGCGATCAGCTCGAGCGACGTCTCCGTCTTCTTCGAATCTCCCATCCCATGAGGATGACAGATGGGCCGGAAGTTATTGTCTACATCGGGGCGCCCGGATTTGAACCGGGGACCTCACCGACCCGAACGGTGCGCGCTACCAGGCTGCGCCACGCCCCGAGAGGGCTCGATTATCCCAGACGCCGGGGGAGGGGCGCGGGCAGGCCTGCTGCCGCTACTTTGGGCGGGGAGGGGGTTCCCAGACGAAGACCATGATGCGCAGGCTGATTCCGATCCTCGTTTTCGTGCTGTTGGCGACGGTGCCGGCGGCCGCTCACGCGTACCTGCCGCCGGGCTATCGTCGGGGTCTCGCCGCAGAACCACGGCAACGCCGAGGACTACGAGCTGATGCAGGAAGCGGGCGTCTACAGCGTCCGCCTGCCGCTTTACTGGGGCGCGGTCGAGCCGGAGAATCCCGCCTTCTCGGAACGGCAGTGGGACTTCTTCGACCACGAGGTGAGGATGGCGGCGCGCGAGGGCATCGAAGTCTTCCCCTTCATCACCGCCTCGCCGCCGTGGGTCGACCACGAATGGGATCGACCTGCCGGTCGCCAACCCCTGGCAGCGGCGGGCCTGGGCCTCGTTCCTGCGCGCGGCAGTACGACGCTACGGCGTCGGCGGCAGCTTCTGGCGCGAAGAAGAAGACCTGCCCTACCTGCCGATGCGCCGCTGGGAGATCTGGAACGAGGAGAACATCGTCACCTTCTCCACCGAACCGGAACCGAAGCGCTTCGCGCAGCTGATCCGGATCGCCGGCCGGGTGATCCACCGCGAAGCGCCGGGGACGAAGGTGATCCTCGGCGGCCTCTTCGGCCGGCCGCTGCAGGTCCCGCCCAACGTCGCCTCCGGCGACTTCCTCTCGCGCTTCTACCGGGCGCGGTTCGTGAAGCCCTACTTCGACGGTGTCGGCCTGCACCCCTACGTCGCCGACGCGAAGGCGATGGGGGCGCAGCTGAGCAACCTGCGGCGGATCATGCGCCGCCACGGCGACGGCGACACGCCACTCTTCGTCACCGAGCTGGGCTGGGGATCGGACAGCGGTCCGACCCGCTGGCAGCGCGGCCTCTGGGGCCAGGCAAACCAGCTCTCCAAGGCTTTCGCGATGCTCTCCGCCAACCGCCTGCGCTGGCGGGTCGACGGCGTCTGGTGGTTCACCTGGATCGGATGAGGGCGGCGGCTGCGTCTTCTGCCACTCGGCCGGGCTGCTGACCGAAAAACGGGAAGCGAAGCCCGCCTGGTACCGGTTCAACGAATGGACCGGCGGCGACCCCGACTGCCCGACGGTCGCGACGCCGGATCGGCGCGAGCGCTCGAATCCGAGCGGTTAGGCTCCGCTCGGACTTCCAAACCGAGACAAGGAGCATTCCCGATGGCCTTCTCAGTACCTGACCTGCCGTACGCCTACGACGCGCTCGAGCCTCACATCGACGAGGAAACGATGCGCATCCACCACGACAAGCACCACCAGGCCTACGTCGACAAAGCCAACGCCGCCCTCGAGGGCACCGAGTGGGCCGACCGCGACGTCGAGGACGTCCTCCGCAACCTCTCGGCGCTGCCCGGCGACAAGCAGGCCGCGGTCCGCAACAACGCCGGCGGCCACTACAACCACTCCCTCTTCTGGCAGATGATGGGCCCGGACGGCGGCGGCGAGCCCGAGCGGCGACCTCGGCGGCGCGATCGACGAGACCTTCGGCTCCTTCGACGCCTTCAAGGAGGAGTTCAAAAACGCCGGCATCGCCCGCTTCGGCTCCGGCTGGGCCTGGCTGGTCAAGGACTCCTCCGGCCTCGCGGTGATCTCGACCCCGAACCAGGACTCGCCGATCTCCGACGGCACCACGCCGCTGCTCGGCGCCGACGTCTGGGAGCACGCCTACTACCTGAAGTACCAGAACAAGCGCCCGGAATACCTCGACGCCTTCTGGAACGTCGTCAACTGGGACTACGTCGCGGAGAGGTTCGCCTCGTAGGACCGCTGCTCTGAGGCTGCGGGGATCTCGCTCATCGCGTGCTCGGCGAGTGCGGTGATCGTCAGGCTGGGGTTGACGCCGACGTTCGCCGGCACCGCCGAGCCGTCGCAGACGAGCAGGTTCTCGTAGCCGAAGACCCGCTGGCGGGCGTCGACGACGCCGTCCTCGGGCCCGTGCCCGATCACCGCCCCGCCGAGGATGTGGGCGGTGGTCGGGACGTTCATCAGCGCCTCCATCATCGAGCTCTGGGCGACCCCGCCGGTCCGCTCGGCCAGCCATTCGGCGGCCTCGTTGGCGACCGGGATGAAGGTCGGGTTCGGTTTCTCGGGGTCCTGCTCGGTCTGCAGCCAGACGTTGCCCGAGCGTTTCAGCGTCGGCCGCAGGGCGATCGCGTTGTCGAGCGTCTGCATCACCAGGAGGATGATCGTCCGCCGCGACCAGCCCTTCGGCCAGCAGCGACCTTGGCGAAGCCGCACGGGGTGGCGGAGGATCTGCGCCGAGCAGCTTCAGCGGCCGGGTGACGCGGGTGCCGTCGCCGACCAGCAGCGTGTAGAGCAGGCTCATCGAGTCGCCGTCCTTGCCGTAGCTGACGGTCTCGATGTGGGTGTGCGGCGTCGGGGTAGATGCTGCCGCTGATCGCCACCCGCGGGTCAGGTCTTCGGGGTAGTCCTCGGGGACGGTGACGGCGAGGATCATCTCGCTGTTGGTCCGCACCAGCTCGCCGAGGCGGGAGGAGATGCGGGGCAGGGCGCCGCCGAGGCGGCAGCGCTGCAGCAGCTTGTTGGTGCCGAGCGGCGCCGGCGGCGACGATCACGCCGCGGGCGCGCAGGGTGCGCTTGCCGCGGCCGGGGAGGAGCCCGGAGCGCTCGCTGGCGATCGTGTAGCCCTCGCTGCCGTCGGCGGCGCCGATCGGCCGGATCTCGGTCACGGTGCGGTCGGGGATCGACCTCGACCCCGCGCTGTTCGGCCAGCCAGAGGTAGTTCTTGACCAGCGTGTTCTTGGCGCCGTGCGGGCAGCCGACCATGCAGCGCCCGCAGCAGCATGCAGCCGGTGCGGTCCGGTCCCTCGCCGCCGAAGAAGGGGTCGGGGACGGTCTTGCCGGGCTCGCCGAAGTAGATCCCGACCGGGGTCTTCTGGTAGGTGTCGCCGACGCCGATCTGCTCGCCGTACTCGCGCAGGAGGTGGTCGGCGGGGTCGTCGTGTCTCGACCTGGACGACGCCGAGCATCCGCTGCGCCTCGGCGTAGTGGGGCGCCAGCTCGGACTCCCAGTCGGCGAGGTCGGCCCACTGCGGGTCCTTGAAGAACTTCGCGGGGGGGACGTAGAGCGTGTTGGCGTAGCCGAGGCTGCCGCCGCCGACGCCGCTGCCGCTGACCACCGAGACGTCCTTGAAGGTGGAGAGGCGGAAGATCCCCCGCAGGCCGAGCCGCGGCGCCCAGAAGTAGCGGCGCACGTCCCAGGTCGACTTCGGGAAGTCCTTGTCGCGTGAAGCGCTTGCCGCACTCCAGCGACGGCGACCTTGTAGCCCTTTTCGGCCAGGCGCAGGGCGGAGACCGACCCCCCGAACCCGGAGCCGACCACCACCCAGTCGTAGTCGAACTGGCTCATCAGCCAGTCAAGCCTACTGGCGGCCTCAGGCCTCGCCGGGCTCGAGCGGGCGGAAGTCGGTGGTGCGGGCGCCGCAGACCGGGCAGAACCAGTCTTTGGGGATGTCCTCGAAGGCGGTGCCCGGCGGGATGCCGCCGTCCGGATCGCCGATCGCCGGGTCGTAGATGAAGCCGCAGCTATCGCAGATCCAGAGGGTCGCGTCTTTGGTCTCGGTGGTCATGCTCTGAATGTTAGGGACGCGCTTGTCTGCGCCTATTTGCCGAAGCTGACCTGCGGCCGGCCTCGCGCTCGGAGGCGTCCTCGATCTCGAAGTACTCGCGCGCGGTGAAGTCGCCCTGGTTGGCGATGATCGAGCCCGGGAACTGTTCGATGTCCGTGTTGTAGGACTGGACGTTGGAGTTGTAGATCCGGCGCGAGGCCTGGATCTCGTCCTCGAGCTCGGAGAGGTTGCGGCTCAGCTGCTGGAAGTTCTCGGTCGCCCGCAGGGTCGGGTAGTTCTCGGCGACCGCTCTCAGGTCGGCCAGCGCCTGGGTCAGCTGCTGCTCGGCTTTGGCGGTGTCCTCGACGCCCTGCGCCTGCATCGCCTCGGCCCGCGCCTGGGTCGTTTTCTCGAAGGTCGCGCTCTCGTGCTCGGCGTAGCCCTTGACCGTCTCGACCAGGTTGGGGACGAGGTCGTGGCGCCGTTTCAGCTGCACGTCGATCCCGCTCCAGGACTCGTCGACTCGGTTGCGCGAGGCGATGATCGAGTTGCGCTTCGCGATGTAGTAGAGGACCGCGAGAACGATGATCGCGACGACGACGATGATGGCGATGGTCATTGAGGCTCCTGTGGTCGGACCGGGGTTAGGAGCATCCTAACGCCGTAGGATCGCGGCAATGGCTGCGAACGCAGAAGCGCAGGACTGGGCCGAGATCGTGCGCCGCTACGGCGAGCGCAACGGGCTCACCTACGAGCCGGTCGGCGGGATCAATCCCAAGGACGGGCCGGTGGCGCTCTGCGTCGGCGGCGTCAACCGGCTGACCGGGCAGCTCGCCGAGGGCTTCTGGGGCTCCTGCTGCGACGCCGACGAAAAGGAGGTCGGCGGCTTCTTCAGCAAGGCGGTGGTGCCGACAGCGCTGCTCGCCAAGGCCCACATGCCCGACCTGGCGCAGGTGGTGCCGGCCTTCAACGTCGAGTCGATCGAGGGGCACGAGGTCGTCACCCAGCGCTTCCAGCGCAAGGTCGAGTTCGAGTCGATCGACTTCAACAAGCGCTTCTTGACCACGGTGCCGAGCGAGTACGACCCGGTGGCGCTGCGCGAGCTGTTCGGCCCCGGCTTCCTCGGCTGGGTGACGACGATGAGCGGCGAGATCGACTTCGGCATCAACGACCGCCAGCTCTGGTTCCTCTGGCGGCTGCGCGAGCGCAGCGAGGAGGAACTGAAGGCGGCGCTGAAGAACGCCGGCCAGCTGTTCAAACGGCTGCAGGGGGAGATGGACGAGAGCGGCATCCACACCTACCCGCCCGGCCCCTGGCACGCCGGCCTGGAGCCGTTTCCCGACGAGCCGGCGCGCCTCAGGCGGGGTAGTCGGGGTCGCCCGGGAGGACGACGCGCGGTTCCGGCGCCGTCCTCGACCACCTTCGGCAGGATCGGCTCGACGGTGCGGCTCGCGGTAGGCGGCCAGCGCCTCGTCGGAGGTGGCGAACTCGGCCAGCCAGCCGAGCTGGGTCTGGGTCGGGAAGGAGAGGACGATCTCGCCCGCGTCGTGCGCCTCGAGCGCCGCGGCCGGCTCGAACCAGCGCGCCTCGGTGGTCTCGACGCCGTCCGGCTTGCGGCGGCGTGTGGGCGGGGGCGAGGGCGAGGAAGAACCAGGCGTCGAAGCGGGTCGCGATCAGCTCCGGGGTGATCCAGCGGGTGAAGGGGACCAGCTCCTCCTCGGCGGCAGCTCGATCCCGGCCTCCTCGGCCAGCTCGCGCACCGCGCAGGCGCGGAGCCCGGCTTCGCTCGGCGCCGTCGGCGGCGTCGACCGAGCCGCCGGGGAAGACCCAGACGCCGGGCATGAACTTGGCCTCCTCGCTGCGCCGCAGCATCAGCACCTCGAGCGCGCGCTGGGCGTGCTTGCCGCCGCGCCGCAGGAGGACGATCGAGGCGGCCGGGCGCGGCGTCGAGGGCGGCCCGAAGTTGGGCAGCTCCGCCGGTCCCCGTCGCCTCTTCTCCATTCGCCCACCCTAACCGGGTGTGGTTGAGCTTCGGCGTGTTATTCACGCCAAAGCTCAACCGCAGCCTCAGCTGAGGACGCGGCGGCGCTCGCGGCGGACCCAGGCGCGGTGGGTGAGCCAGGCGAGCAGGGCGATGAGGGCGATCGGGCCGAGGATCGCGAGGCCGATGACGGTGACCGCGGCGGCGACGGCGAGGATCTGGCCGGCGTCGCCGAGCGCGTCGTCGACGCCCCAGGTACCGCCGCCGGCGCCGGATTCCTCGGCGGCGCCGGTCTCGATCCGCAGCAGGACGCGGGAGAGGTCGGCGCGGCGCTGCAGGTGCTGAAGCTCGGCGCGGAGGCGGGCGCGGTGGCGGCGCTCCTGCGTCAGCTCCGCTTCGACCGCTTCGCGCTCGGCTTCGGTTTCGGCGCCCTCGAGCTGGCCGAGGAGGCTGTCGATCCGCGCCTTCGAGTCGCGCAGCAGCTCGGCCAGGTCGACGGTCGGGGCGGTGATGTCGGTGGTCGCCTCGTGGCGCGAGCGGACCTCGTCGATCGCCGAGAGGGCGGCGAGGGCGTCGCCAAGCTTGGCGCTGGGGATCAGCAGCTCGAAGCGTGGCACCGGCCCGGCCAGGGTCGCCCTCGCTGGGTGGAGGAGCGCATGACGATGCCGTCGTGGGCATGGACTGCTTCGAAGACTTCGGCGGAGTCGTCGCCGACGTCGGCCGGGGTCGGCGCCGAGGACGAGGGTGGCGGAGCGTTCGACGGCGCGGTGGCTGAGGCTGCCGCTGCCGCGGGTATAGCCGCCGCTGCCGTCGAAGTTGAGGTTGGCGCCGGCTTCTGAGGCGGCGCTGCTCGCTTCAGGCGCACTGTTCCTCGGGTCCGGGCGCGGAATCTTCCAGACGACCGGGTTCGGTCAGGGATAGGAGGCTGCCGCCACCGCCCGTGCTCGTCCGTGTCTGCGCGGTCGTTGGTGGCGATGACCGCCGTCGAGATCGCGATCGCCAGCACCGCGACGCTGCCTGCCGGGATCAGCAACCGTCGCGGCGGCTTCGCGCGCAGGCGGTCGAAGGAGGGCCAGCGCAGCCGCGAGCGCCGCGGGAAGCCCGCGGCGACGCGCTCGTCGAGCTCGGCGGCGAACCGGGGGTGCGGCGTCGGGCGTAGTGCCCGCAGCTCGGCCGCCAGCTGATCGTCCCTGTCCCTAGGCGTCTCCATCGCAGGCCTCCCTCAACTTGGTCATGGCCCGGTGCAGCCGGGTGCCGGCATTCGACTCGCCGATGCCGAGCACCTGGGCGATCTCGGCGTTGGCGAGGCCGGCGAAGAACTTGAGCGCGATCAGCTCGCGCTCGCGCGGCTCCAGACTGCTCCAGCGCCGCCGAGACCGCCAGTCGCCGCTCGCTGTGCTCGGCGCCCTCGTCGAGGGCACGGGCGTCGAGGTCCTCCGGCTCGGCCGTCAGCTCCGCCTGGCGGCCGCGGCGGCGCAGCTCGTCGAGGGCGGCGTTGCGGGCGATCCCGAACAGCCAGGCGCGCGGCTCGCCGCTGCTCGGGGTCGAAGCGGTGGCGCTTGCGGTAGGCGCGCTCGAAGGCGGCCGCGGTGACTTCCTCGGCCGCCGGGGCGTCGCGCAGCAGGCTGGCGACGTAGGCGTAGACGTCGTCGCGGCTGGAGCGGTAGAGGCGGTCGAAGGCGAGATCGCCGGTTCGCGGCGCGTCCTTCGCTTCTGCCACCAAGCGTCTGCTCCATGCCCTCACTACGGGCCGGATCGCGATCCGTCACAGACGGAGTATCGACTCAGGCGGCTTTGGGCAGCTGTGAGAGCTGGGTAGGCGCCGAGGCGACCGCGGCCTCGATCGATTCGCCGGCGATGCGCGACCAGCGCGCGCAGCTCGTCGGCGGAGATCGAGAGCGGCGGCATCAGCACGATCGTGTTGCCGAGCGGGCGGATGAAGGCGCCGCGCTTGCGGGCCTCGACCGTCACCCGGTGGCCCATCCGCAGCGCCGCGTCGTGGTCGCCGAGGTCGATCCCGACCATCACGCCCTTCTGCCGCACCTCGGCGACCTCGGGCATCGTCGCCAGCTCGGCCAGCAGCTCTTCGAAGAGGGCGATCTTCGGCTGCAGGCGCTCCAGCGTCCGCTCTTGCTCGAAGACATCGAGGTTGGCGAGCGCCGCCGCGCAGGCGAGCGGGTTGCCGGTGTAGGTGTGGCCGTGGAAGAAGGTCTTGAACTCCTCGTAGTTGCCGAGGAAGCCCTCGTAGATCTCCTCCGTCGTCAGGGTCGCCGCCAGCGGCAGGTAGCCGCCGGTGATCCCCTTCGCCAGGCACATCAGGTCGGGTGCGACGCCCTCCTGTTCGCAGGCGAACATCGTCCCGGTGCGGCCGAACCCGGTCGCCACCTCGTCGCAGATCAGCAGCACGCCGTGGCGGTCGCAGAGCTCGCGGGCGGCGCGCAGGTAGCCCGGCGGCTGGACGAGGATCCCCGCCGCGCCCTGGACCAGCGGCTCGACCACCACGCGCCGCGACCTCCTCGCCGTGCGCCGCGAGCACCCGCTCGAGGTCGGCGGCGTCGCCCGGCTCGGCCACGTGGGTCTCGAACAGGAGCGGCCGGTAGGTGGAGTGGAAGAGGTCGATGCCGCCGATCGAGACCGAGCCGATCGTGTCGCCGTGGTAGGCCTCGCGCAGGCGCACGAAGGTGGTCCGGTCGGTCTCGCCGCGCTGCTGCTGGTACTGGAAGGCGATCTTCAGCGCGATCTCGGCTGCGGTCGAGCCCGAGTCGGAGTAGAAGACGCGGGAGAGGCCCGGCGGCGCGATCTCGACCAGGCGGGCCGCCAGCTCGGTCGCGCCGGGGTGGGAGAGGCCGAGCATCGTCGTGTGGGCGACGCGGTCGAGCTGCTCGCGGACGGCGCGCGTCGATGACCGGGTGGCGGTGGCCGTGGACGTTGCACCAGAGCGCCGCGGTGCCGTCGAGGTAGCGGCGGCCCTCGACGTCGAAGAGGTAGGAGCCCTCGCCGCGCTCGATCATCAGCGGCTCTTCCTCGCTCCAGCCCTGCTGCTGGGTGAAGGGATGCCAGACGTGGTCGCGATCGAGCTGCGCGTGGTCCAGCGGCATGGGGCGGACGTTAGACCCGCGGGCGGCGGCAGCCTTCGTGATATGCGTCACACGAACAAATATTGCTCTTCTGAAATGGTTGCGCTTGTGCAACTATTCTTGGGATGCATGCGACTGACCTGAAAGCGATCGCCGAGACCCACCGCGGGGCGAGCTCGGCCGAGCACGACACCGCCGCCCGCGTGGCGGCCCTCCTGCACCACGTCTTCCTCTACGACCGCGGCAACCAGCTGCGGGTGATCGAGGAGTCCGGCCTCTCGATGACCCAGTGCAAGGCGCTGCTGGAGCTGGGCGGGCTGGGGGACCAGCCGCAGCCGTGGCAGGTCTCCGACCTGGCCGAGCGGTTCGGCGTCTCCGTCCCATCGATGAGCCGGGCGGTCGACGCGCTGGTCAAGGCGAAGCTGGCGACCCGGGTCGAGGACCCGGACGACCGCCGCGTGCGCCGGGTGCAGATCACGGCCAAGGGCAAGGACCTGGTCGCCACCCTGGTCACCGTCCGCATGACCGGAATCGAGGCCTTCGTGACCACCCTGAGCGCGGCGCAGCGACGCAAGCTCGACGCCGCCGTCGAGGCGCTGATCGACCGCGAGGACCTCGCCCAGACCTACGAGCACATGAAGGGAAGTGATGGCGCTTGACCCGTTACCGCCACCTGATCACCGACGACAACCGCAAGTGGTGGACGCTCGGAGCGATGTGCTTCGCGCTGTTCATGATCATGCTCGACAACACCGTCGTGAACGTCGCCCTGCCCTCGATCCAGCAGGACCTCGGGGCCTCGATCAGCGGCCTGGAGTGGACGATCAACGGCTACACGCTCTCCTTCGCGGTGCTGCTGGCGACCGGCGGCCGGCTCGGCGACATCTTCGGCCGGCGGCGGATGTTCCTCTCCGGCGTCGTCATCTTCGCCCTCTCCTCGGCGACCGCCGGACTCGCGCCTGACGAGACCGCGCTGGTCGTCAGCCGCGTCGTCCAGGGCGTCGGCGCGGCGCTGATGATGCCGGGCACGCTCTCGATCATCACCGACGCCTTCCCCGCCCACGAGCGCGGCAAGGCGATGGGCACCTGGGCCGGCGTCTCGGCCCTGGCGCTGGCGGTCGGGCCGGTACTGGGCGGCTTCCTCACCGAGCACGTCAGCTGGCGGGCGATCTTCTACATCAACATCCCGGTCGCGATCGGCGCCGTGATCGCCACCCTGTTCGCGGTGCGCGAGTCGCGCGACACCTCGGTCGGCCGCGAGGTCGACTACGCCGGCGTGGCCGTGCTGACCGTCGGCCTGACCGCGCTGGTCCTCGCCCTGGTCGAGGGCAACGCTTGGGGCTGGGGCTCGACCGAGATCGTCGCCCTGCTCGGCCTCGCCGCGGTCGCCCTGCCCGCCTTCGTCTTCGTCGAGAACCGGGTCAAGGCGCCGATGGTGCAGTTCGACCTGCTCAGCGACCGCAACTTCCTCGCGCGCCGTCGTGCGTGGCCTTGATCATCACCTTCGCGATGATGGGCGTCTTCTTCTTCCTCGCCCTCTACATGCAGGACATCCTCGGCTACTCGCCGCTGGAGGCGGGGATCCGGTTCCTGCCCTCGACCCTGATGATCGTCGGCGTCGCGCCGGTCGCCGGCCGGCTCTCCGACCGCTTCGGGCCGCGCTGGCTGATCGCCGGCGGGCTGGCCATCGTCGCCGCCTCGCTGTTCAGCTTCAGCCGCATCGCGGTCGACTCCGAGCTACCTCGACCTGCTGCCCGGGTTCATGCTGCTCGGCATCGGCGTCGCGATGACGATGTCGCCGATGACCAGCGCGGCGATGAACGCGGTGCCGGTGCAGAAAGCCGGGATCGCCTCCGGGGTGCTCTCGATGTTCCGCATGGTCGGCGGCAGCCTCGGCATCGCCATCACCGGCGCGATCTTCCAGGGGCTGGTCAGCTCGCGGCTGGCGACGCTGCTGGGCGGGACCGGGGTCAGCGCTGCCCAGCAGGAATCGATCTCCGAACAGCTCGGCGGCGGCACGGTGCCGCACGTGCCGGGACTGGACGCGGCGCAGGTGAAGGAGGTCACGGTGGCGGGCAACGAAGCGTTCGTCTACGCGCTCAGCCACGCGATGACCGTTTCCGGCTTCGTCGCGCTCGCCGGGGCGATCATCGGCGCGACCGCGATCCGGGCCAAGTCGCGGACCGCGACCACTCCGGAGGCGGCGATCGCGGAGGCCAACCCCGGCGGCGAGGCGCTCGCCGCCGAAGAGGCCCGCGAGGCAGCTCAGCCCGCGTAGGACCGTTGGCGCATCGGGCGGCATAGGCTGCCGCCCGATGCTGATCCTGCTGCCGCCGTCCGAAGGCAAGGCCCGCCCCGAGGCGGGCGAGCCGGTTGACCTCGAGACGCTCGTCTTCGCCGCGGAGCTGGGGGAGAAGCGGGCGCAGTCTGCTGGAGGCGTTCGACCCGGGGTTGCGTGCGAGGCGCCGGCGGCGCCGGCGCATGAGGTCTACACCGGGGTGCTCTTCAAACGCTTGGAGCTGTCCGAGCTTTCGGCAGCGGCGCGGAAGCGGGTGCTGATCGCAAGCGCCCTCTGGGGCGTGGTGCGGGCCAGATGACCGCATCCCGTATTACAAGTTCCCGCCGAAGACGCGGCTGAAGGGGATCGGGACGCCGAATGCCTTCTGGCGCCCGGCCCTGGCGGCGGCGCTTCCCGACGAGGAGGGGGAGCTGGTCGTCGACATGCGCTCCGGCGCCTACGCCGCTGCCTGGAAGCCGAAGCGGGCGATGCTGCTGGCGGTGCGTGCCTTCACCGAGGAGGGCGGTCAGCGAAAGGCCGTCTCCCACATGGCGAAGGCGGTGCGCGGCGACGTGGCGCGGGCGCTGCTGGAGGCGAAGAAGGGCCCCGCCGACCCCGAGGGCGCCGCAGCCGTCGCCGAGGCAGCCGGCTTCACCGTCGAGCTGACCGACGGCAGCCTCGACGTGATCGTCTAGATCCGCAGCGCCGGCCAGCTCTCCGGGTCGCTGAGGTTGATCTGGGGCAGGGTGAGCACGGGCGCGGCGACGAGGTCGGCGATCGTCTCGCGGTTGGAGCGCTCGATCTCGGTCGGCTTCTCGGGCCAGGGGTTGAGGACGACGGCGGCGACCTCGAGACCGGCGGCGCGGGCGGACTCGACGGTCAGCAGGGTGTGGTTGATCGTCCCCAGGCCGGGGCCGGCGACGATGACCAGCGGGTAGCCGAGGTCGGCGGCGAGGTCACGGACCAGATAGTCGAGGGAGAGGGGGACGAGGAGGCCGCCGACTCCCTCGCAGACGATTGCGTCGGCGCCCTCGGCGGCGGCCGCGGCAGCCTGCCGCAGGCGCTCCGGGTCGATCTCCTCGCCGGCGAGCGCCGCCGCCAGGTGGGGGGAGGCCGGCGGCCCGTAGCGGTAGGGCGCGATCTCCTCGTCGCTCTGGCGCGAGCCCGACGCCCGCCGCAGCAGCTCGTGGTCGGTCTCGACCCCTTCGTCGAGGCCGGTGACCGCGGGCTTGAAGACCGCCACCCTCTGGCCTTCGCCGGCGAGGGTCCGGGCGATCGTCGCGGCGACCACCGTCTTGCCGACCTCGGTGCCGGTGCCGGTGACGAAGACGCCGCTGCGCCATCGGCCTCCTCAGGCGGCCAGCGGCTGGGCCGCGGCCAGGCCCAGCCTCGCGGGCGGCGACCCCGACCATGTGGGCGGCGGCGACCAGGTCCTCTCGGCGGTGGGTCGCCATCGCGGTCAGGCGCAGCCGGCAGGAGCCCTCGGGGACCGTCGGCGGCCGGATCCCCTGGGCGAAGACGCCCTTCCCCAGGGCCAGCTCGCAGAGCTTCATCGTCGCCTCGGCGGCGCCGACGTGGACCGGGCACCACCTGGGTCGTCGAAGCGCCGACCTCGAGCCCCTCGGCCGATAGCGAGCGGCGCAGCAGCGCGGCGTTTGCCTGCAGCTGGTCGACCAGCTCCGGCTCGGCTCCGAGGACCTCGAGCGCGGCGAGGGCGGCACCGATCGCGGGCGGCGGCGGCGCGGTCGAGAAGATGAACGGCCGGGCGGTGTTGACCAGGCAGGTCGACGACCTCGGCCGCCGGCGCAGACGTAGGCGCCGTAGGAGCCGAGCGCCTTGCCGAGGGTGCCGACGACGACGTCGACCTCGCCGCTGAGGCCGGCGGCGGAGACCGAGCCGCGCCCGCCGGGGCCGACGGCGCCGGTCGCGTGCGCCTCGTCGACCATCAGCCGCGCCCCGTGGCGCCGCGCCAGCTCCAGCAGCTCGGGGAGCGGCGCGACGTCGCCGTCCATCGAGAAGACGCCGTCGGTGACGATCAGCGCCGCCCGCTCGCCGGCCTGGCCGCAGCCCCCAGGCGAGGTGCTCGAGGTCGCCGTGGCGGTAGACGAAGGTCTCGGCCCGCGAGAGCCGGCAGCCGTCGACGATGCTGGCGTGGTTCAGCTCGTCGGAGAAGACGACCTCGCCGCGGCCGGCGAGGGCGGCGATGACGCCGGTGTTGGCGAGGTAGCCGGAGCCGAACAGCAGCGCCGCCTCGTAGCCCTTGAAGGCGGCGAGGCGGCGACTCGAGCTGCCGGTGCGGCTCCATGTTGCCCGAGATCAGCCGCGAGGCTCCCGAGCCGGCGCCCCAGCGCAGCGCCGCCTCGGCGGCCGCCTCCCGTACCTCGGCGCGGTCGGCGAGGCCGAGGTAGTTGTTCGAGCAGAGGAGGAGGACCGGCTGGCCGTCGAGGGTGACGCTCGGGCCCTGCGGCCCCTCGATCAGGCGAAGCTTGCGGTAGAGCCCGCGGTCGCGGAGCTCGGCGAGCCGCTCGGCGACGTCGGTCACGCCGCCCGTGGGTAGGAAGGCGGCTTCTTCGCCTTCTTCACGACCCGCAGCTGGGTGGAGGGGTCCCAGAAGTTGGCCTCCTCCTGGCTGTCGATCAGCTCGTCGATCGGCGTCTCCGGGGTCTCGCCCTCGAGCCAGCCGGAGCGGTTGTCCGGCCGCGGGTTGGCGCCGTTGTCGGCCTGGCGGGCGACGTTCAGCCCGAGCTCTTCGAACATCGCCCGGTCCTCGGCCGGCTCGGCCCCGAGCGTGGTCAGGAAGTTGCCCATCATCACCCCGTTGAGGCCGGCCTTGACCGCCAGCCCGTGCAGCTCGCCGAGGTTCTCGACCCGGCCGCCGCAGAGGCGGAAGAGGGCGCCGGGGATGATCAGGCGGAAGATCGCGATCCACTTCACGACCTCCCACGGGTCCATCACCTCGCGGTCGCCGAATTTGGTCCCGTCCTTGGGGATCAGGAGGTTGATCGGGACCGAGGTGGGGTTGATCTCGGAGAGCTCGAAGGCCATCTCGACCCGCTGCTCCTCGGTCTCGCCGAGGTTGAGGATGCCGCCGACGCAGGTCTCCAGCCCGGCCTCCTTGACCGCCTGGATCGTCCGCAGCCGGCCCTCGTAGCGGACCGTGGTCGAGACCTCCGGGTAGTAGGAGCGGGCCGACTCGACGTTGTGGTGGACGCGCTGGACGCCGGCCTCCTTCAGCGCCTTGGCGCGCTCGGCCGACATGTGGCCGATCGAGGCGCAGCGCTTGAGGTTGGTCTGCTCGGCGACCAGCCGGGTCCCCTCGAGGATTTTCTGGAAGTCGCGTTTGGAGAGGCCCTGGCCCTGGGTGACCATGCAGAAGCGGTGGGCGCCGGCGGCCTCGGCCGCTTTCGCGTGCTCGAGGATCTGCTCCGGCTCCATCATCGCGTGCATCGGCGTGTCCGCCTCGGCGTAGCGCGATTGGGCGCAGAAGCCGCAGTCCTCGGCGCAGCCGCCGGACTTGGCGTTGACCAGCGAGCACATGTCGGTCGAGTTGCCGAAGTTCTCGACCCGCACCTCCCAGGCGCGTTCGACCAGGGCTTCGATCTCGGCGTGCTCGGTGAGGCGGCCGTAGGCGCGCGCCTCGTCGACGGTGATCAGGGAGGACACGCGGCAAATCTAGGAATCGGCCCGGACGCCTCACGGGGGCGTGTCTGACTTTTCCCCTCACATGTGACGGAAAAAGTCAGACACGCCTAGCATCGGCGAATGGCGCGGGCTGTGCAGAGGCGGCGGCGGGTGGCTTTCGGGCTTCTCGCCTGTCTGGCGCTGGGGGCGTTCGCCTTCGGGGCGACGTTCGGCGCCAGCCTCGGCGACGGTGCGGGGCCGCCGCAGCCGGACGTTGCCGGCACGCTGCCGGCGCAGCAGCTGGCAGGCGAGCGGATCGTCGTCGGCCTGCGCGGCACTGCGATCTCGCCGGCGCTGCGGCAGGCGATCGGGCAGGGACGGGTAGCGGGCGTCGTCCTCTTCGCCGCCAACTTCCCCAGCCGCGCCGCCGGCAGGCGCCTGATCGCTCAACTCCAGGGGATCCAGCGGCCGCCGGAGCTGCGCGACCCGCTGCTGGTGATGGTCGACCAGGAGGGCGGCCTGGTGAAGCGGGTCGGCGGCGCGCCGACCGCCTCCGCCGGCGAGATGGGCGCCCGCGGCGCCGCCTTCAGCGCCCGCCAGGGCCGGCGCCACCGCCGCCAACCTGCGCGATCTCGGCGTCAACGTCGACTTCGCCCCGGTGCTCGACGTCGGGCGGCCGGGCGGGGTCATCGCCGAAACCGAACGCAGCTTCGGCGCCACCGCGGCGCGGGTCGAAGCGACTGCAATCCCGTTCGCCAAGGGCCTTCAGGCCGGCGGCGTGGCGGCGACCGGCAAGCACTTCCCGGGCTTCGGCGCGGCGAGCGAAAACACCGACTTCTCGGTCGAACGGATCGACCTCTCGAAGGCCGAGCTGCGGGCGGTCGACGAGAAGCCCTACAGCGGCCTTCGCCGCCGCCGGGGGCAAGCTGGTGATGCTCAGCACCGCGATCTACCCGGCCTTCTCCGACCGCCCCGCCGCTTTCACCCGCGCGATCGCCACCGGCGAGCTGCGCGGGCGGCTCGGCTTCGAGGGGGTCTCGGTCACCGATGCGCTGGAAACGCCGGCGGTCGAACACTTCGGCGGCACCGCCAAGGTCGCGGTGGCGGGCGCCCGGGCCGGCGCCGACCTGCTCCTCTTCGCCCGCCTCGGACCGGCGCAGCGGGCGTGGGAGGCGTTGGTCGCGAAGCTGCGCGCCGGCGCCCTCGACCGCGCCGAGTTCGAGGACGCCGGCCAGCGCGTGCTCGACCTGCGCGCCGAGCTGGCCCGCTAGCGCTCGGGCGCCTCCTCGCGCACCGAGACCGGGTCGAAGACGCGGACGCCGTCGCGGCCCTCGTCCTTGGCCGCGTACATCGCCGTGTCGGCTTCGGAGAAGACGGTGGCGGCGCTGGTCCGCGGGTCGTCGCCGAACATCGCTACCCCGACGCTGACCGTGACCGGCTCCGCCCCTTCGCCAGAGCGGTACTCGCGCACCTCGCGGGCGATCGCTTCGCCGGCGATCTGCGCCTCCTCCCGGCTGCAGCGCGGCAGGATCACCGCGAACTCGTCGCCGCCGAGGCGGGCCAGGGTGTCGCTGCGCCGGGTCCGTCGCCGCAGCACCTCCGCGACCTCCTGGATCAGCCGGTCGCCGGCCGGGTGGCCCCGCGAGTCGTTGACCCGCTTGAAGTCGTCGATGTCGAGGATCAGCAGCGCCCCTGTGGTGCGGTCGCGCTGGCTGCGCGCCATCGACGTCGCCAGGTCCTTCTCGAAGCGGCGCCGGTTGTCGAGCCCGGTCAGCGCGTCCTCGCTCGCCTGGCGCTCCAGCTCCCGCATCCGTTCGCGCCGGTTCCAGGTGAGGATCAGCGCCCCGAGCAGCGTCGCCAGCGAGATCCCGAGGACCGCCGAGGGCGAGGGGGAGGCTGAGACCGGGCCCGTCAGGGTTCTCCACGGCGAGCACCCACGTCCTGTCGGCGATCTTGAGCGGGACCGAGGCCGGGTCGTCGAGCCCGTCCGGCCCGTAGGCGGGTCTGCCGTCGATCCGCAGCCCAACCTCCACGTCCTTCGGCAGGACGGTCAGGGCGGCGGCGACGACGTTGTCGACCCGGAAGCTGCCGGCGATGAATCCGGTCAGCGCCCGGCGCCGCTCAGCGCGGCTCTGGAGAGGGGCCCCGTCGCGGTAAACCGGCCGGAAGACGTTGATCCCGGTGCCGCCGATCAGGAGCCTGACCAAGGGCGTGGCCGTCGCCTGCCCGGTGTCGGCGGCACGGCGCATGATCCGGGCCCGCAGCGGGTCCGACGCGAGGTCGTAGCCTCGCAGCCGCCCGGCCTTCACATCGGCTGGTCCCGAAGGTGACCGGGAAGTATTCGCGGCGCGGCTGCGCGGGACGCATGGTCAGGCCCGGGCCCCGTTCATGGATTTCGAGGTTCAGGGTGCGTTCGTAGTCATCGCGCTGCGCCGCGGGAATGCGGGGGATGTAGGCGGCTCCATCCAGGGCGCCACCGCCGATCAGGGTTCGTCCGATCGCCTCGAACTCGTGCTGGTCCGACGTCCCTCTGCGTATGGGCAGAACGCCGCCGCGGTGGCGAGCTTGCCGACCGATACCGCGGCGACCGCTTCCGCCTGGTGGGCGGCTCGCACCGCTTCCTCGTGCTGCATCTGGTCGAAGTCGTTGCGGTCGTCCGAGTAGACCAGGACAGCGGCAACCACCGAGCCCAGCGCGACGAGGGTGACGGCGGCGATGCCGAGCCAGAAGCGCCGCCTCATCCCGGCACCGCCGCGAGGGACTCCCAGAGATAGAGCGAGGCGAGGCTGCGGTGGGGCCGCCAGGGCTCGCCGATCTCCAGCACCCGCGTCGGCGTCGGCATCTCCTCCAGGCCGTACTCGATCTGGATCGCTTTGCGGATCCCGAGGTCGCCGCCGGAGAGGACATCGGGCCGTTCGAGGTGGAAGAGCAGGAACATCTCCGCCGTCCACTGGCCGAGGCCGCGGACGGCGACGATCTCGGCGATCGCCTCCTCGTCGCTGAGCTCCTCGAGCCGGTCGAGCTCCAGCTCGCCGCTGAGGACGTGGGAGGCGAGGTCGCGGATGTATTCGGTCTTGCGCCCGGAGAGGCCGGCGCCGCGCAGGTCCTCTTCGCGCGCTTCCAGCAGCTGCTCCGGGGACGGGGTGGAGCCGTCGAAGAGGTCGATCACCCGCAGGTAGATCGTCCGCGCCGCTTTGGTCGAGAGCTGCTGGCCGACGATCGCCCGCAGCAGGGCTCCGTAGGCGTCGTTCGGCCGCTCCTCGCTGCGCCGCTTCAGCCGGGTCGCGATGTCGATCTTCCCGACCCGCTCGATCAGCGCCGCCATCGTCGGGTCGGAGGCGGCAAGCGCTTTGCGCGCCTTGGCGCTCACCGTGCCGGTCCACTGCGGCCGGCGCTTCTCGGCGAAGGCGCGGATCCCCTCGCGGAAGTCCTCCGAGGCGAAGCACGATTCGCGCAGGGCGACGAGGCCGGCCTCCTGCTGGTCGGTCAGTTCGGCGTTGGCGTTGAGCAGGTCGATCGCGCGTTTGTTGCCGCGCATCGAGAGCGGCGCGTTGGCGGCGATCGCCGCCGCCAGGGTCGACGGCGACGTCGCCCACCTCGTCGTCCTCGACGACTTCGGTGACGAGGCCGATCCGCTCGGCCCGCTCGGCACCGAGGTTGCGGCCGGTGAGGAAGAGCTCCTTGGTGTGGGCGAGGCCGATCGTGTCGAGGAACTTGCGCAGGCCGGTGTGGCCGTAGATCAGCCCCAGCTTCGCCGGCGGCATCCCCAGCTTGGCGCCGCGGGCGCAGATCCGCAGGTCGCAGGTGATCGCCAGCTCCAGTCCGCCGCCGAGGCAGTGGCCGTTGAGCGCGGCGAGGACCGGCCAGGGATGGTGGGAGATCGCCTCCATCGCCGCGTGGAAGGGGTGGGCGACGAGGGCCTCGGCGTCGCGCTCGAAGGTCTCCTCGGGGATGCCGGCGATGTCGTAGCCGGCGGAGAAGATCGGCGGCGCGCCGGTGACGATCACGCAGCGGCTCTCGATGCCGTGGTCGAGCTGCGGCAGGACCTCGGCGATCGCGTCGAGGATCTCGTGGTCGAGGGCGTTGCGCCGCTCGGGGTTGGAGATCGTCAGCCGGGAGACCGCCTCGGCCGGCCGGTCGAGGAGGAGCTTCCCGCCCGCGAGTCGCTCGTCCACGTCCTCTACTCCAGGACTACGAGGACGTCGCCTTCCGAGACCGACTGCCCCTCCTCGCAGCGAATCTCCTTGACGACGCCGTCGTCTTCGGCCTCGACCGGGATCTCCATCTTCATCGACTCGAGGATGACGACGGTGTCGCCGTCGGAGACCTCGTCGCCGACCGCGACCTCGATTTTCCAGACGTTGCCGGTGATGTGTGCCTCGATGTCTGCCATGGGCGGGGACAATAACCCGACGATGGGACCCGAGCAGGCAGCAGGGGGCGAGGGCGGGCTGGCGGCGATCGTCGCCGCGCGCAACGAGGCCGACCGGATCGCGGCGACGGTGGCGGCCCTGCGCGGGCGCTGCCGGGGGCGTGGATCTGGGTCGCCGACGACGCCTCCGAGGACGGGACGGCCGAGGCGGCGCTGGCGGCGGGGGCCGAGGTGGTCAGCCGCGGCCGGCCGCACGGCAAGGGCGCCAACGTCACGCGCTGCGGCAGAGGCGGCGCTGAGCGTCGAGGCGCCGCCCGGCCTGGTGCTGCTCTGCGACGGCGACCTCGGCGAGTCGGCGGCACGCCTGGCGCCGCTGGTCGAGGCGGTGGAAAGGGGAGAGTGCGACCTCGCGGTGGCCGCCTTCAGCCGCCGGGTCGGCGGCGGCTTCGGCCTCGCCCTCGGCTTCGCCCGCTGGGCGATCCGCCGCCTCTGCGGTGCCGAGACCGAGGCGCCGATCTCCGGCCAGCGGGCGATGCGGGCCGAGGTCCTGCGCGCGGCGCTGCCCTTCGCCAAGGGCTACGGGATGGAGATCGGGATGACCGTCGACGCCGTCCGCGCCGGCTACCGCCTGGGCGAGTACGAGCTGGACCTCGAGCACCGGGCCACTGGCCGCGACCTCGCCGGCTTCCTCCACCGGGCCCGGCAGCTGCGGGACTTCGGCCGCGTCTTCGTCTCTCGCGCGCGAGCCCGGGCGTCGTAAGGTGCGTTGATGCGGGGGAGAGGGAAAAAGCTGTCGGCGCTCGCGCTTCTTGCGCTCGCATTTGTCTTCGACCGCCTCCCTCGCCCACGCCGAGCTGGTCGAGCGCGGCAACCTCTTCGTCAAGTTCGCTGGCGGGATCGCGCCGACCAAGCTGCCGCGGCAGGCGAACGCGCCGATCTCGGTCCGGGTCGACGGCACCGTCCGGACCCTCTCCGGCGAGCGGCCGCCGGCGCTGCGCTTCATCACGATCGCGATCAACCGCGGCGGCCGGATCGAAACGCGAAGGGCTGCCGGTCTGCCAGCGCTCCAGCATCGACGCGGCGAGCTCGACGCAGGCGCTTGCCGCCTGCAGGTCGGCGCTGGTCGGCCGGGGCCGCTACGCCGCCGGCGTCGCCTTCCCCGAACAGGATGCCTTCCCGCTGCAGGGACAGGTTCTGGCCTTCAACGCGGTGGTCGACGGGGAACGGGCGATCCTCGCCCACGTCTACGGCGCCAACCCGTTCCCGAACAGCCGCATCTTCGTCTTCCACATCCGCAAGTCCCGCGGTACCTTCGGGACGGTCCTCACCGCCGCCCTCCCGGCGGCCCTCAACCGCAACGGGTACCTGAAACGGATCGTCCTCAACCTGCACCGCGACTACGTCTACCGCGGCCGCAAGCACAGCTACCTCAGCGCCTCCTGCGGGGCGCCGCAGGGCGCCACGATCGGCGTCTTTCCCTTCGTCCGCGTGGGGATGACCTTCGCCGACGGCCGCAAGCTCGCCTCCACCTTGATCCGCACCTGCACGGTCCGCAAATAAGCTTCCGCCGTTGATCCTCGCCATCGACCAGGGGACGACCGGTACCACCTGCCTCGTCTTCGACTCCGACGGGGCGGTCGCCGGGCGCGCCTACTCGGAGTTCCAGCAGTTCTTCCCCCAGCCCGGCTGGGTCGAGCACGACGCGAACGAGATCTGGGAAGTGACCCGGCGGGTCGCCGCCGAGGCGATCGCCGTCGGCCGGGATCGAGGGGGCCGAGCTGGACGCGATCGGGATCACCAACCAGCGCGAGACCGTCGTCGCCTGGGACCCCGACAGCGGCGAGCCGATCCACCGCGCCCTGGTCTGGCAGGACCGCCGCACCGCCGGCCGCTGCGACGAGCTGCGGGCGGCCGGCCACGAGCCGCTGGTCCGCGAGCGCACCGGGCTGACGATCGACCCTTACTTCTCCGGCACCAAGATCGAGTGGCTGCTGCGCAACGCCGACGGGGCCGAGCGGGCGGTCTTCGGGACGATCGACTCCTGGCTGATCTTCAAGCTCACCGGCGAGCACGTCACCGACTACACCAACGCCTCGCGGACGATGCTCTTCGACATCCGCAAGCTCGGCTGGGACGAGGAGCTCTGCGACCTGCTCGGCGTCGACCCGGCGCGGCTGCCGCGAGCCGCGGCCCTCCAGCTGCGTCTTCGGCACCACCACCGAGTTCGGCGGCGAGGTACCGGTCGCGGGGGTCGCCGGCGACCAGCAGGCGGCGCTCTTCGGCCAGGCCTGCCACCACCCGGGGATGGCGAAGAACACCTACGGCACCGGCAGCTTCGTCCTCCTCAACAGCGGCGCCGAGCCGCCGCAGGTCCCGGACGGGCTGCTGGCGACGGTCGCCTGGGGGCTGGGCGACGAGGTCGACTTACGCGCTCGAGGCCTCGATCTTCGTCACCGGGGCGGCGGTGCAGTGGCTGCGCGACGGGCTCGGGATCATCGATGAGGCGGGGGAGACGGAGGCGCTCGCCGCCTCGCTCGAGTCCAACGACGGCGTCTACTTCGTCCCCGCCCTGACCGGCCTCGGCTCGCCCTACTGGGACCCCTACGCGCGCGGCACGATCGTCGGCCTCACCCGCGGCAGCGGCCGCGCCCACCTGGCCCGGGCGGCGCTGGAGGCGATCGCCTACGAGACGGTCGACGCGGTCCGCGCCCAGGAGGCGGCGAGCGGCGAGCGGCTGGAGCTGCTGCGGGCCGACGGCGGCGCCGTCGTCAATCGCTGGCTGATGCAGTTCCAAGCGGACGTTCTCGGTGTACCTGTCTCCGTGCCGGAGATCGCCGAGACGACCGCCCTCGGAGCCGCCTACCTGGCCGGGATCGCGACCGGGATCTGGTCGCTGCCGCAGGTGGGGGAGATGTGGCGCGAGGCCGACCGCTACGAGCCGCAGATGGAGGCGGCGCAGCGCGAGGAGCTGTTGGCCGACTGGAGCCGAGCCCTGGAGAGGTCGCGCGGATGGGCGAGATGAAGCCGCAGGTCTACAAGGACCCGCGCCCGGCCGAGTACTTCCACCAGTTCCACGCCGCGGCCCGCAAGGGCGTCGGCTGGACCTACACCCTCGCCCGCATCGTCCTCACCCTGCCGACGCTGCTGATCTGGCGGGTGCGGCAGATCGGGGTCGAGAACGTGCCCAAGGACGGGCCGCTGGTCCTCGCCCCCAACCACTTCAGCCAGATGGACCACTTCTTCGTCGGCGTCTACCTGCGGCGGAAGATCCGCTTCATGGCCAAATCCCAGCTCTTCGGCCCGCCGGTCCTTACCTACATCTACAAGCACGGCGGCGTCTTCCCGATCCGCCGCGGCCATCACGACGAGGAAGCGATCGAGACCGCGCGCATCCTCGTCGAGCAGGGGGAGATGCTGCTGATCTACGCCGAGGGCGGCCGGTCGCGCTCGCAGCAGCTGGGCGAGCCGAAACCGGGGATCGGCCGGATCGCGCTGGAAACCGGGGCGCCGATCGTCCCGGTCGCGATCCACGGGTCCGAGCGGGCTCGCCAGTGGAAAAGGTTCCGCTTCCCCAAGGTCACCGTCCAGTTCGGCGAGCCGCTCAACTTCCCGGTCGAGGGCTCGCCCGGCAAAGAGCGTCAGCTGGAGATCGCGACCGAGATCTTCGCCCGGGTGCGGGAGATGTACGAGGGGCTGTCCGAGAAGCGCTAGCTGTAGCTACTCGTAGCGCGCCTCGAGCCCGGGATAGAAGTCCGGGTCGTGGCCGGGGGTGATCACCGCGTCGGGGAACTGGTTGTGGAAGAGGCGCAGCTCCTGCAGCGAGCGGCGGAGGTTGTGGGCGTCGTAGGGGCGCGGCGGCATCGCCAGGTCGCCGTCGAGCTGGCCGCGCATGTACATCGCGTCGCCGCCGATCACGAAGTCGTTCTCCTTCAGCCGGCAGATCACCGACATGTGGCCGGCGCTGTGGCCGGGGGTGAAGGCGAGGTGGATCGAGCCGTCGGCGAAGAGGTCGAAGGCAGCGGCCGAAGCTGGCGTAGGAGTCGATCCCGCCGCGGTCGAAGGAGACCGTGCGGTAGTCGAAGGCGTAGTCGAAGTGGGAGCGGCGGTAGCCGTTCAGCAGCGGGCTCGAGCCGTGCGCCGCGGACTGCCACTCGGTCTCGCTGACGACGAAGGTCGAGCTCCGGGAACTCGGAGATCGCCGAGGTGTGGTCGAGGTGCATGTGGGTCATAACCACGATCGGCACCTCGCCGGGCCCGAGGCCGCGCTCCCGCAGCTGCGCGGGAACGTCTTCGCCGGGCTCGAGGGTGGGCTTGCCGGAGCGGCTCGCAAGGGTGCCGAAGTTCGCCTTCGGGTCGGTGGCGATCGAGGGGTGCAGGCCGGTGTCGACGAGGATCGCGCCGGCGCTGGGGTGGCGGATGAGGAAGGCCGGCACCGGGACCACGTTGGTCGCCGAGCCGATCAGCAGGGCCTTCAGCAGCCGGGCGGTGGTGAAGCGGCCCTCGGGCTTGACCATCATCTCGCGGGCGAAGTCGACGTGGCCGGCGATCAGCGGCTCGACCGTGACGGTGGCACCGCGGGTACCGCCGGCCAGCGGCTCGTGCAGTGGGGTGGGTTCGACGGAGATGCCCATCAACCCGGCATTTACGCAGTTCTGCTCGCCTATAGGCTTCGCCGCCGATGGCTGAACGCTCGCATTCGCAGGTCTTCAGGGACGACCTGCTCGAGGGACAGGTCTGCGTCGTCAGCGGCGCCGGCAGCGGCTTGGGGCGCGAGACGGCGCTGGAGCTGGTGCGGCTCGGGGCTGCGGTCGTCGCCTGCGGCCGCCGCGAGGAGCCGCTGGTGGAGACGGCCGAGCTGGCCGGCGGGCTGCCGGGCAGCTTCGAGTTCGAAACGCTCGACATCCGCGAGGAGGAGCCGGTCGGGCGCTTCTTCGACGGCTTGCTCGAGCGCCACGGCCGCCTCGACGTCCTCGTCAACAACGCCGGCGGCCAGTTCCTCAGCCCGGCCGAGGCGATCAGCCCGAAAGGGTTCCAGACGGTGATCGACCTTAACGTGATGGGGACCTGGCTGATGACCCACGCCGCCGCGACCAAGGCCTTCATCCCGCAGGGAGAGGGCAAGGTGCTCAGCGTCACCCTCTCCCCCCACAACGGGATGCCGGGAATGGTCCACTCCGGCGCCGCCCGGGCCGCGGTCGAGAACATGATGCGGACCCTGGCCGTCGAGTGGGCCCGGTTCGGGATCAAGACCTGCGCGCTCGCCGCCGGCCAGTTCGCGACCGAGACCCTGCTGACCAAGTATCCGCAGGTGGTCGTCGAGAACCTCGAGCGCTCGATCCCGATCGGCCGTGCCGGCCGGCCCGAGGAGATGGCCTGGCTCGTCGCCTACCTCGCCTCGCCCGCCGGCGACTTCTTCTCCGGGACGACGATCACCCTCGACGGCGCCCGCGACAACTGGGCCGGCCCCTGGCCGCCGCAGGCGATCGCGACGGAGAGCGGCGACCCGGTCGCGGAGGAGCGCAGGCCGAAGTAGCCGGGTGAGCCGCTAGCGCGGCTCGAGCACCACCAGCGGGATCTCCCGCCCTTTGCTGCGGGCCGCGTAGTCGTCGTAGCCGTGGTACCCCTCGACGGCGAGCGCCCAGAGCCGCTCGCGCTCCTCCGGTTTCGCCGTCCGGGCGTGGACCGGAATCGTCTCGCCCCTCACCTGCACGGTGGTGTCGGGATTGGCCATCAGGTTGTGGTACCAGGCGGGGTGCTTGGGGAAGCCGCCTTTGGAGGCGACGATCACCAGGTCCTCGCCGTCGCGCACGTAGAGCAGCGGCGAGGTGCGCTTGGTCCCGCTCTTGGCCCCGACGTGGTCGAGCAGCAGCATCTTGCCCGGCACGCCGGGGATGGTGTGGCCGAGGCGCCCACCCGTCCTCTTATAGAGGAACGTGTGGGCGCCCATGAAGCGGCGCGTGAGGGGCCAGATGCGGTCCCCCACGTCGAGGTAGCGCGGCGTGCGCCGCGAACCCGTCTCTGAGGCCGGGGAGCTCAGGTGTACATCCCCCCGAACATGCCGCCGGTCACGTTGAGGACCTGGCCGTGCATGTAGTTGGCGAGCGGCGAGCTGAGGAACAGCACCGGCCCGGAGGCCTCCTCGGGGGTCGCCGGGCGGCCGAGCGGGATGATCGCCGAGGCCATTGCCCGCATCTGCTCGGGGATGCCGAGCTCGATCTTCTCGCCGGTCGGCGAGGTCATCTCTTCGCCGGCCTCTTTGGCGGCGGTGAGGCGGGTTTCGACGAAGCCGAAGGCGACCGCGTTGACGTTGATCTTGAACTGGCCCCACTCCTTGGCCAGGGTTTTCGTCAGGCCGACGACGCCCATCTTCGCGGCCGAGTAGTTGACCTGGCCGGCGTTGCCCATCATCCCCGAGGTCGAGGAGGTGTTGACGATCTTGCGAAAGACCTCCTTGCCCTCGGCGCGCTCGGCCTTGGCCGCCTCGCGCCAGGCCGGGGCCAGCGCCCGGGCGACCCGGAAGGGGACGATCGTATGGATGTCGAGCATCGCCTGGAACTGCTCGTCGCTCATCTTGTGGGCGACGCCGTCCCAGGTGTAGCCGGCGTTGTTGACGCAGATGTCGACCGTCCCGAAGGCGTCGTTGGCGGCCTTGACCAGGTCGTCGGCGGCGCCCTCCTTGGTCAGGTCGCCTGCGAAGACCGCGGTCTCGCCGCTGATCTCACTCGCCGCCTGCTCGGCGACGTCGGCGTCGAGGTCGTTGATCAGCACCTTGGCGCCCTCATTGACGAACATTTCCGCCGTGGCGCGCCCGATTCCGCGGGCCGACCCGGTGACGATCGCCGCTTTCCCGTCCAGAAGTCCCATTACTACGTCTCTCCTTCGATCGATGAAAAGTCGGGACGGGAGGCTATCGGGATCGGCGCCTCCTGGTTGACTGGCCAGTCGGTAGCGCGCCCTCGTTTTTTTGACCGCGGGATAACCGCCGTGCCATCTGTGGCGGATGCACGATGCGACACCGTGTCCACTCCGGCACAATCGGACCCGATGACAATTCTCGTCGCCTACTCGTCGAAACGCGGATCGACCGCCGAGATCGCCGAAACCATCGCTGCGACGCTGCGTCGCGAGGGCTTGGGTGTCTGTCTGGAGCCGGTCGAGGCGGTGGACGACCTCGATCGCTTCGACGCGGTGGTGCTTGGAAGCGCCGTCTACATGAAGCGCTGGCGCGGCGATGCGAAGCACTTCCTCAAGAAGCACCGCAAGGCGCTGCGGCACAAGCCCTTCTGGGTCTTCAGCTCCGGCCCGGTCGGCGACCCGGCGAAAGACGATCCCGATTGGATGGAGCCGCCGAAGCTGGCCGAGAAGGTCGAGGAGATGGGGGGCAGGGCGCACGTCGTCTTCGGTGGCTGCGTGCCCGCCGATCCGAAAGGGTTCATGGAGCGGGCGATGGCCGAGGGCGTCCCGAAGGAGTACCGCGACCGCCGCGATTGGGACGAGATCCGCGGCTGGGCGCAACAGATCGCGGCCGAGCTGGCCGCCGTTCCCTCTTAGGCGGACGCGGCCAGCGCGGCGAGGTCCGCGGGCGCAGTAGCGCCACCAGCGTCGAGCCGTCGACGATGGCCAGCCCGGCCTTGCGCATCTTCACCCGGCCGCCGGTCAGGCGTGCCACCTCACCGGAGAAGTCCGGCTCGTGGCCGACGAGCAGGATGTCGCCGCGGCCGGCGGCGAGGGCGAGCGAGTCGAACGGACCGCTACGCAGCTCCGGTGCCAGCTCCGGTTCGAGGCCGAGCGCCTCGCAGGCGAGCCGTGCCGTCTCGGCGGCGCGGACCTTGGGGCTGGCGAGGCAGGCGTCGATCTCGGCGCCCATCGCCGCCAGCGCCGCGCCGGCCGTTTCCGCCTGGCGCTCACCCTTCGGCGTCAGCCTGCGCGCTGCATCGTCGCCAACTCCGTCTTGGCGTCCGCGTGCCTGAGTAAATAGATCAGGAATTCATTCCAATTTGCAGGTCAAACATCTGTTGGCTTCAGGTTTCCGATTTGTTAGCCGATGCACATGTCTAGTATGCCCCGGATGCATTTCACCCCCAGCCGCAAGCTGGTGGTCGGCTTGCTCGCGGTCATCGCCCTCCTGGCGGTGCCGACCGTAGCCACGCCCGCCGGCACCATCGTCATCTACGGCGCCGACTCCGGCTCGACCCTGACCCTCAGCACGAAGGGCAGCAAGATCGTCGTCGAAGGCCGGATGGCCCAGCAGCGACCAGCCCGGATGCCAGTTCACCCGCGGCCACCGCGTCGCCGTCTGCTCCACCCGCGACGCCGATGCGATCGAAATCCAGATGGGCCCCTCGGGCGACTTCGTCCAGGTCGCCGACCGCATGCCGCTTCCCGCTCACCGTCTACCTCGGCGACGGCTCCGACAAGTTCATCGGCAACGGCGAGCGGGACACCTGCTATCCCGGCGGCGAACCGCCGCAACCGCTGCGTCGGCGGCGGCAACGACGACATCTGCATCACCGGCCAGCAGAACAGCGACTGCGTCGGCGGGCCCGGCGACGACTACTGCCGCCACGGCGACGGCAGCGACGGCTGCTGGGGCGGCCCCGGCGACGACGTCTGCGTGATGGGCCCCGGCCAGGACGGCTGCCACGGCGAAGAGGGCAACGACCGCCTCTACGGCGGCGCCCAGCCCGACCAGCTCTACGGCGGCCCCGGCTACGACTACTGCGACGGCGGCCCCGGCTGGGGCAAGTCGCACGAGTGCGACGCCGGGCCTAGACGTTAGCCCTGTCGACTTAGTCGGCGGGGCGTAGTCGCACGGTTCGCTGGGCGACGCGCCTGCCGTTGACCTTGACGGTCATGTGGACGGATCCCGGCTCGAAGCGCTGCAGTTGACGCGCCCGGAGCCGCAGCCTCGGAATCGCTCCATCGGTGGCGACGCCGGGTAGCGCCGCCAGATGGTCGGAGACCCGTGCCCTGCGCTTGCCCTGACCGACGAAGAGGGTCGCGCGGCAGCTGAGTCGGCACTGCACTTTGGCGACTCCCTTGGCTGAAATCGAAGCCTCGACTACCGGCGTTGGCCCGCATCCCGGCTCTGGAGGTCCCTCGGCGGCCTGGATGCGGCCCAGGATCGCGACGGCAGTGGTCGCGCTTTCCTCCCAGATCGGGTGGCCGTAGGGGCTGCTGGCGCCCTCCAAGGTGAAGATGGAGCCGGTGCCGTAGCGCCGGTCGGCGATCCGCAGGTACCGCCCGGTGAAGAACGAATCGATCGCGGTTCCCCCGTTCCGGCAGCCGCCGACGTACTTGGGCTCGGTTATCGACGTGCACTGGCTCCCGTCAGGCTGGATGCAGGCGGAGAGTTGGGTCTGGTCGAAGTCCCCCTCCCAGCCACCGTTCCATTCGGCGGTCCAGGGAACGACGAGCTCGTTGGCCCGGATCTCACCTAGCACCGAGGGAGGCGAGAGGACGCTCACCCTTCCCTTCCAGAGCGGGCTCAACCCCGAGTCCCCGTTCCCAGTGACGCGGAAAACCGTGTTCGCCGGCGCGCTCCCGATGCTGATGTCCCTCCCGCTGCCAAAATGGGCTGCACTGGCTGGGACCCGGCTGGCACTGCTCCCACGCCCACAGCGGTTCGCCTGAGTTGTTGACGAAGAGGCGACCGGTCCCGTCCTCGTTCAAGAGCGCCTGCATGCGCACCTCGGCCACTGCGTCGGATACCGGGATCAAGCAACCGAGCATGACCAGCGCCACCCTGAGTCCCCGTCCCATGGTCCAGATCATCTCACTGCGGCAAAGGTTAGTCACGCGGATCAAGCCGAAGAATGGAATCGTCCTACCGCTCCGCGCCGCACTCTCACGGTAGAAGGAGAAGGGTGGAAAGACGTTGTCCGCCAGTTCCCAAAGCCGCGCCCATTCCCCGTCCTCTTCCACCGCTTCGGCACGGTAGGGGCGACCGTTTAGCTTCACGTCTGTAGTTGGCAAGAACGTTGTGGAACCAGGCCGGATGCCTGGGAGCGCCGGCATTTGAGGCAGCCAAGATCACACGGTCGCCGTCGTGGAAGTAAACACGACCCCGTTGCGCCGCGGCTGACCAGACCGCGCGCCGGTCGTTTCGAGCAGCAGCGTGGGGATGGTCAGGGCGGTGCCGATTCGCCCCCTCGTCAATCGCAAGAGGTAGGGATCGACCTTCCAGGAGATCTGTCGCGAGAGCCAGAGCCCGAAGGGCGTTGCGACCGAGCGCGCCCAGGCGCGAAAAGCAAGCCGCGTGCTTGTGGGGTCGAGTGACTCGGAGTTCGCCGCGGGACCACATGACGGCGACCTTACAAGCCCCTGGCTGCTGGGCCACCGTCTCGTCCTACGCCCGGGTATTTAGGAGTACTTCTCTGAATATCGGTAGTTACTGATATAAGTAAGCAGCTTTTAGCGGTGGAAAGGCCACCGTGATCTAGTTAGACCTGTGGGGAGGGGTAATGGAGGCAACCAATCGGAGGTTGAAGTTCGCTGCGGCGGCAGCGATGCTTGGTGCGGTGCTAGTCACTCTGTTGGTGCTGTCCGTGAGAGCCGAGAGCGCCCCACGTGAGGATACAACCAGAAAGGTCGGTCGAGCGGAAAGCTGACTCATCGCGATCTCAGGGCTTCCACGCGGTGAGCGTGGAATCGTCGTAGTCATCGGGCCGAAGCAGTCACCGCGAGCCAGGGGCAGATTTCACCGTGTTATCAACCAGTGGGATGCGGTGGGCCGCCAGGGGGCTCAAGCCGGGGAAGTACAGGTTGCGGGTCCGCACCGTCCAGATCAAGCGCCGCCACGGGACGATCAAGCGAGGCGCGATCGCGTTTCCCGCTCGCCGCAAGCTACGGGTAAAGGTGAAGCGGCGATCACCCGCGCAGGTATCGGCTCGATACAAGACGATTCGGAACCCCGGGTTGAAAACTGTCCCTGCCCGAAAGGTGATCAAGGTTCTGGGCAAACGTAAGAACCCCGCTGGAATCGTTCTTCGCGGCGGCCGCAACTATCGGCGGGGGATGGTGATCAGCTCGAAGCCGTCGGCAAAGCTGCCGCGGGGATTGCTGGCCCGGGTGCAGCGGGTTGAGCACGTCGATTTCGCTCTACCCTGCGTTTGCGGCCAGCGAGCATCTATGAGGTCGCTCCGAACATGAGTTTTCGGACCCGGCTGGATGTCCGGGGCGCGGCGACGGCGAGCGCCGGTCTGACCTGCCAAGGAGACTCCGGCATTACTCCGTTCGTACGTATCTCCAATGTCTGGGCGGATGGCAGTCCGGACGACCGCAAATGTGTGGCCGTTTGGAGACATCAAGACCGGCGCCAAAGTAGACCTCGCCTTCGATGTCGGCGCGGGCGTGGACATCGCCTCGGTTGTGGGCGGATCCTGCCAGTTGACCCTGCCTGGCTTCGCGCTTCAAGGATTCGCCGCGGGCATTCCGATTTATGGTGCCGTCAAGCCTGTGCTGGTCGGTTCGGCGGGTGCGGGCGTGCGCCTGAAAGCGGAAGGTACGGTGCGAGTTAATACGGGGGCGCAGATCTCGGCGATCCCGCCCAAGGCCGCGCCGTCCCTTGGCTTCGGCTCGCCTCGTTTCACTTTCAAAGATGAAGTGTTTGCCGATGTCGGTCTTGGCTTCGGCCTCCAGTCCGAGGTTGGGTTGGGGGTAGATGGCGCAGCCAACATTCATGCGGCGTTCGGGAATAACCTCGACTTCCACGTCGGCGGCGGAGCCTGCCGTTGGGACCTGCGGCTCGGAACCTTCTCTGCGGGGGGCAAGCTCGGGCGGTTTGGGATCTCCACCCCGAGCACCCCACCTCTAATCGAGAAGAATCTCTGGCAAGCCGCCTGCGTGCCGCCGCCCTTGGTCCCGCCGCTGCTCCGAGCGCAAGCCGAGTGGCACACTGATGCCGACGTCGATCTCTACGCTTGGGACGAGGCGGGCAACGAAGCCTACTTCGCTGATCGAGAGGCGGTTCCGGGTGCGGAACTGGTGGAAGACATCATTCCTGGTGAAGCCGAAATAGTCCACGACCCGGAGCGGTTCAACGAGAACCAGTTGCTCGGTCGCCGCCTCACCTTCGGCCTTTGCCTCTTTAGGGGCGGCCCCACCGATGTGACGCTGACGGTTCCCTTCGTGCCGGATCCGCGAGGGCCGACCAGTGTCTATCCGGTGCACCTGGGTTATGAGGGACAGGGGATCGTGGTCGCCACCAGCCCCTTAGGTCCTGCCTTTACCCCGCCCTCGAACTGGTGCAGGTCGGTTATCGAATAGAAGGAAATCCCGCCGGCTACAGCCCCATCGTCTTGCCGAGGATCTCCTTCATGATCTCGTCGGTGCCGCCGCCGATCGGGCCGAGGCGGGCGTCGCGGACGGCGCGCTCGATGCCGTACTCGCGCATGTAGCCGTAGCCGCCGTGGATCTGGAGGGACTGGTCGGCGATCTCGAGGACGGCGCGCTGGGTGACGAGCTTGGCCATCGATGACCTCCTGGATGCAGTCCTGGCCGTCGTGGAAGAGGCGCAGGGCGTTGTAGGTGAGGGCGCGGGAGGCCTCGGCCTTGGTCGCCATCTCGGCGACCTGGTGGCGGATCGCCTGGAACTTGCCGATCGGGCGGCCGAAGGCTTCGCGCTCGAGGGCGTAGGCGACGGTGATCTCGATCAGGCGCTGCATCGCGCCGACGGCGCCGATCGCCATCAGCAGCCGCTCCCAGGCGAAGTTGGCCATGATCAGCTTGAAGCCGCCGTTCTCCTCGCCGAGCAGGTTCTCGGCCGGGCACCTCGACGTCGGTGAAGGAGAGCTCGCCGGTGTCGGAGGAGTGCCAGCCCATCTTCTCCAGCTTCGCGGCGACCTCGTAGCCGGGCATCTCGCGCTCGAGGACGAGGAAGGAGATGCCGCCGTGGCCGCCCTCCTCGGTCGTCTTGCAGGCGCAGACGAGGAAGTCGGCGCGGACGCCGTTGGTGATGAAGGTCTTGGCGCCGTTGACGACGTAGCCGCCGTCGACCTGCGCTTGGCGGTGGTGCGTGATGCCGGCGACGTCGGAGCCGGCGCCCGGCTCGGTGATCCCGAGCGCGCCGATCTTCTCGCCGGCGATCCCCGGCACCAGCCAGCGCTGCTTCTGCTCCTCGGTGCCGAAGTTGAAGATCGGCGGCATCGCGATCGAGGCGTGGGCGTTGAGCCCGGCGGCGACGCCGCCGGAGCCGCCGGAGCGGGCCAGCTCCTCGACCCAGACCGCGTCGTGCAGGTGGTGCCGCCCTGGCCGCCGTAGCTCCTCGGGGAACTTGAGCCCGAGGAAGCCGAGCTCGGCGCAGCGGCGAGTAGAGCTCGCGGGGGAATTCCCGCGCCGCCTCCCACTCGTCGACGTTGGGCGCGATCTCCTTGGCGACGAAGCGGCGAGACGGTCTCGCCGCAGCTCCTCGTGCTCCTCGCCGAACGGCGGCAGGGTCGCCCGGGCGCCGCTGTCCTTGACGACGGTCACGCGGCGCCTCCTCCTCGGACGCCGGCGCCTCCCAGTCCGCGAGCATCCGTGTAGCCGCGGCCCTCGTGGTCGAAGCCGAGCAGGTCTCCCTGCGGGTTCTTCTTGCCGCCGTGGTGGTAGGCGCGGACCTCGGCGATCTTGCCGTCGCGGAAGCGGAACCACTCGGTGCCGCGGTCGAGGCGCTGCTCGCCGCTCTGCGGGTCGCGCCAGGTCATCGTCCACTCGATCACCACCTGGTCGTCCTGCCTCGATCAGCGTTCTCGACGTACCACTGGGCGTCGATCGTCGAGACGCCGAGCGCGGCGAGGTCGCCGATCGTCTTCGCCCCCTCGTGCGGGCCCAGCCGCGTGTAGTAGTGGACGGCGTCGTCGGTGAAGTGCGCGGAGACCGCCTCGGCGTCGCCGGTGTTCAGCGCCTCGTAGTAAGCGCGGACCGTCGCTCGGCATCGCGCCGCGTCGACTGGCCCTACAGCCCGTAGCTGCGGCCGATCACGTCGAGCATGACCTCGTCGGTGCCGGCGCCGATCCGGTTGAGGCGGACGTCGCGGTAGGCGCGCTCGATCTCGTACTCCTTCATGTAGCCGTAGCCGCCGAGGATCTGGACGCACTCGTCGGCGACCTCGCAGGCGATCGCGGGAGGCGAAGAGCTTGGCCATCGTGATCTCGCGCACCGGGTACTCGCCGTTGCCGAAGCGCCAGGCGGTCGCGTAGGTGAACTGCTTCGCCGCCTCGGTCTTGGTCGCCATCTCGGCGAACTTGTGGCGGATCGCCTGGAACTTGCCGATCGGGCGGCCGAAGGCTTCGCGCTCCTTCGCGTACTCGAGGGTCTTCTCGATCATCCGCTCGCAGCCCGCGTGGGAGCCGGCGGCGGCGACCAGCCGCTCGCCCTGGAGCTCCCAGGCGATGTGGTAGAAGCCCTTGCCGACCTCGCCGAGCACGGCGTCGGCCGGGACGCGGACGTCTTCGAAGGCGAGTTCGCCGGTGTCGGAGGCGTGCATCCCCATCTTCTCCAGCTCGGCGGAGACGGTGAAGCCGGGGACCTTCTCGCCGTTCTCGTCGCGCAGGTCGACGACGAAGAGGGTGATGCCGGCGTGGCGCTCGCTCGGGGTCGGTCTTGCAGACGAGGACGATGAAGTCGGCGCGCGGGCCGTTGGTGATGAAGGTCTTGGAGCCGTTGATCACGTATTCGTCGCCGTCGCGGATCGCGGTGGTGCGGATCCCGGCGACGTCGGAGCCGGCGCCCGGCTCGGTGATCCCGAGGCTGCCGACCTTCTCGCCCTTCAGGCCCGGTTCGAGGTACTTCTTCTTCTGCTCCTCGGTGCCGAGCAGGTGGATCGGGGGCAGGACCATGTCGGTCTGCACCGCGAAGCCCATGTTGGTGCCGCCGGAGCCCGAGTAGCTCATGCACTCGGCGCGGACCAGCGAGTAGAAGTAGTCGCCGCCCTGGCCGCCGTACTCCTCCGGGAAGCAGAGGCCGAGGAAGCCGAGCTCGCCGGCGCGCTTCATCGCCTCGGTCGGCCAGTAGGTGTCCTCCCACTCGTTGCGGTGGGGCCACAGCTCCTTCTTCACCCACGACTGCATCGACTCGCGCAGGTCTTCGTGCTCCTGGCTGAAGATGAAGTGCTTGCGCCCTGCTGCGTGGTCGGGCTTGATGACGCTGGAGCCGTTGGTCGCGGTCGCCACTGGTCTCTCTCCTCGCTCGTGGTTGCGCCTGTGGCCTCCCGAATGCGAAGTGGACAGTAGCACTTCCCACTTTCAACTCAGTCGGCTATGGTTCCGCGCCGATGAGCCCAGGGAAGCTGACGAGAAGGTCGCCTACGAGGTCGCCGACGGCGTCGCCACGGTGACGCTGAACGACCCGGAGAAGCGCAACATGCTCTCCGGCCAGATGCTGACCGAGCTGGTCGACGGCGATGAAGCAGGCCAAAGCCTCCGACGAGGTCCGCGCCGTCGTCCTCACCGGCGCCGGGGACAAGGTCTTCTGCGCCGGCGCCGACCTCGGCGGCTTCGCCGCCGACGTGCCGCTGGTCGCCAAACACTTCGCCTCCGACCTCTTCCTCGAGTTCTTCCGGCTGATGCCGCGGCTCGGCAAGCCCTCGCTCTGCGCCGCCAACGGCCACGTGCTCGCGGGCGGGATGGGCCTCGCCCTCTCCTGCGACCTGGTGATCGCCAAAGAGGGCGCCACCTTCGGCACGCCGGAGATCAACGTCGGCGCCTTCCCCTACATGATCATGTCGATCATCTACCGCAACGTCCCGCGCAAGAAGGTCAACGAGATGATGCTGCTGGGCGAGCGGCTCTGCGGCGGAGCAGGCGGTCGAGTACGGGCTCGCCAACAAGGTCGTCCCGGCGGGCGAGTTCGACGCCGCGGTCGCCGAGTGGGCGACCAAGCTCGCCTCGAAGAGCCCGGTGCTGATGCGCCTCGGCCACGACGCGATGTACCGCCAGCAGGACATGGCGCTCGACGACGCGCTCGAGTTCCTGCGCTCCCAGCTCTCGCTCACCTTCACGCACCGAGGACATCGTCGAGGGGGTCACCGCCTTCTTCGAGAAACGCGACCCGCAGTGGAAAGGACGCTAGTGGCGGCACCGAGGAGGAACAGCAGAAGCACCTGCTGCCCGGCACCGCGCCGCTCGGCGAGCTGACCGAGCAGCTGCACGAGCGCCGCGCGAAGGCGCAGCTCGGCGGCGGCGAGGAGAAGATCGCCAAGCAGCACGAGCGCGGCAAGCTGACCGCCCGCGAGCGGATCGACCTGCTGGTCGACGAGGGCACCTTCGTCGAGATCGGCATCCACGGCCGCCCGCACTTCGCCCAGCGGGCGATGGACGGGGTCGAGGCGCCGGCCGACGGCGTCATCACCGGCTGGGGCGACGTCGACGGCCGCCCCTGCTGCATCGCCGCCTACGACTTCACCGTGATGGCCGGCTCGATGGGGATGACCGGCGAGCTCAAGGTCACCCGCCTGCGCGAGATGGCGCTGGCCGAAGCGGATGCCGTTCGTCTGGCTGCTCGACTCGCGCCGGCGCCCGCATCCAGGAGGCGACCGGCTCGCTCTTCGCCGGCTCCGGCCACCTCTTCCGCGAGGAGGTCGAAATGTCGGGCGTGATCCCGATGGTCGCGGCGATGATGGGCCCCTGCGCCGCCGGCACCGCCTACATCCCGGCGCTCGCCGACTTCGTGCCGATGGTCTCCGGCCAGGGCGCGATGGCGCTCGCCGGCCCGCACCTGACCAAAGCCGTGACCGGCGAGGAGATCTCGATGGAGGACCTCGGCGGCGCCAAGGTCCACTGCCGCAAATCGGGGGTGGGGGACCTCGAGGTGGACGACGACGAGGAGTGCATCGCCGCGATCAAGACCTACCTCTCCTACTTCCCCTCCAACTGCGAGGAGAAGCCGCCGATTCGCGACGGCGCCGACCTCGACGAGCGCATGTCGGAGAAGCTGATGGAGATCGTCCCCGACTCCAGCCGCAAGCCCTACGACATGTACGAGGTGATCGCGCGAGATCGTCGACGACGGCGAGTGGTTCGACCTGAAGCCGAGGTTCGCCCGCAGCGTGATCACCTGCTTCGCCCGCTTCGGCGGCCAGCCGGTCGGGATCGTCGCCAACCAGCCCAAGCACCTGGCCGGCGTCCTCGACAACGACTCCGCCGACAAGGCCGCCCGCTTCATCAACCTCTGCGACGCCTTCAACATCCCGCTCGTCTTCCTCCAGGACGTCCCCGGCTTCATGGTCGGCTCGAAGGTCGAGCACGCCGGGATCATCCGCCACGGCGCGAAGATGCTCTACGCGGTCAGCCGCGCCACCGTGCCGAAGGTGACCGTGGTCGTCCGCAAGGCCTACGGCGCCGGCTACTACGTGATGTGCGGCAAGGCCTACGAGCCGGACCTGATCGTCGCCTGGCCCGGGGCCGAGATCTCGGTGATGGGCGCCGAGGGCGCGGTCGAAATCATCGGCCGCTCGGCGATCGAGGCCTCCGAGGACCCGGAGGCGACCCGCGAGGCGATGCTGAACGCGGTCCGCGAGCAGATCGACCCCTACATCGCCGCCGGCAACGCGGTGATCGACGACATCATCGACCCGCGCGAGACCCGCCCGACGATCGTCAAGGCGCTGCGGATGGCGCGCAACAAGCACGTCGAGAAGCCGAAGAAACGCCACGGGGTGATGCCGGTATGACGTCGATGAGCAAATTCAGCGACCCGGTGATCATCAGCTGCTCGATCAGCGGCGTGATCGCCAACCGCGACCAGTGCCCGGCGATCCCCTACACGCCGGAGGAGTACGCGGCGGAGGCGCGGCGCGCGGTCGACGAGGGCGCCTCGCAGATCCACATCCACGCCCGCAAGCCGGACGGCACGCCCTCCTATGAGATCGAGGACTTCAAGGCGATCACCGAGGCGATCCTGGCCGAGGTCGGCGACGTGATCGTCAACTACTCGACCGGCGCGATCGGGATCTCGATCGAGAAGCGGATCGAGTACCTGCGCGCCTGCCGCCCCGACGTCGCGGCGCTGAACATGAGCTCGATGAACTACGCGAAGTACTCCAAGCGGCGCAAGGACTTCGTCTTCAACACCGTCTTCGAGAACAGCTTCGACACGATCATCGAGTTCCTCACCGCGATGAACGAGCTCGGGATCAAGCCCGAGCACGAGTGCTTCGACTCCGGCCACGTCGCCAACCTCGACCCGCTGCTCGACATGGGCCTGCTCGAGGAACCGCTGCAGATCTCGCTGGTGATGGGCGTGACCGGCGGCATCCGCCCGACGCCGCGCAACGTCACCCTGATGTCCGACCAGATCCCCGGCGGCCCGGAGGGCCCGAACCAGTGGCAGGTGATCGGCATCTCCCGCGACCAGTGGAAGCTGCTCGCCGCCTCGCTGGTGCTCGGCGGCAACGTCCGCGCCGGGGTCGAGGACAACCTCTACCTGCCGAACGGCGAGATGTGCAAGTCCAACGGCGAGCTGATCGCCAAGGCGCGGCAGATGGCCGAAGACATCGGCCGCCGCCCGGCCAGCGTCGCCGAGGCGCGCGAGCTGCTGGGAGTGCCGAAGCGGGCGGAGGCCTGAGCGGTGGCCGAGGTGACGATCCACCGCGCCGGCGTCGCCTGGAGCGGCGGCGAGGGGCGAGGACGTCCAGGCCCACGACGTCCTGCTCGGCGCCCAGACGCTGCCCAGCTCCTCGGCGCTCGAGCTCGGCGGCGACGACGCCAAGTCGAATCCCGGAGGTGCTGCTGGTCGGCGCGCTCTCCAGCTGCCACATGCTCTGGTTCCTCGCGCTGGCGCGGAAAAAAGGCTTCGAGGTCGCCTCCTACGAAGACGACGCCGACGGCGTGCTCGAGGGCAAGCGCTTCACCGCGGCGACGCTGCGCCCGCGGGTCCGCTGGGCCGGCGAGCCGCCGGCCCGCGGAGGCGATCGAAGCGCTCCACCACCGCTCCCACGAGCTCTGCTTCATCGCCAACTCGGTCGACTTCCCGGTCTAGCGTGGAGCCCTCGTGAGCGAGCTGCCGCTCAGCGACGTCAAGGTCCTCGACCTGACCCGGCTGCTGCCCGGCGGCTTCTGCTCGCTGCTGCTCGCCGACCTCGGCGCCGAGGTGCTGAAGGTCGAGGACACCGGCATGGGCGACTACATCCGCTGGGCGCCGCCCTACTACGGCGACCGACGAGCAGCAGGCGCTCGGCACCCGCTCCTCGCTCTACCTCTCGCTCAACCGCGGCAAGCGCTCGGTCCGGCTCGACCTCAAGAGCGAGGCCGGCCGCGAGGCGTTGCTGCGCCTGGTCGCCGCCTACGACGTCGTCCTCGACGGCTTCCGCCCCGGCGTCCTCGACCGGCTCGGGGTCGGCTACGAGCGCATGCGCGAGGCCAACCCGGCGATCGTCTTCTGCGCGATCACCGGCTACGGCCAGGACGGCCCCTACACCCAGCGCGCCGGCCACGACATGAACTACCTCGGCCTGGTCGGGCTGCTCGGCCTGACCGGCGCCAAGGACGGCCCGCCGGTCCAGTCGGCCGGCCAGATCGCCGACCTCGGCGGCGGCGGCCTGATGGCCGCCTTCGGGGTGATGGCGGCGCTGCACGAGCGCGCGCCGCTCCGGCGAGGGGCAGATGGTCGACATCTCGATGGCCGACGGCGCCCTCTCCTGGCTGGCGATGGTCGCCGGCCGCTACTTCTGCGACGGCGAGGTGCCGCGGCGCGGCGAGCAGCAGCTCGCCGGCGGCGCTGGTCTGTTACCTGCCCTACGAGGCCGCCGACGGCTGGGTCAGCTGCGGCGCCCTGGAGCCGAAGTTCTGGGCCGCCTTCTGCAACGGCGTCGGCCGCCCCGACCTGATCGAGAAGCAGTTCGAGGCGCCCGGCTCGGAGGCCTGGCAGGAGATCGCCGCGGTCTTCCGCTCGCGCACCCGCGAGGAGTGGCGCGCCTTCAACGACGAGCACGACTGCTGCATCGAGCCGGTCCTCGACCTCGACGAGGCGCTCGACTCGGAGCTGGTCCGGGCGCGCGAGATGGTCGTCGAGCTCGAGCAGCCCGAGCTCGGCACGGTGCGCCAGCTCGGCGACCCGGTGAAGCTGAGCCGCACCCCCGGCGACCCGACCCGGCCGGCGCCCGGCCTTCGGCGAGCACACCGAGCGAGGTCCTGCGCGAGGCCGGCTACTCCGAGGAGGAGATCGCGGCGATGCTCGAGTCCGGCGCCGCCGCCGGGCCCGACGCCGACGGCGAGCAGCCGGAGTTCCGCGCGTGAGCGCACCGAGACCGCGCGAGCTGCTGCGGATGGGCGAGCTGGCCGAGGCCTCGGGCGTGCCCGGCGCCGACGATCAAGCACTACCTGCGCGAGGGCCTGCTGCCGGAGCCGGTCAAGACCAGCCGCAACATGGCCTACTACCCGCCCGAGTTCGTCGACCGGATCCAGCTGATCAAGCGCCTGCAGGAGGAGCGCTTCATGCCGCTGAAGGCGATCAAGACGGTGCTCGACGAGGACCCCGAGCGGGCCGACGCGATGCTCGAGCTCGAGGACCGGATCCTCGACCGCGCCCTCGCCGGCGAGCGCGCCCGGACCAGCGCCAGCCGAGGTCCGCGAGCGCTACGGCGTCCCCGACGAGGTGCTCGACCGGCTCGCCGAGCTCGAGGTCCTGACCCCGAACAGCCGCGGCTACTCGCCCTCCGACGTGACGATCATCGAGGCGATCAGCCGCTTCCGCGCCGGCGGCTACGACGAGCAGATCGGCTTCACCGTCTACGACACCCTGCGCTACAAGACCGCGCTCGAAGAGCTGGTCCGCCAGGAGGTCGACATGGTGATGAACCGGCTCGCCGGCGAGGTCCCGCCCGAGCGCGTGGTCGAGATGCTCGAAGCCGGCGCCGAGCCGCTGCGCGACCTGATCGCCGCCCTGCACACGAAGCTGATGGTCGCCGAGCTCGAGCGCCAGCGCTCCGAGCGCGCTGACTAGGCGGTCCGGCTCAGCGCGCCAGCGCGGCTCGCGCTCGGCTTCGACTCGGCGCAGGGTCATGCACGTGGCCGAGCCGTTCGGCAGATCGCGGCGGCTTCGTCGAGCGCCTCGTTCGGCGCCGTCGCGCGCCGGTCGCGCGCGCGCGCCTGGGCGAGCGCGAGCAGGGCCGAGCGGGAGCTGCCAGCTCATTCCGCGCTCGCGGGCGATCGCGACCGCCCGCTCGGCCTGCGCCAGCGCCTCCTCGTCGCGGCCGAGGCCGAGCAGCGCCCTGCGCCCGCAGGGTCGCCGCGCCAGGCCTCCTGCTCGCCGCCGGCGCTCATCGCCTCGCGGTAGACGCGCTCGGCGAGGTCGAGCGATTCCAGCGCCGCCTGCGTGCTCGCCGGCCAGCGTCTGCACGTAGGCCGAGGCTGGCCAGCGCGACGGCTGCGGGAGAAGACGTCGCCGAGCCGGTCGGTCAGCTCGCAGTTGCGCTGCGCCAGCGCCAGCGCCGCCTCGACGTCGCCGCGCTCGGCCAGCAGCGTCGCCTGGTTGCCGCGCGCCCAGCTTTCGGTCTCCGGGTCGCCGAAGCTCGGCGGCGATCGTGCAGCGCCCTGTCGAGCCAGCGCTTCGGCCTCCTCGAGCCGGTCGCGCTCCTTGCAGCACGATGCCTGTGCGCCATCAGCGCCCAGGCGAGCGGGCAGCTGATGACGATGCCGGCGCCGGCGTCGAGGTCGTCGCCGGTCAGCTCGAGCATCTCGTCGAGGACCGCGTCGACCGCGTCGAGGTCGCCGGCGCACATCTGCGCGTAGGCGCCGGCGCCGCGGATCGCGATCCGCAGGTCGAGGTCGCCGGCTTCGTCGGCGAGCGCGATCGCTTCCTCGACGGCCGCGATCCATTCCGAGCCGCGGTGGGCGACGCCCGGCCGGGCCGAGGTCATCAGCTTCAGCAGCGCCAGCGAGCGCAGGTCGCCGGTCCGGTCGGCGATCTCCTTCGCCTCCGCGGCCAGCGCGCTCGGCCTCGGCCGGGTCCATCCCCAGTCGCCAGGCGAAGTCGAGCTGCTGCAGGCGCGAGGAGCAGCGCCAGCGCCGTCGTCTCCTCGTCCTCCTCGAGCTCGTCGGCGAGCTCGGTCACGTCGCGCCACAGGCGCAGCGCGTCGCGCGGGCCGGCTGTGGCCCGGCCCAGTAGGCGGCGCGGGCCGACCAGCGCGCCGCTTCGCGCGTCTCGCCGCCCTGCCTCCATGTGGCTGGCGATCAGCGCCGCGAGCTCGTCGTGGCGATCGGGCTCGAGCTCGATCATCGCCCGCGCCGCCGCCGCGTGGGTCGTCGGCGCGCCGCTCGGCGAGCTGGGTGCCGTAGGCGACCTCGCGGGTCAGCGGGTGGCGGAAGGCGAGCACCCGCTCGCGGGTAGAGCTCGGCTTCGTAGAGGAAGCCGGCGCTCGATCAGCTCGCGCAGCGCGCGCGTCGATCTCCTCGTCCTCGAGGCCGGCGGTCAGCCCCAGCGCCTCGGCGCTGATCTCCTTGCCGACCACCGAGGCGACCTGCAGCAGCTGCTTGGCGCTCGGCGTCGAGCCGGTCGATGCGCGCGGCGAGCACCGCCTGCACGGTGACCGGCACGCCGGCGTCCTCGATCGGGCGCACCAGCCGGTAGGCGCCGCGCTCGCCCTCGAGGTGGCCGGCACTCGGCCAGCTCGCGGACGATCTCCTCGATGAAGAAGGGGTTGCCGGCGGTGCGCTCGTGGATCGGCTCGTCGAGCCCGTCGAGCGAGGGGTCCTCGCCGGCGAGGTCGCGCAGCAGCTCGCGCGGTGTCGGCGCGGCTCCAGCGGCTCCAGCGACGATCTGCCGGTAGGTGGGTCGCGTCGGCCCACGCGCGGCTCGTACTCGGGCCGGTAGTTGACGATCGCCAGCGTGTTGCGTCCCGTCGACCGACTCGATCAGGTCGCCGAGCATCGCCTCGCTGCCCTCGTCGATCCAGTGCAGGTCCTCGACCACGAGCGACCAGCGTCTTGCGGCGGCTGGGGGCGTTGACGAGCCGGCAGACGAGCGTCGCTGAGGCCGCGCTGGCGGGCCTCGGCGCTCAGCTGCGGCAGCGGGCGCTCGGGGTCGGGGACGCCGAGGAAGTCGAAGAGCAGCGGCAGCTCGTCGGCGAAGCTCGGGGTCGAGCAGCAGCGCCCGGCCGGCGATCTTCTCGCGCGACCAGCTGGTCGGGGTCGCTGTCGCCGATCCCGAAGAAGGAGCGCAGCATCTGCAGGACCGGCATGAACGGGATCGAGCGTGCCGTGCGCCTGCGCCTGGCCTCGAAGACCTCGATGCCCGTCGCTCGCGGCAGCGCTCGGCGAACTCGTGGCAGAGCCGGCTCTTGCCGACGCCCGGTTCGGCGACGATCCCGACCGCGCCGCCTTCGCCGCGCTTCGGCCTGCGCCAGCGCCTCTTCCAGCGTCCGCCATCTCCGTCGTCGCGGCCGACGAAGCGCGAGAAGCCGCGGTCGCGGGAGAGGTCGAGGCGCGAGCGGGCGGCGCCGACCCCGGCCAGCTCGAAGACGCGGACCGGCTGGCTGGCGCCCTTGATCTCGAACTCGCCGAGGTCCTCGAGGTCGAGGAAGCCGCTCGGCGAGCGCCGCGGTGTGCTCGGTCAGGTAGGCGCGTGCCCGGCTCGGCCAGCGCCTCCATCCGCTGCGCGAGCCCGACGGTGTGGCCGATCGCCGTGTAGTCGCCGTCGTCGCCGGCGCCGATCGCGCCGGCGACGACCTCGCCGGAGTTGATCCCGATCCGGGTCGAGAAGTTGAGCCCCTGGGCCGCGGCGCAGCTCGGCCGCGTACTCGGCGACGTCGTCGAGCATCTGCAGCGCCGCGTAACAGGCGCGCCGCGCGTGGTCCTCGTGGGCGACCGGGGCGCCGAAGACCGCCATGATCCCGTCGCCGGTGAACTTGTCGACGGTGCCCTCGAACTCGGGCGACCGCGTCGGCGAGGATCGAGAAGAAGCGCTGCATGATCTTGCGCCACTCCTCCGGGTCCTGCTGCTCGGCGAGGTCCATCGAGCCGTTCACGTCGGCGAACAGGACCGTCACCTGCTTGCGCTCGCCGTCGTCGTTGCGTAGCTCGCTCACGCCGCCGACAAGGTTACGCCGTGAACTGGCTCGCCGGCCAGTCGCTGTAGCCTGGGCGGGTGCGATCGGTACTCGTCACGGGAGCGTCGACCGGCATCGGCCGGGCGACGGCGCTGCGCCTCGACGCCGCCGGCTGGCGGGTCTTCGCCGGCGTGCGCCGCGAGGAGGACGCCGCAGTCGCTGCGCGAGGCCGGCTCCGAGCGCCTCGCCGCCGCTGATCCTCGACGTCACCGACGCCGAGCAGATCGCCGCCGCCGCGGCGCGGATCGAGGCCGACGGGCGGAGAGCTCGACGGGCTCGTCAACAACGCCGGCGTCGCCATCCCGAGCCCGCTGGAGACGATCCCGATCGAGGACTTCCGCCGCCAGGTCGAGATCAACCTGACCGCCCAGGTCGCGGTCACCCAGGCGATGCTGCCGGCGATCCGCGCGCGCCCGCGGCCGCATCGTCTTCATCAGCTCGATCGGCGGCCGCATCGCCTTCCCGCTGACCGGCGCCTACCACGCCGCCAAGTTCGGGATCGAGGCGGTCGGCGACGTCTTCCGCCAGGAGCTGCGCGCCCTGGGGGATCTCGGTCTCGATCGTCGAGCCGGGCTCGATCGACACGCCGATCTGGGACCGCGGCGAGCGCACCGCCGACGAGGTCGGCGAACGCTCGCCGCAGCGCGAAGCGCTCTACGGCAGGGCGATCGAGAGCTACCGCAAGGTCGTCAAAGCGACCGCCGAACGCGGCATCCCGCCGGAGAAGGTCGCGCGGGCGATCGAGCACGCGCTGACCGCCGGCCGCCCCGCAGCCGCTACCTGGTCGGCATCGACGCCAAGGTCCAGGCGCGGCTGAAGCCGCTGATCCCGACGCCGCGTCTTCGACCGCATCGTCGCGCGCATGATGGACCTCTAGGGCCCGCCGCTCCTATACTTAGGAAACCGATTGACTGGTCAATCAACGACCGGTGCGATCAACCCAATAGGCGACAAGGACCGGAACCCAGCCGATGGCCAAAGCCCGCCCGTCGACAAGCGCCGCCAGATCCTCGACGCCGCCGTCAGCGTCTTCGCCCGCCAGGGCTTCCACGCGACCCGGGTCTCCGACATCGCCGACGAGGCCGGGGTCGCCTACGGGCTCGTCTACCACTACTTCCGCTCCAAGGACGAGGTCCTCAACGAGCTCTTCGTCGAGCGCTGGTCGCTGCTGCTGAGGCGATCGAGGAGGCCGACCGGGCCGGCGGCCCGCACCGCGAGCGGCTGGCCGCGGTGGCGACTTCATCGTCGACTCCTACCGCCACGACCCGGAGCTGATGAAGGTGATCATCGTCGAGGTCACCCGCGCCGCCAACTCCTTCGGCCAGACCCACCTGGTCGAGATCCGCCGCGCCTACGAGTGGATCGCCAAGATCGTCGCCGACGGCCAGGAGGGCGGCGCCTTCCGCGACGACATCGAGCCGCTGTTCGCCTCGATGTGCTTCTACGGCGCGATCGAGCAGCTGCTCTCCGGCTGGATCTTCGACGTGATCCCCGCCTCCGAGGCACGGCTTCGACGAGGCCAAGGAACTTGCTGGTGACGACGATCTGCGACGGTCTCGAGCCGTCGATAGGTAGGTCGGGCGGGCGTGGATAACGAGATAGTCAGAAGACTGATCTGGAGCGGCATGCTCGCCGCCACCGGCGCGCTCGCCAGCATCGCTCGCCGCCAAGCGCTCGGCGATGCTCTATCGCCGCCTCTTCGACGAAGACCCGCCGGACTGAGGAGACGCGATGCCCGATCCGAGCCAGACGCCCCGACCCGCCCGTCGCCACCCGCAGGTGCCGCCGCCCGACCCCGCCGCAGCCGAGCAGCGCTCGGTCGGCGAGCTCGTCTTCGACGTCTCCGAACGGACCTCGATCCTGATCCGCGAGGAGATCGAGCTCGCCAAGGCCGAGGTCTCCGAGAAAGTCGGCAAGATCGCTCCGCGGCTCCGTCGTCGGCATCGCCGCCGGCGTCTTCGCCTTCCTGGCCCTGATCCTGATCATGGAGGGGATCGCCTGGCTGCTCAACGAAGAGGTCTTCGACGGCAAGGCTGGCCCGGCTTCTTCATCGAGGCCGCCGTCTTCCTGCTGATCGCCGCCGCCGCCGGCTTCTTCGCCTACAAGCGGTCAAGGCCGGCGCGCCGCCGGTGCCGGAGCAGGCGATCGAAGAGGCGAAGCTGACCAAGGAGATGCTCGAAAAGGACGCAGGAGCGGCCCAGAGCTTCGAGGCGCCGAGGCGCCGACGCCGAGCCGCACGCCGCCCTCGACCGGCATGCCCGGCCGCTCGGCCGAGCAGATCCGCCGCGACATCGACGTTCAGCGCCAGCAGCTGGGCACCTCGGTCGAAGCGCTGCGCGGCCGCGTCACCGAGCTGACCGACTGGCGCCGCCAGGTCGACGAGCACAAACGCGAGCTGATCATCGGCGCCGCCGCGGTCGGCTTTGCTGATCGGCGCGCCGCGCTGATGTTCGCGCCGGCGCCGCTAACCGCTAGCGCTCAGCGCGGGACGACCAGCTCGGTCGGCACGCTGCCGACGCCGAGCAGGCCGGGGCCGACGTGGGCGCCGAGGACGGCGCCGATCTCGGAGGTGAAGACGGGCTCGCAGCCGAAGATCTCGTGGCAGTCTTCGATCAGCGCCGAGGCGGTCTCCTCGTCCTGGATGTGCTGGACGACCCAGCCGTCGGCGCCGGACTCGTGGCGCTGGCGGGCGTAGTCGCGCAGCCGCTCGAGCGAGCGGGCGCGGGTGCGGACCCGCTCGACCGGGGTGATCTCCTCCTCGAGGGTGAGGATCGGCTTGATCTTCAGGGCGCTGCCGATCCAGGCGCGGGCGCCGCCGATGCGGCCGCCGCGGCGCAGGTACTCGAGGGTGTCGATCGCGAACCACATCTTCAGCTCCTCGCGGACCTCCTCGGCCCGCGCGACGGCCGCCTCGCCGTCGGCGCCCTCGGCGGCCGCGGCCGAGGCGCCGAGCGCGCAGAGGCCCATGCCGCCGGCGGCCGAGCGCGAGTCCATCACGTGGATTCGCTCGCCGCCCTTGCCCTCCTCGATCAGCCGCTCGCGGGCCTGGTTGGCGGCCTCGAAGGTGCCGGAGATGCCGGCCGAGATGTGGATCGAGACGATCTCCTTGCCGGCGTCGAGCAGCGGCTCGTAGACGGAGATGAAGTCCCCGATCGAGGGCTGCGAGGTGGTCGCGCCGCTCTCGCGAGGCGCGCAGCCGCTCGTAGAAGGCGCCGTAGTCGGCGATGTCCGCCTCGCGCTCCTGCTGGCCGTCGACCGAGACGTAGAGGCTGATCGTCTCGATGCCCCGCTCCTCGACCAGATCGCGCGGGGAGGTAGGCGGTGGTGTCGCAGACGACGGCGGTCTTCGCGCTCGCGTTCAAGGCTGGCGATTCTCGCAGACCGGCCCGTTCGGGGCTGCCGCCGCGGTAGTGGGTCAGTTTGAATCTGAGCCCCATCTGAAGCCGCATCCCGCTAGTTTCGCGGGCATCAGAACGAAATGGCGCCCGCGACGGTGGAACGTCCGGGCGCCTGGCACGAAAGGCGGACCTTCCGATGCAGGCGAATCGTATGCGGCGGCACTGGCCTGCCGACCGTATCCCCCTTCAGCGGGCGGTTATGGCCTTGACGCTGGCTCCTACCGCAGTGGCGCACGATCCCGAGTTGGCGCGGGAGATCGGCAGCGGGGAGCTTTGACGCGGGCGATTTTGGAGTTGATCGGGCTTGGCCTGCTCGAAAGCCACGGCTCTGCCGTGCGTCCGACCAAGCCGATCGCCTACCTCGAAAGGCTGGAACTGCTGATGGTCGCGAGCGGTTCGGCAAGAATCTCGCTACCTGCGCAACGGGCTGGTCTCTCCAGGAAGAGTTGTCTTTCCGGGCCTGCGTCATAGGACGAACATCGGCCTTCTAGAGCGTGGCCTGCGGGTGCACGGATCGACACCTTGGTCAAGCTCGCGGGCGCTTGGAAGTCGAGCCGGGCGACTGCTCGACGGGATCACTTGGACGCAGCGGAGTCGCCAAAGGCAGCTTCAGCGACGCTACGCTGATGGCGATGGCTAAGCAGTCCAAGAAGCCGCTGATCTGAACCGGCTGGCCGCCGCATCGTCGGGGACGCGACGACGAGACGGCGCCATCGAGAACAAGCGTGCGGAGGCTGGTCGAGCCGGTGGCCTGAAAGGCGGGGTTGAGCGAACGAAGCGGCTGAGCCGGAGCGGCGGACTGAGATCGCCGCAAGGCTGCCAGGCCAGATGGGGATCGCGCCCTCGTCGGACGACGGCTGAAAGGCAGATCGCGGGCGTCCACCTGCTTCGGACGGGCGCGAGATCTCGGCTACATCCCCCTTGTGGCCGACGAGGAGAATGAGCCTCAAGAGATCTCGATCCACATCGATCCGGCCCAGATGGCGGGCGTGTGGGCGAACTTCGCCGGGTCAGCCATAGCGAGCATCAGTTCACGCTGGACTTCATTCGTCTCGACTCAAGCTCAGACCCCCCGGGGGCATCGTGGTCGCGCGGGTCTCGGTTTCGCCGCTTTTCATTCAGCAGTTGATCGAGGCGCTGCAAGGCAACTGGACGAAATTCGCAAAGAAGGCAATGCCGAAGGAGGTGTACGGAGATGAGCATTCAGCCGACGACGCTGAAGGGAAGCGGAGAGGACGACGGAGCTGCTGGCCCGATCCCTCAGCAACTTCACTGGCGATCCTTCAACAAGGCACGCCTCGCGTGGGGCCATTTCTTGGCCTTCCAGCTTGAAGGCGACAGGGAGGAGAAGGTTTTCTCGACCCAGGGGGTCATTGAGGCCTTGACGAGGCCATCGCCGAGATTCAAGCGGCGGAGGATTTGCCGTAGCGCTTGGCGCAACTCGTCCAAAGAGCGCTGAAGCGCTCGATGCGTTTGCGAGGGGCTGAGCGAGAGAAGCAGGCTGCATTCCTGCGAGGGGCGGTCCAGCGGGTCTGCGATGACCCATCAGGCCGGGGAAATCGCTGGGCACGCCTACACGCAGAGATTCGAAGAACCGGATCCGCTACGTAGGCAAGAACCTCCCCGCCGGGATCAAGATCTGGGAGTTCGGAGCCCAATCAGTACCGAGGCCTTTTCATCACCAAAGGCGACCGGATCGCTTTCCTTCCGGTCCGAGGCCAGCGGTTTATGACCGTCAAGGATTGCCCCTGGCACTAGCCCTTGCCGGTTTTTCCGTCCGGTCGCTCAAGCATAATGGTCAGTATGAACAGGCTGACCACGGAGAAGCGCGCGCAGATCATCGGCTGCCTGGTCGAGGGCAACAGCATCCGCGCCACGGTGCGGATGACCGGCGCGGCCAAGAACACGATCACGAAACTGCTGGTCGACCTCGGGGAAGCCTGCGCCGAGTACCAGGACGGCGTGCTGGTCGATCTCCCCTGCAAGGTGGTCGAGGCCGACGAGATCTGGGCCTTCTGCTACGCCAAGAAGAAGAACGTGCCGGAGCAGTTCAAAGGCACGTCGGGCTACGGCGACGTGTGGACCTTCACGGCGATCTGCGCCGACACGAAGCTGGTCCCGACCTGGCTGGTCGGCGAGCGGACGCTCGGACGACGCCGACGTCTTCATGACGCGACCTCGCCGGCCGGATGGCCGAACCGCATCCAGCTAACGACGGACGGCCACCGGATGTACGAAGCGACGGTCGGGCCGGCCTTCGGCCAGCAACATCGACTGCGCGCAGATCGAGAAGATCTACGGCCTCGGCCGACGAGCCGGCGCAAATACAGCCCGGCGGTGTGCATCGGGACGAAGCGCCGAGTCCGCGAAGGGCGACCCGGACCCGGACCGGATCTCGACGAGCTACGTCGAGCGGCAGAACCTGACGATGCGGATGGGGATGCGGCGCTTCACGCGGCTGACCAACGGCTTCAGCCGGAAGGTCGAGAACCTCGCGCACGCGGTCTCGCCTGCACTTCATGCACTACAACTTCGCCCGGCCCGCACACGGCGCTCAAGGAGCGCTACCCGCGGACCCCGGCGATGGCTGCCGGGGTGACCGATCACGTCTGGTCGCTGGAAGAGATCGCGGCGTTGCTGGACGGGTGAATTCAAACTGACCCACTACCGCCGCCGCCGGCCAGCTACACTTTGTGAAGTGACTGATACGCCCGAACGCCGCGATCACCCTCACCGACAAGGCCGCCGAGAAGATCGGCGAGCTGCTCGGCGGGCAGCCCGAGGGCGCCGAGCAGGCGCTGCGCGTCGCCGTTCGCGGCGGCGGTTGCTCCGGCTTCCAGTACGCGCTCGCCTTCGACAAGCCGAAGGACGACGACAACGTCTTCGAGGTCGACGGCGTCGCCGTCGTCGTCGACAAGGTCAGCATGCAGTTCGTCTTCGGCTCCGAGGTCGACTACGTCGAAGGCCTCCAGGGCGCCGGGTTCCAGGTCAACAACCCGAACGTCGTCGCGGCCTGCGGCTGCGGCTCCTCTTTCCAGGTGAAAGACGACGCCGCCGCCGAGCAAGCCGCCGCCGTCTAGGCGCCGCTGCGCTATTCGATCTGCAGCGGCGGCGACTGCGCCGGCAGGCCGTCGCGCCGGTGCGGCTGCGCGTCTGCCGGCTGCTCGACGCCGAGCGCCTCGGCCAGCTCGCCGGACTCGAACATCTCCTCGACGATGTCGGCGCCGCCGAGCAGCTCGCCGTTGACGTAGAGCTGGGGGAAGGTCTGCCAGTCGGAGATCTCGGCGGTGACTTCGCGCAGCGGCTGCAGCGCCGGCAGCACGTCGATCGCGCCGTACTCGACGTCGACCTGGTCGAGCACCTGCACCACCCGCATCGAGAAGCCGCAGCGCGGCATGTCCGGGGTCCCTTTCATGAACAGCAGCACCGGGTTGGCGGCGATCAGCTCTTCGACTTTGGACTTCAGCTCTGGGTCGGCCATGGCCCACAGACTAGCTAGCCGGCGGCTCGTCGGCCGTCAGAGCTGGGTGGCGATCAGGCCGAGGAGCGCGAGCCAGGCACCGCCACGAAAGCGCGCGAACGATGGCCACCGCCGACGAGAGTCGATCGTGTGCTGAAGCGCGTCGATCCGCGTCGCTCAGTCGATCGATCCGACGGCTTCAGCTCGTCGAGGCGCGAATCGACGCTGTCCTTGAAATCGTCGAGGCGCGCGTCGGTCCAGGTCGATCGCATCGCCTCCATGCTCCTCAGGCTAGGGATCCAGGTCGCACACGTGGCGCGCAGAATTGTAACTTTTTGTCTGCGAGGCGTAGCCGCTAGCTCGGGAACGCTGGTCTTCACCGACAGCGCGTGGATCGTGCCGTCGTCGAAGCGCTCCTTGACCGCGGCCTTGACCAGGCGGTGCTGGTCGATCCGCGAGAGGCCCTCGAACTGGGGGGCGGTGACGACCGCGCGCAGGTGCTGGCCGCCGCCGTCTTCGTCGATGACCTCGACCGCGGCGCCCGGCAGCGCCGCCTCGATCATCGCCTTCAGCTCGGCCAGGTCGGCGGCCATCGGGCTAGCCGGCGACGCTTCTCGCCGAGCGTGTCGAGCATCTCCTCGACCCGGACGAACTTGACCCGCGGGCGGCCGTGCGGCTCGCCGCGGCCGACCTCGGCCTGGTCGATCGCCTGCCAGTCCTCGAAGCTGACGTAGCGGACGCCGCGCTCGGCGAGCAGCGTCCTCGACCGCCGCCGGGTCCGGGTTCTCCGGGCTCCAGCAGGGTCTGCGACTCGACGTCGGCGAGCAGGTGCTGGACCGTCTCCAGCGCGTCTTTCTTGTTGGTGCCGATCACGCCCGAGGGGCCGCGCTTGATCCAGCCGGCGGTGTAGTGGCCGACCTTGTGGCCGGCGTCGTGGGAGTCGAGCACGCGGCCGCCCTCGTTGAGGATCAGGCCGCGCTTCTCGTCGAAGGGGACGCCCTCGATCGGGATGCCGGTGTAGCCGACCGAGCGCAGGACCAGGCCGCACTCGAGCTCTTCGCGCTCGCCGGTGTCCTTGGCGCGCAGGGCGCCGCCTTCCTCGACCAGCTCGTTGCGGCCGATCGACGATCGATTCGACCTTGCCGTCGCCCTTGATCTCGACCGGCGAGGCGAGGAAGCGCAGGACGATCCGCTGCTTCTTGCCCTCCGGCGTGCGCTGGGAGAACTCGCGCAGGGTCTCGACGTTGACCCGGGTCGTCTTGTCGGCCTCGTCGGACTCGAGGAAGGCGGCGCTGGCCGGGTCGAGCTCGACCTCGGCCGGGTCGACGATCACGTCGGCGTCCTCCATCTCGCCGAGCTCCTTGATCTCGGGGTTGGTGAAGGCCGCCTGGACGGGCCCGCGGCGGCCGAGCACGACGATCTCGCGGATCTGCTTGCGGTCGAGCAGCTCGATCGCGTGGTCGGCGGTGTCGGTCTGGCGCAGCTCGTGGTCGGTCAGCGCCAGCATCCGGGCGACGTCCATCGCCACGTTGCCGTTGCCGATCACCACCGCGCGCTCGCAGGAGAGGTCGAAGTCGTGGTCGGCGTAGTCGGGGTGGGCGTTGTACCAGCCGACGAAGGCGGTGGCGGCGTGGCTGCCGGGCAGGTCCTCGCCGGGGATGCCGAGCTGGCGGTCGGTCTCGCAGCCGACCGTGAAGACGATCGCGTGGTAGTGCCGCTCGAGGTCCTCGACCTCGATGTCGTGGCCGATCTTGACGTTGCCGAAGAAGCGGAAGCCCGTCGCGGGCCGCGGTTTTCTCGTAGACCCGGATCACCGACTTGATCTTCGGGTGGTCGGGGGCGACGCCGCCGCGGACCAGGCCGAAGGGGGTGGGGAGGCGGTCGAAGAGGTCGACCTGGGCGTGCAGGTCCTCGTCTTTGAGGATGTGCTCGGCGGCGTAGAAGCCGGACGGGCCGGCGCCGACGATGGCGACGCGAAGGGGGTTCTCTGGGCTTCCGATCTGGCTCATGGCGAGCGCGGAAGGATAGGGAACGTCGAGTGGGATGGCGTCAGCCGAGCGCCGGCGCGTCGGCGGCGACCGCGCTGGGGGTGCCGTCGAGCGCGTCGAGCGCCTTGCGCGACCGACATCGCCACGCAGGTGAAGATCGGCGTCTCGCGCTCGGTGTACTCGCTCGACTCGGTCGGGCGCAGCTCGTTGACGAGGTCGAGGAACATCGCCCGGGTCGTCGCCCTCGAAGCAGACGACGAACTCCTGGTCGTCGAGCCCGTAGGAGTAGGTCGTGTTGATCGTGATCTCCGGGTAGCGGCGGCCGACCTCGATGTGGCTTTTCATGATCCGGCCGCGCTCCTCCGGCGGCAGCCCGTACCAGCGCCGCTGCTTGACCATCGGGTAGAGGAAGAGGTACTTGCGCTCGGAGGTGCAGATCTCCGGCCGCGCCTGCTCCTCGGAGTAGGGCGAGCGTTTGGTCATCGAGAGGAACGAGTAGGGCGTCTCGGCCCATTTCGCCAGGCCGCTCTGGCCGAGCACGACGTGGAAGGTGTGGATGTCGTCGAGGTTCGGGCTCTGGCTGAGCAGGACCAGGTCGACGTCGCCGCGCGTTCCTATGGTTGAGTAGGCGCGCAGCGAGCGGTCGACGCCGAAGTCCTCGCAGGCGGCGAGGAACTCCTGCTTGTCGGCGGCGCGCAGCTCGGCGTCGCGTCGGCGCCAGGCGGGATCGATCTTGAAGAAAGTGAACTTGGCGAAAGTGCGGTCGGCCATCGGGGCCACGATAGCGCTCGTCGCTGTCTGCTGGCTCGCCCGCGTCAGCCGGCGCGGCTCGAAGGCAGCCCGCGGTGCGCCCTCGCCTGGCTGCCGCAGGGCGACCACGGTGGCGCGAGCTGGCGGCGGCGCGGGTTCTCGCCGGGCCTGATGAGCGCCGGCCTGGGCACGGTGCCGGCGCGAGCAGACCTACCTCGACATCAGCCAGGGCAACCGGGTCTTCGACTCGCTCTACGACCGAGCCGCTGCCGGCGCAGCGGGGCGATCGCTGCGGCCGGTGGTCGAGCGGCGAGGTGCGTCGAACGGGCCGAATCGGCGCCGGCGGAGATCGTTCCCGGGCTGCTCGCCTGCGACGCCGCTGAGGCGCGGGCGGTCGCGAGGAGCTCGGCGCGTTCGGCGAGTCTCCGGAGGCCGAGCTCGCTCGCGGCGGCCTGGTCGCGGCTCGACCTGCGCGGGCGACGACCTGCTGATCGCGATCGCCCGGCCGACCGGCGAGACGGACGCGCCGCTGGCGATCGGGATCGCCGGCGCGCGGCTTCGACGGCAACCTCACCTCGGACAGCACCCGGCATCGACGGCTACGTGCTCTCGACCGACGTCGCGCCGACGATCCTCGAGCACTTCGGCATCGCGGTCCCGTCGCGAGATGTCGGGGCAGCCGATCCGCGCCGAGGGCGCGGTCGACCCGGCGGCGGTCGAATCGCTCGGGGGCGCGGATGGCGGTGATCTCGCACGCGGCGCGGGCCGGTGATCGGGCTGAGCCTGCTCGTCTGGCTCGCTGGCGCTCGGGCTGCGTCGCGCTGCTCGGCCGCGGCGGCGCTGGCGCGGCCGGCGGTGCGGCTCGCTCGGCCTGGCGGTCGTCTACCTGCCGCTGCTGCTCCTGGCTCGGGGCGGCGCTCGAACCGGGCGAGACGGCGGAAGTGCTGCTGGTGATGCTCGGCGCGCCGGCGCTGGCGGCGCTGACGCTGGCGCTGCTGCGCGGCTACCGGGCGCTCGCCGTCGCCTCGGCCGCTGACCGTGCTCGCCTACGCGGTCGACGTGATCGCCGGCTCGCCGCTGACCTCGCTCTCGCTGCTCGGCCCGAATCCCGGGCTCGGCGTCCGCTTCTACGGGATCGGCAACGAGCTCGAGGCGCTGCTGGCGGTGCTGGTCGTCGCCGGCACCGGCGCCGGCCTGGCCGGGTTCGCGCCGCGGCTCGCGCCGCGCGCGGCGGCCGTCGCCTTCCTCGTCGTCGGCCTCCTCGCCGCCTTCGTCTTCGCCGCCGGGCGCTTCGGCGCCGACGTCGGCGCCGCGATCGTCTTCCCGGTCGGCGCCGCCGTCGCCGCGGCGGCGATCGCCGGCCGCGGCAGGCGGCCGCTGGCTGCTGCTGGCGATCGCGGCGCCGTTCGCGGTCCTGGCCCTGCTGGCCCTGGTCGACCTCGCTCACCGGCGCCAACGCCCACCTCACCCGCTCGGTCCTCGACGCCGGCGGGCTCGGCGACCTCGGCCGACGTCGCCCAGCGCCGCCTGCAGCTCTCGGCCCACAGCTTCGCCCGGCCGGTCCTGCTCGTCTTCCTGCCCGTGGTCCTGTGCTCGCGGTCCTGGCGTACCTGCGGCGCGACCGGCTGCGGGCCTGGCTGGCGACGCGCCGGCGATGCGCGCCGGGCTGCTCGGCGCCCTCGCCGCGACCGCGATCGGCACCCTCGCCAACGACTCCGGCGCGCTGCTGCTCGAGATCGGCGCCGCCTACCTGCTCGTCTTCATCGGCTTCGCCTGGGCGGAGAATCGCGCAGTTCCGCGAAAAGCGCACTAGACGAAAAGTTACAATTTCGTGCGCCACACGTATGAACTTTCCGTCTACCTGGAGGCATGGAGGCGATGAGATCGACCTGGACCGACTCCCGCTGGACGACCTGAATCGATCGCGTTGGCGAAATCCGCGAAGACGTCCGCGACTGCGGAGTGAAATCGGCGACCTGAAGCGGACCATGATCCAGGTCGGCGGCGGTCTGATCGGCGTGCTCGTCGTCGGCATGCTCGGGCTGATCGGGACCCAGCTCTAGGCCGCGCCGCCGTTCGGCTGCCATGCGGCGGCCGGGCGATGCCCTACCCTTAGTCGTCCGTGCGCATAGGTCTCGTCTCGCCATATTCCTGGTCCTACCAGGGGGGCGTGAACCGGCACGTGGAGGCGCTCGCCGAGGAGTTCCTCGGCCGCGGCCACGACGTCCGCGTCCTCGCCCCCGTCGACCCGCCCGGGCGGGTCAGCCGAGTGCTGCACCGGGCGCCGGCCGAAGCCGCGCGAGCTGCCCGACTACCTGGTCCCGCTGGGCCGCACGGTCGGGCTTCGGCGCCAACGGCTCCGTCTCCAACCTCGCGCCGTTCCCGGCCGGCGGCGTGGTCGCCCCGCGCCGCGCTGGTGCGCAGCGGCGAATTCGACGTCATCCACGTCCACGAGCCGCTGGTGCCGCTGGTCGGCTGGAACGCGACCCTCGGCGCGCGCGACCCCGGTCGTCGGCACCTTCCACGCCTACTCGACCAAGCCGATGCCCAACTACATCGCCAACGCGCTCGGCGCGCGCCGCATGTTCAACCGGCTCTCGGCCCGGATCGCCGTCTCCGAGGCGGCCGCCTGGACCGGCCGCCGCTGGTTCGGCGGCGAGTACACGATCATCCCCAACGGCGTCGACGTCGACGCCGCGCCGGACGCGCCGCGGCCGGCCGGCGACGAGCTGCGGATCCTCTTCGTCGGCCGCCCCGAGGAGCGCAAGGGCCTGCCGATCCTGCTCACCGCCTTCGGCGCCCTGGTCGAGCACGTGCCCTGCCGGCTGACCGTGATCGGCGCCGAGCGCGAGGACGTCCTCCGCTACCTCGCCGACCCCGAGCTGCTGCGAGTCGATCGACATCCGCGGCCGCGTCTCCGGCGAGGAGCTCTGGACGCGAGCTGCACGCGCGCCGACGTGCTCTGCGCGCCCTCGCTCTCCGGCGAGAGCTTCGGCATGGTCCTGACCGAGGCCTTCGCCGCCGGCACGCCGGTGATCGCCTCGGCGATCGCCGGCTACAGCGACGTCGTCACCGACGGCGTCGACGGCCTGCTGGTGCCGCCCGGCGATCCCGCAGCGCCTGGCCGAGGAGCTGCAGCGGGTCCACCACGAGCCCGAGCGCCTGCAGGCGATGGGGGAGGCCGCCCGGCGCAGCGCCCAGCGCTACGCCTGGCCGCGGGTCGCCGACCAGGTGACCGCCGTCTACGAGCGGGCGATCGAGGCGCCGCAAGCCGGCGAGCGCCGGCGAGCGGGTCGCCCACTGGGCCGGCCTGCGGCCGGCCGACGGCGGCCCAAGCGCCCCGCCGAGCGCCTGCCCTCGCTCGACCCGCCGCCTGCCCAGGCGGGCAAGCGGGGCCGCGGCGTCGCCCGCCGGCTCGGCCTCGGCGTCGCCGGCGATCCTCGGGGTCGGCCTGACCGCTGCTGGCGGCGCAGAAGATCGGCGTCGACAAGGTCGTCGAAAGCATCGTCCGCTCGAACCTGACCTGGGTCCTGGTCGCCTGCGCGCTGATGGCGATCTCACTCTTCTTCCGCGCCGCCTCCTGGTACTGGATCGCCCGCGCGGCGCTGCCCAACCGCCCGGTCCGCCGCCGCGACGTCACCTCGGCGACGATGATCGGGGTGCTGATGTCGGCGACCCTGCCGGCCCGCCTCGGCGAGCCGGCGCGCGCGCTGACGCTCGCCCGCCGCACCGGCCGGATGCGGGAAACCTTCCCGGTGCTGCTCGGCACCCTGGTCTCGCAGACGATGCTGAACCTCGTCGCCCTGGCCCTGCTCGGGGTGATCATCGTCTCGACCACGCCGCTCTTCCACTCCGGCACCAAGCAGCTCTTCGCCTTCAGCCTCGTGCCGCTGCTGGTCCTGCTCGTCGGTCCTCGTCGCGCCGCTGCTGATGCGGCGCAACGGCAACGGCCGCCTGGCGCGGCTCGGCGCCGCCGATGCACCGGGCGCTGATCCAGGTCCGGGCCGGCCTCGCGGTCTTCCGCGACCCGCGCCACGGCGCCGCCGCCGCCGCCGCCCAGCTCGGCGCCTGGGCGATCCAGCTCGCCGCCTGCTGGGCGCTGCTCTACGCGCTCGGGCTCGACGGCCAGGCCGGGATCGGCGCCGCCGCCGCGGTCCTCTTCGCGGTCAACGTCACCGCGGTCGTGCCGGCGACGCCCTCGAACATCGGCGTCTTCCAGCTGGCGGTGATCAGCGTCCTCCACACCGGCTTCGGCGTCAGCACCGCCGACGCCCTCGCCTACGGCGTGATCCTGCAGGCGGTCGAGATCGCCACCGCCGTCGCCCTCGGCCTGCCGGCCCTGGTCCGCGAGGGCCTGACCTGGAGCGACCTGCGGGTGCAGGCGCTCTCGACCGCGCCGGTGCGGCTCGAGCCGAAGCCGCGCGCGCGGCAGAGCCAGGCCAACCGCGAAGGCGTCGATTTAGGCAGAAGTTTCCCTAATCGATAAAAAACTCTGATGTATTCGATCTAGGATCGCCCACGAGGGGTGCCGCCACCGATTCCCAGGCCGGCACTCCTGACTACGAGGAGGCGAGCGGCCGGCGCCAGCTCCATCCACGGCAGCCGGCCCCCTTCTCGGAGCAGCCCCACTTCTTCATAGCCGGATCGACAAGGTTCCTTGACCCGTCCCCAGTAATGTGCATAGAGTCGAGCAATCGGCCAACACACTCACGCGAACTGGGGGAAAGGGATCCGTGAGATACGACTCAGCAGTACTCGAGAGAGTCGCGCAGCGCTTTCGGCGCGACATGTGGGACTCGGTGGTTCCGGAAGCAGTTTCCGAATCAGGGGTGGAAGTTGAGAGGTTCGGCCCGGTGCAGGCGACCGCCTTCGGCGACCTGCCCGAGGTCGCGACTGCTTCAGCCAGATCCAGGGCGCGGCGGAGCCCGGCGCGATCGAGGACGGCCATCTGGCCGCGGCGGTCGAATGGATGCGGGCTCGCGAAGTCGACTACCGGATCCCGGTGGCCGGCGGCCGGCCCGGACGCCGAAGCGGCCGAAGGCCTGGCTCGGCGACCGCGGCTACGAGCGCGGTGGCGGCTGGGTCAAGCTGGTCCGCGACGGCTCGCCGCCCGACTTCTACGTCGACCCCGGCATCGACGATCTACGAGCTGGGCGAGGACGAAGCCGAAGGCGAAGGGCTGAGCACGATCGCCGCCGAAGCGCTGGAGATGCCGCTGACTGCGGGGACGCTGTTCTTCTCGCTGCCGCAGCGGGACGGGCTGGCACTGCTACACCGCCGCGCTCGGTCCCGACGAGGTGCCGGTCGTCGCGACCGGCTCGATGCTGATCGTCGACGGCGTCGCCCAGCTCGGCGCCGGGCACGACGCTCGAGCACGCGCGCGGCCGCGGCTGCAACGCGGCGCTGCTGCATCGCCGGCTGCTCGACGCCCACCGAGGCCGGCTGCCACACCGTCTTCGTCGAGGTCGGCGAATGCGACCTCGGCCTCCTGGTCGGCGGTCTGCCGCAACCTGCGGCCGGGCCGGCTTCGAGGAGGCCTACGAAGGCCGCAACTGGCAGCGCCCGGCGCTGCACCCGGCCGAGGTTCCGGACAGGTTCAGCGGCTGAGCTCGGGGGCGGCGGGCTCGGCGTCCTCGCCCTCGTCGCCGGAGTCCGGCTCGGACTCCGGCGGCAGGTCGCCGCCGCGGTCGGTGCCGGCGATCAGCTCGTCGGGCGCCTTCTCCTCGGGGATGAAGCCGGACTTCATGCCGAAGTAGACCGCCTGCGGGTGGTGGGCGACGATCGCCACCGTCGACTGCTCGGGCATCACCGCGTAGCCGCCGGAGAGGGTCATGCCGATCTCTTCGAGGTCGAGCAGGCGCCAGACCTTCTCGTGCTCGGACTGGTCCGGGCAGGCGGGGTAGCCCCAGGAGTAGCGGCGGCCCTGGTCGAGCGTCGATGCCGAGCTCGCGGCGGACCTCGGAGTGCAGCCACTCGGCCAGGCCCTCGGCCGACTGCACGCCGAGGCCGTGGACGTAGAGCTGCTCGGCGAACTCGCCTTCGCGCTCCGAGCCGCTCGATCAGCTCGGTCACCTCGGGGCCGACCGTGACGCCCTGCAGGGCGACGACGTCGCGTTCGCCCGAGTCGAGCGGCCGGTAGAAGTCGGCGAGGCAGATGCGGTCGTGCTTGGGCTGGCGCGGGAAGACGAGGCGCTCGAGCTCGCGCTCGGGGTCCTCGGGGTCGAAGACGACCAGCTCGTTGCCGTCGGCGTTGCAGGGGAAGTAGCCGAGCCGCGCCCGCGGGTGCAGGTAGTCCTGCTCGCGCCACATCCGCTCCAGGCGCGGCGCGAAGCCCTCCTCCTCGTCGTTGCCCTCGACCAGCTCGCGCCAGGCCTCGCCCTTGACGCCGCGGCCGCCCCAGTGCAGCTTGAAGAGCACGTGGCGGTCGAGGTAGGGGAAGACCTCGTCGAGGTCGACGTCGACCTCGCGCACGCCCCAGAAGGGCGGCTCCGGGATCGGGACGTCGGTGCGCGGCGGCGGAGCGGACGCTGTCGTCGGTGGTCGGCGGCGAGTCGTCGACCACGACCGGCTTCTCGCGCAGCTGCTTCGCCTCGGCCTGGATCCGCTCGACCAGCGCCGCGCGCGCCTCGCTCGTCGACCAGCGCGTCCATCGTGTCGAGGCCCTGGAAGGCGTCCTTGCAGTAGAAGACGCCGGGCTCGTAGACCTCGTCGGACTCCTTGCCCTTCGGGTAGAGCGTGCGGCGGCCGAAGTCGCGGTTGATCGCGGCGCCGCCGATCAGCACCGGGAACTCGAGCCCGCGCTGGTGCAGCTCCTGCGACGCAGGTCGGCATCTGCTTCGAGGTCGAGACGAGCAGCGCCGAGAGGCCGATCGCGTCGGCCTCGTTCTCGACCGCGGCCTCGATGATCGTGTCGACCGGGACCTGCTTGCCGAGGTCGATCACCGTGTAGCCGTTGTTGGTGAGGATCGTGTTGACCAGCGACTTGCCGATGTCGTGGACGTCGCCGAAGACGGTCGCGATCACGACCTTGCCCTTGGTGTGGCCGTCGATCCGGTCGAGGTAGTTCTCGAGCTGCGCGACGGCGCGCTTCATCACTTCGGCCGACTGCAGGACGAAGGGCAGGATCAGTTCGCCGGCGCCGAATTTGTCGCCGACCTCCTTCATCGCCGGCAGCAGCACCTCGTTCAGGGTCGGGACGGCGCCGATCTTCTCGACCGAGCGGTCGATCCAGTCCTCGACCCCGTCCTTCTTGCGGCGCAGGATGTGCCAGTGCAGGGCCTCCTCGGGCTCCATGCCCGGCGGTCGGGTCGGCGGCCTCGGCCTCGGCCTCCTCGCCCTTGGACTCGAAGTGGGCGATGAAGCGCTCGAGCGCGTCCTCGCGGCGGTTGAAGACGAGGTCGTCGGTCAGCTCGCGCTCCTCGTCGGAGATCTCGCCGTAGGGGGTGATGTGGTTCGGGTTGACCATCGCCAGGTCGAGCCCGGCCTCGACGCAGTGGTGGAGGAAGACCGAGTTGAGGACCGCGCGCGGCCGCGGCGAGACGCCGAAGGAGACGTTGGAGACGCCGAGCGAGGTCTTCACGCCGGGGATCTCGGCCTTGATCCGGCGGATCCCCTCGATCGTCTCGACCGCCGAGGGCTCTCCACTCCTCGTCGCCGGTGGTCAGGGTGAAGGTGAGCGCGTCGAAGATCAGCGCCTCGGGGTCGAGGCCGTGCTCGTCGCAGGCGATGTCGCGGATCCGCTCGGCGATCTCGACCTTGCGCTCGGCCGTCTTCGCCATCCCGACCTCGTCGATCGTCAGCGCGATCAGCGCCGCGCCGTGCGCCTTGGCCAGCGGGATCACGACGTCGGCCTTGTCGCGGCCGGCCTCGAGGTTGATCGAGTTGACGATCGCCCGGCCGGGGATCTGTCTCCAGCGCCGCCTTGATCACCTCGGGCTCGGTCGAGTCGACCTGGATCGGCGCCGGCTGGGTCAGCGAGATCCGCTTGACGACGGCGCTCATCTGCTCGTCCTCGTCCTGGCGCTCGGTCAGCGCGACGCAGACGTCGAGCACGTGGGCGCCGCCTTCGACCTGGTCTTCGGCGACCTGGACGAGGCCGTCGTAGTCGTCGGCGAGCAGCAGTTCCTTGGCTTTTTTCGAGCCCTGCGAGTTGACCCGCTCGCCGACCAGGGTCGGGCGCGGCTCCTGCACCAGCGGGGTGGAGGTCATCATCGAGGAGACCTCGATCGGGCCCGGCGGCCGGGCGCTCGCCCGGGGCGCGGCCGTCGACCCGCTCGCGGATCGCGGCGATGTGCTCGGGCGTCGTGCCGCAGCAGCCGCCGACGATGCCGACGCCGTAGCGCTCGACGAACTCGCCCAGCGTCGCCGCCAGCGGCTCGGGCTCTTCGGGGAAGATCGTCTCGCCGTCGGGGCCCTGCAGCGGCAGGCCGGCGTTGGGGATGCAGTGGACCGGCAGCGGGCTGTTCTCGCCGAGGAAGCGGATCGCGTCGCGCATGTCCTCGGGCCCGGTCGAGCAGTTGAGCCCGATCACGTCGACGTCGAGCGCGGTCAGCGTCGTCAGCACCGCCTGGATGTCGGTGCCGAGCAGCATCTTGCCGCCGTTGGGCAGCAGCGAGACGCTGGTCTGGATCGGCAGCGTGCGGCCGGTCTGCTGCGAACGCCTCGCGGGCGCCGAAGATCGCCGCCTTGACCTCGAGGATGTCCTGCGCGGTCTCGATGATGATCAGGTCGGCGCCGCCCTCGACCAGGCCGCGGGCCTGCTCGGCGAAGACCTCGACCAGGCTTGCCGAAGGAGATGTCGCCGAGGGTCGGGTCGGTGGAGGCGGGCAGGAAGCCGGTCGGCCCGATCGAGCCGGCGACGAAGCGGTCCTCGCCCGCCGCCTTGCGGGCGATCTCGGCCGCCTTGGTGTTGATCTCCAGCGTGTGCTCGCCGAGCCCCCACTCTTCGAGCTTCAGCCGCGAGCCCTGGAAGGTGTCGGTCTCGACCACCTCGGCGCCGGCCTCGAGCATCGAGGCGTGGACGCCCTCGATCACGTCGGGGCGGTTCAGCACCAGCGCCTCGTGGCATTTGCCCTCGAGGCCGCCGTAGTCCTCCTGGGTCAGGTCGAACTGCTCCAGGGTCGCGCCCATGCCGCCGTCGAAGACGACGACGCGCTCGCGTGATCGCGGCTATGTAGTCACGCTCGGCCATGAACCTAAAGAGGCTACCGGGAGCGCCGACCTCGTCCGAGTCTCGGCCGGTTGCTGCGGCGTCGTCCGGGCCCCTCGACGCTCTGAGGTGATACAGCGGCCCTGCGTGGGCTCGCAGGCGCTCAGCCGCGTTGCAGGCCGAGTTCCGGCGCCAGTCGCGGGCGTTGAAGACGCGGGCGATGCGGGCGAGCAGGCCGCGGCGGGCCTTGGTGTAGGGGTACCAGGTCGGCTCGCGCTTGCCGCCGAAGCGGGTGATCACGAGCGACTCGGGGCGGCAGTACTTCTTGATCCCCGGTTCGCCGTGGCGGAAGCCGATCCCGGACTGCTTCCAGCCGCCCATCGGCACGTCGGTGGCGAAGTAGTTGACGAGCACGTCGTTGACGTTGACCGCGCCCGCACTCGACCCGGCGCGCGACCTGCTCGGCCCGCTCGCTTCTCGCCGAAGACCGAGCCGGAGAGGCCGTAGCGGGTGTCGTTGGCGAGCCGCAGCGCCTCCTCGGAGTCGCGCACCTTCATCACCCCGACGACGGGGCCGAAGGTCTCGTCGCGCATCACCTTCATCGAGTGGTCGACGTCGACCAGGACGGTCGGCTCGAAGTAGTCGCCGGGCCCGTCGACCCGCTTGCCGCCGGTCAGCGCCCGGGCGCCGTTGGCGAGCGCGTCGTTGACGTGGTCCTCGACGATCGCGGTCTGGTTGCGGCGAGGTCATCGCGCCGACGTCCTTGTCGGGCTCGCGTCGCCGTCGGCGCCCTGGCGCAGCCTGCCGACCTCCTCGGTCAGCTTGGCGACGAACTCGTCGTAGACGGGCTCCTCGACGTAGATCCGCTCGACCGACATGCAGATCTGGCCGGAGTTCATCATCCCGCCCCAGGCGGCGGCGTTGGCGGCGCGGTCGAGGTCGGCGTCGGCGAGGACGATCATCGGGTCCTTGCCGCCGAGCTCGAGGCTGACCGGGGTCAGCGTCTCGGCCGCCCGCGCCATCACCTTGCGCCCGGTGCGGTCGGAGCCGGTGAACTGGACGAAGTCGACGTCGTCGACCAGGGCGCCGCCGGTCTCGCCGATGCCCTGCACGCAGTCGAAGACGTCGGGGCCGCCGATCTCCTGCTTCCAGGCCTCGACCACCTCGGCCAGGCCCAGCGGGGTGAACTCGGAGGGCTTGACCACGACCGCGGCGCCGGCCTGCAGGGCGGGGATCGCGTCGCCGAGCGAGAGGATCAGCGGGAAGTTCCAGGGGCTGATGATGCCGACCACCGGGTGCGGCCGGTACTGGACCCGCAGCTTCTTCGCGGCCAGCAGCGGCGAGTGGGGGCGGACGCTCTCCTCGCCGATGAACTTCGGCGGCCTTGGTGCCGTAGAAGTTGATCAGGTCGGCGAGGTAGGCCGGCTCGTTGCTGGCGTCGGCGCGGACCTTGCCGGTCTCGGCCTGCATCGTGTCGAGCGACCCGCTCGTCGTTGTCGAGCAGCCAGTCGCGCAGCTTGCCGAGCCAGTGGTAGCGGCCCTCGATCCCCATCGCCTCCCACTCGGCCTGGTTGGCGCGCACGCGGGCGACCGTCTCGGCGACGGCCTCGGGCGAGTCGACCGTGATCGGTCCGATCGCTCTCGCCGTTGCCGGGTTGAGGACCTCGATCGCTCGGCCGGCGGCGCGCCGATCGCCCCGTTCGCCTCGGTGCTCGTCTGCGCAGCCGTTCCGCTCTCCACCGACTGCTCCCTTCCTCGCCCGTTTGGCTGGTCAGCCAAACTGTAGCGGCGATCTCAGAGCTGGGCGGCAAACATGCCCATCAGGCCGACCAGGAAAGACACGATCAGCCAGCACCAAATCTGCATGGCGCGGGTCAGCCCGTCGAGTCGCGCGTCGATCGTCGTCATCTACCCTTTCGTTTCGGCTCGCTGTTCTCCGAGCGCTTCCCGCACTTCTGCGATTCCTTTCGGAGAGAGGTCGATTCAAGGTGATCTGACTGCGGAGAGCTGCGTATTCAGCGCTATCCTCTTCTCGCTGCTGACGGAGCTCTGCGCGAAGCTCCTGGAACCCCTCATCCATGTGCTTCGTCAGGTCGTCGAGGCGCTCGTCGGTCCAGGCTTCTCTCACCATCGTCATCGGCATCTAAGCAAGTGTAGACAAAAAGATGCTACGAGATGCGCGCAGAAAGTGAAATCTTCCGCGCGTCAGCGCGGGAACGAGCCGGTAGACGGGACCTTCGAGCGAGGTCGACGTAGAGGCGGTGCCGCGTCGTCTTCGCCGAAGGAGGTCGGGGCTGGAGACCGCGAGGCCGAGCTTGCGGTCGCCGCTCGGCCCGTTTCAGGTGGGGGACGAGGCTGCGCAGCTGGCCCTCGCAGAGGTCGGCGTAGACGTAGCGCTTGTAGAGAGAGCGCAGGCGCGCGGTCGCGCGACGACGTAGCCGCCGATGATCGAGCAGCTGCCGCCGCGGCTGTGGGGGTAGGCGAAGATCGGCTTCACGGTGCCGCCGGGGTCCGGGGTGCCGCTGTTTTCGTCCTCGTACGGGGCGAAGCCCTCGAAGGCGTCCCAGCCGAAGTTGGCGCCCGCTGGCCGCGGCCGACCGTCGTGTAGTCGAGCTCCTCGAAGCGGTTCTGGCCGACGTCGCCGATCGCGATCCGCGGCTGCGCGGCGGTGACCGTGTCGAAGGAGAAGCGGAACGGGTTGCGCAGGCCGTAGCTGTAGATCTCGTCGCGCCCGGGCTTGCCGACGAAGGGGTTGCTGGCGGGGACCGAGTAGGGCTTGCCGCCGCCGGCGCCGCGGGTCGATCCGCAGCAGCTTGCCGAGCAGCACGTCCTTGTTCTGGGCGTTGTTCGGCGGGTCGCCGCCGGAGCCGCCGTCGCCGGTGCCGAAGTAGAGGAGGTTGCCGAGGAACTGCAGCTGGCCGCCGTTGTGGTTGGCGTTGACCGGGTGGGGGATCGCGATCACCGGCCGCCGGCGAGCCGGCGGCCGCCCGGGTCGCGCTGCGGCGGCTGGAATTCGTCGACCCGGATGTTGCCCGGCGTTGTCGGTGTAATAGACGTAGAAGCGCCTGCTGCTGCGCGTAGTCGGGCGGGAAGGCGATCGAGAGCAGGCCGCGCTCGCCGCCGTCGTGCGACCAGGCCGCGGATGTCGAGGAAGGGCCGGCGAGCGCTTGCGGCCGTTGCGCAGGACCTGGATCCGGCCCGCCTGCTCGACCACGAAGAGCAGCTTCGGGAAGCCCGGGGCGCCGGTCGACGTAGACCGGGCTGTCGAAGCTGCCGATCTGCTTCAGGGCGACGCCGCCCTTGGCGCGGCGGCGCTCGCGGCCTGCCTCGCCGGCTGGCGGCGGAGCCGCAGGCCGGTCATGGCCGATGGCCGAGGCGCGGCAGGCCGGCGCGAGCGCCAGGCGTCAGCATCGCCGCCAGGACGAGCCGCCGCGATGTCGCCAGGCTCCTGCCTGGCCTCTTCTCGATTTCGACGACTTCGCCGCTGTCGGTGACTTCGGTTTCCGGCAGCTCGGCTGGTGATCTCGGCGACGAAGGAGCCGCCGGGGGCGACGCCGCCGCCGGTCTCCGCCTTGGCCTTGCCGCCGAGCCCGGCGTCGACGCTGTAGAGCAGGGTCGTACTGGCCGGCTCTGACCGCGCTCAGCTTCCAGACCGCCTTCGTCGTCTGCGCCCGGCTTCAGCGGCCCGAAGGCGAAGGTCTTGCGGCTCGAGGTCGAGGCGCCGCCGGGGTCGGCGGAGCCGTGCGAGGCGCGGGTAGGTCTGCGGCCAGCACCCAGACCGGCCGGTCGGGCTGGGCCAGGCCGGCCTGCGGGTCGTGGACGCCGAACGGCAGCGGCGAGGACTTCGCCCTCCTTGCCGGCGATCGTGAACGTCACCGTCAGGGCCGGCACCGTCTTGCTCGCCGGTGTTGCGGACGCCGAGCTGCAGCAGCGAGGTCTGGCCGAGGTCCTGCTCGGTCGGGAAGCTCGCTTCGGTCACCTTGACCTGGTAGTTGCCTGCCGGCTCGTTGGCGTCCGACGAGGAGCCGCCGCCGCAGGCGGCCGAGCAGCGCCGCCACCGCCAGCGCGGCGAACCCGGTCGCGATGGCTCGGAGGCGGGTGCGCCGGGAATGTCTTCCGGTCCCCCGCAAAGCGGCCCGAACATACCACGGGGTTTCCCCGCATTCGCAGCGCATTTCGGGCGCCGGCGAGGGGTTAGCCGGATCTCAACACTCGGCTAACGGATGGGGCTGACTCCATCCCATAGACTCCCGCCACGAGTGGGGTGCCGCGCGCGTGCGGCACGCTCGGACGGAGGAGCAGATGGTCGGATCCGCGGTCAACAGGGCATTCTTGCCCGCCAAGTCGCTGTTCGAACAGGTGGGGGAGATGATGATCCTCACCGCGCGCACGATCGTCTCCGCGGTCAAGCCGCCCTATCCCTACGGCGAGGAGTTCATCGGCCAGTTCCTCTTCGCCCTGCAGCTCTGCTGGTTCCCGCTGCTGGTCTCGACCGTCGCCTTCGGCTTCGGCGCGCCCGGCCTGCAGGCGGCCAACTTCCTCTCGCTGTTCGGCGCCCTCGACCGGCTCGGCGGCTTCTTCGTCCTCGCCTCGATCCGCGAGTTCGCGCCCTTCGTGACCGCGGTCGTCGTCGCCGGCGTCGCCGGCACCGCGATCACCGCCGACCTCGGCGCCCGCAAGATCCGCGAGGAGCTCGACGCCCTGCAGGTGCTCGGCGTCGACCCGATCAAGAACCTGGTCGTGCCGCGCTTCCTGGCGCTGATGCTGATCACCGGCCTGCTCGACATCTACGCCCTGGTCTTCGGGATCAGCGGCGGCATCCTCACCGAGATCCTCTACAACCAGCCGCTCGGCGGCTTCTTCGCGACCCTCTTCTCCAACGCCTCGATCACCGACCTCTGGGGCTCGGTGATCAAGTGCACCCTGTTCGGCGCGATGATCGCCGTCGTCTGCTCCTACAAAGGGATGACCGCGTCCGGCGGCGCCGCCGGCGTCGGCCGCGCCGTCAACGAGGCCGTGGTCATCTCCTTCATGGGCGTCTTCGCCTTCAACTACGTCTTCACCCAGACCCTGCTCGCCACCAACCCGGAGCTGCAGACGATCCGATGAACGCCTGGCTCGAAGTCCCGCGCGGCTGGCTCGACTCCGTTCGGGGAGATCGCCCGCTTCGGCTCGCGCGTCGCCGGCCTCGTCTACTCGGGCCGCGTCCTGCGCTTCTTCGGCGAGAGCCTGCGCCAGGCCGGGATCCTGATCCTCGGCTCGGCCCTGATCATCTGGGGCCTGGTCTTCACCCTCGGCCTGCAGTGCGGGATCGAGGGCGCCTACCTGCTGCGCGCCCAGGGCGCGCCCGCCTACGCCGGCGTCTTCTCCGCCTGGTGCGACCTGCGCGAGATCATGCCCTACGCCTTCGGCTACATGCTGGCGGCCAAGGTCGGGACCGGGATCGTCGCCGAGCTCGGCGCGATGCGGATCTCCGACGAGATCGACGCGCTCGAGGTGATGGGCGTGCCGCCGGTCACCTTCCTCTGCGCGACCCGCCTGCTCGCCGCCTGGATCGCCTTCCCGTTCATGTACCTGGTCGGGATCGGGATCATGTACCTGGCCAGCTACCTGGCCGTCGTCGAGCAGATCGGCGACGTCTCCTCGGGCGGCTACCTGCTGATCTTCTGGATGTTCCAGAACCCACCCGACCTGATCTTCAGCTTGATCAAGGGCATGGTGATGGCGACCGCGATCGTGCTGGTCGGCTGCTACTACGGCTACACCGCCTCCGGCGGGCCGGTCGGGGTGGGGACCGCGACGGCGAAGTCGATGGTCCTCAACATCGTCTTAGTCCACATCATCGGGATGCTTGGGACCCTGGTCTTCTGGGGGGCCAACCCGACGTGCGCCAATAGGAGGCTGACTTGCCGAGCGACGAGGAGGATCGCTTCAACGAGGGCGAGGGGACGCAGTACGAGGCGGAGACGGAGACCAGCGCCGAGCAGGTCGAGCCGGTCGCAGGCGAGCAGGCCACGGCAGGACACCCCGAAAGCGCCACCGACGAAGGCCCCTACGTGAGCGAGGACGGCGCCGATGATGGGCCGCGACTTCGTCATCCCCGGCGTCGACCCGCGCCGAGCACGACCCCTACCGCTTCCACACCGGCCGCAAGCGCGACCACGGCGGCGAGGACGCGATCGAGATCATCGACCTGGTCAAGCAGTTCGGCCGCGCCCGCATCCTCAACGGCCTCAACCTCGGCCTGCCCGAGGACCAGGTCTCGATGGTGCTCGGCCCCTCGGGAACCGGCAAGAGCGTGCTGATCAAGCACATCGTCGGCCTGCTCTACCCGGACTCCGGCGACGTCCTCGTGCACGGCGAATCGATCCCGAACATGACCGACGACGAACTCTTCGAGGTGCGCAAAAAGTTCGGCCTGCTGTTCCAGGACGGGGCCCTCTTCGGCTCGATGAACATCTACGACAACATCGCCTTCCCGCTGCGCCAGCACACCGACAAAAGCGAGGAAGAGATCGGCGAGATCGTCAACCGCCGGCTGCAAAGAGGTCGGCCTCACCGAGGCGACCTACAAGATGCCGAACGAGCTCTCCGGCGGGATGCGCAAGCGCGCCGGCTTCGCCCGGGCGCTGGTGCTGGAACCGGCGATCGTGATGTTCGACGAGCCCGACTCCGGCCTCGACCCGGTGCGCACGGCGCTGCTCTGCGAGCTGATCCGCGAGGTCCACGCCGAGAACGGCGGCTGCTACCTGGTGATCAGCCACGACCTCGGCACCGCGCGCCGGATCGCCGACTTCATCGCGGTGCTCTGGAGCGGCAAGATCGTCGAGTCGGGCCCGAAAGAGGAGCTGTTCGACTCCGAGCAACCCGTTCGTCAGCCAGTTCCTCAACGCGGACGTCAGCGGCCCGCTCTCGATGGACTGAGGTTGGGCGCGCGGGCTCGGTTCGGGCGCGTCGCGGCCTGGGCGGCGCGGCACGCCCGCCCGCTGCTCGCGGTCAGCGCCGCGCTGGCGATCGCCGCCGCGATCGGCGCGACCCGGCTGCCGACCGACGCCGGGGTCGACACCCTGGTCGACTCCGACACCGCCGACCTACCGAGGCGACCCAGCAGGTGCGCGAGGACTTCGGCGAAGAACCGGTGGTCGTCCTCGCCAAGGGCGACCTGCCGAAGCTGCTCCTCACCGACAACCTCTTCCGCCTGCTGCGGCTGGAGGGCTGCCTCTCGGGCAAGGTGCCGAAGGGGGCGAAGCCGATCCCGGGGCCCTGCGCGGAGCTGGCCGAGCTGGAAGCGGTCGAGTTCCTCGCCGGGCCGGCGACCTTCCTCAACGAGGCGGTGGTCCAGATCGACGACCAGCTGCGGCGCCTGGCCGAACACGTGCCGCCGCCGACCGCTTCCGCGAATACCTGCTCGCGGTCGCCGACCAAATACGGGATCACCAGCGCTCCCGAGCATCGACAACGAAGAATTCGTCGCCACCGTCGTCTTCGACCTCGCCGCGCCGCGCGGGCACGCCGAAGGCGCGGCTCTCCTATCTCTTCCCCAACGCGCAGCTCGGCCCAGATCGTGATCCGGCTGAAGCCGGACCTGAGCGAAGCCGAGCGCCACCGGGCGATCGGGCTGATCGAAGCCGCGGTCGAGGACACGACGCCGCGCCAGGCCTGCAAGGAGGACGGCAAGCCGGCGCCGTGCTTCGAGCTCGAAGGGCGGCAGCTACGTCGTCTCCGGCGCGCCGGTCGTCGTCGACGGCGTCTCGCGAGCGCTGAAGGACGCCCTGCTGCTCCTCTTCGCGGTCGCGGTCGTGGTCATGGCCCTCGTCCTGCTCCTCGTCTTCCGCTCCCGCTGGCGGCTGCTGCCGCTCGGCGGTCGCCCTCGCGGCGGCGGCGATCACCTTCGGCCTGCTCGGCCTGGTCGGCGGCTCGCTGACGATGGCTTCGATCGCCGTCCTGCCGATCCTGATCGGCCTCGCGGTCGACTACGCGATCCAGTTCCAGGCGCGGTATCGACGAGGCGGTGCGGCGCATCGGTGCGAAGCGGCGCCGCTGCCGCGTCGGCGGCCCGACGATCGCCACCGCGTGCCTGGCGACCGATCGCTGGCTTCCTCGCCCTGCAGCTCTCGCCGACGCCGATGGTGCGGGAGCTTCGGCCTGGCTTCTGGTCGTCGGCATCGGCGTCGCCTTCGTCCTGGCGCTGACCGCGGGGCTCGCGGCGCTGAGCCTGCGGCGGGCGGGTCCTGTCTCGGGTGAGAGGCACCTGCGCTGGATGCTCGGCGTCTCTCACCGCGAGCCACCCGCCCGTGGAGCGCCTTCTGTCCGTTGCGCGGACGTACCCGGTGGCGGTGCTTGCGGTCGGGGTGGGCCTGGCCGTCATCGGCTGGGCAGCCGGGACCCAGGTCGAAACCGTGTCTGACATCCGCGAGCTGGCGCCCCAGAGCATCGAGGCGGTCGAAGGACCTGAACGAGCTGCAGGACACGACCGGCGTCTCCGGGGAGCTGGATGTGAGCATCGAAGCCGACGATCTCACCGACCCCGGCGACGATCGAGTGGATGGCCGGCTTCAAGCAGCGGGTGCTCGAGGCGAACGGGTTCAGCGGCGAAAACCCCAGCTGCCACGAGGCTGAAATCTGCCCCGGGCCGGCGCTGTCGGACTTCCTCGTCCGGGGCGGAGAGACGCCGACCGCGCAGCGGATCGAGGCGACGCTTGCGGCGCTGTCGCCGTATGCGCTGCGGCAGGTCGCGCCGGTCGATCCCGAGACCGGCGAAGTCGGGCACGAAGGCGCTGATCTCGTTCGGGATCCGGGCGCAGTCGCTGGAGGACCAGCAGGAGCTGATCGAGCGGGTGCGGGAGATCGGCGAGCCGGTGACCCGGCGGCCCGCCAGGGGGTCGAGGTGCAGCTGGCCGGCCTGCCGGTGATCGCCGCCGAATCGGCCGGCGACCTCTCCAGCAGCCGCTACTGGCTGACCCTGGCCGGGCTCGCTCGCGGTCGGCCTGGCGCTGCTGCTCGTCTACCGCTCGCTGGCGCCGCGCGCTCGTGCCGCTGGTGCCGACGGTGCTCGCCACCGGCTGGGCTTCGCTGCTGCTCTGGGTCACCGGCATCCCGCTCAACCCGATGTCGGCGGCGCTCGGGGCGCTGACGATCGCGATCGCGACCGAGTTCGGGGTGCATCCTCGTCGGCGCGCTTCCACGAGGAGCGCGGCGGCCGGGGTCGACGTCGAGGAGGCGCTGCAGCGCGCCTACGCGCGCACCGGCGCGGCCGTGCTCGCCTCCGGCGCCACCGCGATCGCCGGCTTCGCCGTCCTGATCGCCAGCGACATGCAGATGCTGCGCGACTTCGGCTTCGTCACCGTCGATCGACCTCGCCGCCGCCCTGCTCGGGGTGATGCTGGTCCTGCCCGGCGACGCTGCTGCTGATCGAGGAGCAGCGATGAGGGACCGCTACTCGATCGTCGTCGGCCTGCTCTTCCTCGCGATCATCGTCGTCGCCACCGTCAACACGATCGAGAACGGAGGCGGCGGGGAGACGCTCGGGCTCGACCGCCTGCCGGCCCGCTGGCCGCTGCCGGAGTTCGCGGTCCCGGCCGGCGCCGGCAAGCTGGAAGGCGACGCCAACGTCGCCCAGGACGACTGCGAAACCTCGCGCGATCCCCTGCCCGGAGGACGCACCGCCGCGACCCCGGCCTGCCGGATCGACGCTGCCGGAAGCGATCCGCGTCTGCGACCTCTTCGACCGGCCCGCTGGTGATCTCGTTCTGGTTCACCAAGGGCGGCGGCAGCTGCGTCGAGCAGCAGGACGTGGTCGACGCCGTCTACCGGCGCTACCGTGGACGGGTGGGCTTCCTCTCGCTGGACATCCGCGACGATCGCGACACGGTTCGCGAACTGATCCGCCAGCGCGGCTGGACGATGCCGGTCGGCTACGACCGCGACGGCGCCGTCGCCGGCCTCTACGGCGTCGGCGCTCTGCCCGACCTTCGCCTACGTCTATCCCGGCGGCACGCTGCAGAGCGCCAGCATCGGCGAGCTCGACCGCCGCCCAGCTGAGCGACCGGGTCGACCGACTGCTGGCCGCGACGGCCGAGGCGGAAAGGGACTGAGGTGGCGGCCGGCGCAGCCAGCGAGCGGATGGGCTGGGTGCCGGCCCCGCGGCAGGGCTGGGTCGCCCCCCACATCGCCTCCGAGTTCCCCGGCCTCGGGATCGCCTGGGTCGAGGTCGACGCCAAGCCCGGCCGCAGCCCGGAGCCGGTGCGCCAGCGGCTGCGCGACCTCTCCGACCGGACCTACGGCGTCGCAGGCGATCCGCCTGCGGGAACGGCCGATCCCCTGGGCCTACCGCGTCTTCTTCCGCCAGATCGGCCTCGACCCCGACCGCACCCGCACCCCGGTCGAGCAGCTGACCCTCGACCGGCTCCACGACGGCGGCTTCCGCAGCCACGGCCTGCCGGCCGACGCGCTCAACGTCGCGATCGTCGAGACCGGGGTCGCGCTGCGCGCCTTCGACGCCGAGGCGATCGAGGGCGGGCTCTGCATCCGCGACTCCGCGCCGGGGGAGTCGCTCGCCGGGGCGGCCGGCCGAGCTGGCGAAGGGGACGCTGGCGATCGCCGACGAGCGCCGGCCCGGTCGGCCTGCTCTTCGGCCCGACCGCCGAGGGGCTCGGGGTCGAGAAGCGGACCCGCCGCATCGCCGTCGCCGCTGTGCAGGTCAAGGGCGTGCCGCAGATCGCCGTCGAGGAGGCGCTGTGGATGGCCGCGGCGACCCTGGAGGCGGCGTGACTACACTTTTGGGGATGCCTCGATCTACTCGATCGAGACTCTTCACGGACCTGATGTCGCGGTCGACGAGCGCCAGGCCCGGCTTCAGCTGCGCCGCCAGATCGCCCGGCTCGAGGCGAGCTGGGCGGGCTCTTCGCCGAGGCCTTCGGTCACACCGAGGTGCCGCACCGGATCGACCCGGTCGCCGCCGCGCCCCGCGTCCTCGATCTCGGCGAGCTCGAGGGGGTCCGCGATCGCCTCGCCGACCGCGTCGCGGAGGCGCGAAGCGCCCTCGTCGAGCGGGCTCGGGTCGAGGATGAGAACCGCGAGCTGGTGCGAGCGGATGCTGGCCGCCCCGCAGGACTTCAAGTGGGTCCGGGTTTCGCGGGAAGACCTCGGGCTGCCCGGCTGCGGGCACTGGCACTCCCGGCCGCGGCTCGGCCCGATCGGCATGCTGATGGGCTGGTGGCGGGTCAAGGTCTCCTCCGGATGCCCGTTAGCCGGGCGGCTTGCGGCCGTTGAGCACGAAGTCCCGGCCCGCCAAGCGGAAAACGCAGAAACCCGCCAAGCGGGTTTCTGCACCTGACGAGCGACCGCCGGCCCCCTGGGGCTCCGCGCCGCTGGCCGAGCTGGTGATCCTGGCCGGGATCGTCTCGCTGGCGATCGGCGTCGATCGGCGGCCACCCGACGGCGATCGGGCTCGGGGTGGCGCTGGCGGGCCTCGGCGGCATGGAGGTCGCGATCCGCGAGCACTTCGCCGGCTACCGCTCCCACACCACCCTGCTTGCCGGCTCCGTCTTCGTCCTCGTCGTCGGCCTCGTCTTCTACGTCGGCCGACCAGATCCTCGCCGTTGCGCTGGCGGCTCGGCGCGGTCTCCTTCGCGATCGTCTTCTATCTGGCCCGCCGCGCCTTCCAGCGCGCCTCCGGCGGCCTCAGCTTCCGCGCCGGAGGCCTGGGCGGCTAACCGACCGCCCGCCTAAACGGCGAGCGGTTCCCGGCTTGGAGTACCCGTTGCCCGCGAGTTCAGCTCGGTGGCGAGCAGTCGGCGCTGGCGCGAGGTCAGGGTCCCCAGCTGCTTGTTCTCGTTGAGCGAGAGGGGCATGAGGAACTTGCGGGCGCGGGTTCGCCCCCAGCGGCGCTGGCTGGTGAGCAGCTCGGCGATGGTCATGCTCTCGGTCTCCCAGGGGCAGTCGCGAACCACCTCCGCGGCGTCGACATCGCCCCGTGCGATCGCGCGCTTCAGCTCCGCGCGGGCCAGCCGCACCATGTTGGCTCGTTCCAGCGCCCTCATGTGTTGCGGGGCCTCTACCGAGAGCGATGGTCGTTGCGGGTGCCGTTGAGGCAGCGTCCACTGGGACTCCTCCCTTCAAGGAATCGGATAACTGGGGTATCTCGTGGTGTCCGACCGGCGACCGCTGCCGCGGCGAGCCTGACCGGACAGATCTCTCTATTGTCCCGAACGTCCCGCCTGGGTCGTGTACGGCGAGGAGGCCAAGCTACGTCTTCGAGGTGCCGGGCGTCAACCCGGCATCGACCGACTTTGGCGTCCGACCCGTTCGCTAAGAGCAACAATTTCGGCGCTCTGACCCAGCCTGTCCTCGATTCCAGCCAAGCCTGAAACTACCCCGGCCGGGGGATGTCAAGAATCCGTTACCCGTGGATTTAGGCGCGCGGCAGGTCCGGGAAGTCTTCGACGACTCGGGCGATCGTCCCGAGGGCGCCGTCGAGGTGCTCGCGCTCGTGGGTCGCCATCAGGCTGGTCCGCAGCAGTGCCCCGCCGGGCGGGACCGCCGGGTGGATGGCGACGTTGGTGTAGACGCCGGCGTCGAACAGCGCCTTCCAGAGCAGCACCGCCTGCCAGTCGTCGCCGACCATCACCGGCACCACCGGGGTGGTGGCGACGGTGCCGTCGGGCAGGGTGCCCGGGCTCGATCACCTTCAGGCCCAGGTGCCGCAGCCCCTCGCGCAGGTACTCGGCGTTGGCGAGCAGGCGCTCGAACAGCTCCGGGCCGTCGGCGCGGATCACCCGCAGGGCCGCCAGCGCCGCTCCGACCGCGGCCGGCACCGCCGAGGCGCTGAAGATGAAGGAGCGCGAGGAGACCCGCAGGTACTCGATCACGTCGGCCGGGCCGGCGATGAAGCCGCCGCAGGAGGCGAGGCTCTTGGAGAAGGTCCCCATCCGCAGGTCGACCTGGTCCTCGAGGCCGAAGAGCTCGCAGGCGCCGGCACCGCGGGCGCCGAGGACGCCGGCCCCGTGCGCCTCGTCGACCATCAGCCGCGCCCCGTAGGCCTGGCAGAGCTCGACGATGCGGGGCAGGTCGCAGACGTCGCCCTCCATCGAGAAGACGCCGTCGACGATCACCAGGACGCCGCCGCCGTCCTCAGCCGCGCGCTGCAGCATCTTCTCCAGCTTGTCCATGCGGTTGTGGCGGAAGGGCCGCAGCTTGGCGCCGGAGAGCCGGCAGCCGTCGAGGATCGAGGCATGGTCGCCGGAGTCGCAGATCACCGTGTCGCCGGGGCCGAGGATCGTGCCGATGCAGCCGACGTTCGACTGGTAGCCGGTGGTGTAGACGATCGCGTCCTCGGTCCGCATCCATTTCAACACCCACCGCTCGGAA
>CAWKMK010000003.1:0-483750 GCA_963850735.1 uncultured Actinomycetes bacterium
TCAGTGGCCGCCGAGTACACAAATACGACGACCGGCATGACGAGGTAAATCAAGACCATCCGGCGCGCTGGCGCACCGGATGGTTCGGGCTCAAACATTCCGCAGACCGATGGTCCGCGGAGTGCACGCTGCTCAGTTTTCAAAGACCGCTGCGCCTCTGCGGCGGGACTCGCCGCTCTCGACGCATGGGGCTGCCCAAGGCAACCCCAGAAGGACGGGGAGTATAGCGCTGGCCGGCGGTTTGCCTAGGGGGTGGCCCTAAGGCGGCAGAAGCGCCGCTTGCCGACCTGCAGCACCCGACCGTCGAGGCTTCGCTCGCGAGGTCGAGGGGCTCCGCGGCCAGCGGCTCGCCGTCGAGCTTGACCCCGCCCTGCTGGATCAGGCGCCGCGCCTCGCTGCAGCTGAGCCGAAGGCGCCGGCGATCAGGCGCGGCAGGTGGACCAGCGCCGTTGCCGTCGGCGCGGTAGTCGCCGAGCTCGACCTCGGGGATGTCCTCGGGCACCTCGTGCTCGACGAAGACGCGGTTGAAGTGCTCCTCCGCCCCGGCGCCGGCGCCCTCGCCGTGGAAGCGGTCGACGATCCGCCGGCCGAGCTCGCGCTTGGCCTCGTTCGGCGGGCCGCGTCGGGGCGCTCGCTGCGCCGAGCAGCAGGCGGAAGTACTCGGCCATCGCCTCGTCGGGGATGCTCATCAGCTTGCCGAACATCTCCTCCGGCGGCTCGGTGACGCCGACGTAGTTGCCGAGCGACTTGCTCATCTTCTGCGACGCCGTCGGTGCCGACCAGGATCGGCATCGTCAGGATCGACTGCGGCGTCTGGCCGTAGGCGGCCTGGACGTCGCGGCCGAAGAGCAGGTTGAACTTCTGGTCGGTCCCGCCGAGCTCGACGTCGGCCTCGACCGCGACCGAGTCGTAGCCCTGCAGCAGCGGGTAGAGCAGCTCCAGCGCCGCGATCGGCTGCGTCCGCCGCCAGCCGCTTCTGGAAGTCGTCGCGCTCGAGCAGCCGCGCCACCGTCGTCTGCGCCAGCAGGCCGAGCAGCGCCTCCGGCTCCATCCGCAGCCACTCGCTGTTGCAGCGGACCTCGGTCCGCTCGCGGTCGAGGATCTTGAAGGCCTGCTCCTGGTAGGTGGCGGCGTTGGCCTCGATCTCCTCCGGCGAGGGCAGCGGCCGCGTGCTCGAGCGGCCGCTCGGGTCGCCGACCCGGGCGGTGAAGTCGCCGATGATCAGGACGACCTGGTGGCCCGCCGCGCTGGAACTCGCGCAGCTTCTCCAGCACGACCGTGTGGCCGAGGTGGATGTCGGCGGTGGTCGGGTCGATCCCGAGCTTGACCCGCAGCGGCCGCCCGCCTGCGAGCTGCTCGGCGAGCCTCCCCTCGGGCAGCACGTCGACCGCGTTTCGCGTCAGATCCGACATCGGCGCAATGCTAGACTGCCGCCTTCGCTCGGCGGCCGACTGCGGTCGTCGAGCGTTCGTTTTCTCTTCCTCTGATGGCCGTCCTTGGACTAAAGCGCCGGCGACAGCGGCGGCGGCGAGATTCCGCCCGCCCCCGGCTCCCCACTCGCCGGCCGCCGCCTCCGCCCCCGAAGCAGCGAAGCCGCGCCTGAAGAAGCTGCGGGTCCTCTTCGTGCTGCTCGGGCTCGGCGATCCTCGCCCTGGTCTCGATGGTCTTCGGGATGATGGCCGCGGTCTCCCAGGACCTGCCGGCGATCTACAACTTCGCCCAGTACAAGGCCTCGAAGAACAGCGACGTCTTCGACGCCAACGGCGAACCGATCGGCACCCTGACCAGCGACCAGAACAAGATCCTGCTCAGCTCCGGCGCAGATCTCCCCCAACATCAAGAACGCGGTGGTCTCGATCGAGGACGCCCGCTTCTACGAGCACAGCGGCGTCGACTTCCAGGGCATCGGCCGCGCCCTGGTCAAGGACATCCTCAGCCAGAGCGCCGCCCAGGGCGCCTCGACGATCACCGAGCAGTTCGTCAAGAACGCGCTCGAAGCGCAGGGCAACCGCACGCTCTTCGTCAAGTTCAAGGAGGCGGCGCTCGCCTACCGGCTCGAGCGCCACTGGAGCAAGGACAAGATCCTCACCGAGTACCTGAACACGATCTACTTCGGCGAGGGCGCCTACGGGATCGAGGCCGCCGCCCGCACCTACTTCGGCGCCGCCCACCCCGGCTGCGGCACCGAGACCGAGCCCTGCGCCTCGGTGCTCGAGCCCTGGGAGGCGGCGATGCTGGCCGGGATCATCCCCTCGCCCTCCGCCTACGACCCCAAGGTCTACCCCGAAAACGCCTCGGCGCGGCGCAACCTGGTGCTGGAAAAGATGTACGAACAGGGCTACATCACCGACGAGCAGATGCGCGAAGGCCAGCAAGCAGGCGCTGCCCTCGCCCGACGCACATCGAGCCGCCGACGCTCGACTCCAAGGCGCCCTACTTCACCGCCTAGCTGCGCCAGCAGCTGGTCGAACGCTACGGCGCCGCGAAGGCCTTCTTCGGCGGCCTGAAAGTCAAGTCGACGCTCGACCTGCGGCTGCAGGAAGCGGCCGAAGAAGCGGTCAGCTCCTACCTCGGCTACTCGCCGGCGACCGCCTCGGTGGTCGTGATCGACAACCACAACGCCGGCATCAAGGCGATGGTCGGCGGGCCCGACTTCGACACGCACGCCCTTCAACCTGGCGACCCAGGGCCACCGCCAGCCCGGCTCCTCGATCAAGCCCTTCACCCTGATCACCGCGCTCGAACAGGGGATCTCGCCCTACACGGTCTACGCATCGGCGCCGCAGGACTTCCACTTCGGCAAGAAGGGCAAGGAAGTCTTCCACGTCACCAACGACGAGGACTCCTACCTCGGCTCCTGCACGATCGTCTGCGCGACGACCTACTCCGACAACTCGATCTACGCCCAGCTGGCGCTGGAAGGCCTGAAGGGCAAGACGCGTCCACGACCGCACCGGCTCGATCGCCGGCACGATCCACAAGGCGGGCTACGACGACCCGATCTCGACCAACCCGGCGATGGTGCTCGGCGGCCTCGAGAAGGCGTCACGCCGCTCGGCTGGACCTACGCCTACAGCACGATCGGCAACAACGGCGACCGCGTCAGCGGCACCCTGGCGCCGCGGCCCGGCGACAGCCCCGTCGCCTACACCGCAGGTGACCGACAACGACGGCGACACGATCAAGGGCGGCGACAACGACTCCACTCCACGACCAGGTGATCGACCAGGAAGACGTCGCCGAAGAAGCGAAGCGGATCCTCGAAACCGTCGTCTCCAGCGGCACCGGCACCAACGCCCAGATCGGCGCCGAAGGCCAGTGGGGCAAGACGGGGACGACCGAGAACAACGGCGACGCCTGGTTCTGCGGCGGCATCGGCGACGAAGTCACCGCCTGCGTCTGGGTCGGCTACGCCGACACGACGACGCCGATGACCACCCTCTACAACGGCGGCCCGGTGATGGGCGGCACCTTCCCGGCGCTGATCTGGGCCCGCGTGATCTCCGCCTGGGAGGAGATCAAGGCCGAACGCGCCGCCGAAAAGGCCGCCCGCAAGGCGGCCGAAGGAAGCCGGCGAAGACTCCGAATCCGCCGAACTCGAAGAAGGCTACGTCGCGCCGGAAACCGAAGGCTACGTCGAACCCGAAGGCGAATACGAAGCGGCGCCGGAAACCGAAGACGCCCGAAGCGGCCCCCGAAACCGAAGCGGCGCCGGAAGCCGCGCCCGAAGAAGCAGCCCCCGAAGCCGCGCCGGAAAGCGGCGGCGGCGGCGGCGTCACCGCGGGCTGACCCACTCCGAATTGTCCGCGCTATGGCGGGGACGACTTCGGAAGCGGCCGCGAGACGAAGCGGCTGCCGGCGGCGCAGAAGCGCCAGGGCCGCTCGACCGCTTTGGTGATCCCGATCCGCGGGCCGGTGACGACCTGCCGGCGGCTCGCCTTGCGGCGGCGGCAGCAGGAAGGGGTCGCGGCCGAGGTCGGCGTCGTTGTCGCCGAGGCCGATCCCCAGCGCCTCGGTCAGCTTGCCGGGGCCCGAGCAGAGCTCGGCGTCGGGCGCGCTCGCCGCGGCGCTCGCGCATCGCCTCCAGGCCGGCGGTCGGCTCCAGCGCCCGGATCAGCACCGCCGCCGCCTCGCCCTCGGGTTCGGCGACCGCGTTGAGCAGGCTGTGGATGCCGTAGGAGAGGTAGACGTAGGCGCGGCCGGGCGGGCCGAAGAGGACCTCGGTGCGCTCGGTGAGGCCGACGTAGGCGTGGCAGGCGGGGTCGTCGCGCTCGTAGCTCTCGGTCTCGACGATCGTGCCGCCGCAGCCGTCGAAGAGGAGCGTGCAGCCGACCAGCTCGCGGGCGACCTCGTGGACCGAGCGGTCGAAGAAATCAGCCTCCAGCCGCTGCGGCGGTTGGGCCCGGCTTCCGGAACCTGGCGTCAGCCCCGCTCCTCCTCGACCCGCGCCTGGACCGCGGCCAGGGTCTCCCGCGCCTCGTCGATCTGCGCCGCCAGCGGCGCCGAGCCGGTGCCGCCGGCGATCCGCTTCGACTCCAGCCAGCTGCTGCGCTGCAGCACCTCGTAGTAGGAGTCGTCGAGGTGCTCGGAGCGCTCGCGCAGCTCCTCCGGGGTCAGCTCGGAGAGCGACTTGCCGCGCTCGACCGCGTCGCGGACCAGGCCGCCGACGATCCCGTGCGCCTCGCGGAAGGGCACCCCGCGGCGGACCAGCAGGTCGGCGACCTCGGTCGCCGCCAGCATCTCGTCGCCGGAGGCCTCCTCCATCCGCTCGCGGTCGAACTCGATCCCGTCGAGCATCCCGGCGGTCGCGTCGAGGCAGGCCTCGACCGTGTCGATCGCGTCGAAGAGCGGCTCCTTGTCCTCCTGCATGTCCTTGCCGTAGGTCAGCGGCAGCGCGTGCATCACCCCGAGCAGGGTCGGGTAGGAGGCGGCGACGCGCGGGCTCTTCGCCCGCAGCAGCTCGGCCGAGTCGGGGTTCACCTTCTGCGGCATGATCGAGGAGCCCGAGGAGAAGGACTCGTCGAGCTCGCAGAAGCCGAACTCGATGCTCGACCAGATGACGATCTCCGAGCCGAGCCGCGAGAGGTGCATCGCGCAGGTCGAGGCGGCGGCGAGGTAGTCGAGGACGAAGTCGCGGTTGGAGGCGCCGTCGATCGAGTTGTGGCTGACGTGGTCGAAGCCGAGGTCGTCGGCGACCGCCTCGCGGTCGATCTCCCAGTTGACGCCGGCCAGGGCGCCGGAGCCGAGCGGCATCACGCTGGCGCTGTCGAGCGCGAACTGGAAGCGCAGCACGTCGCGGGCGAGCATCCAGAAGTAGGCGAGCAGGTGGTGGCCGAGGTAGACCGGCTGGGCGCGCTGCAGGTGGGTGTAGCCGGGCATCGGCCAGTCGCGGTGGGCCTCGGCGAGCTCGAGCAGCCGCTCCATCGCCGCGCCGCAGAGCTCGATCGCCCGCAGCGAGTGCGCCTGGACGACCATCGCCACGTCGGTCGCGACCTGGTCGTTGCGCGAGCGGCCGGTGTGGAGCTTGCCGGCCAGCGGGCCGATCTCCTCGCCGAGCAGGCGCTCGATCGCCATGTGGATGTCCTCGTCGGCGGGGTCGAACTCGAAGCCGTGCTCGGCCATCCGGGCGCCGACCCGGTCGAGGCCGGCCTCGATCTGCGCCAGCTCCTCGTCGTTGAGGACGCCGATCCCGCAGCAGGCCGCGGGCGTGGGCCTGCGACTGGTCGATGTCGTACGGCGCCAGCCACGTCGAAGGCGAGCGAGCGGTTGAGGCGCCAGAAGCGCGGGTCGGGCTCTTTGCGGAAGCGGGCCATGGGCGGGCGATTATGCCTTCAGTTGCCCTGGCCGAGCGCCGCGGCGAGCTCCTGGCAGACGCGCTCCACCTGCTGCCTCGCTCATCGCCGGGAAGAAAGGCAGCGCCAGCGAGTCGGCCGCGGCGGCTTCGGCGACCGGGAACTGGCCCTCGCGGTAGCCGAGCTCGCGCAGGTGCGGGAAGAGGTGGATGCAGGGCAGGTAGGCCTTGGTGGCGACGCCGCGCTCGGCGAGGCGGGCGATCGTCGCGTCGCGGTCGGCGCCCTGCGGCAGGCGGACCGTGTAGACGAACCAGCTGCGGCCGCTCGGCGCCGCGGCCGGCGATCGGCGTGCGCGACGCCCTCGATCCCCGCCAGCCGCTGCTCGTACATCGCGCGCCACCGCCGCGCGCCGCTCCAGCAGCGAGTCGAGCTTCTCGACCTGGGCGACGCCGAGCGCCGCGGCGAGGTCGGAGAGGCGGTAGTTGAAGCCGAGCCGGTCGTGGTCGAGCCAGCCCATGTCGACGGCGCGGCCCTGGTTGCGCTCGGTGCGCAGGCGCGCCGCCTCGTCGGGATCGCGGGGGACGATCATCCCCCCCTCCCCCGTCGTCATCTGCTTGTTGGCGTAGAAGGCGAAGGTGGCGAGGTTGCCGCGGGCGCCGACCGCGCGGCCCTCGGAGTCGACCGCGCCGAGCGCCTCGCAGGCGTCCTCGAGGATGCCGAGGCCGTGCTTCGCGGCCAGCGCCTCCAGCTCCGGCATCGCCGCCGGGTAGCCGAAGATGTGGACCGGCAGGATGCCGACGGTGCGCTCGCCGACCGCCGCGGCCGCGGCGGCCGGGTCGAGGTCGAGCGTCACCGGGTCGACGTCGCAGAAGACCGGCCTGGCGCCCTCGTAGAGCAGGCAGTTGGCCGAGGCGACGAAGCTGAAGGGGCTGGTCAGGACCTCGTCGCCCGCGCCCCAGCCGAGCGCCCGCACGCCGAGGTGCAGCGCGGCCGTGCCGCTGGAGGGCATGACCGCGTCCTCGACCCCGAGCCAGGCGGCGAACTCGCGCTCGAAGCGCTCGCCCATCGGCCCCAGCGAGAGCCGCCCGGAGCGCAGCACCTCGAGCACCAGCTCCTCCTCGCGCGCGCCGAGCTCCGGCCGGGCGAGCGGGATCTGTTGGCGGTTCTGTTGGGTATCGGCGCTCACTGGAAGGCGTACTCCAGCGAGTCGACCAGCGCCTCCCAGGAGGCCTCGATGATGTTCTCCGAGACGCCGATCGTCCCCCACTCGCGCTCGCCGTCGGCGGAGTCGAGCAGGACGCGGGTGACCGCGCCGGTGCCGTGGGCTTCGTCGAGGATGCGGACCTTGTAGTTGGTCAGCTCGATGTCGGCCAGGTGCGGGTAGCGGTCGGCGATCGCCCCCCGCAGGGCCGTGTCGAGCGCGTTGACCGGGCCGTTGCCCTCGGCGGCCTGCAAGTAGCGCTCGCCGTCGACCTCGACCTTGATCGTCGCCTCGGTCGTCGACCTCGCCGTCGGCGCGCTTCTCGATCACGACCCGGAAGCTCTCGAGCTTGAAGAGCGGCTTGTAGCGCCCGCCTCGCGCCGCAGCAGCAGCTCGAAGGAGGCCGGCGCCGCCTCGTAGTGGTAGCCGTCGTGCTCGCGCTGCTTCAGCCGCTCGACCGCCCGCGCCGCGGCCGCGTCGTCGAGCTCGAGCCCGGCCTGCTCGGCCTGGGCGCGGATCGTCGCCTTGCCGGACAGCTCCGAGGGGAGGATGTCGCGCTCGTTGCCGACCAGCGTCGGGTCGAGGTGCTCGAAGGTGCTGGCGTCGGCGGCGACCCCGGCGGCGTGCATCCCGGCCTTGTGGGCGAAGGCGTTGCGGCCGACGTAGGGCGCGGTCGGGGTCGGAGGCCAGGTTGCAGAGCTCGTCGAGGTAGTGGACGGTCGCGGTCAGCTGCGCGAGCTGCTCGGCGGTGACGACCTCGAAGCCCATCTTCAGCTGCAGGGCGGGCAGGATCGAGGCCAGGTTGGCGTTGCCGCAGCGCTCGCCGTAGCCGTTGACGCTGCCCTGCACGAGCCGCGCCCCGGCCTCGACCGCGGCCAGCGAGTTGGCGACGCGCAGCTCGGCGTCGTCGTGGGTGTGGATCCCGACCTCGGCCCGCTCGCCGACCGCGGCGACGACCGCGGCGGTCGCCTCGGCGACGTAGTCCGGCAGGCTGCCGCCGTTGGTGTCGCAGAGGGTGACGTTCTCGGCGCCGCCGTCGACCGCCGCCCGCACGCATTCCAGCGCGTAGCCGGGGTCGTCGCGGTAGCCGTCGAAGAAGTGCTCGGCGTCGAAGACGGCGCGCTTGCCCTGGTCGCGGCAGAAGGCGATCGAGTCGGCGATCATCGCCAGGTTCTCCTCGCGGGAGACCGCGGATCACCTTCTCCACGTGCAGCGCCCAGGTCTTGCCGACCAGGCAGACGACCGGCGCGAACGAGGACGCCAGCACCGCCAGCGCCGGGTCGTCCTCGGCGGCGAACGTCGCGGCGCCGGGTCATGCCGAAGGCGGCGATCGTCGCCTGCTCGCAGCTCGAGCTCGGCGAGCCGCTCGAACAGCTCGGCTTCCTTCGGGTTGGAGCTGGGGAAGCCGGCCTCGATCAGCTGGACGCCGAGCGCGTCGAGGGCGTGGACGACGCTTCAGCTTCTCGCCGACCGAGAGCGACATGCCGCGCCGCCCATGCCGTCGCGCAAGGTCGTGTCGTAGAGCTTCACCTGTTCCATCTCACTGCCTTTCGAGTCGAAGAAGATCGGGTGGGCACGGAGCCCGGGTGCGCGGCAGCGCCGCGCCGGCCGCTAGGCGGCAGGGGTAATTCGCCCGATCGACTCGTCGGAGTCGGCCGCCTCAGGGGCCTCGACGAAGTCGAGCCACTCCAGGTACTCCTCGGCCCGGCCGCAGAGCGCGTCTTCGAACTTCGCCTGCACCTGGCGGGTGATCTCGCCGGGCTCGCCGAGCGGGTGGTCGTCGATCTCGCGCACCGGCACCAGCTCGGCCGCGGTCCCGGTGAGGAAGACCTCCTCGGCCAGGTAGAGCTCGGCGCGGGCGATGTCGCGCTCGACCACGGTGTAGCCGAGGTCGCGGGCGATCTGGATCACCGACTTGCGGTTGATCCCGTCGAGGATCGAGGCGACGTGCGGCGGGGTGACGATCTGGCCGTCGCGGACGACGAAGATGTTCTCGCCCGAGCCCTCGCAGACGAAGCCGCGCTCGTCGAGCAGGATCGCCTCGTCGTAGCCGGCGTTATGCCGACTCGGTCTTGGCGAGGATCGAGTTGAGGTAGGAGCCGGAGGCCTTGGCGTGCGGGATCGAGCCGCCGGGGCTGATCCGGCGCCAGCTCGAGACCTTGGCGCGGATGCCGCCGTTCTTGCTCTCCTCGCCGAGGTAGGCGCCCCAGGGGAAGGCGGCGATGATCACGTCGACCGGCGCGTCTTTGGCGTAGAGGCCGAGGCTGCCGTAGCCGCGGTAGGCGAGCGGCCGGATGTAGGCGCACTGAGGTCGTTGCGGCGCAGCAGCTCGTGCGTGGCCAGGCGGATCTCCTCGGCCGAGTAGGGCAGCTCCAGGTAGTAGAGCTCGGCCGACTTCTCCAGCCGGTCGAGGTGGTCGGCGTGGCGGAAGACCGCCGGGCCGCGCTCGGTCTCATAGCAGCGGATCCCCTCGAAAACGCCGGTCCCGTAGTGCAGCCCGTGGCTGAGCACGTGGGTTTGCGCGTCCTCCCAGGGGACGAACTCGCCGTTCTTCCAAATCAGATCGACCGGATCCATGTTGGAGAAGTATGCCCGATGAAACGCAGGGCTTCACCGCAGGGGCCGCGAATGGTCCTCTGAACCCGAACGAGAGGAGCTAATCCATGCGAATTTCCCGCCCCAAGCTCAACTACGCGAACGTGATCGCGACGATCGCGCTGTTTGTCGCCCTCGGCGGTGCCGCCGTCGCCGCCGGCCTGCCGAAGAACAGCGTCGGCGCGAATCAGCTCAAGCCAGGCGCCGTCAGCGCCCCGAAACTGAAGCGCGGCGCCGTCACCGCCGGCAAGATCGCGCCGAAGGCGGTCGTCGCCGGCAAGCTCGGCGCCAACGCGGTCCTGCCGGGCAACCTCGGCAACGGGCTGATCACCACCGCCAAGATCGGCGACGGCGCGGTGATCGCCAGCAAGATCAAAAACGGCGTCGTCACCACCAACAAACTGAACAACGGCGCCGTCACCACCGCCAAGCTGGGCGACAAGTCGGTGACCCTCGGCAAGCTCGCCGACGGGGTCGCGCCGCTGCTCGGGACGCTGAAAACCGGGCAGACGCTACGCGGGGTGTTCGGCCTCGGCGACACCGCCGCGGCCGCAGGCGACCTGACCCGGGGCGCGGTCAGCTTCCAGTTCCCACTGCTGAACACGCCGACTGTGACCGTGCTGAAAAAAGGCGAGACGAGCGCCAACTGCAGCGGTCTCGGCGGCAGCCAGACCCCGGCGGCGACCGGCGGCAACCTCTGCGTCTACGTGACCGAAAGCAAAGGCCTCGACGCGACGACTCCGCTCGTCGCCGAGAACAACACCCGCCTCGGCTTCGGCCTGGTCGCCAAATCCGAAGCGAGTGGCGAGTACTACGCCTACGGCCAGTGGGCGGTAACCGCGCCCTAGCCGTTCGCGAGTCCGCGCTGGTACCCCCTATAGGTGTACTGGCGCGGACTCAGCATTACCGGCCGATCTTTATTCGACCAGCTTCCAGGTCCCGCATGCCCTGGTTTCGAAATACGGGGATTCGATGGTCAGGATCTGGTGCTTGTTGAAGCCGCCGTTTTCGATGATGCCTTCCACTCCACCGCTGCCCAGGCTGCTCAACAAGGCCCAGTAACAGCTCCCTCCACCGGGAGCTTCATAGGTGCCCGGAAGGAAATCCCGTTCGATCTGCCAGACCCCGTCCGTGATCGTGCCCTTGGCAACCTTTTCTTCGGCTCCGCCAAGTTCAGATTCAGTTGCGGAGAGTTCGCCCTCGACCGATGCGAGTTCCTGCTTGGTGTCTGAGACCGAGCTTTCGAGGGTATTCGCCTCGGCCTTGGCGTCCTCGACGATCTGCTCGGCTTTGTCTTCCGCCTGCGCCGTCAGCGTGTCGACTTCTCCTTCGATCGCTGCGACTTCCCGATGCGCAGCGTCAGCTCGTTCGCTGCTGACTTTGACCCGTTCTTCCAAAACGGCAATCTGTTCCGCGAGCTTGTCTTCTTCATTTTCTCCGCTGGCAATGGCTCCTCCGATGCCCATGAGGACGAAGGCTCCGACGATGCCTATCGTCCACTTCGCCCAAGTCGGGAGCCGCTTCCACCGGTTCCACCCCGAGTTGCTGACCGCTGGATTCGGTTTCAGCTCGTCCGCCATCTCAGCACCCGTATTTCTGCGCGAGAACCGTGACGACGTTGTTCTGCGGCTCGCCTTGTTCGCACACGGTGTAGTGCGAAGGAACGACGATGCCGAATGCCGTGTCGGTGTTTTCGGCTCTGGTCGTGTACCCGGCGGCGCTCAGAGCTGACCTTGCCTGGGGCAGCCGCAGGCCGATTACTTCAGGGACTTCCTCCGGTTCCGATTCGGGTGACTGTTCCACTGCGGCCTGCGCCTTCGCGGCTGAACGGGCCGCCTTGCGCTGGACTCGCCTCGCGGCCTGCTTCGCGGCTTCTCGGGCTTCGCTCTTCGCTTCGGCCTTGGCCGTCTGCGCTTCGAATTCGGCCTTTTCCTTTTCGAGTTTGAGTTCTTCGAGCTGAGCGGATTCAACTGCGCTTGCCGACGAGGGCTCCTCGCTGGTCGACGATCCTCCGCCGCCGCAAGCCATGAGCCCCAGGGCGAGACAGCCGACGACGAGCGCGGTGACGCTTCCCTTCACTTGGTACCTCCCCAGACGAGGTTCTAAATAGATACGCCTGAGAACCTATTTAGATTGAGGATCTGCGGTCGAGTGGTCGAGGTTGCCTCCGCCAATTCACCCCGGACCGCAAACGACGAGGGCGGCTCTAAGCGAGGAGCGCCTCTAGGACCGCCGCGGTCACTTCCTTCGTCCCCACCTGGGTCTCCCGCGACGGCGCCTCGCTGGTCGGCGGCTGGATCACGGTCCCGGAGGCCAGGTCGGGGGTGCGGAGGCCCTGCTCCAGCACGTTGTCGACGGCGGCCTCGATGCGGGCGGCGTCCTCGGCGCGGTCGAGGCCGTGGCGCAGCATCATCGCCGCCGAGAGGAAGGTCGCGAGCGGGTTGGCGATCCCCTGGCCGGCGATGTCGGGAGCCGAGCCGTGGACCGGCTCGAAGAGGCCGGGGCTGCCCTCGGCGCCGAGACTGGCGGAGGGCAGCATCCCCAGCGAGCCGGTCAGCATCGCCGCCTCGTCGCTGAGGATGTCGCCGAAGAGGTTCTCGGAGAGGACGACGTCGAAGTCGGCGGGCCGGGAGACCAGCTGCATCGCCGCGTTGTCGACCAGCAGGTGTTCCAGCTCGACGTCGGCGTAGTCGGCGGCCACCTCGCCGACCACCTCGCGCCAGAGGCGGGAGGTCTCGAGCACGTTGGCCTTGTCGACCGAGGTGACCTTGGGCTTGCGGCCGGAGCTCTCGCCGCGGCGGCGGGCGGCGTCGAAGGCGGTGCGGGAGATGCGGTCGATCTCCTCGACCGAGTACTCGCAGGTGTCGTGGGCGACGTCGCCGTCGCGGCCGGAGTCGCCGAAGTAGATGCCGCCGGTGAGCTCGCGGACGACCAGCAGGTCGGTGCCGGCGATCCGCTCCTCGCGCAGCGGGCTGGCGCCGACCAGGGCCGGGCTCGGCCGCACCGGGCGCAGGTTGGCGTAGAGGCCCATCCCCTTGCGCAGGCCGAGCAGCCCCTGCTCGGGGCGCGGCGCGTTCGGGTCCGTGGTGTCCCATTTGGGGCCGCCGACGGCGCCCAGCAGGACCGCGTCGGCGCTGCGGCAGGCGTCGAGGACCTCGTCGGTGAGGGCGGTGCCGTGCTCGTCGATCGAGCAGCCGCCCATCGGCCGCTCGTCGTAGGAGAACTCGCCGAGCGCGTCGAGCACCTCGCGGGCGGCGGCGACGATCTCGGGCCCGATCCCGTCGCCGGGAAGGACGACTATGCGCGGCGTGCCGTTCATCGGCGCCGCACTCTACGCACCTCGCCCTTCACCTGTTCCTTCCCGTTGCTCCACACCGAAAAGGAACAGCTAAGGCGCAATCGCCTCGAGGTTGAGACGCACGTAGTCGAGGACCAGGGGGTCGCCCTCCTCGGCGAGGACCGCTTCGGCGAAGGGCCGGCGCTTCTCCGGCGGCAGCTGGTCGAGGATCGGGCCGAGGGTGACGGTGGAGATGAACTCGAGCGGGCGATCCGGCGTCACCGGCTTCGGCTCCAGCCAGCAGCGGACGTCCTCGAAGCCGGCAGCGCGCAGGCGGGGTTCGGTCTCCTCCGGCGAGGCGAAGTTCCAGGGGGCGCGGGCCCCGCTCAGGTGCCGGCCGTACTCGGGGTCGGCGGCGACCGCGGCGATCGCCCGCGTGTGGCCTGTGACGTTGCCGAAGCCGCCGCACTGGGCGACGGAGTCGGCCGCCGGGCTTGAGCGCCGCTCGCAGGCGGGCGAAGAGGCGGTCGTGGTCGCCGATCCAGTGGAAGGTCGCGGTCGAGAAGATCAGGTCGACCGGCTCGGCCAGCTCCAGTTCGATCAGGTCGGAGACGAGGTAGTCGGCGCGGTCGCCGAGCCGCTCGCGCGCTTTGGCGACCATCGCCTCGGAGCCGTCGACCGCGATCACGCGGCCGTTCGGCAGGCGCGCGGCGAGCTCGGCGGTGACCCGGCCCGAGCCGCAGCCGGCGTCGACCGCGACCTCGTCGCCGTCCAGCCGCAATAGCTCGAGCACCTCCATCCCCCATTCGAACTGGGGGTCGGAGACGGCGTCGTAGGTCTCGGCATCCCACTCGCGGGCGCCGGTGTTCATCGGCTCCTTGAACTGGTCGGCCATGGCGGCCTCCTTTCGCCTTTAGAGGCTGGTCGTGACCGGGCCCAGGGAGGCGGCCGCCCCGCCCTCGAACTTGTCGATCGCGCCATCGTTTTCGAGCGTGATCCCGATGTCGTCCAGCCCGTTGGCGAGCCGGTGTTTGACGTCGTGCTCGATCTGGAACTGGAAGACGCCGGCGGCGCAGTTGACCGTCTCGTCGTCGAGGTCGATGCGGGCCTCCCCCGCCTCGGCTACCTCGCGGCAGTGGGCCTCGTCGAGGATCACCGGCAGCAGCCCGATCTTGGTGCAGTTCGAGTAGAAGATGTCGGCGAAGGAGGGCGCGACGATCGCCTTGAAGCCGAAGTCCTCCAGCGCCCAGGGAGCGTGCTCGCGGGAGGAGCCGCAGCCGAAGTTGGCGCCGGTGACGAGGATCGGGTTCGGCTCCAGCTCGATCTCGCCGTCGCGGATCCAGTCGTAGAAGAGGAACTCGCCGAAGCCGGTCCGCTCGACCCGCTTGAGGAACTGCTTGGGGATGATCTGGTCGGTGTCGACGTCGCTGCGGTCCAGGACCGAGACCTTGCCCTCGATTACGTCAATCGCTCTCATCTTCAGCTCCAATCCCTGATGTCGACGAAGTGCCCCTCGACGGCCGCGGCGGCAGCCATTTTCGGGCTGACCAGGTGGGTGCGGCCGCCCTTGCCCTGGCGTCCCTCGAAGTTGCGGTTCGAAGTCGAGGCGCAGCGCTCGCCTTCGTCCAGAGTGTCGGGGTTCATCCCCAGGCACATCGAGCAACCCGCCACGCGCCAGTCGAATCCGGCGCTCTTGAAGACCTCGTCGAGGCCCTCTTCCTCGGCGGCTTTCTTCACCTGCTGGGAGCCGGGGACGACCATCGCGCTGACGCCGCCGGCGACCTTGCGGCCGTCGACGATCGCGGCGGCCTCGCGCAGGTCCTCGATCCGCGAGTTGGTGCAGGAGCCGATGAAGACGCGTTCGGGGGCGATCTCGGTCATCGGCGTTCCCGCCTCCAGTCCCATGTAGGTGAGGGCGCGCTCGGCCGCTTCGCGGTCGGCCGGCGAGTCCAGCTCGGCCGGGTCGGGGACGCGGTCGGTGACCTCGACGACCTGGCCCGGGTTGGTGCCCCAGGTGACCATCGGCGAGATCCCGGAGGCGTCGACCTCGATCTCGGTGTCGAAGCTGGCGTCGGGGTCGGTCGGCAGCTCGCGCCAGCGGGCCATCGCCGCCTCGAAGTCGGCCGGCGCCGCGGGGCGTCCCTTGACCCACTCGAAGGTGGTCTCGTCCGGGGCGATCATCCCGGCGCGGCCGCCGCCCTCGATCGTCATGTTGCAGATCGTCATCCGGCCCGGCATTGCCAGCGCCTCGATCGCGGGGCCGGCGTACTCGACCGCGTAGCCGGTCATGCCGCCGGTGCCGAGGCGACCGATCGTCGCCAGGATCAGGTCCTTGGGGGTGACCCCGTGGCGCAGCTCGCCGCCGTAGTTGATCCGCATCGTCTTCGGCCGCTTCTGGACCAGGCACTGGGTCGCCAGCACGTGCTCGACCTCGGAGGTGCCGATCCCAAAGGCCAGCGCGCCGAAGGCGCCGTGGGTGGAGGTGTGGCTGTCGCCGCAGACGATCGTCATTCCCGGCTGGGTGACGCCCAGCTCCGGGCCGATCACGTGGACGATGCCCTGGCGATCGGAGCCCAGCGAGTAGATCGGGATGCCGAACTCCTCACAGTTGGCCTCCAGGGTTTCGACCTGGACGCGGGAGAGCTGGTCGGCGATCAGGCGCGCCGCCATCGTCCCGTCGGTCGGGGTGTTGTGATCGGCGGTGGCCAGGGTCTTGTCCGGGCGGCGGACCTTGCGGTCGGCCAGGCGCAGCCCGTCGAATGCCTGCGGCGAGGTGACCTCGTGGACCAGGTGCAGGTCGATGTAGATCAACCCCGGCCCGACCTCGTGGGCCTCCCAGATCTTGTCGAACATCGTCTTTGGCATTTTCTTCATGACCTCCTGAGGCCGGCGGCAATCACGGCCAGGAAGCGGGTTGCCTCCTGGCCTTCGTTCTCGAAGTGATGGGGAAGATCGGCGTCGAAAGTGACGCTGTCACCTTCGGCGAGCTCGTGGCGGCTGCCGTCGACGACCAGCGCCAGGGTGCCGGCGAGGACGACGGCGGTCTCGCGGCTGCCGGGCTCGTGCATCGGCGGGTCCTCGCGGCCGCCGGTGGTGGCGCCGGGCTCCAGCACGTGCAGGGAGACGTCGGCGCGCTGGCCGGGCAACGGCGGGGTCAGCTCCTCGAAGCGGTGCCCCCCACGCTCGGAATGGCGGCGGCCGGCGGCGCGGCTGATCGCGACGTGCTGGCCCTCGTCGAGGCGCAGCAGCTGCGACAGCGTCAGTTCCAGCCCGGCGGCGATCTTGCCGGCGACGACCAGCGTCGGACTCGTCTCCCCCCGCTCGACCTGCGACAGCATCGGCGCGCTGACGCTGGAGCGCTCAGCGAGATCACGCAGCGACAGGCCCATCGCGTCGCGGAGGGCGCGGATGCGAGGGCCGACGGTGGGTGCGAGGTCCTTCTGGCCCTTGGGGGGAGAGCCGGCGGGGCTCGAAGGCTTGGTCATAGTGGGGGCCATTCGTTGTACGTTATCACGGACGCTTGTAATCGAGCAGCTCTCGCAGGTCCGCGGCGATGGCGGCGGGTTCGTCATCCAGCTGGTTCCAGGTGATGTGGGTGACCGAGTAGCCGGCGGCCGCAAGGCGCCTGTCACGGGCGCGGTCTTCTCGGAAGGCGGTCCTGGTGCCGTGGCCCTGCCAGCCGTCCAGCTCGACGATCTGGCGGACCTCGGGCCAGTGGCAGTCGACCGTGTAGCGAGTGGCTCCCAGGACGATCTGGTCGTTGAAGCGGGGTATGGGGAGGGTGTGCAGGCGTAGGAAGGGGGCGAAGCGCTCCTCCAGGCGCGAGCGCCTGCGGCCTTCGGGCTCTTCTTCCAGGCGCTTCAGGGCCAGGTGGACCTTGCGGGTCCCTCGTTTCCCGGGGTAGCGCTCGAGGAGGTCGGGGAGCGAGAGGCGGTCGGAGAGCTGGAGGAATTCGGCCTCCCTCAATAGGTTCTCGACCAGGTCGGTGGACTCGGTCGCAGCGAGGTCGAGGATCGTGCGGGGCATCGTGGTCACCGGGATGCCTTTCTCCGCGGTGCGCTCGTCGGCCGGGAGCTGAGATATATGCCTGTGGATCCTCTCCGAGGAGCGGCTGCGGCGGGGAACGGTGACGTCGATCCTGGTCCGGGAGTTCGGCCTGATCATCCACATAGCGGCCGCCGACCAGTGGCTGAGGACGGCTTCAGGGCCTGAAGCGAGAAGAGCCGCCATCCATCTTCCCTCCCGTGGAACAAGCCGGTGGCCGACGGAATAGACAGCTGGATGGAGATGGTGGAGGCGGCCAGCGCGGAGCCTTCTGTCGATCGCGCTCTCCCTCAAGCCGCATTCGCGTAGTTGCAGGCGTGAGATCACCCCGTACTGTCGCTCGGCAACTGCCGCGATCGCGGCATCGGAATCGCGAGTCCGCGCAGAGCGTCGATATACGACGGCTGACGCGGACTCGGTGAGCACCCGGCCAGGCTGGCGGGGAATAGCGCGCGTGTGGTGCGCAAATCGCGCTGGCTCTCACACGGAACGCGCACCCCATCCGCACAGGGAGCGGGTGCCCCTCTCACGAAGGCTCAAGGAACCAGGCTTGAGCCCTGACACGCGTTTCAGCTGCGCGACGGTCTTCGGGAGAGGGGCACCCGCTCCCCTCCCCTACGGCCCAGGCGTCCGTTCCGCGGCCGCCTGCGCCGTCGCCGCCTCGGCCTCGCGCGTCGCCGCACCTTCCAAGGCGTTCGACAACGCTCGCACGTAGGCTCGCGCCGAGGCCTCCAGGATGTCCGTCGCCACGCCCTGGCCCGTGGCCAGGCGGCCCGCCGCCCGCAGCATCACCGTCACCTCTCCGAGGGCGTCCTCCCCCCCGGTCACCGCCTCGACCGTGTACTGGACCAGCTCACACTCGGTCCCGGCGGCGTTCTGGATCGCGTGGAAGATCGCGTCGACGGGGCCGTCGCCGCTCGATTCGCCGACCGCCTCCTCGCCCGAGGGCAGGGTGACGGCGACTTTTGCCACCGGGGGCTTGCGGGTTCCCGCCTCGACCTCGAACCAGGCCAGCTCGTGAGCGTCGGAGCGCTCGCGCATCTCGTCGGAGACGATCGCCTCCAGGTCCAGGGCGGTCACCTGCTTCTTGCGGTCGGCGACCTCCTTGAAGGCCTTGAAGGCAGCATTCAACGCGTTGCCCTCGACCTTGAATCCCAACTGCTCCAGCGCGTCTTTCAGCGCGTGGCGACCGGAGTGCTTGCCCAGCACGATCGAGTTCGACTCCAGGCCGACTTCGGTCGCGTCCATGATCTCGTAGGTGCTGCGCTCCTTCAGGACGCCGTCCTGGTGGATCCCGGACTCGTGGGCGAAGGCGTTGCGCCCGACGATCGCCTTGTTCGGCTGTACCGGGTAGCCGGTCAGGCGGCTGACCATGCGGCTGGTGCGGGCAATCTCCCTGGTGTTGATCTCGGTCCAGAGGCCGTGCACGTCCTCGCGGACGCCGACCAGCATCGCGATCTCCTCCAGCGAGCAGTTGCCGGCCCGCTCGCCGATCCCGTTGACAGCGCACTCGACCTGCCGCGCGCCGGCCAGCACCCCGGCGTAGGAGTTGGCGACGGCCATCCCCAGGTCGTCGTGACAGTGGACGGACAGCTCGACGTTCCGCAGTCCTGGGACCAGCTCGTACAGGCGCCGGAAGTAGTCGGCGTACTCCTCGGGCGTCGTATAGCCGACGGTGTCGGGGATGTTGACGACGGTCGCGCCCTCTTCGACCGCGATCGCGCAGACTTCGGCGGTGAACTCGATGTCGGCGCGGGTCGCGTCCATCGGCGAGAACTCGACGTCCTCGCAGTAGGACTTGGCCAGCGAGACCGCCGCCCGGGCCTGGCCCTTGACGTCCTCGCGGTCGGTCTGCAGCTGGTGCTCGATGTGGATGTCGGAGGTCGAGATGAAGGTGTGGATGCGCGGTCGCGCAGCCTCCTTGATCGCCCCCCAGGCGGCGTCGATGTCGGCCTTGTGGGTGCGGGCGAGGCCGCAGATAACCGGCCCCTCGACCACCCGCGAGATTTTCTGGACGGCCTCGAAGTCGCCGGGCGAGGTGATCGGGAAGCCGGCCTCGATCACGTCGACCCCCAGGCGGGCGAGCTGCTGGGCGATCTCGACCTTCTCGGCGGTGTTCAGCGAGATGCCGGGCGACTGCTCGCCGTCTCGCAGCGTGGTGTCGAAGATGTGGACGCGGTCTGCGTCGGTTCTAGTGCCGCTGTGCGGTCCCATGGGACCTCTCCTTCTCTCTTACTTTCGAATGGCCTTTGTCTCTCGCGGCTAACGCGCCGCCCAGCGCTATTCCCCCCGAGGGGGGAGGAGAAGGAGTAGCGCGAGGCTGTGGAACCGGCGGTCCATTCGCTTCCGAACCTTAGCGTAGGCTCCGCGAATCTCAACCCCGCAGCCGAACGATCCGCCCCAGCAGACCCCCTGGCTCGCGCTCATGGCTATGGCCCTGGCGGTCGTCGTCATCGCCAACGACTTCTCGGCGATCAACGTCGCCCTGCCGACGATGGAGCAGGATTTCGACACCAACGTCAACACGATCCAGTGGGTGGTCAACGCCTACGCGCTGACCTTCGGGGTGCTGATCGTCACCGGCGGTCGCCTCGCCGACATCTTCGGTCGCCGCAACGCCTTCTTCGTCGGCAGCGCGATCTTCGCCTCGATGTCGGCCCTCGGCGGCGCCGCTCCGACCGAGACCCTGCTGATCGCGGCGCGGGTGCTGATGGGGATCGGCGGAGCGCTGATGTGGCCGGCGATCCTCGGCATGACCTACGAGCTCCTCCCCGAAGAGAAGGCCGGCCTGGCGGGCGGGATCATCATCGGCGCCGCCGGCCTCGGCAACGCGATCGGACCGCTGATCGGCGGCGTCCTCACCCAGGAGCTGAGCTGGCGCTGGATCTTCTTCCTCAACGTCCCGATCGCGATCTTCGCGGTGGCGGTCACCTGGGCCCTGGTCCACGTCAAGGAGCCCGAGGCGAGCGACCGGCGGATCGACTACCCCGGGATCGCGGCGATCTCGATCGGGCTCGTCGCACTGCTGATCGCCTTCGACCAGGTCGCCGACTGGGGCTGGAGCGACCCGCGGGTGCTCGCCCTGCTCGCCTTCGCGGCGGCGATGCTGGTCGCCTTCCTGCCGATCGAGCGCCGCGCCGGGACCCACGCGCTGGTCCCGAAGGAGGTGATGCGGAACGAGAGCTTCACCGCCTCCTGCCTGGCGGTCCTCTTCATGTCGGCGACCTTCTTCGCTTCGCTGCTCTACCTGCCGCAGTTCATGGAGAAGCACCTCGGCTACTCGCCGCTCGAAGCCGGGGTCGGGATGCTCCCCTTCCTCGCCACCTTCGCCGTCGTCTCCTTCGTCGCCGGCCCGCTGTACGAGCGCGTCGGCGCCAAGCCCCTGGCGGTGCTGGGTGCCGCCTGCATCACCGTCGCGCCCTTCCTCTTCTCGCAGGTCGACGGCGGCTCGAGCTACAGCTCCCTGCTGCCGGGGATGCTGATCCTCGGCCTCGGAATCGGCAGCTTCTACCCGACCGCGACCACCGCCGGGGTCACCTCGGTCGACGAATCGCAGACCAGCCTCGCCGGCGGCATCGTCTACATGTTCCAGATCGCCGGCGGCTCGATCGGGCTGGGACTGACGACGACCGTCTTCTCGGGATCGATCCCGCCCTTCGTCGACGGCATCCAGGCGGCCTTCCGGCTCGACGCCGCGCTCTCCCTGATCGGGCTGCTGATCGCGCTCGGCTTCGTCGGCGGGCGGCTGTTCGGTCCTCGCAGCCGGCCGGCGAGCCGTCGCCGGCGAGCGAACCGACCTGAGCTAGGAGCCCCTCCTAGGGAACGAGTTCGTTCTTGCCGGGGCCGCCGACCAGCTTGTCCTTGTCGGGCCCGCCGCGCAGCTGGTCGTTCGCCCGGGCCGCCGAGCAGGGTGTCGGGGCCGGGACCGCCGAGCAGCCAGTCGTCCCCGCGCGCGGCCTTCGAGGAAGTCGCGGTCGGGGCCGCCGATCAGCTTGTCGGAGGCGTCGCCGCCGATCAGGCGATCGTCGCCCGCGCCGCCGCGGGCCGTGACCGGGACCGGGATGTCGCTGCTGAAGTAGACGATGTCCGAGCCGGCGCCGGCGTTGACCTCGAAGCCGGCGATCGCGGTGGCCGTGCAGAGCAGTTCGTTCGGCACTTCTTCGCTCGGGTGTTCGCAGATGCTGCCGCCGACTTCGAGCGGCTCGGTGGAGAGGATCAGGTAGTCGCGGCCGTCCGGCGTGAGCGAGATGTGCAGGCCGCTGTTGCCCGGCCCGCCGCTGATCAGCAGCGTCACCGGGCCGGGTTCGGCACGGGCGAAGGCCGCCGCTGCGGCAGCGCGGCGAGCAGCGCCAACACAATGAGGATCGTCTTCTTCATCAGTCCCTGGTCTTCGTGGTCTCGCGGACCATCTCAAGAACAACGCTCGACGCGCTGACGTTGCGGCCGGCGGAAGCTAAAGGTCGACCGAGCGGCCCTTGGAGAAGCCCTCGAGGGCGAGGATCTTCTCGATCGCCTCGGTGCGCACCGGCGCGTCGGTGGTCAGCGCCATCACCGCCTGCTCCCCGCTTTCGGCGCCGACGGCGGCGGAGACGATGTTGACCCCCTCCTCGCCGAAGAGGGTGCCGACCCGGCCGATCATCCCCGGCTGGTCGGCGTAGCGGAAGACGGTGATGTGCTCGGCGAAGGGCAGGTAGAAGCTCTCGCGCCAGGCGGAGACGAGGTAGGGCTCGTTGCGAGGGCCGACGCTGGTGCCGGCGACCTCGACCTCGCCGTCGGCGGTCTGGACCCGGACCCGGACCAGCTCGGTGAAGTCCTCGGCGCTGGCGTCGGTGGTCTCGGAGAGCTCGATCCCCCGCTCCTCGGCCATCTGCGGCGCGTTGACCAGGTTGACCGGCTCCTCGGTGTGGCCGGAGAGGATCCCGGCCATCACCGCGATCCCCAGCAGGCGGGTGTCGTGGGAGGCGATGCGGCCGCGGAATTCGGCGCTCACCCTCTCGACCGAGCCGTCGCCGAGGCCCTGGGCGAGGCGGCCGAGCTTTTCGCAGAGCGGGACGAAGGGCGCCAGCGCCTCCATCGCCTCAGGGCGCACGGCGGCGATGTTGACCGCGTTGGTGACCACGCCGCCGGTCAGCGCCGCGGTCACCTGCTCGGCGGTGACGACCCCGGCGCGGTCCTGCGCCTCGGCGGTCGAGGCGCCGAGGTGCGGGGTGACGACGACGTCGGCGCGGGCGAAGATCGGGTGCTCGGTGAAGGGCTCGGAGGGGAAGACGTCGAGCGCGGCGCCGCCGAGCTTGCCGGACTCCAGCCCGGCCAGCAGCGCGTCGAGGTCGACCAGCTCGCCGCGGGCGCAGTTGACGAGGCGGGCGCCGTCCTTCATCGCGGCGATCGTCTCGGCGTTGATCATCCCGGTCGTCTCCGGCGTCTTCGGCGTGTGCAGGGTGACCAGGTCGGCCTTGCCCGAGCAGCTCCTCGACGCTCTCGGCCCCCTCGACGCCGAGGTCGCGGAAGCGCTCGGCGGAGACGAACTTGTCGAAGGCGACGACCTCCATGTCGAAGCTCTGGGCGCGTTTGGCGACCAGCTGGCCGATGCGGCCGAAGCCGATCACGCCGAGGGTCTTGCCGTAGAGCTCGGCGCCCTTGTACTTGGCCCGGTCCCAGCGGCCCTCGACCAGCGAGCCGTGCGCCTGCGGCACGTTGCGGAACAGGGCCAGGGCCAGGGCGAGCGTATGCTCGGCGGCGGCGACCGAGTTCGATTCCGGGGCGTTGGCGACGATGATCCCGCGGCGGGTCGCGGCCGGGATGTCGACGTTGTCGACGCCGGTGCCGGCGCGGCCGATCACCTTCAGGTTGCCGGCCAGCTCGATCAGCTCCGGCGTCATCTTCGTCGCCGAGCGGATCAGGATCGCGTCGTACTCGCCGATCCGCTCGCGCAGCTCCTCGTCGGACATCTCGAGGCCGAGGTCGACGTCGAACTGCGAGCGCAGCAGGTCGACGCCCGTGTCGGCGATCTTCTCCTTGACCAGGACCTTCACGAGGCGACCCCGGCCACGTTCTCGATCGACCCAGTCGATGCAGGCGGTGAGCGCCTCGACGTCGGCCGGGTCGACCGCGGGGAACATCCCGATCCGCAGCTGGTTGCGGCCGAGCTTGCGGTAGGGCTCGACGTCGACGATCCCGTTGGCGCGCAGGGCGGCGGCGAGGGCGGCGGCGTCGACCTTCTCGTCGAAGTCGATCGTGCCGACGACCAGCGAGCGCTTGGCCGGGTCGGCGACGAAGGGCGTGGCGAAGTCGCTGCGCTCGGCCCAGCCGTAGAGGCGGCCAGAGGAATCCGAGGTGCGCTCGACGCAACCGGCGAGCCCGCCGAGGCCGAGCATCCACTGGACCTGGTCGTTCAGCAGCAACAGGGTCGCCAGCGCCGGCGTGTTGTAGGTCTGCTCCTTGCGCGAGTTGTCGAGCGCGGTCTGCAGCGAGAGGAAGGCGGGCTGCCAGCGGTCGGCGGCGCCATCGAGCTCCTCGATGCGGGCGATCGCGGCCGGGCTGAGGGCGGCGAGCCAGAGGCCACCGTCGGCGGCGAAGCCCTTCTGCGGGGCGAAGTAGTAGGCGTCAGCCTCGGTCATCGAGACCGGGAGGCCGCCGGCGCCGGAGGTGGCGTCGATCAGGACCAGGGAGTCGGCCGCGCCCTCGGGGCGCTCGACGCCGACCATGACGCCGGTCGAGGTCTCGTTGTGGGCCCAGGCGACGACGTCGGCCGCAGGGTCGGCGACCGGCGCGGGGGCGTCGCCGGGCTCGGCCTCGACCACGATCGGGTCCTGTAGGAAGGGCGCCGCCGCGGTCGCCTTGGCGAACTTCGAGGAGAACTCGCCGTAGGTGAGGTGCAGCGCCCGCTCGCGCACGAGCCAGGCTGCCGCAGCCTCCCAGAATGCCGTGGTGCCGCCGTTGCCGAGGGCGATCTCGTAGCCGTCAGGGAGCGAGAACAGCTCCCCCAGCCCGGTCCGCACCTCCTTGACGAGGTCGCGCACCGGCGCCTGGCGGTGCGAGGTTCCCATCAGGTCGGAGCGCTCGGCGAGCCGCTCCAGCGCCTCCGGGCGCACCTTCGAGGGCCCGCAGCCGAAGCGGCCGTCGGCGGGCTTGATCTCGCTGGGAATCTGCACGGTCGTCTGAGGCGCCATCGGGCTCGACAGGTTATTGACCGGGCAGGCGCGGCGCCGCCGGGGGCGCGGTTAGGCTCGGCCAAGCCGTTCAGTGGCCGTCCACTACGAGGGGAGCACGATGTATCCAGTCCAGTACGAAGCCGATTTCAACCCGGAACCGAACCGCTGGACCACGTTCTTCCGGCCGCTGCTGGCGATCCCGTGGCTGATCGTCGCCCTGTTCTGGGGGATCCTGTTCAGCTTCACCCATTTCTTCGCCTGGATCGCCGTAACGATCCTCGGCCGCTACCCCCAATGGCTCTACGACTTCAACTCCGGGGTCGTGCGATTCGGGGTGCGGTTCTCTGCCTGGTTCTACCTGCAGACCGACGAATGGCCCCCGTTCGGGCTGAGCGACGACCCCAGTTATCCGATCCGCGTCAACATCGCCCCGGCGGCCACCAGCCAGAGTCGCTGGAAGGCGTTCCTGCGGTTGATCCTGGTGCTGCCGGTAGCGCTCGTCGTCGCCTACGGCACCCGCGTCGTACTCGGCGGACTGTTCCTGGTTGCCTGGCTGACGATCGTCTTCCGCGGCTACCTGCCCGAAGGCGTCAACGCGGCCATGACCTACGTCAACAGCTTCGACGCGCGGGTCCTGGGCTACGCCGCGATCCTGACCGACGACTATCCCCCGGTCGGACTGGAGAAGAGCAACGGCGGCGGCGCGGCACCCGCTCCGACGACCCCGGCTCCGGTGGCCTGATGGCGGACGTGACCAAGGGCAACGGCTACGCGGTCGCCGGCCTCGACGACCTCGGCGAGGGCTGGGGCTTCCGCAAGGTCCGCAAGGAGCTCGGCGTGACCGCCTTCGGCGTCAACGCGATCGTGATGCCACCCGGCTACGAGTCCGGCAAGCACTTCCACGACGAGCAGGAGGAGCTCTACTTCGTCCACCAGGGGCGGATGGAGATCGACCTCGACGGAACCAAGCACCAGCTCGGCCCTGGCGGCTTCGCCTGGGTAGACGCCCAAGTGGTGCGGAGCCTCAAAAATCTGAGCGAGGACGAAGACGCGATCTACGTGTGTGTCGGCGGTAAGGACGGCTACGTAGGTCGCGACGGTCGCCTACCCGAGGGCGAGACCGATCCTCGGGGGCCGATTCAGGGCTAGGGCGGATGTAGGAGGGGTCGATAGGGGGTGACTGGGTACTCAGCATGGAGCCGGGCCACAAGCTCCCGAGGCGTCAGCCCATCAAACGATCCCCCCGGCGGAGGTGCTCCCAGGCACCCCCACCGGACTCCCTCTCCACCAGCGCTACTTCGTGTCTTTGAATCCCTGATCGATCCAGGGCATCAAGCTACGGAGATCGCCGCCGATCTCCTCGATTTCGTGCCCGGCACCCTCGGCCCGCATGCGATCGAAGTTCTCGTTGCCGGCGCGGTTCTCGGCGATGAACTCACGGGCGAAGTCGCCTGACTGGATTTCGGAGAGGATCTCCTTCATCGCCGCGCGGGACTCCTCGCCGATGACGCGTTTGCCGCGGGTCATGTCGCCGTACTCGGCGGTGTTGGAGATCGAGTGGCGCATCCCCTGAATGCCCTTTTCGTACATCAGATCGGCGATCAGCTTCAGCTCGTGGAGGCACTCGAAGTAGGCGAGGCGCGGGTCGTAGCCGGCCTCGACCAAGGTCTCGTAGCCGGCGCGGACCAGCTCCGAAGCACCGCCGCAGAGGACGGCCTGCTCGCCGAAGAGGTCGGTCTCGCACTCGTCTTTGAAGGTCGTCTCGATCACCGCAGCGCGGCCGCCGCCGATCCCGGAGGCGTAGGCGAGGACGAGGTCGTGGGCGTTGCCGGAGGCGTCCTGGTGGACGGCCATCAGGCAGGGCACGCCGCTGCCTTCCTCGTACTGGCGGCGGACCAGGTGGCCGGGGCCCTTGGGTGCGACCATGCCGACGTCGACGCCGGGGGGCGGCTCGATCTCGCCGAAGTGGATCGCGAAGCCGTGGGCGAAGAGCAGCAGGTTGCCGGGGGCGATCCCGTCGCTGATCTCATCGCGCCAGACCTCGGCCTGCTTCTCGTCCGGCAGCAGGATCATCACCAGGTCGCCACGGCTGGCGGCTTCGGCGACGTCCAGCACCTCGAGCCCGGCCGCCTCGGCCTTGGCGCGGCTGGAGGAATCGGGGCGGAGGCCGACGACGACGTCGACGCCGGAGTCCTTGAGGTTGAGTGCGTGGGCGTGACCCTGGGAGCCGTAGCCGAGGATGGCGACGGTCTTGCCCTCGAGCTTGCCCAGGTCAGCGTCTTTGTCGGTGAAGATGTCGTCGGTTCGCATGAGGCGGCAGGCTAGCGGAGCGCCCTGCGCATCAGCTTCCCGGAGGGGGTGCGCGGCAGGGCCGCTGCCAGCTCCACCCGCTTCGGCACTTTGAACCCGGCCAGCGACTCGGCGCAGTGCCGGCGCAGCTCGTCGGGGCTGACCTCGGCGTCGCTCTCCAGGACCACCACCGCGGTCACCGCCTGCTGCCACTCCGGGTCCTCGCGGCCGATCACCGCCGCCTCGGCGACGTGCGGGTGGCGCAGCAGGACCTCCTCGACCTCGGCCGGGACCACGTTCTCGCCTCCGCTGACGATCATGTCGTCGATCCGGTCGGAGACGTAGAGGAAGCCTTCCTCGTCGATCTGGCCGAGGTCGCCGGTGTGCAGCCAGCCGTCGGCGTCGGCGCTGCCGGGGGCGACGGTCGGGCCCTGGACGAGGATCTCGCCGTCGAGGATCCGCAGGTGGGTGGTCAGCAGCGGCCTGCCGGCGGAGCCGAGCTTGCGCTGGGCGTCGGCCGGGGCCAGGGTCGTCACCTGCGAGCAGGTCTCGGTCAGGCCGTAGGTCTGGACCACGGTCGCGCCCTTGGCAATCGCCTCTTCCAGCGGCCCCGCGGGCACCGGGCCACCGCCGACCAGGATCGCGCGCGGCCCGGAGAGATCGACGCCGGCCTCGAGCAGCCGGGTCAGCATCGTCGCCACCAGCGAGACCTGGGTGATCCCGTCGCGTTCCAGCGCTTCCCCCACGCGGTCGACGTCGAAGCCGTCGTGGACCACGGCGGTGGTCCCGTAGATGACCGAGCGCATGACGATCCCGAGCCCGGCGATGTGGCTGAGCGGGACGCAGCAGAGCCAGCGGTCGGTCGGCTCGACGCCGATGTTGAAGGCCGACCCGACCGCGTTCCAGAGGAAGTTGCCGTAGCTGAGCGGGATCGGGCGCGGTGTGCCGGTGCTGCCGCTGGTCAGGACCCGGCAGCAGACGGCGTCCATATCGTGCTCGCCGAGCAGCGGCAGGTCGGCCTCGGTCTGGGTCAGCTGGCCGGGATCGTCGAGGTCGATGATCGGCTCCTCGGCGTTGACGATCGTCGCCCGCTCCTCGGCGGTCAGGCGCGGGCCGAGCGGCAGCAGCGCCGCTCCCAGCTTCATCAGCGCGTGCATGAGGACGACCTGCTCGCGGCGCGGGTGCATGGTCAGCGCCGCGGTCGAGCCGCGCCGCACGCCGTGCGCGGCCAGCCGCCGCGCCACCCAGGTCGCTTCCGCCTCCAGCTCGGCATAGGTCATCTCGGCGCCGTCGGCGACCAGCGCCGTCCGGTCGGGACAACTCTGTGATCTCTGCGAGAGCCAGTCGTCGAGCTTCATCGGGATATCGTCCCCATCATGCCCAAACGCCACAAAGGAGCCCCCTCCGACGACCAGCTCTACGCGCCGATCGAGTGGACGCCGGGCGAGGGCAGCTACGAAGACATCCGTTACGAGACCGGCGGCGGGATCGCCAAGGTGACGATCGACCGCCCCGATGTGCTCAACGCTTTCCGGCCGCAGACGCTGATCGAGGTCTCCGCGGCGATGGAGCTGGCGCGCGAGGACCCCGAGGTCGGCGTGATCGTCTTCACCGGGGCCGGCGAGCGCGCCTTCTGCTCTGGCGGCGACCAGACCGTGCGCGGCGATACCGGCTACGTCGCCGAGGGCGCCTCGGTCGGCCGCTTCCACGTCACCGACCTGCAGATCCAGATGCGGCGGCTGCCGAAGCCGGTGGTGGCGATGGTCGCCGGCTACGCGATCGGCGGCGGCCACATCCTCCACCTCTGCTGCGACCTGACGATCGCCGCCGACAACGCCGTCTTCGGCCAGACCGGGCCGCGGGTCGGCTCCTGGGACGGCGGCTACGGCGCCTCGCTGCTGCGCGACCTGGTCGGGACCAAGGTGGCAAAGGAGTTCTGGATGCTCTGCCGCCAGTACGACGCCGAGGAGGCGCTGGAGATGGGCCTGGTCAACACGGTCGTGCCGGTCGCCGACCTGGAGCGCGAGACCGTCGCCTGGTGCCGCGAGATGCTCGCCCTCTCCCCCTTCGCCCTGCGCCTGGTCAAGGCCAGCTTCAACGCCCACGAGGACGGCTACGCCGGGATCCAGCAGCTGGCCCACGACGCCAACCTCCTCTTCTACGGCTCCGACGAGGCGGCCGAGGGGCGCGAGGCGTTCAAGGCAGAAACGTCAGCCCGACTTCTCCCAGTTCCCCAGACGCGCATGAGGATCTGGCTGATGGCAGCCCGGCCGCGGACGCTGCCGGCGGCGGTGGCGCCGGTCCTGGTCGGGACCGCGGCGGCGGTGCAGTGGTACGGCAGCCTGCCGCGCTGGGGCGCTTTCTTCGCTGCGCTGGTCGGCTCGATCTTCATCCAGATCGGCACCAACCTCGCCAACGACTACTCCGACGCCAAGCGCGGCGCCGACACCGCCGACCGGCTGGGGCCGGTGCGGGTCACGGCCAGCGGCATGGTCACCCCGCAGCGGGTGATGACCGCAACCTGGATCGCCTTCGCGGTCGCGGTCGCCTGCGGGATCTACCTGACCGCGGTCGCCGGCTGGGTGATCCTTTCTGATCGGCGTCGCTCTCGATCGCCGCCGGGGTGCTCTACACGGGCGGGCCGCGGCCCTACGGCTACGCCGGCTTCGGCGAGGTCTTCGTCTTCCTCTTCTTCGGCCTGGTCGCGGTCAACGGCTCCTACTACGTGCAGCTGGAGCAGCTCGACGCGCTGCCGCTCGGGCTCTCGATCTCGATCGGCTTCCTCGCCACGGCGATCATCGTCGTCAACAACGTCCGCGACGTGGAGACCGACCGGCGCGCCGGCAAGAACACGTTGGCGGTGCGGGTCGGGCGCGAGCGTGCGGTACAGCTCTACAAGCTGCTGATCGGCGGCGGCTTCATGGTCCTGCCGATCGCCCTGGTCGCCGGCGACGCGAGCCTGCTGCCGCTGATCGGCCTGCTTCGCGGCGCCGCTGGCGATCAAACCGACGCGAGACGCTGGAAGAGCGGCGCGACGGGCCGGCGCTGAACGCGGTCCTCGCCCAGACCGGCGCGCTGCTCGGCGTCTTCAGCCTGCTGGTCACGGCGGGCCTGCTGATCTCCGCCTGAGAGACTCGGGGCGTGCGCCTCAGCTCGGTCGAGGTCATCCCCTACGCGCTGCCCTTCAAGGAGCCCTACGTGACTGCGCGGGGCGTGCTTCAGCGGCGAGAGATGGTGCTGCTGCGGGTGCGCGACGAGGACGGGGTTGTCGGGCTGGGCGAAGCGGTGCCGCTGGCGCTTGCGGGGCGGGGTCGGGCTGGCGCAGGTGGCGCAGGAACTCGAGGGATGGGCGGCGACCCAGGAGGCGGAGGGGCTTGTCAGCTCCGGCGCGGTGTGCGGTGGAGACGGCGCTGATGGATTTGCGGGGTAGGAGGGCGTCGGGGTCGGCGACTGGGGCGGGTCCGACCGAAGCGGTTCCGTGCAATGCGACGCTCGTCGCCGGGGCTCCAGAGGAGGTGGCGGCGCAGGCGCTCAGGTGGGCGGAGGATGGATTCACCACGTTCAAGCTGAAGCTCGGCGCCGAGATGCGCAAAAAGGCACCTTGCGGGTGCCTTTTTGCGCATCTCGCGATCCTGACGTCGAGCAGGTGCGCGCGGTGCGAGAGGCAGTCGGGCCGGAGGCGCGGATTCGGGTGGACGCGAACGAGGCTTGGGACCTGGAGATCGCGAAGCGCATGCTGGCGGAACTGGAGCCGCTGGGGATCGAGCTCGCGGAGCAGCCGGTGGCGGGACTGGAGGCGATGGCGAAGCTGGCCAGGTCGCACGTCGATCCCCCTCGCCGCAGACGAGAGCGTGGCGACGCTCGAGGAGGCCGAGCGGGCGGCTGCGCTTGGGGCCTGCGAGTTCACGGGGATCAAGCTCTCCAAGGTCGGCGGGCCTCAGGCAGCCTTCGCGATCGCCGACGTCCTCCCCGCCTACGTGACCAGCGCCCTCGACGGGCCGGTAGGGATCGCGGCGGCGCGCGCAGGTCGCGCTCAGCCTCGCGGAGACCACCCATCCCGAGCGCCTGCACCTCGCCCACGGCCTCGCCACCCAGCGGCTCTTCGCCTCCACGATCGCCTCCGTCGAGTGCGAGCTGCGCGACGGAATGTTGCACCTCCCCTCCGGCCCTGGGCTCGGCGATCGAGATCGACGAGGATGCCCTGCAAGCGCACCGCCTTTAGCCTGGCGCCTAACTCTCGCTATGCGAGAGGAAAGCGACAGCTCTCCATGGACCCGACCAACGCCAACACCGCCCTCGCCTCGGCCTTCGCCGAGGAGCTGGTCCGCGGCGGGCTGCGGCTGGCGGCTGTCTCACCCGGCTCGCGCTCGACGCCTCTGGCGCTGGCGCTCTGGCGGCAGCCGGAGATCGAGGTGAAGGTGATCGTCGACGAGCGCTCGGCCGGGTTCTTCGCCCTCGGCGCCGCGCAGGCGAGCGGCGAGCCGGTGGCGCTGCTCTGCACCTCGGGCACGGCGCTGGTCAACTACCACCCGGCGGTGGTCGAGGCCGACGAATCGGCGATCCCGCTGGTCGTGCTGAGCGCCGACCGGCCGCCGGAGCTGCGCGGGATCGGCGCCGGGCAGACGATCGACCAGATCAAGACCTTCGGCTCCTCGGTGCGCTGGTTCTGCGAAGTCGGCACCCACGAGGCCGACGACAGCGGCCTCCTCCACTACCGCTCGGTCGCCTGCCGGGCGCTGGCCGAGCGCCCGCGGCGAGGCGCGGCCGGGGCCGGTCCACCTCAACCTCCCCTGGCGCGAGCCGCTGGCGCCGCTGCCGGTCGAGGGCGCGGTCACCGCGACCGACCCGCTGGCGCTGGAGGGCCGCGACGGCCGGCCGCTGACCGCGGTCACCCACATCGACCTCGAGCCCTCGACCTTCCTGCTCGACGAGGTCGCCGGCCACATCGGCAACGCGATCTCCGGCGTGATCGTCGCCGGCCGCCAGCTCGACCCCGAGCTGCGCGAGCCGCTCGCCCACCTGGCGCGCGTCTCCGGCTTCCCGATCCTCGCCGAGCCGACCTCGCAGCTGCGCTGCGGGCCGCACGACCGCTCGCACGTGGTCGCCGCCTACGACCTGCTGCTGCGCGAGGAGCACTTCGCCCGCTCGGTCGTCCCGGACCTGATCCTCCGCTTCGGCGCGATGCCGACCAGCAAGCCGCTGCGGGCATGGATCGAGGCCAGCGGCGCCGACCAGATCGTCGTCGACCCCTACGGCGGCTGGAACGAGCCGAGCCGGCGGGCGGCGGCGATCCTCCGCGCCGACCCGACCGAGCTGGCCCAGGGCTGGGCGGCACGGCTGGAAGGTCTGGAGGGACGCGAACGGCCGCTGCCGGATCGCTGGCTGGAGGCCGAGACGGCCGCCCAGGCCGCCCTCGACGAGGCGCTCGACTCCGCCGCGGCCGGCGAGATCACCGAGCCCGCCCTGCACCGCGCACTCGGCGCCGCTCACAGCGACGGCGACCTCGTCTACACCAGCTCCAGCATGCCGATCCGCGACCAGGAGGCCTTCCTCGCCGCGAGCGACACCGACGCCCACTTCCTCTGCAACCGCGGCGCCAACGGGATCGACGGCCTCGTCTCCTCCGGGATCGGCGCCGCCCAGGCCAGCGGCCGCCCGACGACGATCGTCACCGGCGACCTCGGCCTGCTGCACGACATCGGCGGCCTCGCCGCCCTGCGCGAGGTCGAGACCCCGGTCCGGATCGTCGTCATCGACAACGACGGCGGCGGCATCTTCCACTTTCTGCCGCAGGAGCAGGCGCTCGGCGGCGACGAGTTCGAGGCTCTGCTCGGGACTCCGCGCGGCGTCGACGCCGCCAAGGCCGCGGCGCTTTTCGACCTCCCGCACCGGCGCTTGGAGTCCCTCCCCGACCTACCGGATGCCCTAGCCGCCGGCACCGGCCTGATCGAGGTCAAGACCGACCGCAGCACCAACGTCGCGGCTCACCGGCAATTGACGGCGGCTGTCGAAGCGGCGATCAGCAGCTGATCGGACCGGCCTCGCGCCCGGCCCCCGGCTGCCAGGCGACGCCCTCGAGAGTCAACTCCTCATTGGTGAGAACCCGGATCAGGCAAGTGCCATCGGCATTGATCGCCATCACCTTGTTGCCTGGTTCCGGTTCCAGGTCACCGGTCGCTTCGGCGGGCGGGTTGCGGATAAAGGCGAGGCGGCTCGCGGAAGGGTCCCAGCTCGGGGAGGAGATATAGCCCTTCCTGCTCAGCAGTCGCGCGGCGCCGCTGCCGTCCGCGTTCGCCACCCAGCAGCTCGCCGCGCGGGCGATCCGGTTTCGGCAGTTGACCCCGCAGCGTTTTGTCCCGGACGAACGCCAGCCTGGTCCCGTCCGGCGAGTAGGTCGGTTCCTCGGCGTCTTCGGGGAGTCGCGCAAGAGGCGCGGTGTGCCCGTTACGAAGGTCGACTGACACGATCCGGGCTCCCCCGCGACCGAAGAATTCGGCGACGAGAGATGGGCCAACCGTGGAGTAGGAGATCGGCTCGAGATAGCTCTTGAGCCGCCACCGGGTCAAGCGCTTGACCGAGCCACTGCCGACGTTCAGCGACCAGATCGAGGTCTTGAACAGATAGTTCTCCCCGCCGGGCAGGGTCTTGACCAGCTTCATCCGCGAGAAGACGGCGGAGCCGCCGTCCGGCGCCATCACCGGATCGCCACCGTTGAGGAAGGCGTCCGGATACACCCGCGAGTCGCCCCCTTCCGTTTTGGCAATCGCCAGCAGTGGCCATCCGCTCCCGAAAGCCCCGCCAGGGTGACTCTGGAAGGGACCCGAGGCGGAGAACGAGAGCAGGCCGCCATCGGCCGACCAGGAAAGGTGGTCGCCGATTCCCCAGTAATCCGGGTCTGCGGTCAGCACGTCAACTTCTCGACCCGAGGGCCCACCGTGATCACTCCCGATTCCTCGCCGGCGGAGACAGCGATCGCGAGCCGCGGCCCCGGCGGGTTCCGCGGCCCGAGCCGAAGCCGCAATCAACAGGGAGACGAGCAGTACCAGACCGAATTACGCGGCGGTTCACCGGGTGGACCCTACTCGGCGAGCAGCGGCAGCAAGGCCCCTAGCTTGACCTCGGTCTCGGCCAGCTCGGCGGCGGGATCGGAGCCGGCGACTACGCCTACGCCGGCGAAGAGGTGGGCCTCGCGGTCGCGGAGGAGGGCACTGCGGAGGGCGACGCAGAATTCGCCGTCCTCGGTGGCGTCCATCCAGCCGACCGGGGCGGCGTACCAGCCGCGGTCCATGCCCTCCAGCTCGGCGATGGTCGCGGCGGCCGCGGGCCAGGGCTCGCCGCCGACCGCCGGGGTCGGGTGCAGCATCCCGGCCAGCTCGATCGCCGAGTGCGGTTCGGCCAGCTGGGCGACGATCGGGGTCGCCAGGTGCTGGATGTTGGCCACCTTGGCGATCTCCGGCTCGGCCGCGGCCTCGACCCAGACCGCGTGCGGGCGCAGGGCGCGGACGATCCGCTCGGCGACGATCCGCTGCTCGCGGCGGTCCTTGTCGCTGCGCAGCAGTTGCTCGCCGAGGTGGTCGTCGACGGCCGGGTCGGAGCTGCGGCGGGTCGAGCCGGCGAGGGCGACGGTCGAGGCGCTGGCGCCCGAGCGCCGCACCAGCAGCTCCGGGCTGGCGCCGACGAAGGCCGCCTCCGGCGTTCCGCAGCAGAAGCAGAAGCAGGCCGGGAACTGCTCGCGCATGGCGCCGAACAGGGCGCCGGTGTCGTGCGCCGCGGCGGCGCTGACGATCACCTCGCGGGCGAGCACGACCTTGCTCATCTCGCCGGCTTCGATCCGCGCTGTGGCGCCCTCGACCGCGGCTTCGAACTCGCGCGGCGAGCGGGCGCTGCGGATGTCCGCGTGGGCGGTCGGGTGCGGGATCGAGCAGCGGCAGCGGCGCCTCGAGCCGCAGCGAGGCGAGACGCGAGGCCAGCCTCTCCCCCAGCCCATCGACGTCCTCGCCGGGCTGCACGACGGCGTTGACGGTGAGGAACGTGCGGCCGCCGCTGCGGCAGATCGAGACCTCGGGCAGGACCAGCGAGGCGGGCGAAAGCGAGGACCAGGTCGGGGTCGAACCGCCGTCGGGGTCGAAGGCGAAGCCGCCGAGCCAGACCGGCCCGGCTCCCGCGGGCAGGCCGCGCGGCTCCTCGAGCACGGCGCCGGCGCCGATCCGCAGGCACTCGTCGGCGACGTCGGCGAAGCGTCCCTCCCCGCGCGAGCTGGCCTCGTGCGCGACCCCGAGCCCGGCCAGGGCGAAGTCGCGGTCGGGCTGCTCCCAGCAGAACCAGCGGTCGGAGGCGAGCCGCGAGGCGAAGACCGCGGCGCAGGGATCGTCGAGCTCGACCTCGGAGGTGACGCTTACGAGGGTGCGTCGTCCCCGCCCGGCGGCCTTGTCCAGGCGCGCCGAGGAGAGCCCTATTCGTGTCCTCTGCCGATCGCAATCTCGCCGGTCCGCACCATTTCGACCAGGCCGTGCGGGCGCACCATCCGCTCGAAGGCCTCGATCTTGTCGGCGGAGCCGGTGACCTCGATCGTCATCGTCCGCCGCGCCACGTCGACGATCTTGGCCCGGAAGATCTCGGCGAACTGGATGATCTCGGCCCGGTTCTCGACCGCCGAGGAGACCTTGAAGAGCGCCATCTCGCGGGCGACCGTCTCCTCCGGCTCCATGTCGCGGATCTTCAGCACGTTGACCAGCTTGTGCAGCTGCTTGGTCACCTGGTCGATCGGGTGGACCGCGCCGTCGAGGGTGAGGGTGATGCGGGAGATGCTCGGGTCGTCGGTCGGCCCCACCGCCAGGGTGTCGATGTTGAAGCCGCGGCGGGAGAAGAGCCCGGCGACGCGCGCCAGCACGCCCGGCTTGTTCTCGACCAGGATCGAGAGGATGTGCTTGCGGCCGGTTAGCTGGCCCGCGCATGTGCAGGTCCTCCAGCTTGACGGTCTGCGGCGTCCCGGCCTCCATCAGCGCACCGCCTCTCGCGGCGCCTCGACCATGTCGCGGGCGGCGTTGCCCGGCGGGATCATCGGGTAGCAGTTCTCTTCGCGGGCGACGCGGACGTCGAGCAGGACCGGGCCGTCGTGCTCCAGCGCCGCGGCCATCTGCTCCTCGAGGTCGGCGGAGTTGTCGCAGCGCATCCCTTTGGCGCCGAAGGCCTCGGCCAGCTTCACCCAGTCGGGACTGGAGCCCATGTCGACCGAGCTGTAGCGGCGGTCCCAGAACAGCTCCTGCCACTGGCGGACCATGCCCATGTAGCCGTTGTTCATCAGGAAGACCTTGACCGGGATGTTCTCGGTCACGCAGGTGGCCATCTCCTGGATGTTCATGATCAGGCTGCCGTCGCCGGCGATGCAGACGACCTGCTCGTCGGGGCAGGCGACCTTGGCGCCGACCGCGCTCGGCAGGCCGAAGCCCATCGTCCCCAGGCCGCCGGAGTTGATCCAGCGACGGGGCTTGTCGAAGCCGTAGTACTGCGCCGCCCACATCTGGTGCTGGCCGACGTCGGAGGTGATGATCGCGTCGCCCTGGGTGGCGCGGTGCATCGCCTCGATCATGAACTGCGGCTTGATCTCGCCGTCGCTGCCGGGCTCGTAGTAGAGCGGGTGCTCCTGCTGCCAGCCGCGCAGCGTCGTCCACCAGTCGTCGAGGCGGCTGGAGTCGGTCTGCAGCGCCCGGTACTCGCGGGTCAGCTTCGGCAGCACCTGCTTGACGTCGCCGACGATCGGGATGTGCGCGCCGACGTTCTTCGAGATCTCCGCCGGGTCGATGTCGATGTGGATCACCTTGGCGTGCGGCGCGAACTCGTCGAGTTTGCCGGTGATGCGGTCGTCGAAGCGGGCGCCGATGCAGACGATCAGGTCGGCTTTGTCCATCGCCTGGTTGGCGGCGAGGTGCCGTGCATGCCCAGCATCCCCAGCCAGTTCTCGCCCGAGGCGGGGTAGCCGCCGAGGCCCATCAGGGTCGAGGTGACCGGGAAGCGGTCGGAGGCGGCGAGCTCGCGCAGCTCCTCGGAGGCGTTGCCGTTGATCACGCCGCCGCCGGTGTAGAAGATCGGCCGCCGCGCGGTCGCCAGCGCTTTGGCGGCGATCCGGATCTGCTTGATGTTGCCCTCGGTCGAGGGCTTGTAGCCGGGCATCTCGACCGGCTCGGTGCGCGGCTCGTAGTCGATGTCGGCGCGCGAGAGGTCCATGCGGGATGTCGAGCAGCACCGGCCCCGGCCGCCCGGTCGAGGCGACGTGGAAGGCCTGGTGCACGTACTCGGGGATCTGGCGCGGGTCGGTGACCGCGAAGGAGTGCTTCACGAAGGGCAGCGTGGCGCCGAGGATGTCGGCCTCCTGGAAGCCGTCGGTGCCGATCAGCTCGGTCCGCACCTGGCCGGTGATGAAGACGGTCGGGACCGAGTCCATCATCGCGTCGGCGATCGCGGTGACCAGGTTGGTGGCGCCGGGGCCCGAGGTGGCGAAGGCGACGCCGACGCGGCCCGAGGCCTGGGCGTAGCCCTCGGCGGCGTGGCCGCCGCCCTGCTCGTGGCGCACCTGGACGTGGCGGAAGTCCGCGTCGACCATCGCGTCGTAGGTCGGCAGGTTGGCCCCGCCGGGGATCCCGAAGACGTCCTTGACGCCCTCGGCCTTGAGGGATTCCATCAACGTGTCAGCGGCGCGCATAGGAACTGGCGATGGTACCAGCGGCGCTACGGCCTGGCCTAGCGGGCGATTTGGCCGGGTTCCAGCGGGTCTGCGGGTCGATCGCGGTCTCGATCACGCGGCCTTTGTGGCGCTCGATCGCGTGGATGATCGACTCGACCAGCTCCTCGCCCAGCAGGGTCGGCTCGAGGCCGAGGTCGAGCAGCTTGGTGTGGATCGCGTTGTAGTAGTGCTCTTCCTTCTCGACCCGCGGGTTCTCGTAGTGCTGGATCTCGACGCTGTAGCCGAGGTGCTCGCCCGCCTCCTTGACCAGCCCGGCCAGCTCGCAGGACCGAGAACTGCTCGGTGAACTGGTTGAAGACGCGGAACTCGCCGCGCGTCGGCCGGGTTCAGCGCCGCCAGTTCGACGCAGGCGAGGGTGTCGCGGATGTTGAGGAAGCCGCGGGTCTGGTGGCCGGCGCCGTAGACGGTCAGCGGGTGGCCGATCACCGCCTGCACGCAGAAGCGGTTGAGCACGGTGCCGAACAGCTCGTCGTAGTCGAAGCGGGTGACGAGGCGCTCGTCGCGGGCGGTCTCCTCGGTCTCGACGCCGTAGACGACGCCCTGGTTGAGGTCGGTCGCGCGCAGGCCCCAGGTGCGGCAGGCGAAGTGGATGTTGGTCGAGTCGTGGACCTTGGAGCAGTGGTAGAGCGAGCCCGGCAGCTTCGGGATACGGCAGGGTGTCCTTGCGGCCCTTGTGCTCGATCTCGATGTAGCCCTCCTCGATGTCGATGTCGGGCTGGCCGTACTCGCCCATCGTCCCGAGCTTCACCAGGTGGGCGTCGGGGACGTGGTCGCGCATCGCGAAGAGCAGGTTGAGGTTGCCGATCACGTTGGCGTGCTGGGTTTCGACCGCGCGCTCGCGCGAGAGCATCGAGAACGGCGCCGAGGCCTGCTGGCCGTAGTGGACGATCGCCTCGGGCTTGGTCTCGGCGACGACCTCGTCGAGGAAGTCGCCGTCCTCGACCGCGCCGACGTAGCTGCGGATCTGCTCGCCGGAGACCTCGCGCCAGGCGGCGATCCGCTCGTCGAGCTCCCCGATCGGGGTCAGCGAGGCGGTGCCGTGTTCGGTGTGCCAGCGGCGGCGGGAGAAGTTGTCGACGACGGAGACTTCGTGGCCGCGGGCCGAGAAGCGGAGCGCGGTCGGCCAGCCGAGATAGCCGTCGCCCCCGAGGATGAGGATTCGCATGAGGGCGGCAGCTTTAAACGCTCGGGCGGCGCGCGGGACCGATCGTCCTAGTTGAATCCGGGCGATGGAAAGCGGACTGGCGGCGCGACACGGGGGCCGGGCGGGCCTCTGCGCGCTGGTGCGGTCCTGCTGCTGGGCCTGGGGCTGCGGGTCGGCGAGGCCTGGGACGGGCGGGCGCCGGTCTACGACGCCCAGGCCTACGCGGCGATCGCCGGGAACCTGGAGGGCGGGAGCGGGTTCACGGTCGGGCCGCGCAGGCGACGCAGCCGTCGAGCAACTACTCGCCGGGGCTGCCGCTGTTCGTGGCGGGGTTGTACAAGGTCAGCGGCGGGTGCGCATGAGCGGCTGGCGCGGGTGGTGCTGGCGTTGGTCGGGGCGCTCTCGGTGCTGTTCGCGTATTTGATCGGGAGGCGGCTGACGCGACCCCTGCCAAACCGACCCATGTTCAAGTGAGGTCGGTTTGGGAGGGGTCGCCCCGGCGCTGATCGGGGCCTTGGTCGTGGCGATCTATCCCGCGCTGCTGGAGTACCAGGGGATGCTGATGAGCGAGCCGCTGGCGGCGACGCTGCTCTCGGGCGGGGTGCTGGCGGTGCTCTGGGCTTGCGGACGGCGGGCGCTGGCGGTGGCTGCTGCCGGGGGCGCTGTTCGGGGCGCTGGCGTTGACTCGGCCCGAGTACCTGGCGATTGCGGTGCTCGTGGCGCTGGTGGTGTTCGCGCGAGAGGCGCGGGGCGACTGGCGCCGGTCACTGGTTCGCGCCGCGATCTTCCTGCTCGGCCTGGTCGTGATCGTCGCCCCCTGGACCGTCCGCAACGCGGTCGCGCTCGATCGCTTCGTGCCGATCTCCACCGGCGGCGGGCAGGTGCTCTATCGCCGGCACCTACCTGCCCTCGGACGGGGATCCGGAAAAGGTCGGGGCCGAGGTGGTTGCCGAAAATCCCGACCTATTTCAGCCCCAGGACGCCGAGCGACTGCGACTGGAGCAGATCCTCGCCCGCCTCGCCGCCGATCGCTATCCCGGGATGGAAACCGACCAGGCGCTCTCGAAGCTGGGCAAGGAACAGCTCTGGGACGACATCACCGAAGAGCCGGCCGAATACGCCGGCTTCGTCGCCGCCAAGGTCTGGCGGATCTGGTCGCACGGGCCCCGGGACGTGATGCGCGAGCCGGTCTGGGAGGTCCTGCACTGGCTACTGGTCGCCTTCGGCCTGCTCGGCCTGGCGCTGCTCGCCTGGCGCCGCCGCTGGGAGGCGCTGCTGATCGGCACGATCCTCCTCGCGATCACCCTGGTCAGCGCCCTGCTCGTCGCCTCGCCCCGGCGCGTGCTGGTGCTCGTCCCGCTGCTCGCCGCGCTCGCCGAGCGTCGGCCATCGCACGACTGGCGAGTTCGTGCCGGCTATAGCGACGTCAAGTCACCAATCGCGCCCCGGCAGCCCGGATAGCCTGGGCGCGCCTTGAACGCCGCTCGCTCATTGGTTCCGCGCGTTGCCGCAGCGCTACGGGAAGCGGACGCTGATCGCGCTGGCGGCGATCGCGCCGCTGGGGTTGGTCGTGCGCGCTTACGTGGTCGTCAACCCGGTCGAGCATCCCGCCGACGACTCGCGCCGCCTACTACGCGCTCTCCAAGGCCCTGTACGAGGAACAGAGCTTCGGCGGGCCGGAATTCCGCGACTCCAGCGACTGGTCGCCCGGGGCGCCCTTCCTCTACGCCGCCGCCTACTACGCGACCGGCGGCGCGCGGGAAGGGACGGCGCGGATCGTCGAGGCGCTGCTCGGGGTGGCGACGATCCTCGTCGTCTTCGCCCTCGGCTGGCGGCTGGGCGGTCGCGAGCTGGGCCGCTGGGTCGGCCTCTTCGCCGCCTTCGCGGTCGCCGTCTACCCCCCGTTCATCCACACCACCGGCGAGCTGATGAGCGAGCCGCCGGCGATGCTGACCCTGCCGGCGGCGATCCTCGCCTTCTTATGGGCCTCCGACCGCGGCGGCACCTGGTCTTGGCTGGCTGCCCGGCTTCCTCTTCGGCCTGACGGCGATGTTCCGGCCCGAGTACCTGTTCGTCGGCGTCGCCTTCGTCGTGCTCGCCGCGTCCGCGAGCTGGCGGCGGCGCGACTGGCAGCGTCGGCCTGACCGGCGCCGCGTCCTGCTGGTCGCCTTCGATCGCTGCCGATCCTGCCCTGGACGGTCCGCAACGCGATCGTTCTCGACCGGGTGGTGCCGATCTCGACCGGCGGCGGCAAGGCGCTCTACGTCGGCACCTACCTGCCGGCCGACGGCGAATACCAGCGGGTGAAGGCGATCCTCGCCGAGCGCTACCTCGGTCGCGACCTGGAGCCGGGCTCCGCCGGCGCTGGACGACGTCAACCCGACCGAACTCTTCGACGAAGTCGCCAAGGAAGTCCAGACGGAGCACCCGGACCTGACCCGCGACGAGGCGCTCGGCAAGGCCGGCAAGGAAAACCTCGACAAGTACCTCGGCGAAGACCCCTGGGGCTACGCGGCGATGACCGCGCGCAAGGTCGGGCGGATGTGGAGCAGCGGGGTCGGGCGAAGCGATGAGCAGCACCGCCGGCCGCGTCGTCCAGGTGCTCCTCGTCGCGCTCGGCCTGGCCGGTCTCGCCCTGCTCGGCCTGCGCCGCCGCTGGTGGGAGCTGGTCGTCCTGGCGACCCCGATCGCCCTCGTCACCGCGGTCGGCGCGGTCTCACTGGCGGCACCGCGGCGCAACGAGGTGCTGATGACGCTGGTCTTTCCGCTCGCCGGCCTCGCCCTCTCCACGGGCCTCGCGGCCATATCCTCCGGTCGCGAATGGTCCTCAGAGCAGGCATCTTCCCCGCCGAACTGACGGCGCTGCGCAGCGTCGGCGTGCTGCTGGCGATCCTCCTGATCGCCTACGCCGTCCTCCGCCGGCGCTCGCTGCGCAACGCCGACGTGCTGATCCTGATCGCCTCCGGCCTCGGCCTGGCGATCGTCTCCGGGACCGAAATCGTCAACGGCCTGCTCTCCGCCTTCTCCTTCGAGAAGGGCAACGGCGGCCGCATCCTCGGCCTCGCCGTCTTCGCCATCTTCATCCTCTTCCTGCTCACCTTGCGGGCGCTATCGCAATCGGCGCGCAACGGCCGCCAACTGGCCGCCGCGCTCGAGGGCCTCGCCTGGGAGGAGTTCCGCCAGGCCGGCCTGCCGGAGCGCTTCCGCGGCAAGATCGCGATCCTGATCCCCGCCTACAACGAGGCGGAGAACATCGGCACCGTCCTCGGGCAGATCCCCGCCGCGGTCTGCGGCGTCGGCACCGACGGTGCTGGTCGTCGACGACGGCTCCCGCGACGGCACCGGCGACGTCGCCGCCGAGCACGGAGCCGCGGTCGCCCGCCACGTCACCAACCGCGGCGGCGGCGCTGCGCTGCGGACCGGCTACCGGCTGATGGTCGAATCCGGCGCTCTGATCGTCGTCACCCTCGACGCCGACGGCCAGCACCGTCCCGACGAGATGGAGCGGCTGGTCAAGCCGATCGTCGACGGCGAGGTCGACATGGCCCACGGCTCCCGCGTCCTCGGCCACGCCGACCGCAACCACTTCGCCCGCGAGCTGGGGATCGTCTTCTTCAACCGCCTCGTCTCCTTCATCACCCGCACCCACGTCACCGATTGCTCCAACGGCTATCGCGCCGTCCGCACCACCGTCCTGCCGCAGCTGGTTCTGCGCCAGGAGCAGTTCCACACCTCCGAGTTCATGATCGAGGCGATCAAGCGCGGCATCCCCGCCAAGGAGGTCCCGATCACGGTCGATCAGCGCCTCCACGGTCACTCGAAGAAGCCCGCCGCTTTCCGCTACGGCGCCGGCTTCGCCAACGCGATCGTCCGCACGTGGCTGCGCTGAGGGCCACCAGACCGAAAAAACACCTCGCACCAACTTGACCGCCGTGAAAGGCTGCGTGGCGGCAGGGATCGACCAACGGAGGGATCAGGATGTCGATCACCGAGTACGAGGCGGCTGAAGTAGAGAAGGCGAACGCGAGCGGCAACACCCCCGTCGTCTTCATCCACGGGCTTTGGCTGCTGCCGAGCAGCTGGGACCGCTGGGCCGAGGTCTTCGAGGAGGCCGGCTACGCGCCGCTGACGCCGACCTGGCCCGACGACCCGCGCACGGTCGAGGAGGCGCGCGCCAATCCCGAGGTCTTCGCCAAGAAGACGCTGGGGATGATCGCCGACCACACCGAAGAGGTGATCGCGGGCCTGGACAAGAAGCCGGCGGTGCTCGGCCACTCGACCGGCGGCCTGCTTTGCCAGATGATCGCCGACCGCGGTCTCTCGGCGGCGACGGTGGCGATCGACCCGGGCCCCTTCCGCGGCGTCCTGCCGCTGCCGCTCTCCGCCCTGCGCTCGGCCAAACCGGTGCTGCAGAACCCGCTCAACCGCGGCCGCGCCGTCACTCTCAACTTCGCCCAGTTCAAGTACGGCTGGGCCAACGCGCTCGACGACGAGGAGGCGACGGCGCTGTACGAGACCTACCACGTCGCCGCCCCGGGAGTGGCGCTGATGCAGATGGCGAACGCCAACCTCAACCCGTTCACCGAGGCCAAGCTCGACCCGAAGAACCCGGCCCGCGGGCCGCTGCTGATCATCGACGGGGAGAAGGACCACACGGTCCCCTGGGCGATCGCCAACGCCTCTTACAAGAAACAGAGCCGCAGCGAGGCGGTGACCGAGATCGAGAAAGTCCCGAACCGGGGGCACTCGCTGACGATCGACAGCGGCTGGCGCGAGGTCTGCGACCGCTCGCTGGCCTTCGTCAAGCGCTTCGCCTGAGCGCCGGCTACCTGACACCCGGGTGGCGCACGGCCGCCGGGTCCGGCAGGTACAGGTCGGTGCCGCAGCGCGGGCAGACCTGGACGTAGAGCTTCAGCGCCTTGTGGCAGGTCGGGCACTGCCGTTCGGGTTCGTCTTTGTCGACGCGGTAGAGGACGACCGCGATCAGGCCGAGCAACGGCAGCACCGCCCCGATCAAGAACCAGATGAAGAACGAGCTGCCCTTGCCCCTGCCGATCATGCCGGTGCCGAGGCCGAAGAAGAAGATGATCACCAGGTACTCCACGCCCTCATTCTTGCGCTTCAGCTGAACTAGACCTAACGTCCAGCGGGGACGGTGCGCCGCTCAAGGCCGCCGTCTGCGATACCGAGGAGAGTGTGAGGCCCCGCAGGGGCCTATTTGCGCATGGCGATCCCGCAGGACAAACCAGTCGCAGCGAGGCCGAAACAGGGTCGGCGCAAGCGTCGGCGGGTCTGGAAGGACAAGCACTTCCGCTGGGTCCCCGACGGGCAGGGCGACTGGAAGGTCCAGGCGTACATCTTTCGCCACCACCACAAGCCCAAACGCGGGCACTACCGCGGCCCCGGCAAGAAACCCGCGCGCCGGGCCGTGGCGGCGGCGCCCGCCGCTCCCCCGCCCTTCGACCAGCGTCCGCCCGGCGCCTACCAGGGACCCTTCGGGACCGCGCAGGCGGTGCGGCTGCTGCAGCGGGCCGGCTTCGGCCCCGTCCCCGGTCAGGCCGAGCAGCTGACCACGCTCGGCCTCGTCGGCGCGGTGCAGTCGCTGACCCGGCCCAGCGGCCCCGCCGTCCTCAGCGGCCCGGCCCCCCGCGACGACGAAGGCCAGCCGCTCGCCCCGGCCGACGCCTGGGGCCACGACCACCTCTGGTGGCTCGACCGCATGGTCCGCACCAGCCAGCCGCTGGTCGAGCGGATGGCGCTGATCCTCCACGACTGGTTCGCGACCTCGAACGCCAACGTCTCCAAAGCCCAGCAGATGATCGATCAGTCGAACCTCTTCCGCAGCCGCTGCTTCGGCTCCTTCCTCGACCTCTTCAAGGCGGTGACGATCGACCCGGCGATGCTGCAGTGGCTGAACGGCAACGAAAACTACAAATGGGCGCCGAACGAGAACTACGGCCGCGAGATGATGGAGCTGTTCTCGCTCGGGGCCGACCGCGGCGCCTACACCGAGGACGACATCCGCGAACAAGCCCGCGCCCTGACCGGCTGGCGCAACGACTGGTCGAGCGAAGAAGGCGCATACAACTTCCGCTTCGAACCGAAATGGCACGACACGGGGGTCAAGACCGTGTTCGGCAAAGCGGGCAACTGGGGCTGGGAAGACGCCTGCCGTCTCTGCGTCGAAAACCCCCTCCATCCCTCCTTCTTCGTCGAGAAGCTGTGGAGCTACTTCATCCCGGCGCCGCCCTCGGCCAGCGTTCGCGACACGCTGATCCAGACCTACGTCAACTCCGGCTGGCAGATCCTGCCGGTCCTGGAGGCGATCCTGACCAGCCCCGAGCTCTACGAGGGGCCGCCGATGGTGAAGCCGCCGGTCGTTCAGCTCGCCTCGATGCTGCGGGCGCTGGGCCGCGGGATCGACACCACGGCTTGGGTGTACGTCTGCGACCAGGCCGGCCAGCAGCTCTTCTGGCCGCCCAACGTCTCCGGCTGGGACGACAACCGCTGGCTCGACACCTCGCGGATGCGGGCCCGCTGGCTGATGGTCACCTACGCGCTGGAGGAGATCTCGGCCGACGTCTGGGGCGCGCCCTACAGCACCACCGAGACCCCCGAGGAAGCGCTCGACAAGGCGATCGCCTCTTGGAGCTCGCCGGCGCTGCGCTCCGAGCACCGCGCCGAGCTGCTCGACCTCGCCACCCGCAGCGAGAAACTGATCGTCGCCGACTGGCAGAAAGGCCCCTACCGGGCGATGCGCCAGAACGCGCTCCTGCAGCTGATCGGCGTCAGCCCGGACATGGTCCTGCAATGAGCCCGCGCCACCAGAGCCACTCCTGCTGCAGCGGCTACACCCGCTCGCAGCTGCTGCGCTCGGCCGCCGCCGAAGCGGGCAAAGGGCTGCCGGCGATCGAGCCGGGGATGCCCGAGCCGGCCGGCACCGGCCTCTCGCGACGCAAGTTCCTCTCCCGCAGCGCCGGCCTGGCGCTGGCGGTCTACGGCGCCTCGAAGATCCCGCTCTCGGCCTTCGAGACCGGGATCGCGCAGGCGGCCCCGACCGACAAGATCCTCATCTCGGTCTTCTTCGACGGCGGCATCGACGCGCTCAGCGTGCTGGCCCCCGTCAACGACGCGCGCTACCAGCAGCTGCGCCCGAACCTGAAACTGGCGCCCGGCGCCGGCGCCGACCTTCAGCGAGGACCCGAGCCTGCAGTGGCACCCCTCGGCGGCGGCGCTGGCGACCCTGCACGGCGAGGGCAAGGTCAGCGCCTTCCCGGCGATCGGCTACGACCATCCCGACCAGTCCCACTTCACCTCCCGCCACTACTACGAGATCGGCGAGCTGCAGGTCGGCTACCGGACCGGCTGGCTGGGCCGCTACATCGACGCCGTCGGCGACGACGAAAACCCGCTGCAGGGGCTCTCGCTCGACGGCTCGCTCTCGCCGATGATCGCCACCGCGGAAAAGCCGGTGGCGGCGATCGACAGCGTCGACGGCTACGACCTCTGGTCGCGGGTGGGCGACCCGGTCGAGGAAGAGATGTTCCGCAGCTTCGCCCGCTTCGGCTCGCTGCCGGTGGAGTCGCCGGCGATGGGCCAGGTGCGGCGCGCCACCTCGCAGACCGACAAGCTGCGCCAGGACCTGGACGGGGTCGGAGACTTCAGCAGCCCGGTCGCCTACCCGGACACCTGGTTCTCGCACAAGCTCGCCGGCCTCGCCGCTTACATCGCCTTCGGCCTGCCGATGCGGGTGGTGACGATCCGCGCCCCCGGCGGCTACGACACCCACGCCGACCAGGCCACCGATCTCCAGAACAACCTGCGCGAGACCTGCGACGGGATTCTCGCCTTCCAGCGCGATCTCGAAGCGCGCGGCCTCGCCGACCGGGTGATGGTCGAGATGTGGAGCGAGTTCGGGCGCCGGCCGGAGGAGAACGGCTCGCTCGGCACCGACCACGGCGCCGCCGGCTGTGCCTTCGTGATCGGCTCGCAGGCCAAAGGCCAGATGGTCGGCGAATTCCCCGGCCTGACCACACTTGACCCGCAGGACAACCTGCGGGCGACCAGCGACTTCCGCGGGCATGTACTGCTCGCTGCTCGAGCAGTGGCTCGGCTTCGACGCCGAAGCGATCATCCCCGGCGCCTCCGGCTTCGCCCGGCCGGTGCTGGTGAAGCCGTGAGGCGGAGCGGCGCGCGGCTGGCCCTGGCGGCAGTTCTGGCGGTCTCCTTCGCGCTGGTCGCCTCCCTCGTCGCCCAGCCCGGCGCGGCCCCGCTGGCGCCCGAGCGGGCCGCGGCCGCCGACTGCACCTGGCAGCGACACGCCAAGCGAGTGGTGAAAAGGGTTTGGCGCCACGGCAAGCTGCGACGGGTGGTGCGCTGGAAGCGCTGGTGGACCTGCGAGCCACTGGCGACCGCGCCCGTCGTCGCCGCACCGGCACCCGCCCCGCCGACGCCCCCCGCGCCGGAGCCAGAACCGGAAGCGAACCGGCTGTCGGTCAAAGCGGCCGAGTTCTACTTCGTCCTCTCGCGGCCCAGCGTCAAAGCCGGCGAAGTGACGATCGAACTCAACAACCAGGGCGAAGATCCACACAACCTCAACCTGCGACTGGAAGGCGACGAAGGCGAACCGCACCAGATCCCCGAAACCGCCTCGCTGCAGCGCAGCGTCGCCGGCTTCGACCTGACGGCCGGTAAATACCGCCTCTGGTGCTCCCTCCCCGAACACGAGGAAAAAGGGATGGCGACGACGCTGCTCGTCGAATAGGCGGGTCAGGCCAGCGGCTTGCGGTGGCCGATCGTGCCGACCTCGGAGAGGTCGCGACGGAACGGCAGGCCGGCGGTCCAGTCGAGCACCGCGCGCACCTTGCGAGCGGAGCCCGGGATCTGGCTCATGTGGTAGGTCCGGGCCATCCACCAGGCGGGGAAACCGCGGAAGGTGCGGTTGCCGATCTTGCCGACGGCCTTGTAGCGGCCGAGGTTGACGAAAGCCGCTTCGGACTTGTAGGCGTAGGGCTTGGGAGAACCGATGCCGAGCTCGGCGGCGATGTTGCGCGCCGCGACCGGTCCCTGCCGCACGGCGGTCTGCGCGGTCGGCGGTGAGGTGCCGCCGCTCGGGTCCGGGACCGCGGCGCAGTCGCCGATCGCCCAGACCGAGTCCATCCCCTGCACCCGCAGGTAGGAGTCGACCTGGACCCGGCCGCGCTCGTCGAGCGGCACGCTCAGCTCTTTGAGGATCGGCTGCGGGGCGACGCCGGCGGTCCAGACCACGGTCCTGCTCGGCAGCACCTCGCCGGTCGAGAGGCGGGCGCTGTCTGCGGTCACCTCCTCGAGCGTGGTGCCGAGGCGGATGTCAATCCCGCGGCCGCGCAGCTCGCGCAGGGCGTACTCGCCCAGGTCGCGGTCGATCTCGGGCAGGACGCGGTCGGTCGCCTCGACCAGCACCCAGCGCATCCCGTGCAGGCGGGCGCGCGGGTAGCTGTCCATCGCGTCGGCAGCAAAGTCCTGCAGCTCGGCCAGCGCCTCGAGGCCGGCGTAGCCGCCGCCGACGAAGACGTAGGTGAGCAGCTGTTCGCGGCGCCTCGGGTCCTCGGTCGCGTTTGCTTCCTCCAGCGTCTCGATCACGTGGTTGCGGAGATAGATCGCGTCGGCCAGGCTCTTGAACCCGACCGCGTGCTCGGCCAGGCCCGGCACCGGCAATACCCGCGAGACCGAGCCCATCGAGAGCAGCAACTGGTCGTAGGGCAGTTGCTCGGTTTCGCCGTACTTGGCCCGCAGGGTGACGGTCTTCGCCTCGGGGTCGTGGCCGACGATCGAGCCCAGTCGCAGATAGGTGCGGTTGAGGATCTCCCGCAGCGGCGTCACCACGTGCCGCGGCTCCAAGGTCCCGGCCGCGGCCTCCGGCAGGAACGGCGTATACAGCGCAAAGTTCGTCTCGTTGACCAGCACCAGCCGCGCCGACTGTTTCGGCATCGCCCGCTCCAGCTCCCGCGCAGCCGCAGCGCCTCCAAACCCACCACCAGCGATCACCACGTTCCAAGCCATGGGTCCAACCTAGCACGCTTGTAACACGTTGTTACAAAGTACCAACCCACACTTGAGACGTAGGAGCCACAAGCGTCGCCAAGCCCAGGAAACCGCATGGATCTGGCGAATCCGGTCCTTATGCTTCCCTTGGTCCTCGCCTTCCGGGGACTCGCACGGGCCGTGGCCGGTGTCTGGCACGACCCCGAGACCAAAGCACTGCCTTTCGTCGCAGCAGCACTGGTGCTGACGGGGACGATCTTCTATTGGCGCTTTGAGGACTGGACCATCATCGAGGCCCTTTACTTCTCTGTCGTGACCCTGACCACGGTGGGTTACGGCGACCTTCACCCAACGTCTGCCGGCACCGAGATATTCACGATTTTCTACATCCTCACCGGGATCGGCGTGTTCGTCGCGCTGCTCGCCTCAATCGCACAGCAGTACATCGCGCAGAAGAACGAGCAGCCTTCGTCGCGGGAGCGCCTGCGCGCCCGTCGCCATCACGACACCTAGCCAGACGACCGCGGCTCAAGGCTGTTGCCGCTTTAGAGCTTCTCCTGGATCAGGCGGTTGACCTCGCCGCCGTCGGCGCGGCCTTTGGTCTCGCGCATGACGGCGCCGACGATGGCGCCGATCGCCTTTCCGTTGCCTTCGCGGATCTTGGCGACGGCGTCGGGGTTGTCGGCCATCGCCTTCTCGACGATGGCCTCCAGCTCGCCTGAGTCGCTCTCCATCTGCGCGAGGCCCTCGCGCTCGACGATCTCGGCCGGGTCACCGCCCTCGGCGACGAGGATCGCCAGCACCTGGCGGCCGCTGCCGTGGGAGATCTTCTTCGCTGCCACCAGCTCGGCCAGGCGCGCGAGGCTCGCGGACGGGACGGTGGGGTCGGCGAAGTCCTCTTCGACGTCCCCTTTGCGCAGCTCGGCGGTCAGGTCGCCGGTGATCCAGTTGGCGATCGTCCGCGGCTCGGCCTCGCCCGCCTCAGCGCAGGCCGCCTCGAAGTAGGACGCCATCTCCGGCTCGCGGCCGAACAGCCGCGCCGGGTCGGATTCGAGCCCCAGCTCCTTTTCGTAACGCTCGATCCGCGCCACCGGCAGCTCGGGCAGCGCTTTGCGGGCCTCGCGCAGCATCGCCTCGGTCGGCGCCAGCGGCACCAGGTCAGGCTCGGGGAAGTAGCGGTAGTCGTGCGCCTCCTCCTTCGAGCGCAGCGAGGTGAGGCTGCCGCTCGCCGGGTCGAAGTGCAGCGTCTCCTGCTCGACCGTCCCCCCCGCTTCGACCAGCGCGCACTGGCGGGCGTACTCGGCTTCCATCCCGCGCTGGAGGAAGCGGAAGCTGTTCATGTTCTTCAGCTCGGTCTTGGTCCCCAGCTCCTCGCTGCCGACCGGCCGGACCGAGATGTTGGCGTCGACCCGCAGGCTCCCCTCCTCCATGTTGACGTCGGAGACCCCCAGCTGGCGCACCGTCTCGCGCAGCAGCCGCGCCCACTCGGCGGCTTCGGCGGGGTCGCGCAGGTCGGGCTCGGTGACGATCTCGACCAGCGGCGTGCCGCCGCGGTTGAAGTCGACCAGCGAGGCGGCGGAGCCGTGGATCCGGCCCGAGGAGCCGACGTGGATCGTCTTCGCCGCGTCCTCCTCGAGGTGGGCGCGGTGGATGCGAACCTCGCCGAGCCGGCCGGCGCCGCAGATCGGGATGTCGTACTGACTGATCTGGTAGGCCTTTGGGCTGTCGGGATAGAAGTAGTTCTTGCGGTGGAAGATCGAGCGGGGGGCGATCTCGCAGTTCAGCGCCTCTCCGATCTGCAGCGCGTAGAGGATCGCCTGCTCGTTCGGCACCGGCAGCACCCCCGGGTGGGCGAGGCAGATCGGGCAGGTGTGGACGTTCGGCTCGTCGCCGAAGGAGAGCTCGCAGCCGCAGAACATCTTCGTCCTGGTCGCCAGCTGGACGTGGATCTCCAGCCCGATCACCGCTTCCAGGTCAGCCATCGGCGCCTCCCGGACGGGTGTCGAAGCCGATCCCCTGCTCGAGCGCGTAGGCGGCGTCGAGCAGGCGCTGCTCGGCGAAGGCCGGGGCGGCGATCTGGAACCCGACCGGCAGCTGCGGGCCGCCGCCTTCCGGCTCGGCGAGGCCGGCGGGGATCGAGATCGCGGGGATGCCGGCGAGGCTCATCGGCACGGTGAAGAAGTCGTTCAGGTACATCGCCAGCGGGTCGTCGCTCTTCTCCCCCAGCTTGAAGGAGACCGAGGGGGCGGTCGGGGTGACGACGAAGTCGACGTCGGCGAAGGCGCCGTCGAAGTCCTGGGCGATGCGGGTGCGGACCTTCTGCGCCTGGCCGTAGTAGGCCTCGTAGTAGCCGGAGGAGAGCGCGTAGGTGCCGAGCATGATCCGCCGCTTGACCTCGGGCCCGAAGCCCTCCGAGCGGGTCGTCTCGTACATCTCGATCAGGTCGCCGTCGCCGCCGGCCCGCATCCCGTAGCGGACGCCGTCGTAGCGGGCGAGGTTGGAGGAGGCCTCGGCCGGGGCGATCACGTAGTAGGCGGAGATCCCGTGCTCGCTGCTCGGCAGCGAGACCTCGGCGATCTCGCCGCCGAGCGCCTCGATCTGCTTCAGCGTCTGCTCGAAGACCTCGCGCACGCCGGCGTCAAGGTCGTCGCCGGCGAGCTCGGAGGGGACGCCGAAGCGCAGCCCGGAGAGATCCTCGCGGCCGGGCAGGGAGATGCCGCCCTCGATCCCGACCGAGGTCGAGTCGAGCGGGTCGCGCCCCTGCAGGATCCCCAGCAGCAGGGCGGCATCGCTGACCGTCCGGGTCAGCGGCCCGCACTGGTCGAGCGAGGAGGCGAAAGCGATCATGCCGTAGCGGGAGATGGCGCCGTAGGTGGGCTTGAGGCCGACGATCCCGCAGAAGGCGGCGGGCTGGCGGATCGAGCCGCCGGTGTCGGTGCCGATCGACCAGGGGGCGAGGCCGCCGGCGACCACGGCCGCCGAGCCGCCCGAGGAGCCGCCCGGCACCCGCTCGCGATCCCAGGGGTTGAGGACCGGCCCGTAGGCCGAGTTCTCGTTCGAGGATCCCATCGCGAACTCGTCCATGTTGGTCTTGCCGAGGATCGGGGCGCCGGCCTCGATCAGCTTGCGGACGGCGGTCGCGGTGTAGGGCGGACGGTAGCCCTCGAGGATGCGCGAGCCGGCGGTGGTCGGCACCCCCTCGGTGGTGAAGATGTCCTTGACCGCGATCGGTGCGATGCAGTCGCGCTCGACCGCGATCGCCGGCGCCTCGGTGCCGCTCTCGTCGCGCCAGAGGTAGGCGTTCAGCTCGTCGCCGGCGGCCGCCTGGCGCCAGGCGGCGGTGTACTCGGCCGCGTCGAGGTCGCCGGAAACCATCGCCTCGTGCGCCTCGAGGGCGGTCAGTGCAAGCAGGTCGGTCATCTATTCGGCCTGCGGCGAGGGGACGCGGAAGGCGCCGTCCTGCGGTTCCGGCGCCGAGGCGAGGGCGACGTCGCGCGGCAGGCTCTGCCAGGGCTCGTCGGCGCGGAGGACGTTCTCCAGCGCGACCACGTGCGAGGTCGGCTGGACCCCCTCCAGGTCGAGGTTGCCGATCCGGTCGACGTGTTCGAGGATTCCCGACAGCTCGCCGACCATCGTCTCCACTTCCGCCTCGGAAAGGCGCAGGCGGCTCAGCCTGGCGACGTGCAGCACCTGGTCTCGGTCGATCACCGGCGGGATTCTAGGTCGGTATGGAAACTGGCTGCCCAGCCAGTTAGAGTGCCGCCAATGCAGGGGCCCCGCGCTGAGAAATTCGTCGTCCTCAATCTCCGCCTGCTCGCGGTCAGCTTCGCGGTCGTCGGCCTGCTCTTCCTGCTCGTCCCCAGCGGCGTCCTCGACGTCATCTCCGACGTCGGCGAATGGTTCGGCAACGACCACCGCGCCCCCCACACCCAGGAGTACCTGTGGCTGGCGCTGGCCTTCGCCTATATGACGGTGATCACCGGGATCTGCCTCGTCGCCCAGGCCGACGTCGTCCGCTACCGGCCGCTGCTGCTGATCCTCGCCGCCGGCAAGACCGCGTCCTCGCTCGGCTCGCTCGCCTTCTTCGTCGTCCAGGAAGAGGTCTTCATCTACCTGCTCAACTTCCTCGTCGACGGCTTCCTGGCGCTGCTGGCGCTCTGGCTGTGGGTGCTGGCGGGCCGCGTCGGCCGCCCCGCCGCTCCCGGTTGACAGCGCCCGCCAGGGCTCTCGGCCGCTGAGCAACGGACCCTGAGCGCGATCTGCGCCGCGCAGGCACCGGGAATCGACGGCCTGCCGGCGGCAGAGCGCGACATCGACGTCTCCGGCCCGGTGGCCGAGTTCCTCCGCTCGCTCTCGCCGCGGGTGCTGCTGCGGCTGCGCCTCGGCCTGCGCGCCTTCGAGTGGCTGCCCTTCCCCTGGCGCTTCAGCAAGCTCGACCCCGAGGCCGCCGACGACTTCCTCGCCAAGCTCGAGCGCTCGAGCTTCCCCCTGCACCACGACCTGCTGCTGATGGCGAAGCTGTTCTCGACCCTCGGCTACGCGGTCGCGCCCGAGGTCGAGGCGCGGATCGGGGTGAGGACCGACTGCGCGCTGGCCGACGGCACCCTGCCCGAGCCCGCCGGCTCGCTGGGCGACACCGTGGCCCGCGGCGAGGGCGAGGAGTGCGAGGTGGCGATCGTCGGCTCCGGCGCCGGCGGCGCCGTGGCGGCGGCGATGCTGGCCGAGGCCGGGCTCGACGTCCTCGTGCTCGAGGCCGGCGACCACTACAACCGCGACAACTACCCCGCCGGCCGCCTCGAGGCGATCTCCGAGCTCTACCGCGAAGCCGGGCTGACGATCGCCGAAGGCAAACCGCCGATCCCGATCCCGGTGGCAAAGGTGATCGGCGGCACCACGGTGATCAACTCCGGCACCTGCTTCCGCGCCCCGGACGAGATCCTCGACGGCTGGCGCAACGAGTTCGGGATCCCCTGGGCGCGGGACCTCGACGCGGACTTCGCCGAGGCCGAGGAGTTCCTTCGCGTCACCCCGCTCGACCCCGACACGATGGGGCGCAACGGGCAGCTGGCGATGGAGGGGGCCGAAGCCCTCGGCATCAGCAGCGGGCCGATCTCCCGCAATGCCGGCAACTGCGTCCAGTGCAGCTCCTGCCCCTACGGCTGCGCGATCGACGCCAAGCGCGGGATGCACGTCAGCTACCTGCCGCGGGCGGTCGCCGCCGGGGCGCGGGTCCGCGCCGGGGTCGAAGCGCAGCGGGTGCTGACCGAGGACGGGCGCGCGGTCGGCATTGCCTGCTCGGCCCGCGACGAGAGCGGCCGCAGCCGCCCCTTCACCGTCCGCGCCAGCCGCGCCGTGATCGCCGCCGGCGGCGCCCTCGGCACCCCGGAGCTGCTGCTGCGCTCGGGCCTCGGCGGCAAGCAGGTCGGCCGCAACCTCCACATCCACCCCGCCTGCTGGGTCGGCGCCCGCTACGAGGAGGACGTGCACGGCTGGGAGGGCGTGATGCAGAGCTACTACGTCGACGAGTGGGAGCACGAGCGCGGCGTGCTGCTGGAGGCGACCTTCACGCCGCTGGCCTTCGGTGGCGCCTGGCTGGTCGGCACCGGACAGGAGCACCAGCGCTCGATCCTCAACTTCGGCCGCATCGGCTCGATCGGCGTGCAGTTGCGCGACGTCTCGGTCGGCTCCGTCGGCCTCGCCAACGAAGGGGCGCTCCGCGCCTCCTACAGCCTCAACGACGAGGACACCCGCAAGACCGTCTTCGGCATCGCCCGCGCGGCGGAAGTCCACTTCGCCGCCGGCGCCACCGAGGTCTACCCGAACATCCCCCGGGTCGGGGTCCTGAAGCCGGGCGACCTGGCGACCTTCGAGGCCACCCGCTTCAAGGCCTCGGAGCTGCGACTGGAGGCCTTCCACCCGATGGGGACGGCCCGGATCTCAGCCGACCCGCGCCGTGGCGTCTGCGCCCCCGACGGTTCCGTCAACGGGACGCCGGGGCTCTACGTCGCCGACGCCTCGCTGTTCCCGACCGCCCCCGGCGTCAACCCGATGATGACCATCATCGCTTTCGCGAAGCAGGTCTCCCGGGAAATTGCCGGGGGCGATTCCCCCGTCAGCTACTCGGGGGCGGGGGCGGCGGTGGAGACGGCGGCGTAGAGCTGGGCGGCTGCGGCGGGCCGGCACCGGGACCGCCGCTGCTGGAGAGCTGGTCGCCGATCTCGCCGAACGAGGTCCCCTCTTCCTGCATCGCTCGATATCCGCCGTAGGCGATGCCGGCGGAGGCAAGCAGGCCGAGGTAGACGCCGAGCTGACGACCGACGTCGATGCTGACGCCGCTGAACTGCTCGCTGCCCCCCGGAGGGTCGATGACCCGGTAAAGGACGAAGAGGACCGAGAGGCCGCCGAGGACCGTGACGATCGCGTTGAGCGAGACCGGCGGCTCGAAGAGCGCGTCGCTGACCCGCACGACCACGACGACGATCGCGACGATCACGGTCAGCAGGAGCAACAGGTCGATCCAGGTGAACCATTCCCAGGCGTCGCCGCCGAGACTGCCGCCGAAGAAGCCGCCGGTTCCGGAGACTTCAACCTTGAACCAGTCGAAGAACATGAAAATGAAGAGAAGGACGGCCGACCCGCCGGCGATCTTCTCCCCCGTACTGAGCCTGTCCATCTGTCTCCTCCTCGGAGTTTGGGGTGGGTCGAGACGACCCTATAACTGCATCAAGCGTGACTTCGACGCAGATAGTCGGGTTTCCTACCCGGCCGCGCGCTGGCGGGCGGCTTGCAAGGTGTTGGAGAGCAACATCGCGATGGTCATCGGGCCGACGCCGCCCGGCACCGGCGTGATCGCGGCGGCGACGGCAGCCGTCGGCTCGTAATCGACGTCGCCGACCAGCCCCTCCTCGAGGCGGTTGACGCCGACGTCGATCACCACCGCGCCGGGCTTGACCGCCCCGGCGCCCAGCAGCCTTGGCACCCCGACCGCGGCGATCAGCACGTCGGCGCGTCGGCAGACGGCCTCCAGATCGCGGGTGCGCGAGTGGCAGGTCGTCACCGTCGCGTTTGCCAGCAGCAGCAGACGGGCGACCGGCACCCCGACCAGCTTCGAGCGGCCGACGACGACGGCTTCGGCGCCCTCCAGCTCGACCCCCTCGTGGGCGAGCAGCTCCATCACCCCGCGCGGCGTGCAGGGCACCAGGTTGGGATCGCCGTGGGCGAGCCGGCCAGCATTGACCGGGGTCAGCCCGTCGACGTCCTTGGCCGGGTCGATCGCGGCGACGATCGCGTCCTCGTCGATGTGGGCGGGCAGTGGCAGCTGGACGAGGATCCCGTCGACGCCGTCGTCGGCGTTCAGCTCGCCGACCAAGCCCAGCAGCTCGTCTTCGGAAACCGAGGCGTCGATGCCATGGTGGACGGAGCGCATCCCGACCTCCTCGGAGAGCCGCCGCTTGTTGCGTACGTAGACCTCGGAGGCCGGGTCCTCGCCGACCAGAACCGTGGCCAGCCCCGGCGCCCGGCCCTGCTCCTCGGTGAAGGCGGCGACGTCGGCCTTGACCCGCTCGCGGGCCGCGGCGGCCACCGCTTTGCCGTCGATCACCCGCGCCGCCATCGCCTACCGCTTCCTGACCGGGGCGTAATCGGCCATCAGCTTGCGCTCGGAACCGTCGCTGGAGAAGCGGACGATGATCACTCCGCCCGGCTCGACCCCGGTCACCACCCCGTCGCCGAAGCTGGCGTGGACGACGTCGTCGCCGGTCTGCAGCTCCAGGGCCGGACCAGGGTCGACCCCTTGCGCCGGCGTCACCTCGCTGCTCACCGAGGTGCTCCAGCTGGTGCCGAGGCTGCGGGCCGCGGTCGAGTGGCTCTCGGTCAGCTCGGGGGGAAGCTCGTCGACGAAGCGCGAGGGCAGGTTGTACTCGGCGCGGCCGAACAGCCGCCGCTCCTTCGCCCAGGTCATGTAGAGCCGCTTGCGGGCGCGGGTGATGCCGACGTAACAGAGGCGGCGCTCCTCTTCTTCGCCCCCCTCCTCCAGCGCCCGCATGTGCGGGAAGGCGCCCTCCTCGCAGCCGACGATGAAGACCGTGTCGTACTCCAGCCCCTTGGCGTTGTGGAGGGTCATCAGCGTCACCAGCTCCTGTTCGTCTCTGAGCCCGTCCTGCTCGCTGTAGAGCGAGATCTGCTGCAGGTACTCCTCCAGGGGCGAGATTTCGCTCTCCCCCTCGCGTTCGCGCTCGATGTCGAACTCGGCGGCGCCGCCGATCAGCGTTTCCAGGTTTTCCGCCCGGCCTTCGGCCTCGATCGTCCGCTCCGCCGCCAGAGCTTCGAGGTAGCCCGTCTCGTGCAGCACCGCCTCCAGCAGAGTCGCCACCGGCCCGCCTTCGTCGGCGCGTTCGCGCAGCCCGGCCATCGTCTCGTAGAAGCGGCCGACCGCCTTGATCGCGGCACCGCTCAGCCCGGGCACCTCCTCGACCCGTTCGATCACCTCCCAGACCGGCTGGCCGGTGGTGTTGACGTGGGAGGCGATCCGGCCCTGGGTCGTGTTGCCGATCCCCCGCCGTGGCGAGTTGACCGCCCGGGTGAAGGAGACGAGGTCGGCCGGGTTGACCAGCAGGCTGAGATAGGCGATCGCGTCCTTGACCTCGGCCCGTTCGTAGAACTTGGTGCCACCGATCACCTGGTAGGAGACGTCGAAGCGCTGCAGCGTGTCCTCCAGCACCCGGCTCATCGCGTTGGTCCGGTAGAAGACCGCGACCTCGGAACGGGCGACCCCGTCCTCCTCTTCCAGCCGTTCGATCTCGCCCGCGACCCAACGCGCCTCCTGGTGCTCGTCGGTCAGCTCGTTGAGCTGGACCTTCCCGCCCTCGTCCCCATCGCTCCACAGCTCCTTCGGCCGTCGTTCGCGGTTGCGTTCGACGACGGCGTTGGCGGCGGAGAGGATCGTCTGGGTCGAGCGGTAGTTCTGCTCGAGCTTGACCACCTCGGCCCCGGGGAAGTCTTCGTCGAAGTCGAGGATGTTGGAGACATCGGCGTGGCGGAAGCCGTAGATCGACTGGTCCTCGTCGCCGACCACCATCAGGTTGCCGTGCTCGGAGGCGAGCAGCTGCAGCAGCCGGTATTGGGCGTGGTTGGTGTCCTGGTACTCGTCGACGAGGACGTGGCGGAAGGTGCGGCGCCAGCGCTCGCGGACGTCCTCGAAGAGCTCGATCACGTTGACGGTGCGGACCAGGAGGTCGTCGAAGTCCATCGCGTTGGCTTCCCGCATCCGCTTCTCGTAGAGCGGGAAGGCTTCGGCGACGATCTCCTCGAATTCGCCGTGGGCGGCGTCGTTGTAGGAGTCGGAGTCGATCAGCTGGTTCTTGGCGCCGGAGATCTTCGACTGGATCGCCCGCGGCGGGAACCGTTTCGGGTCGACCCCGAGCTGGGTCAGGCAGCGTTTCAGCATCCGCAGCGAGTCCGCCTGGTCGTAGATCGTGAACCCCTTCGAGTAGCCGAGCCGCTCGGCGTCGACCCGCAGCATCCGCGCGCAGGCCGAGTGGAAGGTCGTGACCCACATCGCCCGCACCGAGCGGCCGATCAGCTGGCCGACCCGCTCGCGCATCTCCGCCGCGGCTTTGTTGGTGAAGGTGATCGCGAGGATCTCGCCGGGGCGGGCGGCGCCGGTGGCGAGCAGGTAAGCGATCCGGTGGGTCAGCACCCGGGTCTTGCCCGAGCCGGCGCCGGCGAGGACCAGGAGCGGCCCGTCGCCGTGCACGACCCCCTCCCGCTGGGGGCCGTTAAGCCCCGAGAGCAGCCGCTCGACCCGGTCGGCACCGGGCTCGGTGGGAGCGCCGGAGCCGGAAGCTGGCGCCTCGGGTTCGGCGTCGAACTGCTCTTGGAGGCTCACCAAGCGAGCATAGCCATGGGCGCGGCGGGGTCTCCCGGGGCGCTTTTGCGTCCCGGGGGGACGGAAAAGCGCCCCGCCTCAGCCGCCGGCCGAGGAGCGGCCGGTGCGGGGCTCGATCTTCGCCGTCTCGGCGCTCGGGCCGTTGCCGCCGTCCAGCTGCGCCAGGCGCTTCTCGACGTCGGCGATCCGCTCCGAGAGAGCCTTGATCGCGTCGGCGATCGGGTCCGGCAGGTGGATCCAGTCGGCGTCGGGTCCTTCGACCCTGCGCCCCTCGAGCCGCACCGGGTGGCCGGGGTTGCCGACCACGGTGGCGCCGGGTGGGACGTCCTCGACCACGACCGTGTTGGCGCCGATCTTCGCCCCGTCGCCGACCGCGATCGGCCCCAGCAGCTTCGCGCCGGAGCCGACGGTGACGTTGTCGCCGAGGGTCGGGTGCCGCTTGCCGGGCTGGAACCCGGTTCCGCCCAGGGTCACCCCCTGGTAGAGCGTGACGCAGTCGCCGATCGCGGCGGTCTCGCCGATCACCACCCCGGAGCCGTGGTCGACGAAGAAGGACTTGCCGATTCGGGCGGCAGGATGGATCTCGACCCCGGTCACCGAGCGGGTCAGGTAGGCGATCGCCCGCGGCAGCAGCGGCACGCCGGCTTCGAGCAGCGCATGGGCGGCGCGGTGGGCGAGCAGCGCCTGCACCCCGGCCCAGCTGGTGAGGATCTCGAAGCTGGAGACGCCCTGGGCGGCAGGGTCGCGGTCGCGCGCCGCCTTGAGGTCGGCGCGGATCTCCTTCACGACCCTCTTCCAGCGGCTCATGGTGAGAAGAAGGGTAAGGACATGTAGCGCTCGCCCGAGTCGCAGACGATCGTCACAACCCTCTTCCCCGCCATCTCCGGCCGCACCGCGACCTCGAGCGCGGCCCAGATGTTGGCGCCGGCGGAGATCCCGGCCAGCACCCCCTCCTCCTTGGCGACGCGGCGGGCGGTCTCCAGCGCGTCCTCGTCGTCGACCGCGACGATCTCGTCGATTACCTCGCGGTCGAGGATCTCGGGCACGAAGCCGGCGCCGATGCCCTGGATTTTGTGCGGACCGGGGGCACCGCCGGAGAGGACCGGCGAGCCGGCCGGCTCGACCGCCACCACCAGCGCCTCCGGCGCCCGCTCCTTCAGCATCTGGCCGACGCCGGTGATCGTGCCGCCGGTGCCGACGCCGGATACGAAGGCGCCGATCTCCCCCTCGGTCTGCTCCCAGATCTCCTCCGCCGTGGTCTGGCGGTGAATCGCAGGGTTGGCCGGGTTGGAGAACTGCATCGGCATAAAGCCCTTGCGCTGTTCGCGGATCTCCTCGGCCAGGGCGACGGCCTCGTTCATCCCGCCCAGCGAGGGCGTCTCGCGGACCTCGGCTCCGTAGGCGCGCAGCAACTTGCCGCGCTCGCGGCTCATCCCCTCCGGCAGGGTCAGGATCAGCTCGTAGCCGCGGGCGGCGCAGACCATCGCGAGGGCGATGCCGGTGTTGCCGCTGGTCGGCTCGACCACCACCGCGCGGCCGGGCTCGATCAGGCCCTCCTCTTCGGCGGCGTCGATCATCGCCACCCCGATCCGGTCCTTGACCGAGCCCCCGGGGTTGAAGTACTCGAGCTTGACGCAGACCTGGCCGCCCTCCGCCATCCGGTCGAGCACGACCATCGGGGTGTTGCCGACGACGGCCGATGCCTCCGCTCCGATCCGCATCGCGGGGAGTCTAGGAGGGATCGCCGCCACCCGCATCAGGGCTTTAACTCCTGGCCAATCCGTCCCAGCCGCGCTCATCAGATTTGCCTGAGCGTCTCTCTATTAAATGAAAGTACGGGGTAGTACTTGGGTATTGCAGGTTACCCCAAGGAGGTTGGGATCATGAGGATCACGAACACCAGCAGCGCCACCATCCCGGCGATCAGCGTCAGCAAGACCTGCTGATCTCCGGACTGCGCGGGCGGGCCCCCACCGGCCCGCCCGCGCCTCGGGGGCGGACAGACCCTCCTCAGATGAAGTACATGCCGCTGCCGGACTCTTCGGCCTCGCGGCGAGCGACTTCGGCGATCGTCGTCTGGCCGAAGACCTTGCGCAGGGCGGCGACCCCCTCGGCCCAGATGCCGCCGGCCTCGTCGGCCTCGTCGCCGACCTTGCCGTCGAGGACCTGGACGACGTCGAGGACGGTGATCTCCTCGGCAGGGCGGGCCAGGGTGTAGCCGCCGCGCATGCCGCGGTGGCTGGTCAGGAGGCCGTTGCGGCGCAGGGTCGAGAACAGCTGCTCGAGGAATTGCTCGGGGATGTCGCGGCGCTCGGCCAGCTCCTTGATCGGCACCGGACGCTCCCCCGCGCGGGCCAACTCCGCCAAAGCGACTACGGCATACCTCGACTTTGAGGTAATTGAGATCACCGGGACTTTCTACCGCACCCCTCGGCTGGGTAGGATCGGCGCGGAGTCAGCCGGCGGGTCCAGCCACCCCCGCCACCGCGAAACGATCGATCGGATCCAACCCTGAGCGAGCCCCCACACTGCCTGGTGATCGACGGCCACCCTCTCGTCCGCCTGGGGATCCGGGAGACGCTGGAGGGCAAGTTCGTCGTCCACGAGTCCCCCAGTCGCGAGGAGGCGCTCGACCTGGTCCGCGACGTCGGCGACTTCGACGTCGCGATCGTCGACATGCGCTGGCGCGGCAACGGCGACGGCAGCTCGATCAGCGGCCCGGAGGCGATCCGGCAGATGCACCGGACCACGCCGGGCCTGGGGATCGTCGCCCACGGAGACCTGCCGGAGCGCCACCTTGCCAGCGCCGCGATGCAGGCCGGCGCCTCGGCCTACGTGGCCCGCACCGCCGGGCCGGCCGAACTGCGCCGCGCGGTAGAGGCCGCCGTCGAGCAGGAGAGCTTCGTCGACCCGGCGGTGCCGCCGAAAGGCAGCCGCGGCAAGCTGACCCGACGTCAGCGCCAGATCCTGCAGCTACTCGCCGACGGCGAGTCGACCACGGTCGCGGCGCGCCGGCTGGACCTCAGCGAAGAGACGGTCAAGACCCACACCAAGAACGCCCTCGCCCGCCTCGAGGCCAAGAATCGCACCCACGCGGTGGCGATCGCCGTCCGCGAGTGCCTGATCGACTAGCAAGCGCTACCAGGCGATGTCGTCTTGAGGCGTTTGCGAAGAGATAAGCAGCGACGTGGTGTTCACGACCTGAGCAGGCGTGCCCTCGGGGGCGCGACCCGACCAAGCAGGACGACGGGCCCTGACGAGCGAATGGCGGCGCCATTCGTGAGGAAGGGGCTGGCGACCTGCGCCGGTCGGGCGCGTCATCCGGGGGTGCGACTGCGAAAGGTCGGGGACAGCGCGGCGCACTAGATCCAGCCCCTGTCGCGGGCCAGCAGAACCGCTTGGGCGCGATCGACGGCGCCGATCTTGCCGTAGACGTTGTGGAGGTGGGTGCGGATGGTCGAGACCGAGAGGTGCATTTCGCTCGCGATCTGCTTGTAGACCATCCCCTCGGAGAGGTGGCGGAGGACGTCGAGCTCGCGGGCGGAGAGCGGGCAGGGCTCGCTGATCCGGGTCGCGTCCTGGGTCGGCAGCGGCAGCTCGTAGAGCAGGTCGCGCAGGGCCTCGTGGTCGAGGCCGCAGCGCTCGGCGCTGGAGCGCAGGCGCTCGGGCGCGATCGCCTCGCCCTGGCAGTAGTGGGCGACCATGTCGGCGGTCGCGACCATCGCCGCCAGCCCCTCGGCGTCGTCGGCGTGGTGGCGCTCGATCGCCACCGCGATCCGCGAGGGCAGGTTCCAGCGCCGGGCGAGGACGCCGCCGACCAGGGCGTGGTCGATGCCGAGCTGCTCGCGTTCCTCCCGCAGGCGCTGCTCGGGGGTGCGGGAGATCGCGTCGAAGTAGACCTTGTAGCCGGGGTGCAGGCGGGAGATCACGAGCCGGCCGACGTCGTGCAGCAGGGCGGCGACCGCGAGCTCGTCGCGTTCGGCCCAGCCGACGATGCGGCCGATCCGGTCGGCTGCCCGCTGAGTGGCGAGAGCGTGGACGCGGAAGCGCTCGGGCTTCAGCTCCCAGCCGCCGTTGGACTCGAAGAAGTCGAAGCTGGGTGCGGTGCCGGCCAAGGCGAGGACGCCGGCGGGCTTGAGCACGTCGAGCGCGGCAGGGACACCGGCGACGCCGCCGACGACGAGGCCGCCGCGGTTGGCGTGACGCAGAACCGAGATCGCCAGCGAGACGTCGCTCTCGACCGCCTCGACGATCTCCCCGACGCGGACGTTCTCCGCGGTGGCGGCGGCGATCACCCGCTCACGCGCCTCGAGGAGGACGGGGTATCGCTCGACCGCCTCGAAGGCCTCGGCCAGGCGGCTGCCGGGCGCGGCGGCGTTCCGCGGCTCCGTTTTCGCGTCCCCCTGCAGGGCCGCGCGGTTGCTTTGCGCAGTCGTAACGCTCATTGGCACAACTAATCGGCAGCAATCGCGCTCGGGTTTAGCGCAGGGTTCCTGCCCAACTCAGAAAAGTCGCCTTTTTGCAGCTATTCAGCGGAATCGAGGCGGGCCGCGGCGGCCCGGATCCGCTCCAGCGAGCGCTCCTTGCCGAGCACCGCGAGGGACTCGAAGATGCCGGGAGAGACCGAAGTGCCGGTGATCGCGACCCGGATCGGCTGGTAGAGGCGGCCCGGTTTGAGGTCGAAACGATCGAGCAGGGGTGCCAGCGCCGCCTCGATCTGCGGCGGCTCGAAGGGCTCGACGTCCTGCAGCGCCCCAGCGACCGCCGCAAGCTGCTCCCCGGTCCCCTCCTTCATCACCTTCTTCCATGCCTTCTCGTCCTCGACCGGCGGCTCGAAAAGGAAACCGATCAGCGGCCAGACCTCGTCCAGCGTCTGGGCTTTCTCCTGGGCGATCTCGCAAGCTGCCCGCAGGCGCTCGTCGGCGTCGCGGTCGAGGTGGCGGGCGACCGCCGCGGTGTATTCGTCGAGCGGCATCTCGCGCATGAAGCGGCCGTTCAGCCAGCGCAGCTTCTTCTCGTCGAAGATCGCCGCCGATTTGCCGACGTCCTCGACCCGGAAGCGCCGGACCAGCTCCTCGGTCGACATCAGGGTGGTGTCGTCGTCGGTCCCCCAGCCGAGCAGGGCGAGGTAGTTGCGAACCGCGGCCGGCAGGTAGCCGGCGTCGCGCAGCTCCTGCACCGAGGCGGCACCGTGGCGCTTGGAGAGCTTCTTGCCGTCGGGCCCGTGCAGCAGCGGCAGGTGGGCGTAGCGCGGCGGCTCGTGGCCGAGGGCCTCGAGCACGAGCAGCTGCTTCGGCGTGTTGGAGAGGTGGTCGTCGCCGCGGACGACCTCGGTGACGCCCATCTCGGCGTCGTCGACGGCGACCGCGAAGTTGTAGAGGACCGAGCCGTCGCCGCGGGCGATGACGAAGTCGTCGTAGCTGGCGTTGGGGAAGGCGACCGGGCCGCGAATCAGGTCGTGGACGACGGTCTCGCCCTCGTCGGGGACGCGCAGGCGGATCGCCGCGTCCGCGTCGTCGGTGGGAGTGCCGCGGTAGCCGCTGCCGGCGCCGTGCTCGGCCTTCCATGCCTCGACCTCCTTGCCGGTGGCGTGGTCGCGGTAGGCGTGGCCGGACTCCAGCAGTCGCTGCAGGGCGGCCTCGTGCTGCGGCGCCCGCTCGGCCTGGGAGACCGGGCCGATGTCCCAGTCCAGCTCCAGCCAGCGCATCGCGTCGAGGATCTGCTCGACGTTCTCCGCGGTCGAGCGCTCGCGGTCGGTGTCCTCGATCCGCAACACCAGCTCTCCCCCGTCGTGGCGGGCGGCGAGCCAGTTATAGAGTGCCGTCCTCGCTCCGCCGATGTGCAGCGCACCGGTCGGCGAGGGGGCAAACCTGAGACGGGAGTTATCGCTTGGCATGTTCGTAGGAGCGCACGTATCCACCGGTGGCGGACTCGCCAACGCAGTCCAGCGCGGCAAGGAACGCGGCTGCGAATCTATCCAGATCTTCCACCAGAGCCCGCGGATGTGGCGGCCGACCAATCACACCGAGGAGGATTTCGCCGCCTTCCGCGAGGCGATGGACTCCTCGCCGGTCGAAGCGGTGATCATCCACGCGGTCTACCTGATCAACTGCGCGACCAAAGACAAAGAGCTGCGGAAGAAGTCGCTGACCTCGCTCACCCACGCGCTGCGGGTCGGCGACGGGATCGGGGCCAGGGGCGTGGTCCTGCACCCGGGCTCGCAGAAAACCGACCCGCTCAAACCCTCGCTGAAACGGGCTTCGAAGGTGATTGCCGCGACGCTGAAGGAAACCGACTCCTGCCCACTTCTGATCGAGCAGACCGCCGGCCACAAAGGGCTCCTCGCCCGTGACTTCGACCAGACCGCCGAGCTGATCGAGCTGGCCGGCAGCGGCCCCCGCCTCGGCCTCTGCCTCGACTCCTGCCACCTCTTCGTCCAGGGCTACGACATCACCGACGAGGTCCACCTGGGCGCCGTCCTCGACGAAGCCGACGCTAAGGTCGGGATCGAGCGCCTCGGCGCCGTCCACGTCAACGACGCCGCCGTCCCCCTCGGTGCCTGCCTCGACCGCCACGCCAACATCGGCAAAGGCGAGATGGGCAAACGCGGCCTCTCCGCCTTCCTCTCCGAGCCCCGCTTCGAGGGCCTCCCGGCCACCCTCGAGACCCCCGGTCCCGAAAAGAAGGGCTCCTCGAAAGCGGAAGTGACGCTTGCCAAGCGCCTGAGGCGCGAAGGCCTCAAACGGCGGGGTGCGAAGGGTTGAGCCGGTAGAGGGTGCCGATTCGCGAGTCCGCGCCAGTGCCCCGTATAGGTGTACTGACGCGGACTCGTCGCACCAGCTGCATCTCCAGACGCTGTCGCCAGCTACGGGAAGAGGCCCGTACCTCGGTCGTCCCGTACAAAGCAGGCGACAAGGACCGGCGCCCCTGAGGCCGGCCCTTGCTTTTCTCCCGCCGTAAGTCTTGGTTATTTGATGTGGAAGCCGGAGATCGCGCGGGAGATGACCAGGCGCTGGATCTCTGAGGTCCCCTCGAAGATCGTGTAGATCTTCGAGTCGCGGTGCATCCGCTCGACCGGGAACTCGCGGGTGTAGCCGTTGCCGCCGAGGATCTGGATCGCCCGCTCGGTCACCCAGACGGCGACCTCGCCGGCCTTCAGCTTCGACATCGAGCCCTCGGCGTTTTCGAATTTGTGGCCGTTGCGGCCCATCCAGGCGGCGCGCCAGACGAGCAGGCGGGCGGCGTCGATCTCAAGCTTCATGTTCGCCAAGTCGAAGGCGATCGACTGGTTCTCGACGATCTTCTTGCCGAACTGTTCGCGCTCTTTGGCGTAGTCGAGGGAGTACTCGTAGGCGGCGCGGGCGATGCCCAGCGCCTGGGCGCCGACCGTCGGCCGGCTCGCCTCAAAGGTCTGCATCGCGGCCTGCGATTTGGCCTTCTTGCCCTCGCGGACGCGGGCGAGGCGTTCGTCGAGCTTCTCTTTGCCGCCCAGCAGACAGGAGCCCGGGACGCGGCAGTCGTCGAGGTGGACGTCTGCGGTGTGGGAGGCGCGGAGGCCGTGCTTCTTGACCTTGGCGCCCTGCTCGCAGCCCTTGGTGTCGGGCGGGATCACGAAGGCGGCGTGGCCGCGCGAGCCGAGCTCGCGGTCGACGGAGGCGATGACGACGTGGATGTTGGCGATGCCGCCGTTGGTCGCCCAGGCCTTCTGGCCGTTCAGGATCCACTCGTCGGTTGCCTCGTCGTACTTGGCGCTGGTGCGGATGCCGGAGACGTCGGAGCCCGCATCCGGCTCGGAAGCGCAGAAGGCGGCGAGCTTGACGTCGTCCGGGGTGCCGAAGCACTGCGGGATCCACTCGCCCATCTGCTCCGGGGTCCCCTGCCCGAAGATCGCGGCGACGGCGAGGGTCGTGCCCATGATCGCCATGCCGATGCCGGCGTCGCCCCAGAACAGCTCCTCGTTGGAGATCGGCAGCGTCAGGCCGGTCGGATCGGCCCAGAATTGGCCCATCGCTTCGAAGCTGTAGAGGCCGATCTTGGCGGCCTCCTGGATCACCGGCCAGGGCGTTTCCTCGCGCTCGTCCCACTCCTCGGCGGCGGGCCGGACAACGCCCTCGGCGAACCCGTGCACCCAGTCGCGGATGTCCTTTTGGTCCTGGTTCAGCTCGAGCGTGAACTGCGGTTCGCCCTGAGCGTCGGTCGCGGAGTTGGCCTCGTCGAGCAGCGCGTTCGCGTCGACGTCGGCGACGGAGGAATCAGCCATGGCGGCGAAGTCTACACCGAACGGTGTCGAATCAAACGTCGCGCAGATCGAAGGCCCGCAGCCCCTCGCTGCCCTCGTCGGAGCAGTCGAAGAAGCGGCGGTTGACGCAGCCGTAGGACTCCCCCGTCCCCTCGTAGGCGCGCTCGACCGAGAACTGGCAGTGGGGCAGCGGCTCGCCGGTCATCTTCACGCCGCCGAAGCCACCCTTCTCGAGCACGGCGGCGAGCTCCACCTCCGCCGCGTAGACCTCCTGCATGCAGCCCACGTACTGAGCGCCGGTGAAGCGGTCGACGTAGCTGTAGAGGTAGCGGCAGCCGAGCTCGATGCAACCCCGCGGCTCGACCATCTTGTCGCAGAAGGAACGGCACTGGCGGCACTCGCCGACCGTGGTGCGCGTAGCGGTCATTCGAGAAGCTTAGGGATGCGAGACCGCGGAACCAAGCGGTTTGGACTGGTCACGCAGCCAGAGGTACTTGGCCCAAGAGGTGGTCCAGCTCCGAGCGCAGCATGCCCGAGGGCTTGACCCGAAATCCCTCTCCCACCTTGAGCCGGCGCTCGCCTACCACCAGATAGACCTCCGAGTCGCCTTTGTGGTGCTCGAAGATCGCCTTCAGTTCGTCGCAGAGCTCGTCGTTCCAGCGGGCCAGGTCGATCGGCACCTCGAACGGGCCCGCCGGCGCCGCCGCCGCCGGCGCCAGCTTCGCGGCCTTGGCGATCTCCGCCTCGTCGGGCTCGAAGCGCTGCGCCTCCTGGACCACCAGCTTGGTCTCGCCGCGGTCCTTGTGGTCGAGGCGACCGCGGACGAGGACGATCGCGTCGGGCTGGATGATCTCGGCGCTCTCGGCCTGGTCGGCCTTGAAGACCAGCATCTCGACCTGGCCCTCGACGTCGTCGAGGGTGGCGAACATCATCTGGCTCCCGCTCTTGGTGCGGATCTTTTTGCAGGCGACGACGATCCCGCCGACCGTGACCCAGGCGCCGTCGGGCTTGCTCGCAAGCTGGGCGATGCTGCAGTCGACCCGCGCCCGCAGGGCCGGTCCGACTTCGGTCAGCGGGTGCGAGGAGAGGTAGGTGCCGAGCGTCTCCTTCTCCATCGAGAGCATCTCGGCGCGGTCGAACTCGGTGGCGGGGATCGGCGGCCGGTGGTGGGCCTGCGACTGGGCACCCCCTCCCCCGCCTTCGTCGCCGAAGTCGAAGATCGAGCCCTGGCCCATCTGCGCATCGACCTGCGCCTTCTGTCCGGCCGACTGGGCCGAGGGCAGGGTCTCCAGCATCCCTTTGCGGCTGTCGCCGGTGGAGTCGAGGGCGCCGCATTTGACGAGGCATTCGATCGCCCGTTTGTTGACCGCACGGCTGTCGACCCGCTCGCAAAAGTCCCAGATCGACTCGATCGGCTTCTCCTCGCGGGCGCGGAGAATCGCCTCGACCGCCTGGTGGCCGACGTTCTTGACCGCGTCGAGGCCGAAGCGGATCGCTTTCTCGGAGACGACGAAGCTGTGGTCGGAGGAGTTGACGTCGGGCGGCAGCACGTCGATCCCCATCTCCGCGCAACGGTTGACGAAGAACGGGACCTTGTCTTTGGTGTTCATCACCGAGGAGATCACCGCCGCCATGTACTCCGCCGGGTAGTTGGCCTTGAGGTAGGCGGTGCGGTAGGAGATCAGCCCGTAACAGGCGGCGTGGGACTTGTTGAAGGAGTAGTCGGCGGCCGCTTCGTTCAGCTTCCAGAGGTCCTGGGCAACCCGCGGGTCGGTTTCCGACTTCGCCAGGCCTTCCATGAATTTGTCCTTCATGGTCGCCATCAGGTCGCGCTTCTTCTTGCCGATCGCCTTGCGCAGGTCGTCCGCCTGGGCACCCGAGAAGCCGGCCATCAGGCGGGCGATCTGCATCAACTGCTCCTGATAGATGACGCAGCCGTGGGTCTCCTCGGTGATCGCCTTCATCCGCGGGTCCGGGTAGCGGACCGACGAGGGGTCTTTCTTGCCTTTGGCGTAGGTAGGGATGTAGGCCATCGCGCCGGGCCGGTAGAGCGCGCCGAGGGCGACGATGTCGGCGAACTCGGTCGGCTTCACCTTGCGCAGCGCGTCGCGCATCCCTTCCGACTCGAACTGGAAGACGCCGGTGGAGTCGCCGCCGGCGAGCATCGCGTAGGTCTTGGCGTCGTCGATCGGGATCTGCTCCATATCGATCCGCTCGCCGCGCGAGCGCTCGATGATGTCGATCGCGTCCTCGATCACGTCGAGGTTGCGCAGCCCGAGGAAGTCCATCTTCAGCAGGCCGATCTCCTCGATCGGGCCCATCGAGTACTGGGTGACGATCTTGTACTGGCGCTCGGGCTTGCCGGACCCGTTGCCGTTGGGGCTGGGGGCCGCCGGTGCGCTCTTGTCCTCGGCCAGCTGCAGGGGGACGATCTCCTGCAGGGGCCGGTCGGCGATGACAACGGCGGCGGCGTGGATCGAGTTGTTGCGGATGATCCCCTCGAGGCCCTGGGCGACGTCGACGATCTTCTTCGCGTCGCCGTCCTCGTCGTAGGTCTTGCGCAGCTCCTGGCCGCTCTTCAGGCATTCCTCGAACGAGGGGCTGCGGCCCATGATCGGCTCCGGGATCTGCTTCGCCAACCGGTCGCCGGTGGCGTAGTCGTAGCCGAGCACGCGGGCGGCGTCGCGGGTCGCGGCGCGCGGCGCCATCTTGCCGAAGGTAATGATCTGGGCGACCGATTCGCGGCCGTATTTCTCGCCGACGTAGCGGATCATCCGCTCGCGGCCGCGGACCGAGAAATCGATGTCGATGTCCGGCATCGATTTGCGCCCCGGGTTGAGGAAACGCTCGAACATCAATTCGTTGGCGAGCGGGTCGAGGTCGGTGATCCGCAGGCTGTAGGAGACGATCGAGCCGGCGGCCGAGCCGCGGCCCGGGCCGACCGCGATCCCGTTCTCCTTCGCGTAGGTGACGAAATCCCAGACGATCAGGAAGTAGGAGGAGAAGCCCATCTCCTCGATCACCCCGAGCTCGAACTCCATCCGCTCGACCGCCTCGGCCGGCGGCGGGTCGCCGTAACGAGCGCGGAGGCCTTCCATCGCGATCCGCCGCAGCATCGCCTCCGGCTCCTCGCCGTCCTCGGTCGGGTATTGCGGCAGCAGCAGCTTGCCGAGCTCGATGTCGATGTCGCAGCGCTCGGCGATCTCCAGCGTGGTCGGCACCGCCTCGGGCCACTCGGCGAAGGACTCGGCCATTTCCTCGGAGCTCTTGATGTAGAACTCGTTGGTGTCGAAGCTCATCTTCGGCATCTGCAGCGTCGACTTGGTCTGCACGCAGAGCAGCGCCGCGTGGTTGTCGAAGTCCTCGCGCCGTAGGTAATGGACGTCGGCGGTCCCGACCACGGGCCGGCCCAGCTCGCGGGCGTAGTGGACGATCCCCTCGTTGGCCTTGTCCTGCTCGGCGATCCCGTTCTTCTGGACCTCGAAATAGACCTGCTCGGGGCCGAAGGCCTGGATCAGGTCGTCGAGGTGAGCGCGGGCGTCGTCTTTGCGCTCTTCGACCAAACGGCGGCAGAAGCGGGACTGGAGGCAGCCGGTGAGGACGATCACGCCCTCGGCGTGCTGCGCAAGCAGGTCCATGTCGACGTTGGCCTTGCCGCGCGAGAAACCCTCGAGGAAGCCGGCAGAGGTGAGCTTGACGAGGTTGGCGAAGCCCTGGTCGGATTCGGCCAGCAGGGTCAGGTGGTTGCGCTCGTAGCGGGCCTGCTCCTTGATCGCCTGGCGGTCCTCGACGAGGTAGGCCTCGAGGCCGACGATCGGTTTGATGCCGTGCTTCTTGCAGGCCTTGTAGAGGTCGACGGCGCCGTTCATGACGCCGTGGTCGGTCAGCCCGAGGGCCGGCTGGCCGAGCTCCGCCGCCCGTGCCGCCATCGCGTCGATCTTGCAGGCGCCATCGAGCAGCGAGTACTCGCTGTGGGCGTGGAGATGTACGGCTGACGCGGTGCTCATCGGCGGCGTCGAGCATGGCAAATCGACCCGACGAAACCGGCGGCCTCCGTGACACTTCCGCGCTAGTTCCGGGCTAGTTCCGGGCTAGTTCAGAGCTGGGTGACGACCAGCCCGCCGATAACGCTGGCAACGATGCTGCCGACGATTCCGGCAAGGCTGATGATCATCGTTCGCTGCAGGGCGTCGAAGCGGGCATCCATGCGATCGAAGCCTTCTTTCATGTCGGCTCGCATCAGCCGCATCTCGGCGCGCAGTTCCCGGATATCGGAGTCGACCCGAGCAAAGCCCTTGTCCATGTCGGCCCGCAGGTCGGAGGTTTCCTGTTTGGCCGCTTCGAAGCCTTTGTCCATGTCGGCCCGCAGGTCCCGAGTTTCCTGTTTGGAAGCTTCGAAGCCCTTGGCCATGTCGGCCCGTAGATCCCGGGTTTCCTGTTTGGACGCTTCAAAGCCCTTTTTCATGTCGGCCCGCAAATCGCGAATTTCCCCTTTGGACTCTTCGAAGCCCTTGTTCACATCCGCGCGCAGGTCTCGGATTTCGACCTTGGTTGCGTCGAATCCCTTGTCGACCTGTTTCACCAGGTCGTCCAGCCGCTCGTCGGTCCAGGTTTCCCTTGCCATGACTGCCATGCAGGCAACCATATGAAGTCAACTGTCTACAGTGGCGCGCAGAAAGTAAATTCTCTGGGGAATCTCTGGCGCGACTTGGTGACTTAGCCGCAGACCCAAGCGCTGGGGCCGGAGTAGGCCCAGATTTCGGCCGCGATCTGGTCCTGTTCGGCCTTCGGAGCCTCGTTCGGCAGGCCCTCGCCGCCATACAGTTCCCAGGTCGAGGGGAGGATCTGGTAGGCGCCGCCGGCGCCGCTCGAGGGGTTGACGGCGCTGTAGTTGCCGCCCGACTCGCACATCACGATGTAGGTCGGGATCGAGTACGGGCCGCCGAGCCAACGGCCGACTTCTTCTTCGGCTTCGGATTCGGATTCGGCCAGGCGCGCTTCCTGGATCTGGTCGACCCATTCGGAGATGTCGGATTTCAGCGTCGCCAGCGAGGCTTCGCGGCTGCCCTTGAGCGATTCCAGCCGGGCGGCGGCTGCCTCGGCGGCTTCCCGCACCGCGCCGATTTCCTCGCGCGCGGCTTCGAGCCGTTCGTCGTAGGCGACCGCTTCGGCCTTCAGGTCGGCGACCTTGAGGACCTGGGAATGGACCGCGGCGCGCACTTCGGCGACGCGGTCGGCGAGGGCGCTGTCGGCTTCGGAGATCGCCCGCAGGTAGTCGCTCTGGGTGACGAAGTCTTCGTAGTTGCCTCCGCCGAAGACGAGATCCGCGGTGCTCGGCGTACCGCTCTCGTAGATCGCCACCAACCGGTCCGCCAGGACCTGACGCGAGCGCTGCAGGCGCGCCTTCTCGAGCGCCAGTCGCTTCTCGGTGGCCTTCAACTTGTGCGCGAGCTCAGCGGTCCGCTCCTTGGCCTTGGCCAGCAGGCTCGTCAGTTCTTCCTCTTCGGCGGCCGCATCCGCGGCTTCGCCTTCGGCGCTCGCCAGTTCGGCGGTGGTCGACTGCAGCTGCGCCGAGAGCGAGCTCGCCTCGTCCCGCGCATTCGCCAGCTTCGCTTCCAGCTTGCCGGCGTCGGTCGCGCCGGCCCCGGCGGCAAGAACGAGCACCGCGAGCAGCCCGCAGAGCGCCGCTGCCGCGCCGATCCCCAGCAGATCCTTTCTCAGCTCGAACGGGCGCACAGGGGCGCGAGGCTAGCGAGGCGCCATCGAAATCCCTGCAAGTCGACGATAACCCGCAAGAAAGCTTGCGCGGGCCTTATCCCTCGGGGACTTCGCGGGTGGCGAGGTAGGCGGCGATCGCCGCCACGCCGATGCCGACCCCGAGCGCGATCCGCGCCTCGCGCCGGTAGCGGCGGCGCAGGTAGCGATAGGCGAACTTGAGCGAGGCCTTGCCGAGCCGGTTGTACATCAGCCCTCCCCCCGTTCGCGGATCCGGTGCGCCATCCGCGACTGCAGCGACCAGAGCTCGATGAAACCCGGTGAGGCGTTCTGGTCGAAGAGGCCGCCGGACTCCGAAAAGGTCGCCAGCTCGGCGTCGTAGACGGCGTTCGGCGAGGAGCGGGTGACGACGCGGACGCTGCCCTTGAACAGGCGCAGCCCGATCTCCCCCGTCACCTGGGCGTTGACCGCGTCCATGTAGGCGTCGAGGTCGCTGCGCAGCGGCTCCCACCAGAGGCCGGCGTAGACCAGGTAGCCCCACTTCTGGTCGAGGGCGGGCTTGAACTGGTTCTGGTGGATGGTGCCGACCAGCCGCTCCAGCTCCTCGTGGGCGGGGAGCAGGATCGCCGCCGCCGGCACCTCGTAGATGTCGCGGACCTTGAGGCCGACGATCCGGTCCTCGATGTGGTCGACGATCCCGACCCCGTGGCGACAGCCGATCTCGGCCGCCTTTTCCAGCAGCTCGACCAGGCCGAGGCGCTCGCCGTCGAGCGAGACCGGCAGGCCGCGCTCGAAGCCGACCATCACCGTCTGCGCCTCGTCCGGGGCCTCCTCGGGGCGGGTGACGAGTTGGAAGACGTCGTCCTCGGGCGCGTGGTCGAGCTCCTCGATCCAGCGGCCCTCCGAAGAGCGACCCCAGAGGTTGTCGTCTATCGAGTACGGCGCGACCTCGGTGCCGCCCTTGACCGGGATGCCGTGCTCGCGCGCGTAGGCGATCTCCTCCTCGCGACCCATCGCCCAGGAGCGGACCGGGGCGATCGTCTTCAGCTCCGGCGCCAGGGTCGCGACCGTGGCCTCGATCCGCACCTGATCGTTGCCCTTGCCGGTGCAACCGTGGGCGATCGTGTCGCAGTTGGTCTGCCGCGCGTACTCGACCGCCAGCTGGGCGATCAGCGGCCGGCCGAGCGCGGTGAAGAGCGGGTAGCCGTTGCCATAGACGGCGTTGGCCTTGATCGCCGGGGCGATGAACTCGGCGGCGAAGCGCTCGCGGGCGTCGACCACGTGGCACTCGGCGGCCCCCAACTGCAGCGCCTTGGCCTCGATCACGCCGTAGTCCTCGCCGGGCTGGCCGAGGTTGACGGTAAGGCAGACGACTTCGGCTTCGTAGTGATCCTGGATCCACTTCAGCATCACGCTGGTGTCGAGGCCGCCCGAGTAGAGCAGCAGGACCCGGTGGACCGAGGCGGGGTCGGCCTCGTAGCTAGCGGTCGGCTGGAAGTGCGGCTGGTCGGCGCTCACGGGGCGGGAAGTCTCGCACTTGATCGGCGCCGGGGACTTCTAGGGGGCTTCGAGCCCTCCCGAGCCGCCTTCTTCTTTGGGCGGAGGCACTTCTTCCGCTTCTTCTTCGGGCGCTTCTTCGTCTTCTTCGACCGTCGGTTCTTCTTCTTCGGTCGTGGTCGATTCCGTCGTCGTCGTGGTCGAGCTTTCGGTCGTCGTAGTCGACGGCGTCGTCGTGCTGGTGGTCGATTCGAGGCTGGAGGTAGTGGTTTCGCCGCTGTCGTCGTTGCCGGCGATCACGATCACCGCGATCAGCAGGCCGACGATCACCGCGATCAGGCCGGCGACGAGCAGCCGCGTGTTCCCGTGCGGGCGCCCTCCCTGGGGGCCGTGGCCACCCGGCCCGCGGTCTTCGGGGCCCATGATCCGAGTCGGATCCTCGTGCATCGCCTAGCTCCCTTCCGGTCCCAGGATCGCGTCGAGGATCGCCTCGGCGTCCTCGATATCGAAACCACTTCGCAGCCGGTGGGCGATCTCCTCCCGGCTACTGCCGGAGATCGCCATCTGGGTCGCCAGCAGGCGGGCGCCGGCGGCATCCGAGCGCCGCGTCCCCGCCTCGGCCGGCGAAGCCTCCTCGAAGACCACCGCCCGCAACCGCGGCGCCGTCGGGCGCTCGGGCTCCTCCGGTGCCCCCGGCTGCTCGTAAAAGTCTTCCGGCGCAGTCGGCTCGGGCTCGATCGGTTCTGGCGCCGGTGCCTCTGCCCCGCCTCCAACCCGCGCTCGCGCCTCTTCCAGGGTCGCCTGCAGGCTCTCGGCCTCGCGGCGCAACGAGAGCGCCTGCCCCAGCAGGGTCTCGATCAGGCCGGAAAGCTCGGTGGACCGGCTGTCGGCGAGGCGGTCGGCCTCGACCTGAGCCTGGGCCAGGTAGCGCCGCGCCTGCGCTTCGGCGTCGTCGATCACGCCTTCGGCGGCGCGCTCGGCCGCCTCGACTATCGCCTCCAGCCGTTCGGCCGTGGTCGCGCGCAGGGCGCGCTGCTGCCTCGAGAGGTCTCGCGGATTGCCGGCACGGCTCATTAGCCCCGCAAGCCTAGAAGCGATTCGCCGATCAGGCCAACTGCCCGGTCGACATGGTCGGAATCGATCACCAGCGGCGGCAGCAGACGCAGGGTGTCCGGACGGGGGACGTTGACGACCAGGCCGCGCTCGAGCAGGTCGGCGCCGACCGCGGCGGCGTCGATCCCCTCCTCCAGGCCGACCCCGACCATCAGGCCGCGGCCGCGCGTCTCCCGCACGCCGTCGAGTGCGGCGAGCTGCTCGCGCAGGTAGGCGCCGAGCTCACGCACGTGGCGGAGCAGGACCGGGTCGTCGACGATCTCGAGGACGGCGAGCGCGGCGGCAGTGGCGACCGGCCCGCCGGCGAAGGTCGAGCCGTGGTCGCCGGGCTCGAGCACGTCGGCGGCAACGGGGGCGGTGATGCAGGCGCCGATCGGGAAGCCGCCGCCGAGCGCCTTGGCGCTGGTGATGACGTCGGGGCGGACCGGCGTCTGCTCGTAGGCCCAGAGCGAGCCGGTGCGGCCGACCCCGGTCTGGATCTCGTCGAAGATCAGCAACGCCCCGGCCTCGTCGCAGGCCTCGCGCGCCGCCAGCAGCACCTCGTCGGCGATCGGGAAGATCGCCCGCCTCGCCCTGGATCGGCTCGACCAGGACGGCGGCGGTGCTCGCGCCGACCGCCGCGCGCATCGCCGCCGGGTCGTCGCGGGGGACAGAGCGGAAGCCGGGCAGCATCGGCCCCAGCGCCTCGTTCGCGCGCCAACCCCGGGGTCGCCGAGAGGGCGCCGTAGCTGCGGCCGTGGAAGTCGCTCTCGAAGCTGACGATCTCCGGCGCGGCGATGCCTCGCTCGTGGGCGTGCTTGCGGGCGATCTTGATCGCGCACTCGTTCGCCTCGGTGCCCGAGTTGGCGAAGAAGACGCGGCCGCCGAGGCTCGACTCCGAGAGCCGCTCGGCCAGGCGCGCCATCGGCTCGGTGTAGAAGAGGTTGGAGACGTGGATCAGGCGGTGGGCCTGGTCGCGGACCGCCTTGACGACGTCGGGGTGGCAGTGGCCGACCGAGCAGACCGAGATGCCGGTGAGGAAGTCGAGGTACTGCTTGCCCTCGGCGTCCCAGAGCAGCGCCCCCTCGCCGCGGACGAAATCGACCGGCGCCCGCTTGTAGGTGCGCATCAGGTAGCGCTCCTCGAGTGCCCTGGTCTCCTCCAGGCCGATGCCGTCGGCGACGTCCATCAGGGGGTGACCATGGTGCCGATGCCGGCGTCGGTGAAGAGCTCCAGCAGAAGGCTGTGCGGGACCCGGCCGTCGATGATGTGGGCGGATTGGGCGCCGCCCTGGATCGCGTCGGCGCAGGCCTGCAGCTTCGGCCGCATCCCCCCTCCAGGCCGGCCAGCTGGGCGTCGACCTCGGCGACGGTGGCGCGGCAGATCAGCGAGCCCTCGTCGTCGGGGTCGGCGAGCCAGCCCTCGACGTCGGTGAGGAAGATCGCCTTGTGGGCGCCGAGGGCGGCGGCGACCTTGCCGGCGGCCTCGTCGGCGTTGACGTTGTAGGACTGGCCGCTGCGGTCGGAGGCCGAGGAGGCGATCACCGGGATGTAGTCGGCGGCGATGTGGTTCAGCACGTCGACGTCGACCCGCTCGATCGAGCCGACGAAGCCGACCTGCTCGGCGTTGGCGACCGGCGAGACCTCGAACAAGGTCCCGTCCTCGCCGGAGAGGCCGACCGCGGCCTGACCGTGGCGGTTCAGCCGCTGGACGATTTCCGAGTTGAGCTTGCCGACCAGGACCATCTTCGCCACCTCGACGGTCTCCGAGTCGGAGACCCGCAGGCCCTCGTGGAAGCGGACCTCGAGCCCCAGCCGGTCCATGTAGCGGGTGATCTCCGGGCCGCCGCCGTGGACGATCACCGGGTTGAGGCCGACGTACTTGAGCAGGACGACATCGGTCGCGAAGGCTTCCCGCAGGTCCTCGTCGAGCATCGCCGCGCCGCCGTACTTGATCACCACGGTGCGGCCGTGGAACTCGCGGATGTAGGGAAGCGCCTCCAGCAGGGTCGCGACGCTGCCGCTGTCGTAACGGGCGTTGTTGGTGGGGGCGTTCACGTCGTGTACTCCGCGTTGATCTTCACGTACTCGTAGCCGAGGTCGGAGAACCAGACGTGGGCGCTGTGCTCGCCGCGGCCGAGCCGTAGGCCGATCTCGGCCTCCTCGGTCTCAGCGCCCAGCTCGGTGGCGTCGATCGCCTCGGCGCCCAGCTCGTCGAGGTCCTCGCCGGCCAGGGCGGCGCCGGCTGCCTGGGCGATCCGGCCCCAGTTGGGGTCGCGGCCGAACAGCGCGGTCTTGACCAGCGGCGAGTTGGCGATCGCGCGGGCGACGCGCTCGGCCTCGGCCTGGGTGGCGGCCTCGGTGACCTCGATCCGGGCGGCGCGGGCGGCGCCCTCGCCGTCGCGGACGATCTCGATCGCCAACTGCAGCAGCACCGCCTCCAGCAAGCCGTCCGGCAGCGGCTGGCCGGAGGCACCGGAGGCCTGCAGCAGCACCATGTCGTTGGTGCTCATCTGGCCGTCGACCGTGATCCGGTTGAAGGAGGCGGCGACGGCGGCGCTCAGGAGCGCGTCGGCATCGTCGACGACAGCGTCGGTCTGGACGAAGCAGAGCATCGTCGCCATGTTCGGCTCGATCATCCCCGCCCCCTTTGCCTGGGCGGAAAGCGTCACGCCGCCGACGCGCAGGGTGCAGCGCTTGGGCCAGCGGTCGGTGGTGAGGATCGCGTCGGAGAAAGCGTTGCCGCCGTCGGGCGCGAGAGCCGAAGCGGCGTCGGCTATGCCGCCGAGGACGGCGTCGATCGGCAGCGGCACACCGATCGTCCCGGTCTCGGCGACCGCGACCTGGCTCGGCGCGAGATCGAGCGCCGCCGCCGTCCGCTCGCACATCGCCCGGGCGTCGGCCAGCCCCTGCTCGCCGGTCTCGGCGTTGGCGTTGCCGCTGTTGACGACCGCGGCGCGCACGTCGTCGGAGTCGACCTCGTCGCGGCAGACCCGGATCGGCGCCGCGGCGGAGGCGTTGCGGGTGAGGACCATCGCCGAGGCGACCTCCTCGGCGTCGCAGGTGACGATGCCGACGTCGGTGCGTCCGCCGCCCTTCAGCCCGCAGTGGGCGCCGCCGGCGCGGAAGCCCGGCGCCAGCTGGCCGGGGTCGAGCTCCTCGACGCCGGCAGGAGCCTCGGCCCAGCGTGAGCGAAAGAACGAGCCGCTCATCCTTCGCCTGTTCCTTTTCGGGAAATGGGAACGAAAAGGAACAGATGAATGCTTGCGATGGTCATCTGAGACCCGCCGTCTCGTCGAGCCCCAGCATCAGGTTGAGGTTCTGCACGCCCTGACTGGAGGCGCCCTTCCAGATGTTGTCGATCGCCGAGAAGGCCATCACCCTCCCCCGCTCCTCGACCGTCACGTAGACGTGGCACTCGTTCGTATCGCGGACCGCCCGCAGATTCGGCGGGCCGTCGAGGACGTGGACGAAGGGCTCCTCGGCGTAGCGCTTCTCGTAGAGGTCCCTGATCGCCTCCTTAGAGGTCGCCTCGCCGAGCGCCGCGAAGCAGGTCGCCAGCTCGCCCTGGTCGAGCGGCAGCAGGTGTGGGACGAAGGTGACCGGCGCCGGACTGCCGAGCGCCGCCAGCTCCTGCTCGATCTCGGGCCGGTGCCGGTGCCCCTCGGTCTTGTAGGGGAAGGCGTTCTCGGTCATCGCCGAGAAGTGGACGAGGTCGTCGCTGCTGCGGCCGTAACCGGAGGTGCCCTGGGCGGCCGAGATGAAGACCTCGGAGAGGAGGCCCTCTTCGGCCAGCGGGGCCAGGGCCAGGACGCTGGCGGTCGGGTAGCAGCCGGGGGTCGCCACCAGCTCCGCCTCGCGCAGCTGGTCGCGGTAGATCTCGCTGAGGCCGTAGACGCCGGTGCCGAACAGCTCCGGCGCGCCGTGCTCGCCGTACCAGCGGGCGTAGGTCTCGGGGTCGCGGAGGCGGAAGTCGGCGGAGAGATCGACGACGAGGATGCCTTTGTCGCGCAGGGCAGCAACCGTCGGCGCCGCGGCGCCGTGGGGATAGGCGACGATCGCCGCGTCGATCTCGGGCAGGTCGTCGAGGTCGAGCGCGGTCAGCTCGATCGCCGCCCGGTAGCGCGGGTAGAGGTCGGTCAGCCGCTTGCCCGCGTCGCTGCGCGAGGTGGCGGCGACCAGCTCCAGCTGCGGGTGGTCCGAGACGATCTGGGCCGCCAGCGCCCCGGTGAATCCGGAGGCGCCCGCGACCAGCACGCGCTTACTCACGGAGCGACCCCCCGATCCCGCTCAGCTTCGCCTTGATCGCCTCGCGCAGGCCGGCGACCTCCTCGTCGGTGAGGGTGCGGTCGGGAGCGCGGAACTCGAGGTTGAGCGCCAGGCTCTTGCGGTCGGCGCCGACCTGCTCGCCCTCGTAGAGGTCGAAGACCTCGGCCGCATGCAGCAGCTCGCCGCCGCCGGCGAGCACCGCGTCGCGGACCTCGCTCGCCGGGGTTGCAGCCGGGACGACCACGGCCAGGTCCTGGTAGGCGGCCGGGAAGGTGGTGACGTCCTCGTAGGACTCCTCGCCCAGGGTCGCCGCCGCGATCAGCGGCGCCGCGTCGAGTTCGAAGGCGACCGCGGCTTCGATGTCCCAGCTCCGGCAGACCAGCGGGTGCACCTCTCCCAGCCAGCCGGCCTCGGCACCGCCGACATAGACGGCGGCGGAGCGACCCGGGTGGAGGAACGGCTGCTCGGCGGGCGCGAAGCCGAGCTCGACGCCGAGCTGCGCCGCCAGCGCCTCGAGCACGCCCTTGACCGCGAAGAAGTCGGCCGGCTCGCCGCCGCCGCGCCAGGAGCGGGGGGTCAGCGGTCCCACGGCGATCCCGGCCAGCCGGTGCGGCTCGGCAAACGGCGCAACTTTGTCTCCGGCGAACTCGGGGGTGCCCTCCTGGAGGTAGACGCGGGCCGATTCGAAGAGGGCGAGGCAGCCGGCGCCGCGGGCGAGGTTGCGGGCGGCGATGTCGAGCAGGGATCCGAGCAGGGTCGTCCGCATCGCCGACTGCTCCTCGGAGAGCGGGTTGGCGAGCAACACCGGGTTGGCCCGCGGGTCCTCGTCGGGAATCCGCAGCCGCCCGGCCTCGCCGGGGTCGGTGAAGCTCCAGCCGACCGCTTGGTCGAAGCCGAGGTCGCGCAGCCCGTCCTCGGCACGCCGCCGCAGGAGCTGCTCACGACTGAGCCCGCCGACGGCGCGGCCGGTCGAGGGCAGGGTCGTCGACAGGTGCTCGTCGATGCCGTGCACCCGCGCCACCTCCTCGATCAGGTCGACCTCGCGGGTGACGTCGTAGTGGCGGTCGGGCGGGACGACGACCTCGAGGTCCTCGCCGGCCGGCTCCGCTTCGAAGCCGAGCCGCTGCAGGTAGGTCCGTTGCTCCTCCTGGGAGATCTCCATTCCCAGCAGGCCGGCGACCCGCGACGCCCGCAGGGTCAGCCGCCGCGGCGCGGGGACCTCGGCGGCGACGTCGATCGTCCCCGGCACCAGCTTGGCGTCGCAGAGGTCGACCATCAGCCGCGAGGCGATCGCCTGTGCCCGCATCGTCAGCTCTGGGTGCAACTGCTTCTCGAACCGCGACGAAGCCTCGGACCGCAACCCCAGCAGCCGCGAGCTGCGGAGGATGTTGGTCCCGTTCCAGCAGGCGACCTCGAGCAGTACACGGGTCGTCGACTCGGAGACCTCGGAGGTCTGGCCGCCCATGATCCCGGCGATCCCCGAGGGGCCGTTGCGATCGCAGACCAGCACCGTCTCGGCGTCGAAGGTCCGCTCGACCCCGTCGAGGGTGGTCATCTTCTCCCCCTCAGCCGCGGTGCGGACGACCAACTCGCCGTCGGGGACCTGGTCGAGGTCGAAAGCGTGCAGCGGCTGCGCGGTCAAAAGCATCACGTAGTTGGTGATGTCGACGACGTTGTTGATCGGCCGCTGCCCGGCCGCCGCCAGCCGCGCCTGCAGCCAGAGCGGCGAAGGGCCGATCTTTACGTCGGTGAAGACGCGGGCGGTGAAGCGCGGGCAGAGCTCGGGGACGGCGACGGCGACCGAGGCGTAGTCGGTGGCCTCCCCATCGCCCTCGGCGGGCGCGTCCTCGGCCCAGGGGTCGGCGGCGAGCGGCGCGCCGGTGATCGCGTGCACCTCGCGGGCGACGCCGTGGACGCCGAAGCAGTCGGTCCGGTTCGGCGTGACCTCGATCTCCAGCACCGGCTCGCCCAGCGGCAGCAGCTCGCTCAGCGGCGTGCCGGGCGCCGGGCCGTCGTCGAGGACGATGATCCCGTCGGCCTCCTCGGCGACTTCGAGCTCGGCGGCGGAGAGGATCATCCCTTCGGAGGGGACGCCCCGCAGCTTCGCCTTGCGGATCTTCATCCCGCCGGGCATCGTCGCCCCGGGCAGGACGACGGCGACGGTCTGGCCGGCGTCGACGTTGGGGGCGCCGCAGACGATCGTCCGCTCGCCGTCGCCGGTGTCGACCTTGCAGACGCTGAGCCGGTCGGCGTTCGGGTGCTGCTCGCGCTCCAACACCTTGCCGACGACGAAGCCCTCGCTCGAGGTCGGCCCGATCGTCTCCAGCCGCTCGACCTCGGTCCCGGTCATCACCAGCCGATCGGCCAGCGCCGCCGGCTCCATGCCCGGATCGCAGTACTCGCTCATCCAAGAGAACGGCACCCTCATGAGAACTGCTCCAGCATCCGCACGTCGTTGTCGAAGAAGCGCCGCAGGTCGGGGATTCCGTGGCGCAGCATCGCCACCCGCTCGACCCCGATCCCGAAGGCGAAGCCCTGGACCCGCTCGGCGTCGTAGCCGTGGCTCTCGACGAAGCCGAGCACGTTGGGGTCGACCATCCCGGCGCCGAGGATCTCGATCCAGCCCTGGCCCTTGCAGAGGTTGCAGCGCTCGCCGCCGGCCAGCTCGCCGCTGCCGCCGCACTGGAAACAGGAGACGTCGACCTCGACGCTGGGCTCGGTGAAGGGGAAGAAGTGCGGCCGCAGGCGCAGCTCCCGCTCGGCCCCGAACAGCGCCCGGCACATCGCCAGCAGCGTCCCCTTCAGGTCCGCGAGGGTGATCCCCTCGGCGATCGCCAGCCCCTCGACCTGGTGGAACATCGGGCTGTGGGTGGCATCGGAGTCGCGCCGGTAGACCTTGCCGGGGACGACGACGAAGATCGGCGGCGGCTGCGTCTCCATCGAGCGCACCTGCATCGGCGAGGTGTGGGTGCGCAGCAGCACGTCGGGGTGCGACTGCACGTAGAAGGTGTCCTGGAGCATCCGCGCCGGGTGGCCAGGCGGGTGGTTCAGGGCCGTGAAGTTGTAGTAGTCGTGCTCGATCTCCGGGCCCTCGGCCACGTGGTAGCCGAGGCCGATCATCGTGTCCTCGATCAGCCGCGTGGTGCGGGCGATCAGGTGCGGGTGGCCGGTCGGCCGCGATGGCGCGCCGGGCAGGGTGACGTCGATCCGGTCGCTGACCAGCTTCGCCTCCAACTCGCTCGCGTCGAGGGCCTCGGCCCGCGCCTCCAGCAGCGACTCCAGCTCCTTGCGGGCGCGATTGGCGGCGCCGCCGACGGGGCCGCGCTCCTCCTGCGGCAGCTCGGCGATCCCGCGCAGGACGGTGGTCAGCTCGGCTTTGCGGCCGAGGTAGCGGACCCGCAGCTCCTCCAACTCGGCGCTGACTCGCGGCGCCCTCGATCGCGGCGCCGGCCTCGGCCCTGATCTTCTCGATCTGCTCAAGCATCGGGCTGGGCCTCCGGCATGGCGAGCGACGATATCCGCTGCGCGGCGATCGCAGCCGCCACGGCGACGTTGAGGGACTCGGGACCGCCCTCGCGAAGGGGGATGGTGACGCTGCGCTCGCAGGCGGCAAGCACCTCGTCGGGCAGCCCATCGCGCTCCGCGCCCAGGCAGACGGTGGCGGCGCCAGCGAGCGTGTCGAGTTCTTCCCCACCGTGTGGGACTAAAGCGACACGCGGCTCCGGGGTCGCCTCGATTTCGGCCTTCAGCGGCGGCGACGAGAAGATCGACCCCATGCTGGCCCGCACCGCCTTTGGCGAGAAGGGGTCGGCGCAGTCGGGGCCGAGGACGACCGGACTGCCGATCAGCGCGTCGGAGGTGCGGATGATCGTTCCGACGTTGCCGGGGTCGCCGACGCCATGCAGGTAGATGCATGGGCGGCGCCGGCCGCTCGGGCCAGCGCAGCGGCCAGACCACGAGCGCCCGCGTCCCGGAGCCGAGCGTGGAGACGTCGGCGAGCAGACTCCGGCTCGACCTCCTCACCGTCGAGCCCCGACCCGGCCGCGACGAGAACAAACCGCGGCTCGCGCCCCGGCCGCCAGGCCGGCCTCGAGCAGATCCTCGCCCTCGGTCGCGAACAAGCCCTCGCGCTCGCGGTGCTTGCGGTCGCGCAGCTTGCGGACCAGCTTCAGCTTCTCGTTCTGTGGGCTCTCGATCATCGGTTCGGTTGTCTTCTGTTTGGCGGTTTTAACTCCTGGAACGAAAAAGCGGGCCGTCTTCACGGCCCGCCCGGGAGAGAGGAATGTCGGTGATGCCGCTAGGCGGCCGCACCCTCCCGGGCTAGCTCCACAAATCGGCGGAAGGCGTCGCGGTCTGAGACGGCGATCTCGGCCAGCATCTTGCGGTTCACCTCGACCTCGGCCTTGTTGAGGCCGTGCATCAGTTCCGAGTAGCTCATGCCCTCGAGCCGCGCGGCAGCGTTGATGCGGGTGATCCAGAGGCGGCGGAAGGTCCGCTTTTTGTTGCGCCGGTCGCGGTAGGCGTACATGCCCGACCGCTGCACCTGCTCTTTGGCGAACCGGTACGAGGAATGCTTGCGGCCGAAGTAGCCCTTCGCTTCCTTCAGGACCTTGCGGCGCTTCTTGCGCGCGTGGACGCTGCGCTTGACGCGGCTCACTTGCCGCCCCCGAGCAGGGTCCGGACCTTTTTGGCGTCGTTCGGCGAAATCTCGACCGGCTTCGCCATCTTCCGCTTCCGCTTCGGCGACTTTTTCTCCAGGATGTGGCTGGAGAAAGCGCGACGGCCACGGAGCTTGCCGTTGGCGGTCTTCTTGAAGCGCTTCTTGGCGCCCGAATGGGTTTTCATCTTCGGCATCGGGCTCGGTATTGAAGCAGACACGTGAGGCCTGGCGAAGCGCCGCTGAAATCGATTCCAGCATTCTTGCGCCTCGCCCGCGGATACTCTGGCGCCGCGATGCGGATCCTCTACGTGATCGGAACCCGGCCCAACTTCGTCAAGACGGCGCCGGTGATCGGCGCCCTGCGCCGGCGCCACCCCGAGGGCCGCCACGCGATCGTCCACACCGGCCAGCACTACGACCGGCTGATGTCCGAGGTCTTCCTCGAGGAGCTCGGCGTGCCCGCCCCCGACTACATGCTCGAGGTCGGCTCCGGCAGCCACGCGGCGCAGACGGCGCGGACGATGGAGCGCCTGGAGCCGGTCCTGGCCGACGAGATGCCCGACCTGGTGGTCGTCCCCGGCGACGTCAACTCCACCCTGGCGGCAGCGCTGACCGCCGTGAAGATGGGGATTCCGGTGGCCCACATCGAGTCCGGCCTGCGCAGCTTCGACCTGACGATGCCCGAGGAGGTGAACCGGATCGTCGCCGACCGCTTCTCCGAGTGGCTCTTCCTCCACAGCCCCGAGGCGGTGACCAACCTGCGCGCCGAAGGAATCCCCGACGAGCGCATGCACATGGTCGGCAACACGATGATCGACACTCTGGTCGCGCTGGAGGAGCGGATCCGGGCGGCGGGATCGGCCGCCAAGCTCGGCCTCGAGCCCGGCTCCTACGCCCTCGTCACCCTCCACCGCCCCGCCCTCGTCGACGGCCCGCTGCTGGGCGAGACCGTGGCGCAGCTGGCTGCCCTGGCTCAGCAGATGCCGGTCGTCTTCCCGGTCCACCCGCGGACCCGCAAGATGATGGAGGGGCTGGAGCCCGACGCCCCGGGCCTGTACCTGATCGACCCGCTCGGCTACCTCGACTTCCTCTCGCTGGTCGCCGAGGCGCGGGCGGTCCTCACCGACTCCGGCGGGATCCAGGAGGAGACGACCTACCTCCGCATCCCCTGCTTCACCCTGCGCGACAACACCGAGCGGCCGGTGACGATCACCTCCGGGACCAACACCCTGCTCGGACTCGACCCGGCGGCGATCGCCGCATCCCGGTCATGCTCGGCGAGGGACGCGAGCTGCCCTCGGAACCGCCGCCGCTCTGGGACGGCCACGCGGCAGAGCGGATCGCCGACGCGCTGCTGGCCTAGGGCTCGGCCGAAGCCTCGTCGCCAGACGAAGTGTCGTCGGCGGCCGAGGTGTCGGCGGTAGCCGGGGCCTCGTCGGTCGCCGACGCGTCATCAGCAGCCGGAGCCTCGTCGGCCTGACCGTCGGCGGTGAGCTTGTCGACCTCTTTACTGGGGCCGAGCAGCATGCTCATGTTGCGGCCTTCCTGCAGCGGCGCCGACTCGATCGTCGCCAGACCGTCGAGGTCCTCGAAGAGTTTCTGCAGCAGGTCCCGGCCGCGCTCGGGGTGGGCCTGCTCGCGGCCGCGGAACATGATCGTCACCTTGACCTTGTCGCGGTGCTTGAGGAAGCGTTCGACGTGGCCCTTCTTGGTGTTGTAGTCGTTCGCCGCGATCTTCGGCCGCAGCTTGATTTCGCGGATGTTGACCTGCTGCTGGTGCTTGCGGGCCGCCTTCTGCTTCTGCTCCTGCTCGTACTTGTACTTCGAGTAGTCGAGCAGGCGGGTGACCGGCGGCTTCGAGCCGGGAGCGACCTCGACCAGGTCCAGGTCGGCATCCTGGGCGCGTTTCAGCGCGTCGGCGATCTCGACGATCCCCAGCTGCTCGCCGTCGGCGCCGATCAGGCGCACCTGCGGGACACGGATCCGCTCGTTGATCCGCGTCGTGTCGCGCTCTGGAGGGCGCCGATCGAACCTACGCGGGACCGGCACTATCGAAGGTGGTACTGCAAGAGGACGAAACGGTAGGAAGGCACGGGGGCGTTCAGCGGCGGCGGTGGTTTTGCGTGCCTGCGATCAAGTTCGGCGCAGTATAGAGACATGACGGCCGGGCGTAAACGCCGCCGCTCAACTCTCCCCCGTCTCGGCCTCGACGCGGGCGGCGAAATCGGCCAGTGCCATCTCCCCCAGGTCGCCCTCCTCGCGGGAGCGAACGGCCACCGCCTCGTTCTCTGCCTCGCGGTCGCCGACCACCAGCATGTAGGGATAGAGGCCGATCGTCGAGGCGTCGCGGATCTTCTTGCCGACCGACTCGGAGCGGTCGTCGATCGCGACGCGGACACCGAGGTCGCGCAGGCGCTCGTAAGCGCGTCCGGGCGTACTCGTTGTGGCGATCGGAAATCGGCAGGACGATCGCCTGCACCGGCGCCATCCAGGTCGGGAAGCGGCCCGCGTAGTGCTCGATCAGGATCCCGGCGAAGCGCTCCATCGAGCCGAGCAGCGCCCGGTGGATCATCACCGGCCGGTGGGCGGCGTCGTCAGCGCCGGTGTAGTAAAGCTCGAAGCGCTCGGGCATCTGGAAGTCGAGCTGGCAGGTGCCGCACTGCCAGGAGCGGCCGAGGGCGTCGGTGATGTGGAAGTCGATCTTCGGCCCGTAGAAGGCGCCGTCTCCGGGGTTGAGCGTGTACTCGCGACCCTGGCTGTCGAGCGCCTCGGCCAGCGCCGCCTCGGCTTTCGCCCACTGCTCCTCCGAGCCCATCGACTTCTCCGGCCGGGTCGAGAGCTCGACGTGGACGTCCTCGAAGCCAAAGCGCGAGTAGAGCTCGTCGATCGCCTCGCAGATCGAGGCGACCTCGTCGCCGATCTGCTCCTCGGTGCAGTAGACGTGGGCGTCGTCCTGGGTGAAGGCACGGACCCGGAGCAGGCCGTGGAGGACGCCCTCGCGCTCGTTGCGGGAGACGCGGCCGAACTCGGCCAGGCGCAGGGGCAGCTCGCGGTAGGAGTGGCGGTCGGAGGCGTAGACGAGGCAGGCGCCGGGACAGTTCATCGGCCGCAGCGCGTAGCGGCGGTCGTCGTCCTCCATGAAGTACATGTCGTCCTTGTAGTTGTCCCAGTGCCCGGAGCGGTGCCAGAGGCTCTCGTCCATCACCTGCGGGGTGGCGATCTCCTGGTAGCCGCGCTTGCGCAGCTGGTCGCGGACCTCGGCTTCGATCGAGTGCAACAGGGTCGTTCCGTTGGGCAGCCAGAAGGGCATCCCCGGCGCCTCCTTGCGGAGCATGAAGAGGCCGAGCTGAGGACCGAGGCGGCGATGGTCGCGTTCCTTGGCCTGCTCGAGCCGCTCGAGGTGCTCCTCCAGGTCCTTCTTCGAGAAGAAGGCGGTGCCGTAGATCCGGGTCAGGCTCTCGCGCTGCTCGTCGCCGCGCCAGTAGGCGCCGGCAACCGAACTGAGCTTGATCGCCTTGATGCGACCGGTCGAGGGGCCGTGCGGGCCACGGCAGAGGTCCTCGAAGGGGCCGTTGCGGTAGAGCGAGACGGTCTCGACGCCTTCGTCGCGGACCAGGTCCTCGATCAGCTCGACCTTGAAGCCCTGGTCCTGGGCCTTGAAGATCTCAATTGCCTCGGCGACCGGCACGTCGCGGCGGGAGAACTCCTCGTCGGCGCCGATGTGCTCCAGCATCGCCGCCTCGATCTTCGGCAGGTCGTCTTCGGTGATCCTTGTATCGGGCGGGAACTCGAAGTCGTAGTAGAAGCCGGAATCGATCGGCGGGCCGATCGTCACCTTGGTCCCCGGATAGAGATCGACGACCGCCTCGGCCATCACGTGGGCGGCGTCGTGGCGGATCAGCTCCAGCGCCTCGGGGTCGCGGTCGGTGAGGATCGCCACCTCGCCGCCCCCGGCCGGCAGCGGCGCCGCCAGGTCGCGCAGCTCGCCGTCGACCTTGATCGCCAGCGCGGCCTTGGCGAGGCCAGGGCCGATCGCGGCGGCCGCGTCGGCGCCCGTCGCCCCCGCGGGCAGCTCCAGCGGCTTGCCGTCGGGCAGGGTGAAGGTGGTCTTCTCGGTCGCGGCCTCCATGCCGTGGGGATGGTACTTGTCTGCGGTCCCGTTCACGCCTCGGGACCGCTATCGCGCCGGGCCCTGCCGCGCCTGGCGCACCGCGATCAGCGGGCAGGGACTCTTGCCGGGAAGGGGGTCCTTCACCCTTCGTCAGCGTGCCAGCCGCCTTCGTCCCGGATCACGAAGCGCACGCCGGCAGGGACGCTGGGGTCGTCGCTCGACTTGATGCAGACCCGGCCGCCGCGCAGTTCCCAGGCGAGGAAGGGTTCGCCGTGTTCCTCCTCGAGCAGCTGCGGCGAGGCGAGGACCAGGGTCGGCCCTTCGCCGACCAGCTTGCGGTACTCGCTGAGGGTCGAGGAGTAGGAGGTCGGGCCGACGGGCGCGTTGGCAAGGGCGAGGAGCGAGCAGACCCCGGCAGCCGACGACAAACAGACGCCGCAACAGCTCGTCGGGTCGATTCGCGTGTTCCTTTTCGGCTCTCCTCAGCGAAAAGGAACAGGGCGATCGGCGAGCAGCGGCAGCAGGATCGCGAGTGCGACGAGCGGGGCGGCGATCTCGATCGCCTTGGCTGCGGTGTAGGGCGTGCCGGCGACGCGGGCGGCGGCGTAGGCGAGGGCGGCGGCGGCGAGACCGGAGAGGATCGCGCTCTCGCGGCGGCGCCAGAGCCAGACGAGGCCGTAGGCGAGGAGCGCCAGGGCGAAGGTGACGCCGAGGTAGTAGCCGATCGCCGGCACGGCGCCGTCGCCCGGCGCCAGGCGGAAGTCGCCGGAGGGCCAGATGCCGAGGGCCTCGAAGGGGGAGACCTGGCCGAAGAGGTTGCCTAGGCCGGGGCCGTTGGGGTCGAAGGTCTCGAAGCTGTGGAAGTCGAGCATGCGGCCGATCTCGGGGGCGACGAGGACGAAGAAGGTCAGTGGTGCGAGGAGTAGGGCTCGGACCGGCGAGGGACCTAGGTCGCCGGTCGCCGCGGGTCCCGTCCGGGTTCCGGAAACCCCTGCGCTGGATGCTCGGGGTCTCCTCACCCGGCCACCCACGGCGATGAAGAGCAGCCACAAGACTGCCGCTCCACCCAGCCAGATCAGGCCCGGGAAGCTGTAGGTGTAGACGCTGCCGACGGCGATCAGAGCTGCGGGGACGAATCGCAGTTGAGGAGGTCCAGTCGCGATTCGGCCTCTCGTAGGGCCAGCACGAATGCCGAGCAGGAACAGTGCTTGCATCGTCTCCTTGAAGGCGCCTTGGGCGAAGTAGGAGGCGACTAGGTAGGCGAGGCCGATTAGGAGGGCGCCGGCGGTGCGTGGGAGGAATGGCAGCTCTCGGAAGGCGGCGAGGGCGGTCAGGGAGGCGAGGACGGCTACAGCGATGGTTAGGCCGATGAAGCCTTGGACCAGGCCGATTCCCAGACCCTTGTTGAGGGCGACGACGATCGCGTGGGGGCCGAGCGGATAGCCCTGGACGAGGAGCTGGGACGAGTGGCCTTCGGCGAGCCGGTCGGCGGCCAGCAGGTGCTGCGACATGTCGGGGTTGAAGCTGGTGCCGAGGATCCCGAAGTGGCCCTCGGCGACGAACGGCAGCGACGGTGGCCAGGAGCGCGCCGAGGGCGACCGGCCAGCCGGCCGCGAGCGCCTCGCCCGTCCCCTCGACCCGGCCCCGCAGGTAGGCGAGCGGCGGCGACCGTCAGGACCAGCACGACGACCGCCGAAACCAACCCGTCCCCCGGCAGCCGCACCGTCCCCCAGCAGACCGCGCAGAGCAGCGCCAGGCCCACCGCCGGCGCCAGCCACGACCAGCGCCGTGCCCCGCACAAAGCCGATCGCCGCCTGCCCGATCGCCAGCGAGGACGCGCAGATCGCCAGCACGGCTGCATAGGTCCCGATCACGAGGCGGCGAGCCTAGACGAAGCCCCGCCCATACGCCGCGGTTTGCTGAAGGGCCATAGATTTATTCCGATGAAACTCCGCATCCCCCTCCTCCTCGCCCTGACCCTCGGCGCGCTGGCGGTGCTCGCCCAGGCCCCCTGCTCCCGCCGCGGCCCGCGACTACGACTGCGCCGACTTCGCCAACCAGGCCGAAGCGCAGGAATACCTGCTGCCCGGGGACCCGTACCGGCTCGACGGCGACAACGACGGGATCGCGTGCGAGGACCTGCCCTGCCCGTGCTCGTCCGCAACCGGCCCCGGTGGCGGCGGTGGCGAAGAAACGCCCCCGACCCCTCCCCCTCCTCCCTACCACCTGAGCAGGGCGGCAGCCCGGCGCGCCGCGCGGGCCGAGCTGCGCGCTTTCGTGGGACGAAACCTCCAGGTGACCGCCGGGTCCGTCGGCAGCTGCCGGCGCTTAGCCGAACGAAGAGTCGACTGCCGCGGCATCGCCCGCGGCCACACCAGGGAAACGAGGACGACCTGCCGGCTGCGGATCGCCGTTCGCGCGGTCAACCGCCAGCCGCGGGCGCGGCTCGTCTCGATCCGCTGCCGCACCGTGGACACCGGCCGCCGGTAGCCCGCGGCCCCCTGTCCGTAGGCTTGGGCGGATGGCTTTCGTCCCTCCCGCTCGTCATCTGCTGCGGGCCAAGGACCTCGCCGACGCGCGCTACTTCGAACCGCTCGAGGTCGACGACCTCGCCCGCGCCGCCGGGCTCTCGAAGGCCCACTTCAGCCGCGAGTTCCGCCGCACCTTCGGCGAGTCGCCCTACGTCTACCTGCTGACCCGGCGGCTGGAGCGGGCGGCGGCGCTGCTGCGCAACACCGACCACTCGGTGGCCGAGGTCTGCCTCGAGGTCGGCCTCCAGGGCGTCGGCTCCTTCACCACCAGCTTCAAGCGGATGTACGGGATGACGCCGACGGCCTACCGCGAGTCCTTCCCGCCGGCCTCCAGCCAGGCCCGCGTGCCTGGCTGCGTGGTCCGCGCCTACGCCCGCCCGCAACACCGCACGATTCGAGAAGACAGCCGACCGGGCCCGACCTAGCATCGGCCAGGACGATCCCGACCAAGGAGGAAACGATGAAGATCTCAACCGCACAGCTCTGGGTCCACGACCAGGACGAGGCGCTCGCCTTCTACACCGAGAAGCTCGGCTTCGAGGTCCGCTCCGACGTGACCCTGGCCGAGATGGGCGACTTCCGCTGGCTCACCGTCAGCCCGCCCGACCAGGAGGACATCGCCGTCGTCCTGATGGCGATCCCCGGACCGCCGGTGATGGACGAGGCGACCACCCGCCAGGTCGAGGAGCTGATGGCCAAGGGCTTCTCCGGCACCGTCTTCCTCACCACCGACGACTGCCACGCCGACTACGAGAAGCTGCGCGACCGCGGGGTCGAGTTCACCGAGACGCCGGAAGAGCGCCCCTACGGGATCGACTGCGGCTTCCGCGATCCCTCCGGCAACAGCCTGCGGCTGACCGAGGTGAAGATCCCCGCCAACGCCTGAGGCGCAGCCGCACGGGCCGCAGGTTCATTGATGGCCATCGATGAACCTGCTAGCCTCGCGGCCGCTTGACCGACCTGCCCGTGATCAACTGCTGCACCCCGCTCGCCGGCAGCTCGCTCGGTGAGAAGGAGGCGACCGAGCTCGAGGGCGTGATGAAGGCGCTGGCCGACCGGCAGCGCCTGCGGATCATCAACATGCTCCTGCGGGCCGGCGGCGAGCCGATCTGCGTCTGCGAGTTCGAGCCCTTCCTCGGCCTCTCCCAGGGAACGGTCAGCCACCACCTCAAGGTGTTGACCGAGGCCGGGATCGTCCGCCGCGAGGGACGCGGCAATCGTGGCTACTACGCCCTCGTCCCGGACGCCCTCGACGCGGTGCGCGGCGTCTTCGCCTCCGCCCCGGCCCCCGCACCCGCCGCGGCCTGCTGCTGAGGACCGTGGAGCGGCGCCCCGACCTCGCCCGCCGCGCCGCCGCCGAGGGCTTCGGCGTCTTCGCCCTCGTCTTCGCCGGCTGCGGCGCGATCGTCGCCGAGGCGACCACCCCGGGTAGCCTCGGCACCGTCGGCATCGCCTTCGTCTTCGGCCTGATCGTGATGGCGATGGTCTACGCGACCGGCCACCTCTCCGGCGCCCACCTCAACCCGGCCGTCACCCTCGCCTTCCTCCTCACCCGCCACCTGCCGCGCGCCGAGGCCGCCGCCTACCTGGTCGCCCAGCTGCTCGGCGCCCTCCTCGCCGCCGGCCTGCTGGCGGCGATCTGGCCGAGTCAGCCGGCCTCGCTGGGGGCGACCGTCCCCACGGTCGGCATCGGCAGCGCCTTCGCCTACGAGGTCGTCCTCACCGCCTTCCTGATGTTCGTGATCATGGCCGTGGCCACCGACACCCGGGCGGTCGGCGCGGCGGCGGCGATCGCAATCGGCGGCACGGTCGGGCTCGACGCCCTCTTCGGCGGTCCGGTCACCGGCGCCTCGATGAACCCGGCCCGCTCGCTCGGCCCGGCCCTGGTCAGCGGCGAGCTGACCGACCTCTGGATCTATCTGACCGCGCCGCTGCTGGGGGCGGCCCTCGGCGCCCTCGCCTACCAGCTGGTCCGCGGCGAGCACCCCGGCGGCGAGGCGATCGAGACGAGCTGATGGCCCGCGCCCTCTTCGTCTGCCTCCACAACGCCGGCCGCTCGCAGATGAGCGAGGCGCTCTTCACCCGCGCCGCCGAAGGGCGCCACGAGGCACGCTCGGCCGGGACCGAACCAGCCGAGCAGGTTCATCCCGAGGTGGTCGAAGCGATGGCCGAGCTCGGCGTCGACGTCGCCCACCGCAAACCCCGCAACCTCACCCGCGAGGACGCCGAATGGGCCGACGTGGTGGTGACGATGGGCTGCGGCGACAAATGCCCCTACATCCCCGGCAAGCGCTACCTCGACTGGGACCTCCCCGACCCCAAGGGCCAGGCGCTCGAGGCGGTGCGAGCGACCCGCGAGGAGATCGAGCAGCGGGTGACCGAGCTCGTCGCCGAACTCGATGCGTCTTCCTAGACCACGGTCGCCTGCAGCAGCACCCCCGCCACCCCGCAGCCGAGCACCACGTAGAGGACGGTCAGTTTGCCGTGCCAGCGGTTCAGCGCGTAGAAGGCGACCAGCGCGATCGCCGCGGTGTAGGCGTCGACGACGCTCGTCTTGAGAATTTCCACCGTCACCGCCGCGATCAGGCCGACCACCCCGGCCGCGACCCCGAGGAGGAAGAGGTGCAGGCGCGGGTTTTCGGAGATCGCGACCAGCTGACGGTGGAGGAAGATCGGGAAGACGAAGGCGGGGATGAAGATGCCGAGCGTGATCAGCAGCGCACCCGGAAGCCCGCCGGCGAGGTAGCCGACAAAGGTGGCAAAGATGATCAGCGGCGCGGGCAGGACGCCGCCGATCGCGAGCCCGTCGACGAACTGTTCGTCGGTCAGCCAGTGGTGGCCTTCGACGGCGCTGCTATGCAGGAAGGGGACCACCGTGTAGGCGCCGCCGAAGGTGAGCAGGCCCGCCTTCAGCCCCTCCCAGAAGATCGAGAGGCCGAGCGAGAAGCCGATCGCACCCGCCGCCAGGGTGGCGATCCCGAGCGGCCCAGCGGTGAACGAGCCGGCGCGCCCGACCCAGGCGCGGGCGTTGCGCCAGAGCTCGTAGACGAGGCCGGCGCCAAGCAGGACGACGACGAAGTTGGCCCCGACAAAGAGGGTCAGAGCGAACCCGGCCAGGGCGATAAGAACCAGCGGCGTGTCGGTGAGGAACGAGCCGGCGAGCCGGACCACGGCCCGCGCCACCAAGGCACCGACCGCGGCGCTGAGTCCGTAGAAGAGGGCGTCGAGCTTGCCGGCGATGTCCGTCTCCACATAAAGAGCCGAGAGCCCCAGCATCAACAGGAAGCCGGGAAGCATGAAGCCGAGGCCGGCGAGAAAGCCGCCGAGCCTGCCGCCCCGCAGGCGACCGAAATAGACGCAGAGCTCGTGCGCCTCGGGGCCGGGGAGCACCTGGTAGACCGCCAGCTGCCGCTGGAAGGTCCGCTCGTCGATCCACCCTTCCTCGTCGACGCACTCGCGCTTGACCATCGCGATCTGCGCCGCCGGCCCACCCCAGGCGAGGCAGCCGAACTTGAGGAAGCGAACGAAGATCGCTCGGGGCGATTCCACCCGCTCGGCCGTCATGGCATGGGCGTAACTGGGCTCGAACCAGTGACCTCCAGCTTGTCGAGCTGGCGCTCTCCCAACTGAGCTATACGCCCGGGACGCCGGAATCTAGCAGCGAGCAGGAGAACGCCGGCCGGTGGCTAAAGGTTCCGTTGCAAGCGCCGATGCAACCGGTGCAACTATCTCGTCCCCTCCGGTGTTTATGGGGGCGTACTTCAAAAGCTTGAGGACCGACGAGCCAGCGAGTTAGCACTCTCTGGTGGTACGTCCTTCGGAAACAAAGGGCCCCATTTGGGGCCCTTTTCCGTTCTCGGCTCAGACGTGGTCGGTCGGCAGGTGCCAGCGGCGCGGCGCGATCAGCCCGTCGGCCTCGGGCGGCCCCCAGGAGCCGGGCTCGTAGGCGATCGCCGGCGGCGGGTCCTCGAGCACCGGCTCGGAGATCTCCCAGAGCCGCTCGATCGCCTCGGAGCTGGTGAACAGGGTGCGGTCGCCGAGCATCACGTCGTGGATCAGCCGCTCGTAGGGGTCGAGCGCCTCGTCGGGCCCGCCGAAGGTGTCGGCGTAGCTGAAGCGCATGTGCGCCTCGCCGAGCTGGATCCGCGGCCCCGGGACCTTGGCGAGAAAGGAGGCGGAGATGCTGCCGGGGTCGCCGAGCTCGAAGGTGAGGTGGTCGTGGCCGAAGGACTCGGCGATCTGGTCGCAGTCGAGCGGGAACATCCGCCGCGGCGGCTGCGCTGTAGGCGATCGTCAGCAGGTGCCGGCTCTCCGCCATCCGCTTGCCCGAGCGCAGGTAGAACGGCACCCCCTCCCAGCGCCAGTTATCGACGAAGGCCTTGACCGCGACATAGGTCTCGGTGTCGGAGTCGGCGGCGACGCCGTCCTCGTCGCGGTAGCCCTCGATACTGGCCGCGGACGACGTCCTCCGGCCGCAGCGGCGGCATCGACTCGAACACCTTCTCCCGCTCGATCCCCAGCGGTTTCGGCTCCAGCGAGACCGGCGGCTCCATCGCGACGAAGCCGAGGACCTGGAAGAGGTGGGTGACGATCATGTCGCGGAAGGCGCCCGTTTCCTCGTAGAAGGAGCCGCGCATCTCGATCGAGAGCGTCTCGGGAATGTCGATCTGCACGTGGTCGATGTGGTTGCGGTTCCAGACCGGCTCGAACATCCCGTTGGCGAAACGCAGCGCCAGCAGGTTCTGGACCGCCTCGCGGCCGAGGTAGTGGTCGATCCGGAAGATGCACTCCTCGGCGAAGACGCTGTGCAGCTTGCGGTTGAGGGCGCGGGCGGACTCGAGGTCGGTGCCGAAGGGCTTCTCGGTGATCACCCGGGCGCCGCGCGCCGAGCCGGTGGGCGCCGATCTCCTCGACCGTGCCGGCGGCGGCCTGCGGCGGCAGCGAGAGGTAGAAGAGGAGGCTCGGGTCGCCGCCCAGTTCCTCGCACGCCGCATGGACCGCGCGCTCGAGATCGTCGAGCCCCTCCCCCACGCCGGCGAAGCGCAGCGAGGAGGCGAACCGCTCCCAGGCCTCGGGATCGCCGTGCTCGCGACTGGAGCCGGCGACCGACTCCCGCGCCAGCTCGCGGAACTCCTCGTCGCCGAGCAGCTTGCGAGCGGCGCCGACGATCCGGAACCGCTCCGGCATCAGCCCCACCTGCGCGAGGTGGAACATCCCCGGCAGCAGCTTGCGCTTGGCGAGGTCGCCGGTCGCGCCGAAGAGGACGATCACCTGGTCGTCCGGGAACCTCGCGCTCGCCTTGCCCGCTCGCTCATCGCCTCAGCCTATGCTGCCACCCGATGAGCCACCGGCGAAGACGAAGAGTGGAGTCGCCTACGACTCGACGGCGCTGGACCGGGTGGACCGCCGCTTCTGGCGCGAGATCTGGGAGTCGGTTCCGGCCGAGGTCGCCGCCGAGCACGGCATCGAGGTGCGCCAGTTCGGCCCGATCCAGGTGACGGCCGCCAAAGCACTGGGCCAGGTCGGGATGCTGAATCTGGTCCTCGGTGCCGCCGAGACCCCGGAGCAATCCGATCTCGAAGCAGCGGTCGCCTGGGCCGAGGAACGATCGACCCCCTACGTCTCGGTCACCCCCGGCCTGTCCGGCACCGCCGCGGCCGAGGAGTGGCTCCGGGACCGGGGGTTCGAGCCGACCTACGCCTGGATGAAGTTCGTCCGCGACCCGCACCCGCCTCGCTTCCCGGCTCCAGACGGGATCGAGGTCGTCGAGGTGACGACGCCGGACCAGGAGCCGTTCGGGACGATCGCCGCGCTCGGCTTCGGCATGCCGGCCTGGGGCTCGGAGCTCTTCGCCCACCTGCCGGGACGGGATGGCTGGCGCTGCTACGTCGCCCGCGTCGACGGCGAGGCGTGTGGCTGCGGGGCGATGGTGATCGAGGACGGGGTCGCCGAGCTGGGGGTCGGCGCCACGCTCGAGGCCGCGCGCGGCCGCGGCTGCCAGACCGCCCTCCTGCGCCGCCGGATCGTCGATGCAGGCGAGATGGGCTGCCACACCCTCCTGGTCGAGACCGGCGAGCGCGTCCCCGATCGGCCCTCGACCAGCTACCGCAACATCCTCAAGGCCGGCTTCGAGGAGGCCTACCTGCGTCCCAACTGGGCGGCGGCCGGGATGAATCCGGTGAACCCGGGGAACCAGGTCCACGTATCTCCCGGCTACATGGGACAGCTTCGACGAAAGGCAGGAAACATGAACGGCAGACGAGCAACGCTGATCGCCACCGCCGCGCTGGCCGCGGCCCTGATGGTGGGGGTCCTCGCGTCACCCGCGAGCGCCGCGCTTCGCCACATCGACGGCACGGTGGTGTCGAAGAACGCCGACAACCGGACCTTCAAGATGAGCACCCAGAGCGGCACGGTCACGATCAAGGTCAACGGGACGACCAAGTTCGATCGCCTCAGCGGCTTCGGCGCCCTCCACAAAGGCCTCGCGATCGAGGTCGACGCGGCCAGGACCAGCAACGGCCTCGTCGCCAAGCAGGTCGAGCCCCAGGGCGGCAACGGTGGCAGCGGCGGCTCCGGTGGCGGTGGCTCCGACGACGGGCCGAATCACACCTGAGTCGAGCGCCTCGAGCCTCGGGCGACGGCACGGCCCCGCGTCGTCGCCCCGGGCCCCGGCCAGATCAGGAAGTTTGATTGACCTCGATCGAGGGGATTGACGGCCGGAACCCCATTTCCGACCGAAGGAGACCAATGAGCATCGTCACCATCCTGATCATCATCATCCTCGTCCTGCTGGCGATCTACCTCTTCCGGCGCGTCTTCTAGTCCTCGGGAACGGGGTTGACCCTGTCTGCGTCAGCCTGAAGCGAGACCTCGGGGTCGACCTCCCACACCTCCAGCTCGGAGGAGTCGAGAAGGGCGTCAACCAGTCCCCGAGGCCCACCGTCTCAGCGTCACCGAGTTCAAGAGCTGCAGATTCATCGGGTCACTGAACAAGTAGTAGGCGTATGCCTGCCTGCTCAGCGACCGAGACCGCCCGGCTCATCGCATCCTTGAGGAGAAAGAACCCGTTTATCCGATGCTCGTTTTCGATTCCTGCCAGGCCTCCGAATCGACTCGGAACCTGGTCCGATCGGCAGGTAGGCGCTCGGCGCGCTCCCGACCGCTCTCGACGAGAAATTGCGTGAGCGACTCGCGATGGACCATGGCAGCCCGCTTGAAAAGAGCCTCGTCCTCTTTATCGATACGCAGATTGAGCCTCTGGCTTTTTGGAGCTGCCACTGGCCTATTGGGGGAAGTGAAGGCGCCTACCAGAATCGAACTGGTGTAAACGGCTTTGCAGGCCGCTGCGTAGCCACTCCGCCAAGGCGCCGGGGCTGGCTCTTAGAGCCAAATTCAGGCGGTTTCCTCAAATGCTCTTTGGGACTTACTGCCAATTCCCTGCCAAAACTCCCAGGTCGGTCGTCGGCAGGACGCCCAGACGAGGTCCGCTTGAACCCCCAAGATAGACGGCTTCGAGGTTCGGGGGCAGTTTCATCGGCTTGGCCATAGCGGATTCTGGGTGACATGCACTTCGTGCCTGAAGTCGGCTTCGCCGATACCGAAGCCGCCTGCTTCAGCACGCAAACATCTGCGCACTGCGATCATCGCCGCCGATTTTCGAGCTGCTCCATCGGCTTTGCATAGCGGCTAGACGTGAGGAACGCGTGCCGGGGCTGCATTTTCCGTGATCGAGGCGGTCGACACCAGCACGAACATGACCATCGAGGTAGGCATGGGTTCGATCATCATCAGAGTGCCAGAGACCGTGGGTGCTTACTTCGTACGACCCGACCCTGCCCTCCTCAGCCCCAAATACCACGGCGTTCTTGCTAAGTCGCGTCCGAGATGGTATGGCTCTACATAGCGGTTAGGTATGACAGTTGTCTACCGACCTCCGGAAGTCGCTGAATCGAGTTCCTTCCAGCGTCGGCAACCGCGAGGGAGAGTGAGATAGTGATGCGAAGGCTCTGGCCGCCAATACCCACTTACACGGCGATCCTCACCGCGTTGATCTTCGTCCTGGCCCCAATCAGCGCCTTAGCGCACGAGGACCATTCCCACGACGGTCGCATCCCAGGCGAGCCAGACTTTCAGCGCATCGGAACGCACGAGTTTGAATTTCACCCAAAGGCGCATGCCTACACTCATAAGCGAAGCCCGAAAGGGGTGCCGCTGTGGTTTCACGTCGATGACTTCGCCGCCTCTTCGCCTTTTGCTCCCGGTGCCTTGTATGACCTCCCAGCGTCGACGGAGGGCGTGGTCTGCGCGAGCAGCGGTCACCGGATCAAGGTCGCCTACGCGGAGAGCTACCCGAAGTGGAAATCTCAGGATCCATATATGACGATCGCGGACCGCGATGCGATACGGAACGCCGTCCTCCGAATGAACTGGAAGATCAAGAACGAGTCGTTGAAATCAAGCGATGGTGCAATGGCCCTCAGAATGCGCGTCGACTGCGACGGGCTCGGCCAGATCAATGTTGCAGAATTTGTCGTGTTCTCCTACCCCTATAACGACCCGGCCAGCGTCTGGGCCACCGCCGACGGAGTGCTTGGTGCGCCGAGCGGGGCCGACGCGATCAAGCATTTGATCTTCTTCGACGGTCCCGGACCTCCAATGAGCGGAACCACCGCGTCAGGCTTTGGCGAGAGCGCGTATGACTCCCTCAAGAGCAGCTCCGACGCGGCGGACGGCAACTACAATCGCATTACTACTGAGTCTGCGGTCATTTACAATCCCGGCGGCCCAGACCCACTGCGATACTGGGACTCTCACGTCACGCTGCACGAGCTGTTTCACACCATGGGCGCAGTCCAGTCATATGCTCCGTTCGCCACGGGAGGCAAGCACTGCACCGACGGGATCGACGTAATGTGTTACAACGACCAATCACCAGAGGGTCCCACCTACACGGAGTCACGTTGTCCTTCCCCAGCCTTCGCGACGCCGATCGCGACGCCCCTTGACTGCGAATACAACACGTATTTTGACGCGGGCGAGGAGAGCAAAGAGTGGCTTAACACGAATTGGAACGTAGGCGGGGTGGAGAATCCGTTCCTAGTTGCATCTCCTATGTATCCGTATTACCTCCGTGACTCGAACTCCGGAGGACCTCCTGACTATACCTTCACTCTGACTGACCAGCAGGCCAGTGATCGGCCAATCTCGGGCGATTGGAACGGTGACGGTTTCGACACCGTTGGCTTTTACCGGCCGAGTAACGGGAGCTTTTATCTCCGAAACAGCAATTCGGCAGGGCCTGCCGATATCGTTTTTCCTTTCGGGACGGCACAGGACCGTCCTGTTGCTGGCGATTGGAATCAGGATGGTATTGACACTATAGGCTTTTACCGGCCAAGTAACGGCTCATTCTACCTCAGCAATAGCAACAAAGCTGGCTGCTGTGACTATCAGTTTCCATATGGAAATAATGAGGATCTGCCGGTTGCCGGTGACTGGAACAATAGCGGGACCGATACTATTGGTCTCTATCGTCCCAGTACTGGCCAATTCTTCTTGAGCAATACGAATGCCAATGTCCCGCCAACTTATTCTTTTGCTTACGGTAATACTGGAAGCGATGATCTCCCTGTCGCGGGCGACTGGGATGAGAATGGCTATTTCTCCATAGGTGTATTTCGCCAGAGTACCGGCACGTGGTTTCAGGACAATGAGGTCCCGGGCAATCAGCCGATTTCTTACGTACATACCTTTGGACCGATAGGGCACACGATTCCGATTGTTGGGGACTGGAATAACAGCGGGACGGATACGCCTGGAGCGGTTTGGAAGTAGTTGGCGTACTTCTGAAGCGATCCCCGCTTCAGAACCCGCGAAGGGGTCAACGACGGGGGGCTAGTTGACGAGCGCCAGGATCGCGGCGAGGATGCCGCCGCCGATCACGGTCACGCCGATCCCGATCACCCAGGGATGGTTGATCCAGCCGAGGCCGAGCGACGGCGGCCGCGGGAGCTTGACCGGCTGGCGGGCCTTCGCTTCTGCTTCCTCGGCCCTCATTTCCAGACCCACGATCTGGCTGGGGATGCGGTCGAGAATCTGTCGCTGGATTTCCATCCCGTCGTCCATGAATCCAGGGTCGAAGTCGAAGACCTGAGAGGGCAGGTCGGTGGACTTGATCCCGCCGCCCATTGCCGGGGGGTGGGTGATGTAGAACTGCCCGACCCCCGAAGCCTTCATCGCAAGATCGGCCCGCGTCGCCAGCATCTGAATCTCGCGCTTCCGTTTGGCGAACACATCGGAGGTCCACCTCGCCCTGTTGCCTGCCCATTGGTCGTGGGCGGCGGCGAGGAATCCGCCGTACTTCTGCTCGAAGGTGGACAGAACCTCGATGTGCTTGCGGATCTGTTCGGGGCTTTCGCTCACGCCGTCGAGCGTAGAAGACGGGCGGCGCTTCCAGGCTCCATCGAAATTTTCATCCTGATCGAAACGGCACGCAACACTTGCGAATCGTTCCTCCTCGGTGGTCTCGTCGCTCTGCGGGTCAGTCGATCTTGGTCGCCTCGTTGAATCCGCGCTCGAGCAGACGCTCGCGTAGCTCCCCGCACACCGTAGGAGATCCGGTGGCGCTGCGCAGGAGGCGAAGTCCCACCGCGCCGATACCTTCGAGCTTCCCAGGCCTTCGGGTCCGCGCCAAGGAGAAGCGCGACCAGTTCGAGGGTCCCGGCAGACCCGACACGACGAGACCGTGCATCCCGTCGATGCGGGGGTCAAGGACCAACCCCCGCGTCGCCGTCCGCGGGCAGGAGCCGGAAGGGCCGGCCGCCCGAACCGCGGAGGGTGCGGAAATGACGTTCGTCGAGGGTGAGCAGGTCGAGCACCTCGTGGCGCCGCGAGAGGACGACGATCGAGGCATCGGCGAGGCCGACCTCGAGGTCGGCGTAGGTGTCGATCACCTCCGCGGCAATCGCAATGTCGGCGGCCTCGAATGGCTCGAGGCGGTAGGCGCCGCGGCCCACCTCGGCGAGAAGCGCAGTCTCGGTTTGGGGCCCGACCCTGGTCGCGAGGAGGTAGTCGAGCTCGGCGAGGACGAACGGGGAGAGCAGCAGTGGCCCCCTCGCCTCCCGCAGGGCGACGACCGCCCGGCGATGATGTCGCTGGCTTGAGTCGATCGCGGCCAGGAGACCGCTCGTATCGAGCAGGATCACCGCTCGCCGAAGCCGGCGAGATGCTCCTCCGCCCGCTCGGCGAGGTCGGGCTTGCCGCTCTCGAACAGGGGCAGTCGGGGCTCCGTCCCGCCCGCCCGACCGCTGACCAGCTCGATCCCCTCGCGGATCAGGTCGGCCTCCGAACGGCCAGAGTCCGCGGCCACCCGCTCGAGGCGGCCCTTCAACTGGTCGGGCAAATAGACGGTCGTCTTACGCATGCCACCCATTGTGCCATATGTCGTTACTGCCTATCGGATCAGGAGCGAAGACGCCGAAAATCAATTGGCAGTCACTGCCAATACCTGCCGAAATAGTGCGTGATCATGCATGATCCCCGCGCAATCTGACCTTCATCGAAAAGCGTCGAATCCACTGCTTTGTGGCGCTATAGAGAAAAAATGGGCAAAAAACAGGAGGCTTTGCAGGCCGCTGCGTAGCCACTCCGCCAAGGCGCCGGAAGACGCTGAAGCCTAGGGCCGCTCAGGCGGATTCGGAGCGGCGTTACTGCTCGTAGCCCTCGACCGTGCCGCCGTCGCGCATGCTGGCGTCGTCGGGGTCGTCCCCCACCTCGCGCAGGGAGCGGCGCTGGCGCAGGTAGTCGTAGGCCTTGTCGAGCTGGACCCGGAGCTCGTCCAGGCGGGCGTGCTCGTCGTCGTCGAGGCCCTCGCCCTCGTGGCGGTGGAGGAGCTGCTCCTCTTCCTTGACGAGCTGGTCGATGCGGTCGAGCACTTGCTGGTCGTCCATGGCGCCTGCCTACCCTTTCTCGGAGGTTTCGATCACGCGGAACTCGATCCCCGCCTTCTGCAGCCGCTCCAGCAGGGCGTCGCCCATTGCCGTAGCGGTGGTGACCTGGCCGGCACTCGGCGGCAGGTCGTCGAAGGCAAGGCAGAGGCCCGACTCGGCGAGCATTTTCGAAGTCTCGGAGTAACCGGGGTCGCCGCCGCTGACCTCGGTGACGACGCGCCTCCCCCCTCCTTCGCCGACGAAGCGAACCTTGAACCAGCTGCGCTCGCGTTTGGCCTCGCTCGGCCCCTCGCCGGGCGATTTCATCTTCAGCAGCAGCCTGCGGGTCGGCGGCAGCTGGGCGAGGGCGAACCCCGTCCCGACCCCGGCCGCCAGGGCGCCGACGCTGGTCAGGTGCTTGGCGATCAAGTTGTGGCCGTAGGTGAAGTCGGGGCCGTAACGGTCGAGAGCGGCGGCGGAGCGCAGCACGATCGGGCCGTCGATCGTCGGCAGCGGCACCGTCCATCCCCCCAGCTCCGGGGCGCGATGGACCCGGCCGGGCGCGGAGTGGATCCCGCGTCCGCTCGGGCGCTGCTCGGCCTGCTTGCGCTGCTTGGCGACGGACATCGTCTGCCGGGCGCGGCCGAAGGCGTTGATCGCCGAGTGATAGGTGCCGCCGGAGAAGGCCGCGTTGCTGCGGACGTAGCCGTTGACGGTCAGCGGCACGCCCTCGGGCAGCTGCTTGACGGTGAAGTAGGCGCCGAGGTCGTGCGGGATCGAGTCGAACCCGCAGCAATGGACGATGCGGGCGCCGGTGCGCTCGGCCTCGGCGTGGTGCTCGACCCACATCCGGTCGACGAACTCGGGCTCGCCGGTGAGATCGACGTAGTCGGTGCCGGCGGCGGCACAGGCGGCGACCAGCGGCTCGCCGTAGAGGGCGTAGGGGCCGACGGTGGTGATGACGACGCGGGTCGACTCGGCAACCGATCGCATCGCCTCGCGGTCGCCGGCGTCGGCGACGACGATCTCCGAATTCGGCCCGGCGGGGCCGGCCAACCGCGCCGCGACGGCCTCGAGCTTCGCCCGGTTACGCCCGACCAGTGCCCAGCGCATTCCCTCCTGGGCGTTGGCCGCGAGGTAGTCGGCGGTGAGGCCGCCGGTGAACCCGGTGGCCCCGAAGAGGACGAGGTCGAATTGGCGCTGATTCTCCAAGAGAAGGCGATTCTCGCAGGCCGGGGGCGATTCGCGCGTGAAACGGGCGCCGCGGACGACCAGTCAACGACCACGACGCCCGTTGCACGCGCACCACTTCAACGAACCGGCTTTACAAATGTCAGTCCAAGGTAAAGAAATCTGATCCAACCGCATCGGGGTTTTCCCGCTGTATCGGGGAAAACCGCCGCAGTTGAGCTCAGCCGGCTGCTGCGGGAGATGCGGCGCCTCTCGCGACCGGGTGGCCGCCATCGCGCCAGACGCCGACGCCCTTGCCGACGTGGACGACGTCGAAGCCGGCCCGCTGCAGGATCGAGGCGGCGAGGCCGCTGCGTTTGCCGCCGCGGCAGATGGTCGCGATCGCGCGGTCGCGGGGAAGCTCCTCGAGACGGCCGGCCAGGTCTCCATAAGGGATGTGAAGCGAGCCGGGGATGTGCTCGCCCGCGTACTCGCTTGCGTTGCGGACGTCGAGGATCGCCGGGCCGTCGTCGCCCTCGACCCGGCGCGCGAGCTCGTCGGGGTCGATCAGCTCGATCCGGTGCACCGGCCGCTCCTCCGTGCGCCAAGCGGTCATCCCGCCCTCGAGGTAACCCCTCACCGGCAGCCCGACCGAGGCCAGCATCTGGGCGGCGCGGCGCTCGTCGCCGCTGGAAGCGGCGACGACGACGATGTCGCTGCCCGCGGGGGCGACGCGCGAGACCTTGGTCGCGAAGCCCGTGTCGTAGGCCGAGGCGCTGAGGGCGCCCTCGATGTGGGCCTCGTCGAACTGCTCGTTGGTCCGACCGTCGATCACCACCGCCCCCTGCTCGACCAGCTCCTCGACCTCGTGGGTGCTGAGCGGCGCCGGGGTGCCGAAGTCCTCGACCAGCGGGCCGCGGTTGAGGCCGACGATGCGCTCGACGTTCGGCGGTTTGTCGCCCAGCGAGCCGACCTGGTCCTCGACGAACTCGGCCTCGTCGGCGATCTGCAGGGCGCGGTTGTGGCGGCGCTCGAAGCCGATCGTCGAGGAGCTCTTGAGGTCGAGGCCGGAGCCGCCGCAGAGCGAGCCGCCGAGGTGCGCGGGCCAGACCTCGACTTCGTCGGGCAGGACCAACAGCCGCTCGTGCAGAGAGCGGAACATGTCGGCGGCGCCGTCCCGCGGCTCGACCGCCAGGTCCGGGCGGGCGACATCGCCGATGAACAGCGAGTCGCCGCTCAGCACCGCCCAGGGGTCGCCGCCGCGGGAGTTGTCGCGCAGCAGGAAGCAGGTGTGCTCGGGCCGGTGGCCGGGAGTGTGGATCGCCTCGATCGCCAGGTTCGCCCAGCTCCAGCGTCCAGCCGTCGGCGAACGGCTCGTGTCGGTACTCGGCCGCGGCCAGCTCGTGGACGTGGACGGTGGCCCCGGTGCTGCGGCAGAGCCGGCCGTGACCGGAGACGTGATCGGCGTGGTTGTGGGTCTCGAGCACGTGCCCGATCCGCACCCCGTGCAGGCCCGCCAGCCGCCGATAGGGCTCGATGTCCCATTGCGGATCGACCACCGCCGCCACCCCCGCTTCGCGGTCGGCGACGAAGTAGGAGGCGCATCCCAGGTCCTCGTGAATGATCTGGCGGAAGAGCATCTTCGTTCCCGCCGCCCAGGCTACCGCTCCACCTTCTCCCGCCACAGCTAGAATGCCCGGCGATGCGGCTGTAGCTCAGCTGGCTAGAGCGTCTGCTTGCCATGCAGAAGGTCGAGGGTTCGAATCCCTTCAGCCGCTTAGGGAATCGTTTATCGGACAGGGCCAGTGCAACCGAATCTCACCGAGCTCGAGAATCGCCTCTGGGACGCCGCCGACGAGCTGCGGGCGAACAGCGGCCTGAAGGCATCCGAGTACGCCTCCCCGGTACTGGGGCTCGATCTTCCTGCGCTTCGCCGAGGCTCGGTTCGAGGCGGCCCGCGAGCGATCGAGGCCAAGGCGACGTCCCGGCGAAAGATCGGCCCTCGCGACTACCACGCCGAGGGCTGATCTACCTCGCACCCCCGGCCCGCTTCAGCGCCTACTCGAGCTGCCCGAGGGCTCGGACCTCGGCAAGGCGCGTCAACGAGGCGATGCGCCTGGTCGAGGAGCACAACCCCGATCTCCGCGGCGTCCTGCCCCGCACGCTACACCGCGATCGACAACGCCACGATCGCTTCGCTGCTGCGGCACATCAACAGCTACACGAAGGACCTCGAAGGCGACGCCTTCGGCTTGATCTACGAGTACTTCCTCGCCAAGTTCGCGCTCGCCGAGGGGCAGGGCGCCGGCGAGTTCTTCACGCCGATGTCGATCGTGCGCCTGATCGTCGAGATCATCGAGCCCTTCCACGGGCGCATCTTCGACCCGGCCTGCGGCTCGGGCGGCATGTTCGTGCACTCCGGCTCATTTCGTCGAGCGCCACCAGCAGTCCCCCGGCGACGGAGCTCTCGATCTACGGGCAGGAGAAGACGGGTGACACGGTCCGCCTGGCGAAGATGAACCTCGCGGTCCACGGCCTCTCAGGCGAGATCCGCGAGGGCAACAGCTACTACGAGGACCTGTCACGACAGCGTCGGCCGCTTCGACTTCGTGATGGCGAACCCGCCGTTCAACGTCGACCGGATCGACAAGGCGAAGCTCGAGGACGACCAGCGGTTCCCGACGCTGCCCAAGGCCGACAACGGCAACTACATCTGGATCCAGCTCTTCGCCAACTGCGCTGAACGAGACGCGGGCGGGCCGGGTTCGTGATGGCCAACTCGGCCTCCGACGCCCGCCACAGCGAGGCCGAGATTCGCCGCAGGCTGATCGAAGACGGCCTGGTCGACGTGATGGTCGCGGTCGGGCCGAACTTCTTCTACACGGTGACACTGCCGGTCACGCTCTGGTTCCTCGACCGCGGCAAGCGCGGCACACCGAGCGGCAGAACCAGGTGCTCTTTCATCGACGCCCGGCAGATCTTCCGCCAGGTCGACCGAGCCCACCGCGACTTCACCGACGGAGCAGATCGAGTTCCTCGCGAACATCGTCCGCCTCTACCGGGGCGAGGAGCCGGAGTTCGCCGAAGGGGCGAACGCGCTTTTCGCCGAGACGCTTCCCGGATGGCGCGTACGCGGAGTACCAAGGGCCTGTGCAAGGTCGCGACGATCGAGGAGATCGAGGCCCAGGGGTGGAGCCTCAACCCCGGCCGCTACGTCGGCACCGAGGTCGAGGAGCTCGAGGACGAGGTCTTCGAGGAGAAAGCTCGCCGCCGCTCAAGCGAGGCTGCGCGCCCTCGGGACCGAGGCTCGCGAGCTCGAAGACAGCGTCGACGAAGCACTCACTCAAATCCTGACCGAATCGAGCTGATGCCGAGCGGGCCGAACTCAGGCGCCGGCGCCACAGTCGTCTTGGGCGAGCTGGTCGATTCGATAGGCGGACTCTGGGGGGAGGCCGAGGAAGAAGAGGGCCGAATCCCGGTCGTGGCTGTGCGCGGCACCGACTTCGAGCGCGTGCGCCGCCGCGACTTTCGCGAGGTCCCGCGCCGGTTCGAGAAGCCGCGCGCGGTGGAGCGGAGGGTCCTCGATGCCGACTGCGTGCTGATCGAGGCTTCGGGGGGAAGCAAGGACCAGCCGGTCGGCCGGACGCTGCTGATCGAAGAGGACATGATCGCCGCGGCCGACCAGACGCTCTCCGCCGCGAGCTTCTGCAAGATCCTCCGGGTCGACTCCGCCCGCGCGGAGCCGCGGTTCATCGAGGCGATCCTGAGGAACGCCTACGAGAACGGGGAAATCGAGCGGTTCCAGACCCAATCCACGGGCCTGCGCAACCTCCGCACGCGCCAGCTGCTGGAGGATTTCGAGTTTCGCCTCCCTCCCCTGAAGGAGCAGCGCCGCGCCTGTCGGCTCCTGGCCGAGATCGACGAGTCGATTCTCTGCCACGAGCGCCGGGCCTCCGAGCTGAAGCAGGTCGTGCAGCGCCTCTACCGACACCGGTTTGGACGCCCGGGGGATGCCGATCGCTTCGAGAGCCGCGCCTGCGCACTCGGTGACGTTCTCGATCTCAAGTACGGGCGGGCGCTGCCAAAGAGGAAACGCAGGGAGGGCGAGTTCGCAGTTGTCAGCTCGGCGGGCATCATCGACAGTCACGACACGGCGTTGGTCGAGGGACCGGGCATCGTCGTCGGACGAAAGGGGAACGTGGGCTCCGTCTGGTGGGTCGACGGGCCCTTCTTCCCGATCGACACCACCTACTACGTGCAATCGGAGTCCCCCTTCTCCTACCTGTACTGGCTCCTGCGCGACGCCCAGTTCGTCGACTCGCACGCCGCGGTTCCCGGGCTGAGCCGCGACCAGGCGCTTTCGCTCGAGGTGCGCATACCGCCGCTCACCGAGCTGGCGCGGTTTGGCGAAGTCCACGACGAGGCCTTCGAGGCGATCGCCGCCTATCGCGCGCTCGCAAAGGAGTGCGCCCTGCTGCGCAGCCTGCTGCTCCCCCGGCTCGTCGACGGCCGGCTCGACACCCCCCTCCTCGCCCTGGCCGATGGCGCCTGAGAGCTATTCGGAGGATGAGCTGGTCGAGCAGCCGACGCTGGCGCTGCTCGGGTCGCTCGGCTACGAGGTCGCCGACGGCTTCGCCGAGACAGCTCGGCCCCGGGGGCCTCGGGCGGGACGACCAGTCCGAGGTGGTGCTGCGGCACCGCTTGCGGGCCAAAGCTGGAGAGCTGAACCCGGAACTGCCGCCGGCGGCGCTGGATCGACGCGCGGTCGAAGAGCTGGTGCTCGACCGGTCGGCGATGGATCCGCACGCGCGCGAATCGGGCCGTCTACGAACTGCTCCGCGACGGCGTCAAGGTCACCGTCGCTCGACGAGAGCGGCGGCCGCACGACCGAGACCGTGCGACTCGTCGACTGGAGCGACTCCGGCAAACAACGACTTCCTCGCCGTCAGCCAGTTCTGGGTCGTCGGCCCGCTCCACACGCGGCGCTGCGACATCGTCTGCTTCGTCAACGGCATCCCGCTGGTGCTGCTCGAGCTGAAGGCGTCGCACAAGACCGTCGAGCAGGCCTATCGACAAGAACCTGCGCGACTACCGCGACACGATCCCGCAGCTGTTCACCCCGAACGCGCTTCGTCCTGCTCTCGAACGGCTCGGAGACGAAGGTCGGAGCGACGTTCGCGCCGTGGGAGCGCTTCGGCGAGTGGAAGCGGATCGACGACGAGTCCGAGCCGGGCGTCGTCTCGCTCGAGACCGCGATCCGCGGGCTGCTGCGAGCCGGCGCGCCTGCTCGACATGGTCGAGAACTTCGTCGCCTACCTGGAGCGGCCCGGCGGGCTGGTCAAGGTGCTCGCCCAGAACCATCAGGTCCTCGGGGTCAACGCGGCGATCCGGGCGCTGCGCGGACCCGGCGACGCGGGACGGGCGGCTCGGCGTCTTCTGGCACACCCAGGGATCGGGCAAGAGCCTCTCGATGCTGTTCTTCACCCAGAAGGTCCTGCGTCGCGAGCCCGGCAACTGGACCTTCGTGATGGTCACCGACCGGGCCGAGCTCGACGACCAGCTCTACGAGCGAGTTCAAGGACGCGGGCGTCGTCGAGGGGCATCTCCAGGCCGACATCCTCCGCCCACCTGCGGCGGCTGCTCGGCGAGGACCACCGCTACGTCTTCACCCTGATCCACAAGTTCCGCCCCGAGCGAGGGCGAGCGAGATGCCGGTCTGCTCGGAGCGCGAGGACGTGATCGTGATCACCGACGAGGCGCACCGCAGCCAGTACTCGACCCTCGCCCTGAACATGCGCCGCGCGCTGCCCAACGCCGGCTTCCTCGGCTTCACCGGCACGCCGCTGATCGAGGGCGAGGTGGAGCGCACGCGGGAGGTCTTCGGCGACTACGTCTCGACCTACAACTTCCGCGACTCGATCGAGGACGGCGCCACCGTCCCGCTCTTCTACGAGAACCGCATCCCCGAGCTGCAGATCATCAACGAGCAGCTTCGACGAGGAGCTGACCGGAATCCTCGAAGCAGGCCGAGCTCGACGAATCCGCAGGAGCAGGCGCTGTCCCGCCGCTTCGCGACCGAGTACCAGCTGATCACCCGCCCGGAGCGCCTGCGGCGGATCGCCGCCGACCTCGTCCGCCACTTCGTCGGCCGCGGGCTTCCTCGGCAAGGCGATGTTCGTCGCGATCGACAAGGCGACGGCCGTGCGCATGTACGACCTCGTCGCCGAGGAGTGGGCGGAGCATCTCGCCGAGCTGCGCGAGCGGGCGGGCCGGCTTCCCGAGCTGGAGCGGATCGGGGTCGAGGAGCAGATCGCCTTCATGGAGGCGACCGACATGGCGGTCGTCGTCTCCCAGTCCCAGAACGAGATCGCCGACATGCGGAGGCCGAGGGCTCGACATCGCGCCGCACCGCAAGCGGATGCTCGAAGAGGACCTCGACGAGCGCTTCAAGGACCCGGCCGACCCGTTCCGCCTCGTCTTCGTCTGCGCGATGTGGATGACGGGGTTCGACGTGCCGTCCTGCTCGACGATCTACCTCGACCGGCCGATGCGGAACCACACGCTGATGCAGACGATCGCGCGAGCCAACCGGGTCTTCCCCGAGAAGGAGAACGGGCTGATCGTCGACTACGTCGGCGTCTTCCGGCACCTCGAGGCGGCGCTCGCGGTCTACGCCGCCGCCAGGGACGGCGAGGCGGACCTGGAGATCATCCGCGACAAGTCCGAGCTGGTCGGCGAGCTCGAGGACGAGCTCGGCGAGCTGGTCGAGTTCGCCGAGCGCTGGGACGTCGACCTCGACTGCCCTCGCCGAGCGCCGAGGGCTTCGAGTTCATCGCCCTGCGCGACGCGTCGGTCGAGGCGCTGCTGATCGACGACGTGACGCGCCGGGCGTACCTGGAGCGCTCCGACGCGGTCCGGCGGCTGTTCGCGGCGATCCTGCCCGATCCCGGCGCGCGACCGCCCACGTCCGGGTCGTCGGCGTGGCCCGCAACATCGCCGAGACGATCCGGTCGCTCGACCCGACGCCCGACCTGATCTCACGTGTGCCGGCGCGGTCGAGCGAGCTTCTCGACCGCTCGGTGGGCGCCGAGGAGTACGTGATCCGCGCGGCGGCGGAGGGCTCGGACGCCGAGCCGCTGATCGACCTCAACACGATCGACTTCGACGCGCTCGCGGCGCGGCTCGCCGGCAGGAAGCGCTCGTCCGTCCAGCGGCTCGATCGGCGACTCGGCGAGCAGGTCGACGTCGCGGCGCGAGCGGAACCCGACCCGGCTAGACCTGGTCGAGCGGCTGCGCGAGCTGATCGACGAGTACAACGCCGGCAGCCTCAACGTCGACGAGATGCTGCGCCGGCTTCAGGCGCTCTCGCGGCAGCTGTCCGAGGAGGAGCAGCGGACCGTGCGCGAGGGCCTGGCCGAGCCGGAGCTGGCCGTCTTCGACCTGCTCACCCAGCCCGACCCGGAGCTGAGCGACGACGAGCGCGAGCAGGTGAAGACGGATCGCGCGCAAGCTGATGGCGCACATCCAGGATCGGCTCGTCCTCGACTGGCGCCGGAAGGCCGAGACCCGCGAGGCGGCCCGCGGTGCTGGTCAAGGACGTCCTCGACGAGCTTCCCGACGCCTACGACGCCGGAGACCTGGGAGCGCAAGGCCGAGCATCGTCTTCAACCACATCTTCGCCAGCTTCTACGACGATGGCAGCAGCGTCTACGAGCGAGGACAGCCGCGCGGTCGGAGCACGTCGCGCCGGTGACCCCCGCGCCGCGCCGGCGGCCACGATCGACGTCGACGAGGTCACGGCGAGCGTGATCGACGAGATCAAGACCGACCCGACGTTCGCCGAGCTGGTCGCCGAGCAGCTTCGTGGCGAAGAGGCGTTCTTCGCCGTGCCGACCGAGGAGCTGATCGCCGGCGACGAGACCTACGAGGTCGAGTTCAAGTCGACCGCCCGCTGGAACCTGCGCGAAGAGCGCAAGGACAAGCGGATGGAGGATGCGGTCGTCAAGACCGATCGCCGGGTTCCTCAATACCGACGGCGGGACGCTTTTCATCGGCGTCGGCGACGACGCCGGAGGTCGTCGGCCTTGGCTACGACCTACCCCTGGTCAAGCCCCCGAACGCCGACGGCTTCGTCAACTGGCTGACCACGCACCTGATCAACGCGCTCACCACAGCCCGCCGTCATGCGTACCCGCGCCCGGATCGACCAGATCGGCGACGTCAGAGGTCTGCCGGGTCGACGTCGCGCAAGCTCCTCGGCGCCGGTCCTAGCGCGGATGAGCGACAGGGCCACGAGGTGTTCTGGGTGCGGATGAACAACAGCACGCGAGAACTCGACGCACTCGAGACCGAGGCCTACATTCGAGATCACTGGCACGGGGGCCATGGCCCGATGCTCGGGCTGCTGCCGTGACGTTCCAGCTCAGCGCCACAGCTCGCGGCGCAGCATCGCGTTGCCGCGCTCGAGCTGCTCGATGGTGGCGCTGGCGACCGAGCGCGTCCGGGTGGCGCGATTGATGCGGGCCTGGACCTCCCGGTGCGACTTGTTGGTGCGGCGGGCGACGTCGGCGACCAGGCGGCTGCGCTCGCCGCGCAGCCGCTCTCGGGTCGCATAGGCCGACTCCCGCTCGGGCTCGCGGTCCTCCGACGCGGCTTTGGGCCTGGCGAGGGCGGTCGCCTTCTTCGCCGCCGGCTCGGGGTCGTCGGTCGGGAAGAGCTGAAGCGCGGTCTCGCTCATGATCGCCTCGTCCAGCTCGGCGTCGCCCGAGCTGAGGGCGGCAAAGCCGCCGCCCGGCTCGCCCCGCTCCGGATCGGAGTCGTCCATCTCCTCGCCCTTCCTCCTCGGCGTCCGGCGAGAGGTCGAGCGCGTGGCGGCGCTCCAGCTCGATCTCGTGGGCGAGCGCCTTCAGCCGCGGGTCGGCCGGCATCAGCAGGTAGCTCATCTGGCGGCGCGGCCGCGGGGTGGTGCGGATGAAGCGACCGACCACCTGGCGGAAGAAGAGCTCGGTCCGGGCCGCCGTCGCATAGACGCCGACCCGCAGGCGGGGGATGTCGACGCCCTCCGAGACCATCAGGACCGAGACCAGCCAGCGTCGATCGGAGGAGGCGAAATCGGCGATGCGCCGGCTGGCGCCGGGCTCGTCGCTCATCACCAGCTCGGGCTGCTCCCCCGAGATCGACCCGAGCCGCGCCGCGATCGCCCGCGCGTGATCCTGGTCGGAGGCGATGACCAGGCCGCCCGCGTCAGGGTGCCCGTCGGCGCGCACCTCGCTCAGCCTGGCGTCGCCGTCGCGCAGCACCTCGCCCATCCACTCGCCCTCCGGGCTGAGCGCCGTCCGCAGGCGCCGGGCCGACTCCGCCGCCGGCAGGACGAGGTCGAAGTCGGCGCTGCGCAGCCGACCGTCCGAGAGCCACTCCATCTCGCCGTCATAGGGCAGGAAGGTGATCGGGCGGCAGACCCGGTCGACCAGCGCCTGCGGATAGCCGTAGACGTAGTCGGCCCGGCTGAGGCCGTCCTCGTCGTAGGTGACCCAGGGAATCGCCGAGTTGTCGGAGCGGAAGGGCGTGCCCGAGAGGAGCAGCCGGAAGCGGGCGCCGTCGAAGGCCTTGCGGGTCTGCAGGCCCCAGGCGGCCAGATCGCCCATGTGGTGCGGCTCGTCGGCGATCAGCAGGGTCGGCCGGCGGCCGGCGGCCAGCCGGTGCGTATCCGGCCCGGCCGCGATCGTCTGGTAGGTGACGGCGACGCCGTGGAAGTCGGCCGACTCCGGCCCGTCCGAGTTCGGCCGGTTCGGCTCGAGGTCGATGCCGTAGCGGCCCGCGTCGGCGGCCCACTGGCGGCAGATGTGGGTGGTCGGGCCGGCGACGACGACGCGCGAGACGAACCTGGCGCTCAGCATCCGGTGGGCGATGTGCAGGCCGAAGGTGGTCTTGCCGGCCGCCGGCGTCGCCGAGGCCAGGAAGCTGGTGGCCGAGTGCGCCCGCACGGCCTCGGTCGCCTCCTCCTGCCAGGAGCGGAGGGGTCGGGCATCGGGCCAATCCGGAAGCGATCGGGCACGCGCCCCGCCGCCGGTCGGGTGCTGAGAGGCGTCGTACAAGGGCGGGCAACAATAGGGTCGCCCGCGGCGGAGGGTCTCCACCATCTACAGACCTATAGTTGACAATCGACTTCAGCCCGCACCCGATTAGGGAGGATTTGAAAGTGGAAGCGATTCTCGAACGAAATTCCCGCGCCAGAGCTGCGTGGACCCCGATTGCCATCGTGGCTCTGGTGGGGATCCTGCTGGCGACTGCGTTCACCGCCCGCGCAGAGGCCAACGTCTCAGCCTTCCAAGGCCTGGCTTCGAGCCCGGTGGAACTGACGGCGTTTGCCGCCGACCCCGGAACCGGCCTGATGTACGCGCAGGAAGACGGCGGGACGAGCTTCTTCCGCTACGACCCCCGCACCAACGCCTGGAGCGAACTCGCGCCCTCACCTCTCGCCAGCGGCAACAACGGCGGCGCGGCGTGGCTCAACGGGAAGATCTATGTCGTCTACACGGGGAACGAGGAAGAACTCGCCGTCTACGACATCGCCTCGGACAGCTGGGACACGATCGAAAACCCGCTGCTGGAAGGCACCGGTGACATCGCGGCCGGGAAAGGGAAGCTCTTCTTGGCGGTGGGCACCGAATTCCTCGCCTACGACCCGGCTGCGAAAATCGCGACGGAACTCGCCGAACCACCCGCCTTCGAAGCTGCGGAATGCAACGAGGGCTTCGAAAAGTGGGGCGGCCTGCAGGTCGTCGGCGGCAAGATCTACGGCCACCAGGGAAATGGCTGCACCGGCTTCGGGGTCTACGACATCGCCACGAACAGCTGGCAGCAACTGCCGTATGCCCCCGGAATTCAGATCGACGAAACGTCGGATCCGGAAGGCCCGCTCCTGGGCAGCGCCTACGACCCGGTGACGAACAGCTATCTCACCTACGGCCCCTACGGCGGCAAGACCCTCTACCGATTCGACATCGAAGCCAACTCGTGGTCGACCGGTCCTCTGCCCTTCGAAGTCGACGATGGCGGCATGGCCTACATCTCCCTGCCCGGCCTCGAAGGCGTCTACATGATCCAGGGCGAGGAAGGGACCGAGTTCACCCGCTACACCGAACGCAACCTGACCGACCTCGCCCCCTCGATGTCGGCGCACGTGGCCAAGGGCGGCAAGATCACCTACTCGATCCAGGTCAAGAACAACGGACCCGAACGGGCGGGCGAGGTCGTCCTGTCGAATCCGCTGCCGGCGGGCGCGACGCTGGTCTCCGCGGTGACGTCGCTGGGGACCTGCACCGCAACCTCGGTCCTGACCTGCAACCTCGGCCTCCTGCGGAGCGGCACGAGCGCCAGCCTGACGGTCCAGATAAAAACCCGCTCGAAGCAGGTGACCAACGTCGCGACGGTTTCCAGCCAGGCGGTCGACAGCGCCGCCGGCAACGACAGCGCAAGGGTGGTCGCGAAGCAGTGCGTAGTCCCGAAAATCCGCAACCGCGGCGTCAAAGGGGCGAAGAAGAGCCCTGAAGAAGGCCAACTGCAAGCCCGGCAAGGTCAGCCGGCGCTTCAACAAGAAGGCCAAGGGCAAGGTGATCCGCGGCGGCAAGAACCGCGGCGCGCTCCTGCCGGCGGGCAGCAAGGTCAAGCTGGTCGTCTCCCGCGGCAAGAAGGGCGCCTAGCTGGAACTGCAGCTGACGCAGCGCCCGCTTCACACGAGAAAGCCCCGCTCCGGCGGGGCTTTCTCGTTGGGGCGCCGGGTTCGTTGCACGACCCGGGGCCGGGTCATACGTCCAAGAATCTCGCAACTTTTCCTGATTAGCGTTAGGAAGCCGGTGGCAATACTGACCACCATGCGGGAGGCATGCAATGAAGAAAGCGAAGTACGGCCTGCTAATTCTGGCGAGCGCAATCGTTCTCGGCGGCACTGGCGCTGCCGGCGTCGGCGGATACCTCGGCCTGGCTACACGAAGGCGCACCGCTTGAAGAAAGCGTCGAACTGACTCCGACGGGGGGCGAGGTGATCGAATTCGGGGGCTCTGTGCTGATCTGCGAAAGCAGCGCCACGATCGCGACCGAAGGCGGCAGCAGTGCCCAGCTCACCGGCTACAGCGTCAACAAAGCCAGCTGCGCCGGGATGGCGGGCCAGCTGGAAGGCTGCACGGTGACGGCAGCGACGTCGACAGGCCTGCCCTGGAGCGTCAGCGTCAACTCGGCCGACCTCAGCGCCAAAGGCGTTCACGTCGACTACTCACTCAACGAAGCGTGCCCGATCGACAAAATCGAGACCAGCTTCCCCGAACTGACGCTGACGCCGGAAGAACCGGGCGCGATCAACCTCTTCCGCTTCAGCCAGGAAGGGACGGCGAAAGTCGACGGCAAAGAAACCGCGATCGGCTACTTCGGGTCGCTCAACCTGCCCGAAGGAGAGATGGGCACATACGGGATCGGCTGATCCGAGCGTCGGGAATTCCCCGAGCCTGGGTTTTGTGATACCCATTATTGGGTAGCCCATGGCTGTTCCCACATGATCCATCCCCCCACCGACGCGAGGCACAGGAGGAGCATGAAGCGAATTGCACTCGGCACCGTCGTATCCCTGGCCACGGTTGCCCTTTTGCTCCTCCCAAGCCTCGCGTCGGCCTGGGCACCCGCCGGGTCGGCGCCCGTCCATCCCGGGGTCCAGACCCACACGCAGGGCGCCCAGTGCACCTCGAACTTCGTCTTCCAGGAAGGCACGACCGTCTACCTCGGTCAGGCGGCCCACTGCTCCGGCACCGGCGAAGCCACCGAAACCGACGGCTGCACCAGCGCTTCGCTGCCGATCGGCACCGGCGTCGAAGTCGCCGGCGCGGCAGAGCCGGCACCCTCGCCTACAACTCCTGGCTGGCGATGCAGGCGAGCGGCGAGTCGGACCCGGACACCTGCGCCTACAACGACCTCGCGCTGGTCCGACTCGACGACGCCGACGTCGGCCGGGTCAACCCCTCGGTCCCCGGCTACGGCGGACCGACCGGGATCGGCACCGTCGGCGACCTCGGCTCGACCGTCTTCTCCTACGGCAACTCCGAACTGCGGCTGGGGATTACCAAGCTAAGCCCGAAGCAGGGCACGGTGATCCAGAACGAAGGCAGCGGCTGGAGCCACATCGTCGTCACCGTCACCCCCGGAGTTCCCGGCGACTCGGGCAGCGGTTTCATGAATGAAGCCGGCCAGGCCTTCGGCGTCCTCAGCACGCTCCAGCTTGCTCCCCTGGCGGGGACGAACGGCGTGGGCGACCTCGGCAAAGAGCTCGCCTACGCCCGCGCTCATGGTTTCCCCGGCCTCGAGCTGGTGAACGGCACCCAGCCGTTCAACCCCAGCCTGGTCGGCGCCATCCTCGGCGCCTGATCACCGGTAAGGATCCGCACCGACCTCATTCGGAGATTAAGAACGGGTTCGGAGTGGTCACTTTGTAGCTGCCGTTCAATTTGAACGAGCCGGTTCCGCACAGCGGGCTGCCGCCGTGGAAGGGAAAAGCTCCTTCGAGATGCAGTGTGCCGGGGCTCCCGCTTGTGAACTTGCCGATGTCGGCATTGACGGTGGTGTACCGGCAGGTGATCCCCAAGCGTGTCGCTTCGATTGTCATGCCGTTCGATGTGAGTGTGCCGTCGCTGGTTTCGACGAGATGAACTTCCACAGCCCCCGGCGCGACCGTTGTCACGTGCCAGCTGTTTGTGCACGACGGGAATTTGAGTTCCGTGAGCGCACCTTGGGCTGTGACCCCCACACCATGTTTTTCGACTTCGCTCTCCACCACCGTCGCTTCGCATTCGATTTTGGCGATCGGGTTTTGAAGAACGATGTGCCCCTCGTTGGCGAGAGCGATTTCCCCTGTGTAAGCCGTGCCCGCCGGCGATGTATACGTGGTGGCTCCGGCGCTTGCCGCGATGGCCATCAAGCCCACCGCGACGAGCGCAAACAGCCCCAGGATCTTTATGTACCTCATGTTTCCTCCTCGATCTGCCGCTGCGATTGCGAGGAAAGATTTTGATCGAAAAGGCCGGCAGGGCAAGCGAGCAGCCCGCCGACAGAGCCCGCATGGATTGCAGCCGCCGGCGCGACCCGGAAAGCTGCTGGAGCTGACGATGGACGAACTCGTGCGCGCGCCGATCGGAGCGTGACGGCATTGGGCGGGCGCGCCCTCCGCGGAACGGACGCCTAGTCGCGCAGCTCGGAGATCAGGTCGTCGAGGTCGAGTGCGGTGGTGCCCATCTCGACGCCCTCGCCATCTGCCGGGCGCGGCCACTGGTCACGCGGGCGGTCCCAGTAGAGCTCGACCCCGTTGCGGTCGGGGTCGGAGAGATAGAGCGCCTCGCTGACGCCGTGGTCGGAGGCGCCCTCGAGCGGCCAGCCGGCCTCGCTGAGGCGCCGCAGGGCGTCGGCGAGGGCGCGGCGGGTCGGGTAGCGAATGGCAGTGTGGAAGAGGCCGGTGGTCCCCGGCGCCGGCGGCGAGCCGCCTTTCGAGTGCCAGGAGTTGAGGCCGATGTGGTGGTGGTAGCCGCCGGCCGAGATGAAGGCCGCGTCGGCGCCCCAGCGCTGCATCAGCTCGAAGCCGAGGATGCCGCAGTAGAAGTCCAGCGCCCGGTCGACGTCGGCGACCTTGAGGTGGACGTGGCCGATGTCGACGCCGGGGTCGATCGGCTCCGGCGTACGCTCAGCCATCGAGGACCCCGTCCAGGGCATCGTTGACGAGGCGGTCGGCGTCGGCGTTCTCGGCCCGGCGGACGTGGCGGATCGACCAGGAGTCGAAGCCCGCCAGCGCCCTCTTCGCCTCCGCGTGCAGCTCTTTCATGCCGGCGTTTTTCACCTTGTAGCGGCCTTCGACCTGGCGCACGACCAGCTCCGAATCGCCGACCAGCTCCAGCTCGGTCGGCGCCGTGGGCGGCCGCCAGCTCGATCCCCTTCAGCAGCGCCCGGTACTCGGCGACGTTGTTGGTCGCCTCGCCGATCTTCTCCCCCAGCTTCTCGAGCACGCTCCCTCGGCGTCGCGGACGACGACCCCGATCGCCGCCGGGCCCGGGTTGCCGCGGGCGCCGCCGTCGACGTTGACGATCGCCCGGCTCATCGGCTCCGCGCCGGCCTCCCCGGCCAACCGCAGCCGCCCGTCCTCGCCGACCGCGGCGTTCCACTGCTGCGCGGCGGCGTCGATCTGATCGACCTCGCCGCCCTTGTCGAGCTCGAAGACCGGCCGCAGCTCGTCGGCGATGTCGACGCCCCACTGGTACCAGGAGAGCTCCCAGGCGATCGTGATCCGGACCTCGTCCGGGGCGCCGGCGCTGGCGCCGACCGAGGCTCGCGGCAAGCCGAGCGTGCGGGTCAGGCCGGCGGACCGTCCTGCCCGGCCTCGCTGGAGTTGAAGCGGGCGACGGCGCGTTCGAAGGGCGTCGGGGCGGCCTCGTCGAGCGGCAACGCCGGGCGGGGCCGGCGCGGCGCGGGGGCTGCAGCTGGCGCTCCGGGCCGTCGGGTGCGGCGGCGCAGAAGGCCGCGCAGCCGTCCCTCGTGGCGCGGCTCGTCACGGTCGGGGGCCGGCTCGTCGGCAGGGCGCCAGCCCATCTCCTCGGCACGCGCCACGCACAAGCTCGCAGACGCTGCGCTCCTCCTCCCCGGCGACGTAGCCGTGCACGCGCTCACCGGCGAGGATCGTCCGGCCGCAGATCGTGCAGGTCGATCCCATCAATCCTGCTGAAGGTGCGATTTCAGCCGCATGACCGCCTTGGTGTGCAGCTGGGAAACGCGCGACTCGGTGACGCCGAGGACCTCGCCGATCTCGCGCAGGGTCAGGTTCTCGTAGTAGTAGAGGGCGACGACCAGCTGCTCGCGCTCGGGCAGCGAGCCGATCGCCTCGGTCAGGCGGTCCTTGACCTCGGTCGTCGCCAGCGCCTCCTGCGGGTCGGCGGCGCCGTCGTCGGCGATCGTGTCCAGCAGCGAGACCTGGTCGCCGGAGGAGTCGGAGACGGTCCAGAGCTCATCCAGCGCGTAGACGGAGGAGTTGGCGATCTCCAGCAGCGCGCTCTGCAGTTCCTCCTCGGTCATGTTCAGTTTCGCGGCCAGCTCGGCCTCGGTCGGTGCCCGCTGCAGCTCGTGCTCGAGTTTGGCCTGGGTGGCCTCGATTTCGCGGGCGCGGGAGCGGACCGAGCGCGGCACCCAGTCGAGCGAGCGCAGTTCGTCGATGATCGCGCCGCGGATGCGGGTCATCGCGAAGGTCTCGAACTTGATCCCCCGCTCCGGTTCGAAGCGCTCGATCGCGCCGATCAGGCCGACCAGGCCGTAGGAGATCAAGTCCGCGTCTTCGACGTGCGAGGGCAGCCCGGCGCCGAGCCGGCCGGCGACGAACTTGACCATCGGCGAGTAGGCGACGACCAGCCGCTCGCGGGCGCTCTCGTCCCCGCCGTCCTTGTAGCGCTTCCACAGGTCGCGGAGCTCGACCTCTTTCACGCCCGTTTCCATCAGGCGATTCTACGGTCGTTTGCGGGGATTTGGTTCATGCGCGGGGGTGGCTTGCAGCGTAGGTGTCACGCAGACGGGCCGCGTCGACCCGGGTGTAGACCTGGGTGGTGGAGATCGACGCGTGACCCAGCAACTCCTGAATCGTACGCAGGTCTGCCCCGCCCTCGAGCAGATGGGTTGCAAAGGAATGTCTAAGCGCATGCGGGGAGACGCCCGCCGGCGAGCGCGGCTTCGCGGGTCCAGAGGCCGAGCCGACGGGTCACATCGGAGTTCGAGAGGCGGCGGCCGCTCTTGGAGAGGAACAGCGCCTGCTCGCGCGGATCGCCCGCCAGGGCGTGCCGGCCTTTGTCGAGATAGCGGCGCAGGGCGTGCTGGGCGGGCTCGCCGACCGGCAGCAGGCGCTCCTTCTGCCCCTTGCCGAGCACCCGCAGCTGCTCGGTCTCGAAGTCGAGGAGCCGAGGTCGAGGTTGACGATCTCCTCGCAGCGCAGCCCGCAGGAGTAGGCCAGCTCCAGCATCGCCCGGTCGCGCAGCTCCAGCGGCGTGCGGGCGGGGATGCGCTCCAGCAGGGTCCGCATCTGCTCGGTGGTGAGGACCTTGGGCAGGTGCTCGGAGCGCTTCGGGCTGGAGACCAGCTCGGCCGGGTTGGCGCCGGCTTTGCCGGTGCGGACGAGGAACCCGTAGAGGCCGCGGATCGCGGCCAGCTTGCGGGCCACGGTCGCCGGTGCGGCGCCGGCGCTCGGAGAGGCCGGCCCCGTAGCGCCGCACGTCGCGGTGGCGCACGTCGCCGGGCGCGAGGCCCATCTCCCCCGCCCACTCGGAAAAGCCGCCGAGGTCAACGCCATAGGCGCGCCGCGTCCGCTCGGCGGAGCCGCGAGCGCGCAGGTCGCGGTCGTAAGCGGCCAGTGCCTCTTCCCAGTTCATCGAGGCTTCATTCGCCCCGCCCGCGCCGCGTCCTCTCGACGGCGGCTAACCGATGAAGATCGGCGTGCCTACTTCGACTTGGTCGTAGAGTTCTTCGACGTCGGGAATCGCCATCCGCACGCAGCCGTGGGAGGCGGCGCTACCCAGCGAGTAGGTCTCTTCGGTGCCGTGGATTCCGGCGCCTTCGTAGATCCCCATCCAGCGAGCCTTGATCGGGTTCGACGGCCCCGGCGGAATCGTCTGCCCGGCCAGCGAGCCGGCCCAGTCGGACATCGGCACGTGCCAGACCGGGTTTTCTTCCTTTTCCTGGATCGCGTAGAGGCCTTCGGGCGTTTCCAGACCTTCCATGCCGACCGCGACGGTGTAGGTCTTGGCCAGCTTCAGGTTCTTCCACAGCCGCAGGGTGAAGGTCGAGCGGTCGAGGGTGAGGTATGACGGGTACTCGGCGGCGACTTCCTTCGTGGTCACCTGCGGCGCGATCGAGTGGACCTCGGCCTTGATCTTGTGCGGGGCGTTGGCGTTGAGCACGGCGGCCTTTAGGTCCTTCTCCAGCTGGTTGTCGCGAAGCTTGCGGCCGTTTTCGCCGGCGACGACTTCGAGCGAGTCGCCGCTCGGTTCGACGTCGGCGTTCTTCGGTTCGCGGTTGATTTCCTCGGCGACGCGGCGGACGAAGCGGTTGACCGCCGGCTCCGAGTAGGCGACGTCGGGGGCGATGCTTTCCTCGACTTCGCCGCCGCTGACGTAGCGGACCAGGCGGCCCGGGCAGGCCACCCTCCTGGCTGTCTTCGACCGCCTCTTCGACCGCGGCGTCGATGTCGGCGCGGACCTTAAGCTGCTCGCCGGAGAGCTTCCAGGTCTCGCCGTCGAAGCTGACCGCGAGCGAGCTTCTGCAGCGGCGCGACCAGCTTGCGGTGCACCTTGGCTGCGGCTTCTTCTTCGTCGAGGCCGCTGACGTCGACGCCGCCGATGGTCACCCCGTCGGCGATCTTGTCCTTCTGCGAGCTGTCGTAGGCGTAGGCGCCGCCGACCACGACGACCAGCAGCACAGCGGCGATCAGTGCCGCAATCGAAGTCTTCGTTCGCATCAGACTGGAGTAACCCTCGGTGAGTCGTTTTGCCGGTCTTGGAAAGTCTAGGCATACCGGATCTTCGCCTCGATCGCCTTGCTTCCCTGCAATTTCGCATGTGCCTCGGTCTTATCGGCAGGGCGGCCGGATATCTTTCGCTTCGTGCGCACCAAGGACGAAGTCCGCGAGGAGGTCTGGAAAGCGATGGAACGCGAGGGCGTTTCGCGCTTCCCCGGTGCCGAGGGGCGGATCCCGAACTTCGCCGGCGCCAAGCTGGCGGCCGAGAAGCTCGCCGCGCACCGCCTCTGGAAGCGGGCTCGGGTGATCAAGGCCAACCCCGACTCGCCGCAGACGCACGCGCGCCGGATCGCCCTGGAAGAGGGCAAGACAGTGATCATGGCGGTGCCGCGACTGCGCGACCCCCACCCCTTCCGGGTGCTCGACCCGAAAAAGCTCTCGAAGGCGGCGATGAAAGAGGCGGCGACGATCAAGGGCGCGCTCAAGCACGGCCGCGTCGTCGCCCTCGACGACCTGCCGGAGGTCGACCTGATCCTCTGCGGCTCGGTCGCGGTCAACCTCAGCGGCGCCCGGATCGGCAAAGGCGGCGGCTACCACGACCTCGAGTACGGGATCCTCGCCGACGCCGGCAAGATCGACACCCACACCACCGTCGCCACCACCGTCCACCCGATCCAGATCCTGCGCCAGCACCTGATGGTCACCGACCACGACCTGCCGGTCGACCTGATCGCGACGCCGCGAGCGGTGATCGACGTCGAGCGCCAGTACGACCGCCCGCGCGGGATCCTCTGGGACCACCTGCAACCGCCGCAGATCCGCGAGATCCCGGTTTTGGAAAGGATGGGGTATGCCTGATTTCGAAACCCAGACCGCTCCCGCCTTCCCCGCCAGCCGACTACGGCAACCCCGACGCGACGCCGGAGTGGCTGCAGATCGACTGGCGCCAGCACCTGCACCAGGTGGACCTGCCCGGGGCCGACGGGGTCAACTACGCCGAGATCGGCGAGGGCGAGCCGATCATCTTCGTCCACGGGATCGCCGGCTGCTGGCGCAACTGGCTCGAGAACCTGCCCTACTTCGGCCGCACCCACCGGGCGATCGCGCTCGACCTGCCCGGCTTCGGCGACAGCCCGATGCCCTCGTGGGAGATCACGATGGCCAACTACGGCCGGCTGATCCACGACTTCTGCGAGCGGCTCGGGATCGACAGCGTCGCGGCGCTGGTCGGCAACTCGATGGGCGGCTTCATCGCCACCGAGGCGGTGATCGAGGAGCCGGAGCGCTTCGACCGCCTGGTGCTGATCTCCGCCGCCGGGATCAGCTTCGCCGAGTGGGAGGGCCCTCGATCGAGGCCGCCGCTCGCATCTTCAAAGCGGCGATCCCGATGATGAGCGGCGAGCGACGCTCCTACTGGACCCGCCCGCGCGGCCGCAAGCTCGCCTTCGGCCGGGTCGTCCGCAACCCCAACGGGCTGCGGCCGGAGCTGCTCGCCGAGCAGGTGCGACCGGGCCTGCAGGCGCCGGGCTTCTCCGACGCGCTGGCCTCGATCTGGGGCTACGACACCCGCGAGCGGCTGCCGGAGATCGAGATCCCGACGATGGTCATCTGGGGCCTGAACGACCAGATCGTCCCGATCGAGGCGGCGCTCGGGTACCACCGCCTGATCCCGGAATCCCGCCTGGAGATCTTCGAGCGCACCGGCCACCTGCCGATGCTGGAGCGCCCGGGCCGGTTCAACCCGCTGCTCGAAGGGTTCATCGAGTCCTCGCAGCCGTTGCGGGCCGCGCAGGACACCGCCTTCGGTTAGCCCCCGCGCCGGCTAACCGGTGATCGCGCCCTGGGCGGCGGACGACACCGTCGCCGCATACTTGGCCATCACGCCGCGGCCGAAGGGCGAGGGCGGCGACTCGTACTCGGCCACGCGCTGGGCGATCTCCTCGTCGGAGAGGGCGACGCTGAGGCTGCGGTTGTCGATGTCGACGGTGATCTCGTCGCCCTCGCGGACGGCGGCGATCGGGCCGCCTTTGGCCGCCTCTGGGGCGACGTGGCCGATCATCAGCCCGCGGGTGGCGCCGGAGAAGCGGCCGTCGGTGACCATCGCCACGCTCTCGCCCAGGCCCTCGCCGACGATCGCGGCGGTCACCTGCAGCATCTCGCGCATGCCGGGGCCGCCGACCGGGCCCTCGTTGCGGATGACGACGATGTCGCCGGGGTTGATCCGCTGGTCCTTGACGGCGCGGAAGCAGTCCTCTTCGGTCTCGAAGACACGGGCGGGGCCGGTCTGCTGGCGGCGCTCGGTGCCGGCGACCTTGACCACGGAGCCTTCGGGGGCGAGGTTGCCGCGCAGGATCGCCAGCCCGCCTTCGGGCTTGAGCGGGTCCTCGACCGGACGCACGACTTCCTGGCCGGGAGCCTCGGTGGCGGCGTCGGCCTCCTCGCCGATCGTCCTGCCGGTGACGGTGAGGGCCTCGCGGTGGAGGATCCCCTTCTCGGCCAGGCGCTTGAGGATCACCGGCACGCCGCCGGCCGCGTAGAGGTCGGTGGCGACGAAGCGGCCGCCGGGCTTGAGGTCGGCGTAGAGCGGGGTCGCGCGGGAGATCCGCTCGAAGTCGTCCATCGTCAGCTCGACCCCGACCTCGTGGGCGAGCGCGATCAGGTGCAGGACGCGCGTTGGTCGAGCCGCCCGAAGCGCAGACGCAGGCGATCGCGTTTTCGAGCGAGTCGCGGGTGAGGATCTTGCTCGGGCGGAGGTCCTCGACGAGGACGTTGATCACCAGCTCGCCGATTTTCTCGGCGACGGTCGGCTTGTCGTCGTCTTCGGCCGGGACCATCGCCGAGCCGCCGGCGCTGATCCCCAGCGCCTCGAAGGCGCAGGCCATCGTGTTGGCGGTGAACTGGCCACCACAGGCCCCGGCGCCGGGGCTGGCGACGCCCTCCAGCTCGTTCAGTTCCTCGTCGGACATGTCGCCGGCGTTGTGGGCGCCGATCGCCTCGAAGATGTCGAGGATGGTGACGTCGCGGCCGTGCCAGTGACCGGGGGCGATCGAGCCGCCGTAGAGCAGGACCGAGGGCACGTCGAGGCGGGCCAGGGCCATCGCGCAGCCGGGGATCGTCTTGTCGCAGGCGCAGAGGGCGACGATCGCGTCGAACTGGTAGCCGCGGGCCATCAGCTCGATCGAGTCGGCGATCACCTCGCGGCTGATCAGCGAGGCCTTCATCCCCTGGGTCCCCATCGTCACCCCGTCGGAGACGGCGACGGTGTTGAACTCCATCGGCGTGCCGCCGGCAGCGCGGACGCCGGCCTTGACGTGCTCGGCGAGGCCGCGGAGGTGGAAGTTGCAGGGCATCGCCTCGGTCCAGGTGTTGGCGATCCCGATCGTCGGCCGGCTGAGGGCGTCGTCGTCGAACCCGATCCCCTTCATGTAGGCGCGCGAGTGGGCGCGGTCGGGACCGTCGAAGACGGTCGCCGAGCGGGGACGGGGCAGCTTGGTCGCGGTCGTGCCGTTCGTGCTCATGGGCCGAAATCTACTGAGCGAGTCCAGGTCGCGAATGCCGCATTTGGGCAAATCGGCGGGCAAATATGTCAGCCAAGGCCAAAGACGTCGACCGGGCCGGGGCCCGCGCCGACTCCGCGCAGACCGTTGCCGACCGCCTCAGAGGCCAGCTCGCGCGCCCTCCGAGCGGCCTCGAGCGGCTCCTCCCCCCGGGCCAGATAGGCCGCCAGCGCCGAGGAGTGCGTGCAGCCCGAACCGTGGGCGGCCCCGTCGGGGTGCCGCTCGCCTGGGATCTCTACCGCCCGCTCGCCGTCGAAGAAGAGGTCGACCAGCTCCTCGCTGTGACCGCCGGTTACGACCGCCGCCTTCGGCCCCAGCGCCACGACCGCGCGCGCCAACTCCTCCTGGCTCGCCCCCTCCCCCAGCCCCGTCAGCACCCGCGCCTCGGGAATATTGGGCGTCGCGACCGTGGTTAGCGGAAGCAACCGCTCGACCAGCGCCGCCCGCGCTTCGTCGTCGAGCAGCACCGCCCCACTCTCGGCGACCATCACCGGGTCGATCACCACCGGCGCATAGCCGACATGCCCGCAGCGCCTCGACCACCGCTCCGACCGTCTCCGCCGTCCCCAGCATCCCGATCTTCACGGCGTCGACCCCAATGTCCTCCGCCACCGCCCGCACCTGGGCAACGACGATCCGCGGCGAAACCGATTCCACCGCCGTCACCCCCACCGTGTTCTGCGCCGTGATCGCCGTGATCGCCGTCATCCCATGCACCCCGACCTTCGCGAACACCTTCAGGTCGGCCTGGATCCCGGCGCCGCCCCCGGAGTCGGAGCCGGCGATCGAGAGGACTGCCGGAGGACGCGAGGGCATGCGAGCAGACTACGTCCCGCCCGCGTGAGGCGGGACCTCAACCGGTGTAGATCAGATCGATCGCTTCGCGAACCGCCACGAAAGCTCCTGCTCCGACAAAGGCTGGGAGATGTCGATGTTGCAATTCCCAAAGCGAAAAGCAGGAGGACCATCGGGGTCCGCCGTGTCGTAGAAGTCGGTGGCGCCATCCGATCTGTAGTGCTCGCCCGCGGGCGGCCACGCTCTGACCTTCGCACTCACCCGGAGAGGCTCCCGGTGAGTGAAGGTCCTGCCCCCCACCCGCACCAGCAGGTACTGGTCGAAATAGCTGTCGGCGGGAAAGAATTCGCCATCCTCACCCGGCTCCCCAGCGCTCAACTCGCCCGTGATCGGGCGCTCAGGATCGCCCGTAACGGAGATCGAGCCGGGGCCGTACCTCGCAAGCAGTCTGACCGCGATGCCACGGGCCGGCCGCGGCAGCTCGGGTGGCATGGCGTCCCCCGCAAGGCGCTGGACGGCGCGCACCCAGCGCGGGCGGTCGTCGTTGGCGTGGAAAAAGGTCAACAGGGACTCGAGGCTCGAGACATTGCGTTCGCGCTCAGGGTCGAAGGCAGACGCCGCGGTGGCGCACCCTCTCGACGAGTAGTCGATAAAGGCAATGTTGATCGTCTCTCCGATCGCCTCCTCGAGCGACGTGTCGCGATCGACCGGGAAGGTCACCTCGCAGGTCGCCTGGGCGCTGAAGTAGTCGATTCGCTCTTCGATCAGATTCGCCATGTCGGCCTTTCGCTTTAGGTACTTACGGGTTCTGCGCTTAGCTTAATAGTCCTTGAACACTTATGGGCAGTCAAGGCGAAGGCCGGTGCGCGTATAGGTTCCGATGGCGGAGCAAGACAGGTAGCCGAGAAGTTCGAGATGGGCGAGGGCTGCGGCTGCGGTCGGGCCGGTGAGGCCGGTTGCGGTGGCGACGCCGTCGCAGGTGGTCTCCCCCGCCTCGACCGCTGCGAGGGCGGCTTCCAGCTCGGGGGCGAGGCTTGGGGCGCTGCGCTGGAGCGGCCGGCATCCGGGGCCGAGCATTGCGTCGAGAACGTCCTGGGCGTCGCGGACGACGTGGGCGCCGGCGGCGAGGAGGCCGTTGGGGCCGGCCGAGGCGCGGGAGGTGACCGGGCCGGGGACGGCGCCTAGGTCGCGGCCCAGGTCGGCGGCGAGGTCGGTGGTGATCAGCGACCCCGAGCGGGAGGCCGCCTCGACGACGACGGTCATCCCCGCCAGCGCCGCCATGATCCGATTGCGGGCGGGGAAGGTCCAGCGCCACGGGGTCGCCCCCGGCGGCAGCTCCGAGATCGCCAAGCCCTCTTCGCAGATCCGCCGCCAGAGGGTCCGGTGGCTGGCCGGGTAGGCAACGTCGGGGCCGCAGCCGAGGACGGCGATCGTGCGGCCGGCGTCAAGGGCGCCGCGGTGGGCGCAGCCGTCGATCCCGAAGGCGAGGCCGCTGACGACGATCATCCCCGCGGCGGCCAGCTCCCGCCCCAGCTCGCGGGCAACCTCGCGACCGTAGGAGGTGGCGCGGCGGGCGCCGACGATCGTCACCGCTTCGAACGGCTCCAGGCGGTCGAGCAGGCGCGGGTTGCCGCGGCCGACAAGGGCCCAGGGCGCATCGGCGGCATCGCGCAGCGACTGCGGATAGAGGTCGCCGTGGCGACAGCAGGCCCAGCAGCCCGCCTGCTCCAGCGCTTCGTTCAGCCTTGCCTCCCGCAGGGCAGCTACCCGCGCCAGCAGCTGCCCCGCCACCTTGGGAGCCGCGACCTCGACCAGCTCCTCGTTCGAGAGCCGCAGCAGTTCCGGCGAGCGCGAGCCGACCTCGCCGGTCGAGATCCGCTCCACGTAGGGACCGAGATCTGCCAACAGCCAGGACCGGCGCAGGCACTCGAGGCAGGCGCGGTGTTCAACCATTGTCGCGCCGCCTTATCTGCAGGGCTTGGGCCATCTGCTCCTCGCCGATCTCCTCCACCCCGGCCAGGTCGGCCAGCGTCTGGGCGAGTCGCAGTGCCCGGTCGTGGGCGCGCCCGCTGAGCCGCTGCCGCGCGTAGAGGTCCGCCAGAAGCGTCGCGGCCTTTTCACCGAGCGGGCAGGCGCGTGCCTCCGCCGGGGTCATCTCGGCGTTGCAGCGCCCGGGGCCCAGGCGCCACTCCTGGCGCTCGCGGGCGGCGCAGACGCGCTCCCGCACCGCCGCCGAGGGCTCTCCGGGGGCACCGCCGATATCCGCCGCGCTCGGTTGCCGCACCGCGGCGAGGAGGTCGATGCGGTCGGCGAGCGCGCCGCTCAGCTTGCCCTGGTAGCGCTGAACGTCGTACGGGGCGCAGGTGCAGTCCGGGTCGGTTTCGCCGCGTCCACAGGGGCAGGGGTTGGCGGCGGCGACCAGCATGAAACGGCAAGGAAGGCTGCGCTGGCCGCCGGCCCGGGCGATCGAGACCTCGCCCGACTCCAGCGGCGCCCGCAGCGCCTCCAGCGCGTCGCGGCGGAACTCGCAGAGCTCGTCGAGGAAGAGGACCCCGCGGTGCAGCCAGCGTCGCCTCCCCCGGCCGCGGCGGCGAGCCGCCGCCGATCAGGCCGGCGGCGCTGATCGTGTGATGCGGAGCCCGAAATGGCCGGCCGCTCGGCAGGCCGGCGAGGCGGCCGCAGGCGCTGGCGATCCGCGCCACCTCGCAGCGCCTCGACCGGGGCCAGCGGCGGCAGGATCGAGGGCAACCGGCTCGCCGCCAGCGACTTGCCGGCGCCGGGCGGCCCGACCATCAGCAGGCTGTGTCCGCCCGCTGCCGCCACCTCGAGCGCGTGCCGTAGGTGCGGCTGGCCGCGCAGGTCGGCGAGGTCGGGGGCGCCCGGGGCGGGATCGAGGCGCAGCGGCAGTGGCTCCGGCCGAGGCGGGTCCCACTCCCCCGCCACAAGCGATGGCAGTTGCCCCAACCCCTCGACCGCAATCACGTCGATCTCCCCGGCCAGCGCGGCCTCTGCCCCGTTCTCGGCAGGCAGGACGATCGCCTCCGCCCCGCTCTCGCGCGCCGCCTCGGCCATCGCCAGCGCCCCCTGCACCGGCCTGGTCGAGCCGTCGAGCGCCAGCTCGCCGACCAGCGCCACCCGTGCCAGCCCCTCCCACTCCAGCTGTCCCGAGGCACTGAGCAGCCCGGCGGCGATCGCCAGGTCCATCCCCGGCCCGGCCTTGCGCAGGCTGGCCGGCGCCAGGTTGACGACGATGCGCCGCAGCGGGAACTCGAAGCCACAGTTGACCATCGCCGCCCGCACTCGCTCGCGGGCCTCGCGCACTGCCGCATCCGGCAACCCGACGATGGTGAAGTTCGGCAGCCCTCGGTGGACGTCGACCTCGACCCGAACGGGGCGGGCGGCGATGCCGTCGAGGGTGAAGGTACGGGCGGTGGCGAGCACGGAGGTCACGCTAGGCGGCCTCGATTCACGCGTGGCGCGCAGAAAGAAAAATCTTTGGCGCGCAGGTGGGGAGAGTTTGTGACCTCGCGCCCTTGACCCCGTATGACCGTCGCCCGCCGCCGCACCGGCGCCATCGCCGAGGACTTCGTCGCCCGCCGCCTCGCCGCCGCCGGCTGGGAGATCGTCGAGCGCAACGCCCGCACCCGCTACGGCGAGCTCGACATCGTCGCCCGCGACGGCCGCACCCTCGTCTTCATCGAGGTCAAGGGCGCGCGCGAGGGCACCCAGTTCGGCCCCGAGCGGCCGATCCTCTCGATCGACCACCGCAAGCAGCAGCGCGTCCGCCGCCTCGCCGCCGCCTGGATGGCGGAGCGGCGCGACCAGCCGCCCTACGACGAGATCCGCTTCGACGCGGTCGGGGTCACCCTCGACCGCGGCGACCGCCCGGTCGCCGTCGACTACGTCAAGGGCGCCTTCTAGCTAGGCGGGATCAGCCCAGCTCGAGCTGGGAGTACGCCACGCTCTGGAACGAGCGCCGGTGCAGCGGCGAGATGCCGATCTCCTCGATCGCCTGCGCGGTGCTCGGGGGTCGAGTAGCCGACGTGCTCCTCGAAGCCCCAGCCGGGGTGCTGCTCGGCGACGTCGCGCATGTAGCGGTCGCGGGTGACCTTGGCGATCACCGAGGCGGCGGCGATCGCGGCGCTCGTCCCGTCGCCCTGGATCACGTGCCGGTGCGGGACCGCGCAGGTCGGCAGGCGGAAGCCGTCGACCAGGCAGATCGCGTCGTCGCCCGGCGCCAGCCGCTCCAGCGCCTGCCCGAGGGCTTCGATGTTGGTCACGTGCAGGCCGCGGCGGTCGATCCCTGCCGCGCGAGCGGACAACGACGCTGACCCGCTCGGCCGCCCGCAGCACGCAGGGGTACATCTCCAGCCGCCGCTCCTCGGTCATCTGCTTGGAGTCGTAGAGGCCGCTGAGGGCGCGGCGGTCGGAGACGGTGAGGCGCTCGTAGTCGATCAGCACCGCGGCGGCGACCAGGGGGCCCGCCAGGCAGCCCCGGCCGGCCTCGTCGGCGCCGGCGACGAAGCGGCTCTGCAGGCCGCGGTCGAAGGCGAACAGGCGCCGGCTGCGCGCCAGCCGGCGGCGGTGGGTCTTGCCCGGTCTTAGAGCCCGCCGACGCGGTTCGGGGGCCAGTAGGTGGCAAAGGCCTCACCGATGATCCAGTCTCGGGGGACGGGTCCCCAGAAGCGGCTGTCGTCGCTTGCCCCACGGTTGTCGCCCATCATGAAGTACATGTCGGGCGGGATGGTGATCGCTCTCGGCTTGTTGCAGGCTTCGGCGCTGCCGCAGGGGTTGATGAACGGCTCGTCGGTCTGCTCGACCCCGTTGACGACGGGATGGCCGTTTTTGACCGAGAGTTCGTCGCCGGGCCCGGCGACGATCCGCTTGATGAAGTTCTGATCCGACCGCTCGGGGGTCGGTTTCGGGCAGGATTCGCCGGCTTTCGGCACGACGCCGCATTCGGTGCCGTTGTCGGCCCCGGCGGGCGGGTGGAAGACGACGACGTCGCCGATCTTCGGATCCTTGAAGTGGTAGAGGAAGCGGTTGACGAGGACCCGCTGGCCGACGTCGAGAGTGGGCTCCATCGATTCGGAAGGGATCTGGTACGGCTTGACGATCCAGGCCTGGATCGCGAGCGCCAGCCCCAAGGCCAGCACAACGATGACGACCAACTCGATGAGCCCGCCGCCTTTGCTCTTCGGCTTCGGGAGTTTCGGGTTCAGGCCTTCGAGTCCTCGTCGGAGTCACCGGCATCGGCCGGCGCCTCGTCCTCGGCATCCTCAGGCGCTGAACTGTCCTCGGTCTCCCCGGCCTCGGGCGCATCCGCGTCCGTCTCGGCTCTCCGCTGCAGCCTCCGGCTCCGCCGGTGCCTCCGCCTCGAGCGCAGGCTCCTCGGCCTCGGGCTCGGCGGGAGCCTCGGCCTCAGCCGTCTCCTCAGCAGCGGCCTCGGACTCCGCAGACTCAGTCGTCTCCTCGGCCTCGACCGGGACGACCTCCTCCTGGCTGACGCCCTCGGCGTCGACCGCGGTGGACTCGCCGTCCGCCGCGCCGGCGACCGCGACGACATCGTCGTCGATCCCCCAGCGCCGCTCGGCGACGCGCGCGGCCTTGCCGATCCGGCCGCGCAGGTAGTAGAGCTTGGCCCGCCGCACGTCCCCGCGCGCCGCCACCTCGAGCTTCTCGATCTTGGGCGAGTGCAGGGGGAACGTCCGCTCGACGCCGACGCCGAACGACTGCTTGCGCACGGTGAAGGTCTCGCGCACGCCGGAGCCCTGGCGCTTGAGGACAACGCCCTCGAAGACCTGGGTCCGTTTGCGGTTGCCCTCGATCACCTGGAAATGGACGCGGACACGATCGCCAGGGGCGAAGTTGGGCAGGCCCTGCTTCAGCTGGGCGCGCTCGATGCTGTCGATTACGGAGCTCATAGAAGGATTGCTGCGAGAAAAAACCGCCGGACCCAGGTGCGGGAACCGCGCGGTCGCGGAATGGTAGCTATTCCGAATCTTTTTCGAACTGCTCGGCACGCAGGCGGCTCTGCTGCAGGCGCCATTGCCGGACCTTCCCGTGGTCGCCGGAGAGCAGGATCTCGGGGACCTCCCAGCCGCGGTAGTTCGGCGGGCGGGTGAAGTGCGGGTACTCGGGCATTCCCTCGAGGGCGTGGCTGAAGGACTCCTCGACCGCCGAATCCTCGTGGCCGAGGGCGCCGGGGAGCTTGCGCATCAGCACGTCGGAGACGACCATCGCCGGCAGCTCGCCGCCGGCCAGGACGTAGCGGCCGATCGAGAGCTCGTCGTCGGCGAGGTGCTGGTGGACGCGGTCGTCGAAGCCCTCGTAGCGACCGCAGAGCAGCGCCACGTGAGGTTCGGCGACCAGCTCGTCGGCGATCTCGTCGCTCAGCAGCGGCCCGGTCGGCGAGAGCAGGACGATCCGCGGCCGCGGCCCCTCGCCGTAGGCCGCCTGCAGCGCTGCGTCGACGACGTCGACCCGCAGCACCATCCCGGCGCCGCCGCCGTAGGGGGAGTCGTCGACCTGGCCCGCGGTCAGCGGGGTCGAGTCGCGGTAGTCGATCAGGTTGAACTCGTTGCCTTCGCGCAGCGCGTTCTGGACCGAGCGCTGGGTCTGGAACCAGTCGAAGGCCTCCGGGAAGAGGGTGAAGACGTCGAGCCAGCGGGACCCGGCGACCGGGTCAGTCGAGGATGTCGACGATCACGCGGCGGTCGATCCGCACCGCGGCCGCCTTGGCGATCGTCCGGATCGCATTGGCGATGCGACCGCCTTTGCCGATCACCCGGCCGAGGTCGCCCTCGGCGACGCTGATCTCGTAGACGAGGTCGCCGTCCTCTTCCAACTCCTCGACCACGACCGCCTCCGGCTCCTCGACGAGGGCCTTGACGAGAAACTCGAGGAGCTCCGTCATCCGCGCGAACCGGCTAGCTGCCGGAAGCCTTGATGCCCTTGGTCCGCAGCAGAGTCGCGACCGTCTCCGACGGCTGGGCGCCGTGCTCGAGCCAGTGGCGAGCGCGCTCCTCGTCGATGTTGATCGTCGAGGGCTCGGTCTGCGGGTTGTACTGGCCGATCGTCTCGATCGTCCGACCGTCACGCGGGGAGCGTTTGTCGGCGACGACGATGCGCCAGATCGGGTTCTTCTTCGAACCCACGCGTCTAAGTCTGATTCGGACTGCCATAGGGCCGGGCAGATTAGCGTCTTCGCGCCCTCGGGCGCGGCGCGCGCTGCCCACCGCCAGCCAGCTTGGCCATCTGCTGCGGGGTCGGCGCCTGCCCGTTGGCCATCGATTTCATCAGCACTTTCATCTGGTCGAACTGCTTGACCAGCTGGTTGACGCTCTGCACCTTGGTGCCGGAGCCGTTGGCGATCCGTTTGCGGCGGGAGCCGTTGATCAGGCCCGGGTTGGCCCGCTCCCTGGGCGTCATCGAGAGGATGATCGCCTCGACCCGGTCGAGCTCGCGTTTCGTCGATCGGCGCGTTCTTCAGCTGCTTCATCGCCCCCATCCCCGGCAGCATCCCGATGATCCCGCTCAGCGGCCCCATTTTGCGGACCTGCTTCATCTGCTTGAGGAAGTCGTCGAGGCCGAACTGGTCGCGCCGCATCTTCTCCTGCAGCTCCTCGGCTTCCTTCTCGTCGACCTGCTGCTCGGCTTTCTCGATCAGGCTGAGGACGTCGCCCATGCCGAGGATCCGCTGCGACATGCGGTCGGGGTGGAACTTGTCGAAGTCCTCGATCTTCTCGCCGGTCGAGGCGAAGAGGATCGGCTTGCCGGTGACGGCTTTGACCGAGAGCGCAGCGCCACCGCGGGCGTCGCCGTCGAGCTTGGTCATCACCACGCCGTCGAACTCGGCCACCTCGGCGAAGGATTCGGCGACGCCGACGGCGTCCTGGCCGGTCATCGCGTCGACGACGAGGAGGACGTCGTGCGGCTTCGTCTCCTTGCGGATCTTGGCCAGCTCGGCCATCAGGTCCTGGTCGATGTGGAGGCGGCCGGCGGTGTCGACGATCAGCACGTCGCGGCGCTCGGCGCGGGCTTCGTCGAGCGCCCAGGTGGCGATGTCGACCGGGTCGGCCTCGGTGCCGCGCTCGTAGACGTGGGCGCCGGCGCGCTTGCCCATCGTCGCCAGCTGCTCGACCGCGGCCGGGCGGTAGACGTCGCAGGCGGCCAGCGCCACGTCCTTGCCCTGCTTGCCGAAGAACTGGGCGAGCTTGGCGCAGGCGGTCGTCTTGCCCGAGCCCTGAAGGCCGGCCATCAGGATCACGGTCGGGCCGCTGGAGGCCATCGCCAGCTCGCGCGCCGGTGCCGCCCATCAGCGCCGCCAGCTCCTCGTTGACGATTTTCACCACCTGCTGGCCGGGATCCAGGCTCTCCAGCACCTCGGACCCGAGGCAGCGCTCCTTCAGCGTCTTGGTGAAGGATTTGACGACTTTGAAGTTGACGTCGGCCTCGAGCAGGGCGAGGCGGATCTCGCGCATCGCCGAGTCGACGTCGGACTCGCTCAGCTTGCCGCGCGAGCGGACCTCCGAGAGGGTCGACTGCAGGCGTTCGGAGAGCTGGTCGAACATGTCCGAGCAGCTTACGGGACGCTCGCCTGTTTCTTATCGGTCCCAGGCAACGAAAAGGAACAGGCGAATGACTACTCGGCCAGGAGGGCTTTGGCGTAGTCGGCGGGGTCGAAGGGGCGCAGGTCCTCGAGCGTCTCCCCCACGCCGATCAGCTTCACCGGGATGCCGAGGTCGGAGGCGATCGCCAGGGCGATGCCGCCCTTGGCGGTGCCGTCGAGCTTGGTCAGGACGACGCCGTCGACCGCGACCGCTTCGGAGAAGATCTTCGCCTGGCGGAGGCCGTTCTGGCCGGTGGTCGCGTCGATCGAGATCAGCGTCTCGTGCGGGGCATCGGGGATCTGCTTCTGCGATCACCCGGCAGACCTTCGCCAGCTCCTCCATCAGGTTGTCCTGGGTGTGGAGGCGGCCGGCGGTATCGACGATGACGACGTCGGCGCCGCGGGCGCGGGCGGCGTTGATCGCGTCGTAGGCGACGGCGCCGGGGTCGGAGCCCTCTTCGCCGCGGACCAGCTCGGCGCCGGCGCGCTCGGCCCAGGTTTCGAGCTGCTCTGCGGCGGCGGCGCGGTAGGTGTCGGCGGCGGCCATCACCACGGTGAGGCCCATTTCCTTGCTCAGGTGCCAGGCGATCTTGCCGATCGTCGTCGTCTTGCCGGTGCCGTTGACGCCGACCATCATCAGGATCGCCGGCTCGGCCGAGAGATCGATCGGAGCGCGAGCGGTGGCGGCGACCTCGGCAAGCATCTCGATCAGCCGGTCGCGGACGGCGACCCCGTCCGTCGGCACCGCGCCGGACTCGACCTCGTGCTCGAGCCGCTCGACCACCGCGGCGGTCGTCGGCGCCCCGACGTCGGCCAGGATCAGCGCCTCCTCCAGCAGCTCCCAGGTCTCGTCGTCGATCCGGTCGAAGAGGCTGGCCGAGATCTCCTCGGTCAGCGCCTGCCGGCTTTTCGAAAGGCTCTCCCGCAGCCGCTTGAAGACCCCCCGGCGCGCCTCGGGCGCTTCTTCCTCGGCAGTCGCGACCGCAGAGGAGCTGCGCGCTCCCGAGATCGACGATGTCCTGCCAGCTCGTAGCCATGGCGAGGAAAGGTAGCGGGCGCTAGGCGACGGCGGAGAGGCCGGGCGACTCGCCTTCGTCCTCGGCGTCCTCGGCCACTTCCCGCGGCAGGCGGCGAGAGACCACCTTGGTGACGCCGTCCCCACCCATGCTGACCCCGTAGAGCACGTCGGCGGCGTCCATCGTCCGTTTCTGGTGGGTGACGATGACGAACTGGGCGCGGTCGGAGAAGCGGCGGATCAGCTGCAGGAAGCGGTCGATGTTGGCGTCGTCGAGGGCGGCCTCGACCTCGTCGAGGATGTAGAAGGGGCACGGCCGGGCGAGGAAGACGGCGAAGACGAAGGCCAGTGCGACCAGCGACTTCTCACCGCCGGAGAGCAGCGAGAGCTTGCGGGTCGACTTGCCGGCCGGGGTGACCTCGATCTCGACCCCGAGCTCCTCGCGCTCTTCTTCCTCCTCCTCGGGCTCCGGCTCGGCGTCGCTCGGGAGCCTCCTGCTCACCTGCGGGCCGCTCCTCGTCGCGCACCGGCCGCAGGGCGACCCGGCGCAGGCGTCCGCGGCCGCCCGGGAAGAGGTGCTCGACCATCTCCTCGAAGTTCTTCGCGGTCGCGTCGAAGGTCTCCTCGAAGGCGCGCTCGATCTCGGCGTCGATGTCGCGGATCAGCGACTCCAGCTCCCGCATCGAGCGCTCGATGTCCTCGCGCTGGGCCTGCAGCGCCTCGACGTGCTCGCGCGCCTCGTCGTACTCCTGCTCGGCCAGCGGGTTGACCGGGCCGATCTGGGCGCGGCGGCGCTCCAGCCGTTCGAGCTTGCGATCGATCTCCGCCCGCGCCTCGTCGGTCAGGGCCTCCGCGGCGGGCGGGATCTCCTCGCCGAGCCGCTCGGCGATCGAGGCCAGCTCGCGCTCGGCCTCGGCCCGGCGGTCGCCGAGGTGGGCGGCCTCGACCTCGGCCCGGGTCAGCTCGTCCGAGGTCTCCTTCATCTGCGCCTGCAGCTCGAACTCCTGCTGGGAGCAGGCGCGCAGCTCTTCGGCGATCGCGTCGCCGTCGTCCTCGCCGCCGACCACCTTGCGCTCGATCGCGTCGACCCGGCCGCGGATCGCCGCGCCGGCGGCCTCGGCCGCGCCGCGGGCGGAGCGAACTGCGTCGAGCAGTTCCTCGCCGGCGGCGACGCGGGCGCGCAGCGCCTCGCGGTGGCGCTCGCCGAGCAGGCCCTCGGCGCGGCGGGCGTGGCGCGAGGCGCGCTCGGCCCCGGCCTGGACGTGGCCGAGGGCGGCCTCGCGGGCCGACTCGGCGGCGGCGTCGGAGCGGGCGACGTCGAAGCCCTCGCTCGCGGTCCGCAGCCCGGCCTCGATCTCCCCCAGCTCCTCTTCCAGCTTCTGCGCGCGTTCGCCCGGCGTGGCGCCGTCGCCCACGTCGAGGGTCAGCGGCCCGAGTTCGGCGCGCAGTCGCTCCAGCCCCGCCTCCAGCTCGGCCTCGCGACCGGAGAGACTGTCGACCCGCACGGCCGACTTTCTCCTGCTCGCCGCGCAGCTTGGTCAGCAGGCCCCAGGCCTGGGTCCGCTCGCGGTCGCGGGCGGCGAAGCGCTCCTCGGCGGCGGCGCGCCGCTTCGCCACCGCGGAGAGCTTCTCCTCCAGCTCGCCGCGCAGCCCTCGCGCTTTCGCCGCGGCTTTCTCGGCAGCGGCGGCCCGGTCGGCGCCGAAGCGCAGTTCCTCGGAGACGAGCTGCGCCTGCAGCCCCAGCTCCTCGCGCTCGATCCGCGCCCCCAGCTCGGCCGCCTGCGCCTGGCGCTTCAGCGGCCGCAGCCGCGCCCGCGCCTCGCGCTCGACGTCGAGCGCCCGGTCGAGGTTGTCGCGCGCCGAGCGCAGCTTCAGCTCGGCCCGGCGGCGGCGTTTGCGGTGCTTGCCGAGGCCGGCGGCCTCCTCGATCAGCAGCCGGCGCTCGCGCGGTTTGGAGTGGATGATCGTCTCGACCCGGCCCTGGCTGATCACCGAATGCATCTCGCGGCCGAGGTTGGTGTCGGAGAGAACGTCGGTGACGTCGGTGAGCCGGCAGCGCGCGCCGTTCAGCCGGTAGCCGCTGTCGCCGGAGCGGTCGAGGCGCCGTTCGACCGCGATCTCGGTGAACTCGGTGGCGGCGCGGCCGTCGGAGTTGTCGATCGTCACCTCGACCTCGGCGGCGCGGCGCTGGCCGATCCCCTTGCCGCCGGCGGAGATCACGTCCTGCATCGAGGCGCCGCGGATCGCGCCCGGGCTCTGCTCGCCCAGCGCCCAGAGGACGGCGTCGGTGATGTTGCTCTTGCCGGAGCCGTTGGGACCGACGATCACGCTCACCCCGGGGGAGAACTCCAGCGTCGTCCGCTCGGGGAAGGACTTGAAGCCCTTCATCGAGATCGACCTCAGATACACGCGCGCGCTCCTCGCATCCCCTCAAGGCTCCCGGTCGGTCCGGACACGACGGCTGCGCGATTAACCCCCAAGATGCGTCAAAGCCTCCTCGGCGGCGATCTGCTCGGCCGCCTTCTTGCTCCGCCCTTTTCCCATTCCGACGCGCTCGGAGTCGACGACCGCGGCCACCTCGAAGGTGCGCCGGTGCGGGGGGCCCGTCGCCGCGATCACCTCGTAGGTTACGCGCGCCCCGCGCTGGGCCAAAAGCTCCTGCAAAGCGGACTTGAAATCGATCCGGGTCTCGGCCGCGAGCTCGATCCGCGGCGCGAACGCCTCGGCCACCGCCGCGGCGGTGCGCTCGAAGCCGAAGGCGACGTAACAGGCGCCGATCAGCGCCTCGGTCGCCTCCGGCAACGGCCGGCCGCCTTCGAGCAGGATCTGGGCCGGGATCGCGCCGATCATCTCCTCCGGCTCGTTGCCGCGCAGCATCTCCGGCACCCCGAGCTGGGCCCCCACCTCGGCGCAGGAGACGCCGCTGACCGCCTGGTTGTGGACCTTGGTCAGGCCGCCGGCGGCGAGCTTCTCGTAGCTCTCGAAGACGCGGGTGGCGACGGCGAGGCCGAGGACGCTGTCGCCGAGGAAGGCGAGGCGCTCGAAGGAGTCGACCCGGCGCTCGGCCCAGGAGGAGTGGGTCAGCGCCTGGTGGCGGAGGTCATCGGGCAGCTCGTCGATCAGCGCTTTCAGCGCGGCGACCGGCGAGTCGGGCTCTGGCGCCAACCGCTCAGGCCGGCGCGTGCTCGAGCACGAAGCCGACCGCGTCGCCGACCGTCTTGATGTGGGTGGCCTGCTCCTCGCTGACGCTCACCCCGTAGCGGTCCTCGAGCTCCATCACCAGCTCGTAGAGGTCGAGCGAGTCCGCGTCGAGGTCCTCCTTGAAGCGGGTGCCCTCGCCGATCTTCTCGATCTCGACTTCGAGCTCCTCGGCGAGGTGCTCGCGGACCAGGGTGAGGACTTCGTCGCGGGTCATGGCCCTGCCTTGTTTATCACGGCGATCAGGCGCCCTCCCCGGCGGCCAGAGCGCCGCGCCCGGCCCCGCCCTCGGCGAGCAGGGCGGCGGTGCGGCCGATCGCGTCGACCTCGGCGCAGCGGGCTGCGAGACGGACCGCGTTGGCGATCCCCTCGGCGCCGGAGCTGCCGTGGCCGACGACGGCGATGCCGCGCAGGCCGAGCAGGATCGCGCCGCCGGTGGTGTCCGGGTGCAGCTCGCGGCGCAGGCCGTTGAGCGCCGGTTTCAGCAGCAGGCCGCCGGCCGCGGCGATCGGGTTGGAGCGGGCGGCGTCGCCGACCGCGGCGGCGACGGTCTTGGCGGTGCCCTCGAGCAGCTTCAGCGAGACGTTGCCGGTGAAGCCGTCGGTGACGACCACGTCGGTCTTCCCGGCAGGCAGGTCGCGGCCCTCGACGTTGCCGGCGAAGTGGATCCCCGGCGCCTCGCTCAGCAGCCGGTGCGCTTCGACCACCTCCTCGCGGCCCTTGCCCGACTCCTCGCCGACGGTCAGCAGGCCGATCGAGGGATCCTCGACATCGAGCACGGCGGCGCTGAAGGCGGCGCCGAGGAAGGCGAACTGGACCAGGTGCTGGGCGCGGACCTCGACGTTGGCGCCGACGTCGAGGAAGAGCACGGGTTTGCCGGGGACCGGGAGCTGGACCGCGAGCGCCGGCCGCTGCACGCCCTTGAGGCGGCGCAGGCCGAAGGTCGCGGCGGCCATCGTCGCCCCGGTCGAGCCGCAGCTGACCAGCGCCGCCGAGCCGCCTTCGGCGACGTCGCGGGCGGCGCGGACCACCGAGGCCTCCTTCTTGGCGCGGACCGCGGGCACCGGGTCCTCCTCGTTGCCGATCGCCTCGGCGGTCTGGACGACCTCGATTCCCTCGACCCCGTCGAGGCCGAGCGCGCGCTGCGGGCCGAAGACGCGGACGCCGATCCCGTCGGCGGCGGCCAGGCGCGCGCCCTCGGCAAGGACCTCGAAGCCCTGCTCGGCGCCGTAGCCGTCGAGGGCAACCGTGACCGCGCGCCGGAGCGCCACCGCTAAGCGGAGTCGGCGCTGTCTACGGTCGGATCTTTGATCCGGTGCGAGACGACCTCGCGGCCGCGCGTAGGTGCCGCAGGTTTTGCACATGCGGTGCGGCAACTGCGGCTCATGGCATTTCGGGCAGCTGTTGATGCTGGCCTTACCGGCCTTGTGCTGGGCGCGGCGCTTGTCGCGGCGGGCGCTGGAAGTTCTCTTCTTCGGGACGGCCATCGGTCGCGGAGTGTAGACGCTTCGCGCATACAGGCGCCTACAAGGGTCTCAGTACACCGCACGAACCACGGCGAGGTCGTCCGCCTCCCAGGTGACCTCTCCGCCGGCCCACTCAGCCAGGTCGGCCGCCGTCTCCGGGAAGTCGTAGCCGGGGTCGATCGGGGCGATCTGGACGTCGGCCTTGACGATGTCGCCGATCACGAAGGAGCGGGCCTGTTCGCGCACCTGGCGGAAGAGGTTCTGCTTCAGCTCGGCCTGCAGGTGGTGGATCGAGAGGACGCCGATCACCAGGTCCCAGGGGCCCTCCGGCAGCGGGTCCTCGATCCGCGCCAGCTGCACGTCGTCGTAGTTCTCACGGGCGCGGAAGACCATGTCGGCGCTGGAGTCGAGGCCGATCACCCAGCAGTCGGGGTAGGCCTCGATCAGCCGCCGGGTCGTTTCCCCGGTCCCCATCCCCAGCTCGAGCACGCGCTCGGGCGCGAAGGGGATCGCGGCGATCGCCTGCTCCTGCAGTTCGTCGTAGCGCGGGACCTCGGAGCGGATCAGCTCCGAGTAGGTGTCTGGTTTCCAGTCGAATCGGCCCATCTCGTAACCTCGACGGGAGCATGTCACAGGCGCCCCAGACGATCGTCGATCTCTCCCGCCTCTCGCTGGCCCACGGCGAGGGCAAGCGGCTGGACATGCCGGTGGCGCTGGAGCCCTTCGAGCTGGCCGGCCAGACCTACAAGCCCGAGCCCTGGTCGCCGACCGTGCGGCTCGAGGTCTCCCGCCCCAGCAACGGCTTCGCCTTCCGAATCAACTTTCCCGTGCACCTGGAAGGGCCGTGCATGCGCTGCCTCGAGCCAGCCGCCCTCGATCTCGAGGTCGAGGCGCGCGAGATCGACCAGGCCAGGACCGACGACCCCGAACTGCGCAGCCCCTACGTCGACGAAGACGAGCTCGACATCGGCCGCTGGGCCCACGACGCGACGATCCTCGCCCTCCCGACCCGCATCCTCTGCCGCCCCGACTGCGCCGGCCTCTGCCCGACCTGCGGCGAGTCCCTCAACGACAACCCCCACGAGCACGAGGAAGCAACCGACCCACGCTGGTCGGCTCTGAAAGACCTGAAGCTGGAGTAGCGGCAGCCGCTAAGGCTGCTGGTCCAGCTCGGGCTGCGGCTGATCCTCCTCGCGACCGGCGAGGCGGTCGCGGCCGCGCTGGACGGCGGCGAGGAACTTCTGCAGGTTCACTTCGAGGGTGTTGAGGATCTCGTCGGCGTAGTCCTCGGCGCCGAGGCGGATTTCACGCTCGCGGGTGCGGGCGTCCTCGACGATCTCGTCGGCGGCGCGCTCGGCCTGCTTGGTGACCTCCTCGTCGGAGATCAGGCGGGCCTGCTGCTCGCGGGCCTCGCGGACGATGCGCTCGGCCTCGCGTTTGGCCTCGGCCAGCATCTCCTGGCGCTCCTTGACGATCCACCGCGCCTGCTTGATCTCCTCGGGGATCGTGGCACGCATCTGGTCCAGGAGGTCGTAGATCTCCTCCCGGTCCACGCGCACCTGATCCGTCAGAGGGACGGGACGGGCGTTGTGCACGACGTCGTCGAGCTTGTCTATGAGGACCAGTACGTCCATGCGAAGAGTCGTAAGCCTACGTGTATGCGGGGATTTTGGTGAGCAAGCGGTTCAACGAGCCATTTTTTGCAAGCGGGCGCCCAGCCAGGTGGACGAAGTGTGCACAGCCTACCTGTCTCCCAGGCGGTCACCGAGAGCGGCGGCGACGCCATCCGGAACGAGGTCGGAGACGTTGCCGCCGAAGGTCGCCATCTCCTTCACCCCGGTGGACGAGAGGAAGCTGTAGTGGGGCGAGGCGATCACGTAGATGCTCTCGATCCCGGGGTCGAGCTTGCGGTTCAGCTGCGCCATCTCGAACTCGTACTCGAAGTCGGAGATCGCCCGCAGTCCCTTGACGATCGCCTTGGCGTCGTTGTCGCGGGCGAACTCGACCAGCAGGTTGGCGAAGATCTGCACCTCGACGTTGGGCAGGTCGGCGGTCGCCTCCTCGATGAACGCCTTGCGCTCCTCGGCGGTGAAGAGGGTCTTCGCCTTGCGGACCGGGTTGTTGACGACGCCGACGACGACCCGATCGAAGACGTGGGAGGTGCGGGTGATGATGTCGACGTGGCCGTTGGTGACCGGGTCGTAGCTGCCCGGGCAGACGACGGTGCCGTTGCGTTCGCTCACGACCGCGGCTCCGTAGATGGAGACGTCGGCGGCGCCGTAACGGCGCTGGCGCAGCGGCTCCAGCGAATCGATCGTCAGCGGCCGCCGGGCGCCGCTCTCGACCACGGCGCGACCGCCCTCGGCGAGCAGGTGCGGCAGGTGGGTGTTGAGGTCCTGGGCCACGCGGTCGGCGAGTCTATAAGGGGCATCGACGAAGACGAGGTCGAACTTCCCCGTTGCGGAGGCGGTTGAAACCCCCTCCAGCCAGCGGCCGGCGTCGGCGCGGACCAGCTCGGCCCGCTCCTCGAGCCCGAGGCGCTCGACGTTGCCGAGCGCCGGCCGGGTGTCGCGATCGACGAGGACGGCTCCAGCGGCGCCGCGCGAGAGCGCCTCGATCGCCAGCGCGCCGGTGCCGCAGTAGAGGTCGAGGACGCGGGCGCCCTCGACCCGGTCGCCGAGGGCGGAGAAGATCGCCTCGCGGACGCGGTCGGAGGTCGGGCGCACCTTCCAGCCCCGCGGCGCGACCAGGCGCTGGCCCTTCAGCTCTCCGGCGATCACCCGCATTGCGGAGAAAACTAGTCGGCGTTCGTCCTTTGTAGGGCATATGCCTAACAAAGGACGAACGCCGATCAGAGCGGGATCGGGTCGGCCGCGCCGGCGCCGAAGCGGCGATGGGCGGCGTCGAGCAGCGGGCCGAGGGCGGGATCGGCGAGCGAGCCGTGGCGCTGGAGCAGCGCCAGCACCTCGTCGCCGCGCCTCGATCAGCAGCGGGCCGTCCTCGGGCAGTTTGGCGACGGCGAAGCGCGGCAGGCCGGACTGGCGGGTGCCGAGGATCTCGCCCTCGCCGCGCAGTTCGAGGTCGACCTCGGCGAGCTTGAAGCCGTCGCCCTCCCCGGCCACCGCGGCCAGCCGCTTGCGCGCCAGCTCGCCGGCTTCTTCGGCGAAGAGCAGGCACTGGCTCGGGTGCTCGCCGCGGCCGACCCGGCCGCGCAGCTGGTGCAGCTGGGAGACGCCGAAGCGCTCGGCCCCCTCGATCACCATCACCGTCGCGTTGGCGACGTCGATCCCGACCTCGATCACCGTGGTCGAGACCAGCACGTCGGTCTCGCGGGCGGCGAAGGCGCGCATCGCCTCGGCCTTCTCGGCCGAGGCCATCTGGCCGTGCAGGAGGCCGACGCGGAAGTCGCGCAGCTCGCCCGCCGCGCAGCCGCTCGGCCTCGACCTCGGCCGCCTTGCCCGGCTGTTTCTCGGACTCGGAGACCAGCGGGCAGACGACGAAGGCCTGGCGGCCCTCGCGCAGCCGCCGGCGCAGGAACTCGAACGCTTCGCCGCGCTGCGTCCTCCTCGACCAGCCGCGTCGTCACCGGCTGGCGGCCGGCGGGCAGCTCGTGCAGCGCCGTCGTGTCGAGGTCGCCGTAGGCGGTCAGCGAGAGCGTGCGCGGGATCGGCGTCGCGGTCATGTGGAGGACGTGGGGCGCCATCCCCTCCACCCCCTTCGCGTCGAGGGCGCGCCGCTGCTCGACGCCGAAGCGGTGCTGCTCGTCGACCACGCAGAGGCCGAGGCGGGCGAAGCGGACGGTCGGCTCGATCAGCGCGTGGGTGCCCAAGATCAGTCCCAGCTCGCCGCTGGCGAGCTGGTTCAGGGCCTGCGCGGCGGGTCGGCGCCGGCGTCGCCCCGGTGAGCAGCGCGAACGGGATCGCCTCTTCGGCGAGCAGCCGGCCGAGGGTGATCGCGTGCTGCTCGGCGAGCGTCTCGGTCGGCGCCATCAGCACCGCCTGGTGGCCGGCTTCCAGCGCCCGCAGCATCGAGTAGACGGCGACCACGGTCTTGCCCGAGCCGACCTCGCCCATCAGCAGCCGCTGCATCGGCTCGCCGCGAGTCGAGGTCGGCGTCGATCGTCGTCGAAGGCCTTGCAGCTGGTCGCCGGTCGGCTCGAAGGGCAGCGAGTCGAGCCAGCGGCCGACCAGGTCGCCGGGCTTGCCGAAGCGCGGCGCCGGGCGGGCGCGTGCGGTGGGTGCGCTTGCGGGTGGCGAGCAGGGCCTGGTGGAGGAAGAGCTCTTCGAAGGCGAGGCGCTCGTGGGCGGGTTCGAGCTCGTCCTCGGACTCGGGGAAGTGGACGGCCTTCAGCGCGTCGCCGACTGCCGGCCAGGTGGCGGCGGGCTCGCAGCTCGGCCGGCAGCCCCTCGATCGCGTTCGGCGAGCCAGCGCGACCGCCTGCTCGACCCAGTCGCGGATCTGTCTGGCGGCGGAGGTTCTCGGTGGACGGAGTGGACGGGACGTCGAGCCCGTCGGGCGCCTCCGACTCCTCGTCTCGACCATCGCCGCCGCGGACCAGCTCCCATTCGCTCACCGCGAAGCCTTTGTCGGAGCGTTTGCCGGTGAGCAGGAGGCTCGGCGCCGGGGATCGAGCTTCGACGCGACCCAGGGCTGGTTGAACCAGGTGGCGCGCACGTGGCCGGTGGCGTCGCCGACTTTGACGCTGACCATGCGTCAGGCGGCCGCGGCGGAAGGGACGCGGTTGGTTGCCCAGGACCTCGACCAGGACGGTCGCGGTTTCGCCGGGCTCGACCTCTCCCAGCTCGCGAATGCTGGAGGTCGCGGTGGCGGCGCGGGAAGTGGAAGAGGAGGTCGCCGATCGGTTCGGAGGCCGGCCTCGGCGGCGGCTTCGGCAGTTTTCGGGCCGACGCCCGTCGAGGGCGCCGAGGCCGACCTCGAGGACGCTCGGGCGGGGCCAGTGGACCGGGGCCGCCAGCAGCTCGCCGCGGCTCAGCTCGCGGTCGCCGGCGAAGGACGCGCACTACTGCGCGGCCAGCAGCCACCACCAGCTCGGCTGTCCCCCCTCGTGGGTCTCGATCTCGACCCCGTCGGGCACGTGGGTGTCGATCTCCTCGAGCGCGATCGGCGCGCCCTCGCCGGCGATCACGGTGACGATCTCGGCGCCCTCGGCGAGGTGCTGCGATCGTCTCGGTCAGGGTCGAGCCGGCGCCGCCCCAGGCGACGATCTCGCCGTCGGCGAAGCCGACCGCGTCGCCCTGCTTGAAGCGGCCCTGGGCGTCGTCGCGGGCGGCCGGGGCGACGCCGCCGGTGGCGACCCCCTCGAGCGCCCCCTCCAGCCGCTCGGCGTTCTCGGCCAGCGTCGCCGCCGGGTCGAGCTCGACCAGCGCCAGCAGGCTCGCCTGCTGCGAGGTCGCCGGCACCACCCGCGCCGGCTTCTCGGAGAGCTCGCAGGCGCGCTCGGCGGCCATGATCACGTTCGAGGAGCTGGGCAGGACGAGGACTTCCTCGGCGGCGACGCTGTGGATCCCGGCGAGCAGCTCGTAGGTCGAGGGGTTGAGCGTCTCGCCGCCGGGGACGACGTGGGCGCCGAGCTCGCCGAAGAGCCGCTCGCATCCCCTCGCCGGCGGCGACCGCGACGACGCCGGTGCGGCCGGCGGCGAGGCGGGCGTCGCGCTCGGCCATCTGCTCGCGCATGTCGGCGACGTCGAGGTTGGTCACCTCGCCGACCCCGTCGAAGAGCGCGACCGCGGCCTCGGGCTCGTCGGTGTGGACGTGGACCTTGAGGGTGACGTCGTCGCCGACGACGAGGACCGAGTCGCCGAGCCCCTCCAGCCGCGGCAGGAACTCGCGGTTGCCGAGCCCGCTGCCGGAGACGATGAAGTTGGTGCAGTAGCGGTAGCGGCTGTCCTCGTGGTGGGGCAGGCTGCGCCGCGGCGGCTCGTGGTGGGCGACCTCGGGCAGTCGTCGCCGTCGCCGCGCAGGCCGGCGACGACCCCGGCGAGGATCAGGACCAGGCCGTGGCCGCCGGCGTCGACGACGCCGGATTCGCGCAGCACCTCGAGCTGCTCGGGGGTGCGGGCGACCGCGCGCTCGCCGTCTTCGATCGCCCGCTCCAGGACCTCGGCGAGGACCGCGTCCTGCTGCTCTTCGCTGACGTCGCGGCCGAGCCGCTGCTTGTCGGCTGTCGAGGTGGGCGAGCTGGCGGGCGAGCGAGTGGGCCATCTCGCGGAAGACGGTCAGCATCGTCCCCTCGGCCGGCTCGCGGACCGAGTCGTAGGCGGCGTCGGCGGCGCTGGCGAAGGCGGCGGCGACCAGGACCGGGTCGATCAGCTCGCCGGGGCGGCTGGCGAGCTCCTCGGCGGCGCCGCGGACGATCTGGCTGAGGATCACGCCGGAGTTGCCGCGGGCCCCCATCAGCGCCGCCCGCGCCAGCGCCTGGACCAGCTCGGTGCGGCCGACCTCGTCGACTTCCTGGCCGTCGAGGCGGTCGAGCTCCTCCATCACCGCGCGCAGCGTCATCGCCATGTTGTCGCCGGTGTCGCCGTCGGCGACCGGGAAGACGTTGAGGTCGTTGACCTCCTGGCGGCGGGCCTCCAGAGAGGCGTAGGCAGAGCTGACGACCCGGCGGAAGCGGGCGATCGAGGGATCGGGCATCTGCGGAGAATCTAGTCCGCCGCCGCGACGTGAGGCAGGTCAGACACGTCCGAGCCGCCTGCGCGCCATTGCTAGCGTGCCCGCTCCAATGCGACGCTTTGCCACCTGGACCACCGGCCACCGCAAGACGGTGATCATCGGCTGGATCGTCGCCCTGATCGGCATCGGGATGCTCGCCGGCTCGGTCGGCTCGGACTTCACCGAAGAATTCAAGCTGCCCAGCCTCCGACTCCAAGGAAGCCTTCGACCTGCTCGAAAACCAACTTCCCGGCGCAGTCGGGCGACACGGCGCAGATCGTCTACAAGGCGGACGCGCGGGGTCGAGTCGCCGGCGGTCAAGAAGGAGATGGAAGGCGTCTTCACCGAGGTCGAAGAGCTGCCCCACGTCAGCGAAGTCGCCAGCCCCTACGAAGAGGGCGGCGCCGGCGCGGTCAGCGACGACGGCAAGATCGCCTACGCGACCGTCCAGTTCGACGTCACCACCAACAAGCTCGACGACGACGAAGACGAAGGAGATCATCGACACCGCCCAGGGCGCCGGCGGCGACGGCCTCCAGGTCGAGGTCGGCGGCTCAGCCGATCGAGGAAGCCGGGCGAAGAAGAAGAAGGCGACTCCTCGTTCGGATCGGCCTGCTCGCGGCGATCATCATCCTGCTGATCACCTTCGGCTCGGTCGTCGCGATGGGGCTGCCGATCATCACCGCGCTGTTCGCGCTCGGGGTCGGGATCAGCCTGCGTCACCCTCGGCACCCACGTCTTCGACACCGCCAAGTTCGCGCCGCAGCTGGCGGTCGATGATCGGGCTCGGCGTCGGCGATCGACTACGCGCTCTTCATCCTCACCCGCTTCCGCAACGGCCTCGACGAGGGGCTGGAGCCGCGCGAGGCGGCGATCGCCGCCGTCGACACCGCCGGCCGCGCCGTCCTCTTCGCCGGGATCACGGTGATCATCTCCCTGATGGGGATGTTCCTGCTCGGCCTCCCCTTCCTCTACGGGGTCGCGACCGCGGCGGCGCTGGCGGTGCTGTTCACGATGATCGCGGCGCTGACCCTGCTGCCGGCGCTGCTGACGATCGTCGGCCACCGGGTCGACCGGCTGCGCATCCCGGGTCTCGGCAAGCGGTGCCCGACCAGCATCGACGAAAACGGCTGGTGGTACCGCTGGAGCCGCGAGATCCAGCGGCGGCCCGTGGCTCGCGGCGCTGCTCTCCGGCGCCCTCCTGATCGCTCCTCTGCATCCCGACGCTCTCGCTGCGCCTCGGCACCAACGACGCCGGCACCGACCCGGCCGGGACGACCACGCGCGAGGCCTACGACCTGCTCGCCGAAGGCTTCGGCCCCGGCTTCAACGGCCCCTTCGTGATGGTCGCGGCGCTGCCGGAAAAGGGCGAAGACGCAGGCCCTCGAGGAGCTGCAGCAACGAGCTCGAAGGGCGAAGAAGGCGTCGCCGCGGTCACCGACGTCACCCTCAACCCGAACGAAAACACGCGGCGTCTTCCAGGTCTACCCGACGACCTCGCCGCAGAGCGAGGACGACGACCGAACTGCTCGACCACATCCGCGACGACGTGATCCCGCCGATCGAGGCAAACGACCGGCGCCCAGCTCCACGTCGGCGGCATCAACGCGATCTTCGAGGACTTCGGCAACGCGATCGCCGAAAAGCTGCCGCTCTTCATCGGCGTCGTCGTCCTGCTCTCGGCGCTGCTGCTGATGGTCGTCTTCCGCTCGATCCTGGTGCCGCTGAAGGCGATCGTGATGAACCTGCTCTCGATCGGCGCCGCCTTCGGCCTGATCGTCGCCGTCTTCCAGTGGGGCTGGGGCGCCAGCCTGATCGGGGTCGACGACACCGGGCCGATCATCTCCTTCTTCCCGATCTTCCTCTTCTCGATCGTCTTCGGGCTCTCGATGGACTACGAGGTCTTCCTGATGTCGCGGATCCACGAGGAGTGGGAGCACAGCCACGACGCCACCGAATCGGTCACCCGCGGCCTCGCCCTGACCGGCCGCGTGATCACCGCGGCGGCGGCGATCATGGTCACCGTCTTCGCCTCCTTCATGCTCGGCGAAGACCGGATCATCAAACTCTTCGGCCTCGGCCTCGCCTCGGCCGTCTTCATCGACGCCGTGATCATCCGCTCGGTCCTGGTCCCGGCGGTCATGCAGCTCTTCGGCACCCGCGCCTGGTGGTTCCCCGACTGGCTCGACCGCATCCTCCCCCGCCTCGCACGTCGAGCCGGCCGAGGGCGACCCCGCGCCGACGGGCGAGTTCGCTGCGGTCGGCGCCAGCGGCGGCGACTCGGACGCCTAGCTGCGCGCTACGGCGAGTTCCCTACGGACATCCGCGGCGATGCGCTCGGGTTCGGCTTCGAGCTGCCGATCGGTGAAGCGGAGGACAGCGTAGCCCTGTTGGCGTAGGTCGAGGTCACGGGCGTGGTCGTCCTCGAAGGCAACCGAGCCTCGGTGGTAGGCCCAGAAGTCGGTTTCGACCACGAGGCGCTGGGAGCGCCAGAGGAAGTCGACGGTCCAGCGCCCGAGCATGACGTTTACCTCGGGGGCCGGGATGCGGTGGCGGGCGAAAAAGGCGAGGAAGGCGGCCTCGAGGTCCGAGCGCGTGCGGTCTGACTCGACGCCTTCGAGGCGAAAGCCCTTGAGCTCAGCCTGGCGGCGAGCGCGGCGGATCAGGTGCGGGGCCGAGTGAGGTGCTCGTCGAGGTCTTCGATCGTGCGGGCGACGCTCGTGACCGGGATGGAGTCTCGGTAGGTGGTCGAGAGCCGTCTCCCTCGCCCTCCTCCTTGCCAGCGTAGAGGCGGGCGAGGGAGACGGCTCTGCGGGCGTCGGGTGTGGAGGAGAGCGAGGGGCAGCGGTGGAGGTGGATGCCTTGGCGTGGTTTGCGGCCCCAGGTGGTGGGGGTCGGACGACGTGGAAGGGGCCGTCGATTGGTTTGAGGAGCTTCCAGAGGACGGCGGCGGAGGTGTGGCTGAGAACGGCGCCGTCGCCGCAGGCGAGGACAGCTGCCATGAAGCGACCGTGGAGGCTCAGGCCCCGGTGTCCCACGGCGTAGACGCCGTGGTGGATGCGGTGGAGGCGACCGCTCTTCAGGCGCCGGGAGACCGCGCTCTTATCGAGTCCCACCTCGTAGAGCTGCGTAGTCGTGACCACACCATGCTGCCGCGCGGCGATTTCAGCCACGGCGACATCGGGGTGTCGCTTTCCTCTCGCATATCGAGAGCAAGGCGACACGGCTCTCAACCTCCCCCCTGACGCATGGACCAAGCGAGGGTGTGCCGGCGGCGGAGCGCAGGCTTCTGCACGACGCGAAGCCGACGGTGCGGCCTCGCGCAGCGTCCTACGGCCTCAGGCGGCCTTGGTGACCTTGCTGGCCTTGAGGCAGCGGGTGCAGACGTAGGCCCGCAGGGGGCGGCCGTTCTCTTGGATCCGGACCTTTTGCAGGTTCGGATCGAAGCGGCGCTTGGTGGCGACCATCGAGTGGCTTCGGGACTGGCCGAACGCCGGTCCCTTGCCGCAGCTGTGGCATACCTTGGCCATAAGGATCGTGGATGGTACCGATCGGAAGTCCGACGTGCGTCGAGTTCCGCGTCAGCCCAGCTGGCGCTTGAGCAGGGCCATGCGGGCGACGGTGAGGGCGGCGTTGCGGCCCTGGTCGCGCTTGTCGCCGCCGGCCCGGGCCAGGGCCTGCTCCATCGTGTCGCAGGTGATCACGCCGAAGGCGCAGGGGACGCCGGTCGCCAGCTGCACGTCCTGGATGCCGCGCGCCGCCTCGGCGCAGACGAAGTCGTAGTGGTCGGTCTCGCCGCGGATGACGACGCCGAGGCAGGCGACGCCGCCGACCTCCGGCCCACCGCCGTCGCGGGCGTTCTTGCGGCGGACGCCGTCGATGAAGGACTTGGCGGCGAAGGGCAGCTCGTAGGCGCCGGGCACCGAGAAGTGCTCGACGTTGCCGATCGGCACCCCGGCCAGCTGGAAGCCGTGGTCGGCGCCGTCGAGCAGCCGCAGCGCCAGGTCCTCGTAGAAGCGGCCGACGATCACCCCGAAGCGCAGGTTCTCCAGCTTCGCCTTCTCCTCGTCCTCGAACTGCTCGAGGAACGCCCCGGCCTCAGCCATCGGCGCTCTCGGGGCCGCGGCCGTCCTTGGCGTCGCGTTCCTCCTCGTCGTGGATCATCTCCTCGTCGAGGGCCAGGCCCTGGTGGTGCAGCGAGTGGCCCATCTTGTCGCGCTTGGCGCGCAGGTAGGCCTCGTTGTGGGCGTTGGGGGGCGACTCGATCGGCACCTGCTCGGAGACCGAGAGGCCGTAGCCCTCCAGCCCGACGATCTTTTTCGGGTTGTTGGTGAGGATGCGGATGCTGGTCAGGCCGAGGTCGCCGAGGATCTGGGCGCCGATCCCGTAGTCGCGCAGGTCGGCCGGCAGGCCCAGCTTGAGGTTGGCCTCGACCGTGTCCGCGCCTTCCTCCTGCAGTTTGTAGGCGCGCAGCTTGTTCAGCAGGCCGATCCCGCGCCCCTCCTGCGAGAGGTAGAGGAGGACGCCGCGGCCCTCGCGCTCGATCATCGCCAGCGCCGCTTCCAGCTGTTCGCCGCAGTCGCAGCGCATGCTGTGGAAGACGTCGCCGGTGAGGCACTCGCTGTGGACGCGGACCAGCACGTCGCTCTCGCCGTCGACCTCGCCCTTGACCATCGCCACGTGGTGTTTGTCGTCGACCAGCGAGCGGTAGCCGACCGCCTGGAAGTCGCCGAAGGCGGTCGGCAGCGCGGTGCCGACGACCCGCTCGACCAGCTTCTCGGTCCGGCGCCGGTAGGCGATCAGCTCGGCGACGGTGATCATCTTCAGCCCGTGCTTCTGGCAGTAGGGGATCAGGTCGGGGACCCGGGCCATCGTCCCGTCGTCGTTCATCACCTCGCAGATCACCCCGGCCGGGGTCAGGCCGGCGAGGCGGGCGAGGTCGACGCTGGCCTCGGTGTGGCCGGTGCGCTCCAGCACGCCGCCCTCTTTGGCCCGCAGCGGGAACATGTGGCCGGGGACGACGATGTCGCGCGGGCCGGAGTCGGGGTCGATCGCGACCTGGATCGTGTGGGCGCGGTCCTGGGCCGAGATCCCGGTGCTGACCCCGCCGGCGGCCTCGATCGAGACCGTGAAGGCGGTTTCCAGCGGCGCCTCGTTCTTCGCCGCCATCAGGTTGAGGCCGAGCCGTTCGCAGCGCTGCGCGGTCAGCGCCAGGCAGATCAGCCCGCGCGCCTCCTTGGCCATGAAGTTGACCGCCTCGGGCGTCGCGAACTGGGCAGCCATCACCAGGTCGCCCTCGTTCTCGCGGTCCTCGCCGTCGCAGACGACGACCATCCGCCCGGCGCGGATCTCCTCGATCGCCTCCTCGATCGTCGCGAACGGGCTCTCCCCCGTCGCCGCCATCTCGTCTTGTCGCTGGGTCTCCGTCATCTGGCTCACGCCTGCTCCTTTCCGGCGAATGGTGACATCAATCGCTCCACGTACTTCGCGACCACGTCGCACTCGACGTTCAATCGGTCTCCTGGCGCCAAATCGCCGAGGTTGGTCCGCTCCAGGGTCTCAGGGATGAGGGAAACCTCAGCCCAAGAATCCCCCAAATCCGCGACCGTGAGGCTGACGCCGTCGAGGGTGATCGAGCCCTTGTCGACGACGTAGCGGAGGAGCTGGGTAGGGAGGGTGACCCGGGTGCGCCTGGCGAACCCGTCGTCCTCGATCGACGCGACGACCCCGACGCCATCCACATGCCCCTGGACGATGTGGCCGCCGAGGCGGTCACCGGCTTTCATCGCCAGCTCGAGGTTCACCTCGGAGCTCTCGTCGATCTCGGAGAGGGCAGTGACGGTCAGGGTCTGGTTCATCGCCTCCGTCTCGAAGCTGTCGCCATTCACGGCGGTGGCGGTGAGACAGCAGCCGTTGACTGCGATCGAGTCGCCGAGGGCGATCTCGGCGGTCAGTCGCGTCGCGATGCACAGCCGCGCCCCATCCTCGGTGCGCTCGACCGACTCGACAACCCCCAGATCTTCGATCAGCCCCGTGAACACCTCACCACTCCCTGAATCTGGCTCGGATTAACACGTCGTCGCCGACCTGCTCGCTCGTCGACTCCAACGCCTCATTCCGCGTGGGTGGCCCAGTGAGGGGACCCCGAGCATCCAGCGCAGGGGTCCCCGGAGGCGGGACGGGACCCGCGCGCCGCGAAGCTTCGTCAATGCCAAGAAGCATGGGGGCGACGAAGGTACGCGATTCATCGATTTGGCCGCCGGCGAGAAAGGCTGAAGCGAGGGTCTTGCCGCCCTCTAGGAAGAGGCTGGTGATTTCGCGGCGGCCCAGCTCGCGTAGGGCCGACTCGATGTCGGTGGCGACCATGATCTCGGCGCCGGCGGCTTTGAGGGCGCCGACGCGATCAGATGGCGCACCGGGGGCGGTGACAAGGAAGACCGGAGACTCATCAAGGGTCTGCAGTAGTTGGGAGTCCAGCGGCAGCCGTGCCTGCGAGTCGAATACGACCCGTACCGGCTGGCGAGCGCCATCGATGCGGGCGGTCAGTAGGGGGTCGTCGACCAGGGCGGTGCCGATGCCGACGGCGATCGCGTCGGATTCGGCGCGCCATTTGTGGACGAGGTCGCGGCTCTCGGGGCCGGAGATCCAGGGGCTGTCGCCGGGGGCGGTGGTGGTTTGGCCGTCGAGGGACATCGCCATCTTCAGGATCACGAGGGGAAGGCCGGTGCGGGCATGCTTGCGGAAGGGCTGGTTGAGATGGCGCGCCGCCGTGGCCTCGGCGCCCGAGGCGAAAGCCACCTCGACGCCACCGTCGCGGAGGATTCCGGGACCGCGTCCGGCGGCCTTCTCGCTCGGGTCCTCGGAGGCGATCACGACGCGGGCGATCCCGGCTTCGAGGATCGCCTCGACGCAGGGCGGCTGGCGGCCCTGGTGGGCGCAGGGCTCGAGCGTCACGTACATCGTCGCCCCGGCCGGATCCTCGCCCCGCTCGCGACAATCCGCCAATGCCGCCCGCTCGGCGTGCAGCCCACCCAGCTCGGCGTGGAAGCCTTCGCCGGTGACCTGGTCATCGCGGACGACGACCGCGCCCACCAAAGGATTTGGGCTTACCCGCCCGCGACCGCCCTCGGCGAGCGACAGAGCACGCTGTAGAAAGCCGATATCGGTGGTTGATTGACTAGTCAATCAGTCGAATCATACCTCGGGTCGATATGGCTAAGCAGATCCAGGACGCAGGGAGCGTGGCGTGCTCTGCACGCGAGCGACCGAGGACGCCGAGCTGCGACGCCATATCGACCCGGCCCCAAATACTCTGATGCCCCGATGAAGCTGATCATCCAGATCCCTTGCCTGAACGAGGAGGCCACCCTCCCCGCGACCATCGCCGACCTGCCGCGCGAGCTGCCTGGTATCGACGCGATCGAGCTGCTGGTGATCGACGACGGCAGCAGCGACCGCACGGTCGAGGTCGCCCGCGAGTGCGGGGTCGAGCACATCGTCCGCCTGACCAACAACAAGGGCCTGGCAGCGGGCTTCCAGGCCGGGCTCGACGCCTGCCTCAAACTCGGCGCCGACGTCGTCGTCAACACCGACGCCGACAACCAGTACATGGGTGCCGACGTGGCGAAGCTGGTGGCGCCGATCGTCGCCGGCGAGGCCGACATGGTCGTCGGCGACCGGCAGGTCTCCCAGATCGACCATTTCTCCGGCTCGAAAAAGGGCCTGCAGCGACTCGGCAGCTGGGTCGTCGCCCGCCTCTCCGGCACCGAGGTGACCGACGCCACCTCCGGCTTCCGCGCCTACAACCGCGAGGCCGCCCTGCAGCTCCTCGTCGTCGACAACTTCACCTACACGCTGGAGAGCCTGATCCAGGCCGGCAAGATGCTGGTCGCGGTCGACGAGGTCGCGGTCGGCACCAACCCGAAGACGCGCGAGAGTCGCCTGTTCGCCTCGACCGGCGCCTACGTGCGCCGCAACGCTCCGGCGATCCTCCGCATCTACGCCCGCTACGAGCCGCTGCGCGCCTTCGCCACCGCCGGAGCGGTCGTCCTCCTGCTCGCCATCGCCGCCTGGCTGCCGTTCCTGATCGACGCGATCTTCAACGGCGACTCCAGCGGCCACATCCAGTCGCTGATCCTCGGCGCCGTCCTCTTCATCGCCGCCGTCCAACTCTTCGCCCTCGGCGTGATCGGCGACCTGCTCGCCGGCCAGCGGGTGATGACCCAGCGGGTCTTCGAACGGGTGCGGCGGGTCGAGCTGGCGCTCGGGGTCCCCCCCTCCCATTACGAGCCCGGCGCCGAGGGCGGCGGCCGCGAGAGCGCCGAGTGAGCGAGCGGCAGCGCGGCAGCGCGGAGGCGAACGCCGCCGAATACGGGAAAACCGCGAGCTTCCTCGCGATCGGCGTCGGCCTCACCGGGCTGATCACCTACGCCTACTTCCTGATCGCCTCGCACGTCCTCTCCAAGCCCGACTACGGGCAGATCACGGTGCTCTGGTCGGCCGTCTTCATCACCATCTCGACCCTCTACCGGCCGGTCGAACAGCTGCTCAGCCGCCACATTTCCGAGCGCCTGGCGAAAGGCGAACCGCTGCGCCAGGAGCTGCGCGTCGCCTCGACGATCCAGATCGGGCTGGCGCTGTTCTTCGCCGTCGCCGCGCTGGTCCTGCGCGGGCCGATCCAGAACGACCTGCTGGAAGGCAACGAAACCCTCTACTGGGTCTTCTTCGGCGCCGTCCTCTTCTACGCCGCCAGCTACTTCGCCCGCGGCTTCCTCGCCGGCCAGCGCACCTTCGGCCTGTTCACGGCGCTGATCCTCTCCGAGTCCTGCTTCCGCACCCTGTTCGCCGTCCTCGTCGCGGTCGGTCTGCTCAGCGGCCAGTCCTGGGTCGCGGTCGGGATCGTCGCCGCGCCGAGCCTCTCGCTGCTGGTGGTTCCGTTCGCGTTCGCGCGGCGGGCGAAGAAAGTTCAGGCCCAGGCGCCGCCCGCCGCGCCCGGCCCCGCTGCAGACGAAGCGCCCGCCGACCAAATGACGATGAAAGAGGGCGGCGGCTTCGCCGCGGCGGTGCTGGTGATCATGTTCAGCGAACAGGCCTTCCTCAACGCCGGGCCGCTGATCACCCGCGGTCTGCAGGGCGCCGCCGCCGCCGGCTTCATTTTCAACGTGCTGATGCTGGCGCGGGCGCCGCTGCAGCTCTTCCAGGCGGTCTCGACCAGCATCCTCCCCCACCTCACCAGCCTCCACACCTCCACCGCGCCGGACTCCGAGCGCGAATTCCACCGCTCGGTCCGCGGCGTCCTGCTCGGCGTCACCGCCTTCACCGCCTTCACCGCGCTCGTCGTCCTGATCGCCGGCCCGCACCTGATGCAGATCGCCTTCTCGAAGAAGTTCGAGTACGACCGACCGGGGCTGCTGCTGGTGACCCTGGGGATGGGGCTCTACCTGGCCTCGGTCACCGTCAACCAGGCCTGCCTCGCCCAGGGGCAGGTGCGGCGGGCGGCGGCGCGCTGGATCACCTGCGCCGCCTTCTTCATCGCCTGGAACTTCCTGCCGATCGTCAACGACGAGTTTCGCCGGGTGGAGATCGGGTTTGCGCTCACCGCCGGCGTGCTCTTCGCCCTCCTCTACCTCGTCTACCGCCGCCCGCACGGGCGGCCGGAGGACATCCCGCGCGAGGGCTCGACCGAGGAACTGGAGCTGCGACTCGCCTCGATCGACGAGAACACCTGAGGCGCACCGCGCTAAGGATTCCCTGAAGGCGCTTCGTTAGGGTCCGCCGATGGGTGCCCATGACGCCGAGCTGATCCTGATCGCCGGCGCCTTGCTGGGCGCGGGCATCCTCGGAGCGCTGCTCGCCGACCGGGTCCGCGTCCCCGGCCTGCTGCTCTTCCTCGCGCTCGGGATGCTGGCCGGCTCGCAGGGGATCGGCGGCATCGAGTTCTCCAACACGGAGCTGGCGCGGACGCTGGGCACGATCGCGCTGATCCTGATCCTCTTCGAGGGCGGCCTGACCGCCGGCTGGTCGGAGATCCGGCCGGTGCTGGGCACGGCGGCCTCGCTGGCGACGATCGGCACCGTCCTCACCGCCGTGGTTGCCGGCTTCGCGGCGAAGTTGATCTTCGACATCGGCACCCTGGAAGGGATGATCGTCGGCGCGGCGATCGCCGCCACCGACTCGGCCGCGATCTTCGCCGTCCTGCGCCGCTCGACCCTGGAGAAGCGCCTGGCGCGCTCGCTCGAGGGCGAGTCCGGGATGAACGACCCGGTCGCCCTCCTGCTGGTGATCGGCTTCATCGAATGGATCCAGGAGCCCGGCTACGGCCTCGCCGACATGGCGGGCCTGCTGGCGATCAAAATCGCGGTCGGGATCGGCGTCGGCTACCTGATCGGCCGCCTCTCGGTGGCGGCGCTGAGCCGGGTGCGGCTGCCGACCGACGGGATCTACCCGGTGGCGACGATCGCGATCGCCGCCCTCTCCTTCGGCCTCGCCGAGGTCGCCCACGGCTCCGGCCTGCTCGCCACCTACCTGACCGCGCTGGCCCTGGGCAGCGCCAACATCCCCGCCCGCCGCACCGTCGTCGCCTTCCACGAGGGCCTCGGCTGGGTCGCCCAGCTTGCGCTCTTCATCCTCCTCGGCCTGCTGGTCTTCCCCAGTCAGCTCGACGACGTGGCGCTGAAGGGGCTGGCGCTCTCCGCCGTCCTGATCCTCGTCGCCCGCCCGCTGGCGACCTTCGCCGCCACCGCGCTGGCGCCGCTCAACGCCCGCGAGCGCCTGATGCTGGGCTGGGCCGGGCTGCGCGGCGCGACCCCGATCTGGCTCGCCACCTTCCCGGTCGTGGCCGGGATCGCCGGCGGCGAGGAAGAGTTCGCGATCGTCTTCTTCGTCGTCGTCACCTCGACCCTGGTCCAGGGCGCCAGCTTCGAGCCACTGGCTAGCCGCCTGGGCCTGACGACGGACGAGCCGGCGCTGCCGCGGCGGCTGCTGGAGTCGGGACGGATTCGCCGGATGGGCGGCGACGTGATCGCCTACCGGATTCCGGAGGGCGCCGCGATCGCCGGCCACCGGGTCCGCGAACTCGAGCTGCCGCGCGAGGCGTTGGTCAACGTGATCGTCCGCGACGGCAGCGCGATGCCGCCGCGGGGGTCGACCGAGCTGCAGGTGGGCGACGAGCTTCACATCCTGGTCCGCAGCGAGCTGCGCGACGAGGTCGAGGGCCTGACCGGCCACTGGGCCAAAGGGCCGATCGGCAAACCGGCCCCGCCGCCGCTGCCGCGGCGCGGCGCCTCACAGGTCTTCACCGTGCGGCCGGCGCGCGGCGACGGCGAGCTGGGCGAGGAGATAGACGGCATCCCGATCGTCAGGGTGATGCGCGACCGCAGCGAGCGGGGCGCCTACCTCGTCGCCCTCGCCGACGGGCGCTACGCGGTGATCAGCTCCGGCCTGGTCGCGATCGGCGGCCGGCGGGCGCTGGCCGGCTGGTGCGAGGGGCGCGCCGCGCGAGAGGACGTCGATGCCTCCGAGCGGGCCTGGTGGCAGGAGGTGACGGGGGCGCTGATCGCTAGAGGGCGCTCAAGCGGCGTCGGCCGCAGCAGCGATCTCGGCGTAAGCGGCAGCGGGATCGTCGGCTCCGAAAACAGCTGAGCCGGCGACGAAGAGGTGGGCGCCGGCGGCGGCAAGCGGGCCGGCGGTGCTGGGATCGACGCCGCCGTCGACCTCGATCCGGGCGTCGCCGACCAAGGGCGCCAGGCGCTCGACCTTGTCCGGCGAGGTCGCGATGAACGACTGGCCGCCCCAGCCGGGGTTGACGGTCATGCAGAGGACGATGTCGGCCATCCCGCGCAGCTCCTGCACCGCCTCGACCGGGGTGCCGGGGTTGATCGCGACGCCGGCCAGGCAGCCGAGCTCACGGACCGCGGCGAGGGTGCGGTGGGCGTGCGGGGTGGCCTCCTCGTGGAAGGTGATCGAGTCGGCGCCGGCCTTGGCGAACTCGGCGATCTGGCGCTCCGGCGCCTCGATCATCAGATGGACGTCGACGACGCCGCCGGCGTGGTGCACCTGGTCGGCGATCGCGCCGAGGACCAGCGGCCCGATCGTGATCGGCGGGACGAAGTGACCGTCCATGACGTCGAAGTGGATCACCCGCGCTCCGACCGCCATCACCTCCTCGATCTGCGACCCGAGCCGGGACATGTCGGCGGAGAGGATCGACGGCGCGACCCGCTTCTCGCTGAATCATCTCTCGCATCCGCTCGCTCATAGGCGGAAACCTACTGAGCGCGTCCGGACGTGGACCGGATTAGGCGATTTGCAACATCGACGCCCCACACGACTGGCATTCCATGTCGGCCGTATTGGTCATCCGAGCGATCGTCTGGTGCTCGCCGCAGTTGGGGCACTGGGAGACCAGTTCGAAGCGGGTGAGGCAGTTGACGCAGCGCAGACGACCCGGCAGCTGGGTCGGCCGCAGCCACGGCTCTCCGCAATTCGGACAGGGGGCACGGCCCAGGGGGTTCGAGTCCCCCTCGGTCGACTGGTTGGGGTGGCTCATCCCTTAATCATGCCTTGTCGAGCAGGCTTTTCTAACTTCGCCTCACCAGACGGGCGATGAAGAAGCCGGTGGTGCGGTCGCGGTCCGGGCGCAGTTGCAGGGTGCGCGGCTCGGCCGGCGAGGCGAGTTCCGGGGCGAGCGCGCCGAGGTCGTCGAGCTCCAGCGGCGGCGCCTCGCCCGCCTCTGAGGCGCGCAGCAGGGCGGCGATCCGCTCCTCGTTCTCGCGGCGGGAGATCGTGCAGGTCGAGTAGACCAGGGTGCCGCCGGGCCGCAGCAGGCCGACCGCGTTGCGCAGCAGCTCGTCCTGGACCTCGGTCAGCCGCGCGATCGTCCGCGGCGACTTGCGCCAGCGGGCGTCGGGGCGGGAGGCGAGGGTGCCGAGGTCCGAGCATGGCCCGTCGAGGAGGACGCGGTCGAAGTTCGACGGCATCGTCGCCTCGCGGGCGTCGGCCTCGATTACGGTGATGCAGCGGAGGTCGAGACGCTGTGCCTGGGCGGCGACTTCGGCGGCGCGGTCGGGGTCTACCTCGACCGAGATCACCTCGCCGCGGTTGCCCATCCGCTCGGCGATCTGGCCGGTCTTGATCCCCGGCCCGGCGCAGAGGTCGAGGACGTGCTCGCCCTCCTGCGGGTCGAGGACCTCAACCACGGCGGCAGAGCCGCGGCTCTGCGGGGTCAGCTCGCCGGAGGCGATCGCCTCCGGCACCGCGGCGCCGGTCCGTCCCGCGATCACGATCTCCTCCGGAGCGGCCAAAGGCCAGGCGGCCTCGGGGGCGCTCGCCTCCACCCCGGCCTCGGCGAGCCGCGCCAGCAGCGGCTCGCGTTCGCCGCGCAGACGGTTGACCCGCATCGCCACCTCGGCCCGCTCGTTGCAGGCGGCAAGCGCGGCGCGCGCCGCCTCCGGCCCGAGCTCCTCCCACCACATCTCCGCCAGCCAGGGCGGCGCCGAGTGGGCGACCGCGGCGGCGGCCGGGGTCGAGTCGTCGCCGAGCAGGGCCTTGGTCAGCTGCTCGCGCTCGCGCCCGGCGCGCCGCAGGACCGCGTTGACGAGGCCGGAGGCGTGAGCGGCGCCGGCCGCCTTGGTCAGCTCGACCGCCTGGTCGACGGCGGCGTGGTCCGGAGTCGAGTCGGCGAAGAGCAGCTCGTAGAGGCCGAGGCGGAGCGCCGCCAGGACCGGCGGGTCGAGCAGCTTGGTCGAGCGGCCGGCGAGGCGCTCGATCGCGACGTCGCTGGTGCCGCGGCGCTGCACTGCCCCGTAGGCGAGGCGCTGCGCCTGGGCGCGATCGCGACCGTCGAGCGCAAGGCGGTCGGCCTCGGCGCGGAAGGCGCGCTCGGTGAAGGCGCCCTCCTCGAAGGTGGCGCGCAGGGTGGCGAAGGCGAGCGCCCGCGCCGGCGAGACCCGGCCCGTGGCAGCGCCCGCCGGCCGGCGGGCGCTCACGAGCCCGGCAGCGGGTGGCCGCGCAGGTAGGCGTCGGCGGGCATCGGCTTGCCGCCCGCGGGTTGGACGAGTGTGAGCCGCAGCGCGCCCTCGGCGGTGCCGAGCAGCAGGGCGCCTTCGCGCTCGGCGAGGGCGCCGGTCTCGAGCCCGCCATCGCCCTCGACGGCCTCGGCCTGGCGGACGCCGAGGCGGTCGCCGCCGGGCAGCTCCAGGTAGGCGCCGACGTGCGGGGTCAGGGCGCGTACCTTGGCCGCCAGCTCGGCCGCCGGCCGCTCGGGGTCGAGGCGCCGCTCCCCCGACTCGATCTTCTCCGCGTAGGTAGCGCCGGCCTCGTCCTGCGCGGCGAACCCGAGCGCGCCCTCGGCCTGCAGGTCGAGCGCGCGAACCAGCAGGTCGCCACCGAGGTCGGCGAGGCGGGTCGATAGGGCGCCGAAATCCTCGTCGGGGTCGATCGGGGTCTCCTCGCAGAGCGCCACCGGGCCGGAGTCGAGGCCCTCGGTCAGCTGCATCACGCAGACCCCCGTGGTCTCGTCGCGGGCCATGATCGCCCGCTCGATCGGGGCGGCGCCGCGCCAGCGCGGCAGCAGCGAGGGATGGACGTTCAGCATCGGGTAATCCGAGAGCAGAGGCTCGCGGATCAGCTGCCCGAAAGCGCAGACGAGAACCGCCTCCGGCTGCGCCGCCCGGATCCGCTCCAGCGCCTCGGGGTCGTTGACGTTCTCCGCCTGCAGTAGCTCCAACCCCAGCTCCGCCGCGGCGAGCGCCGCCGGGGGCGGCTGGACCTTGCGGCCTCTCCCCTGGCGGCGGTCCGGCGGGGTGACGACGAGACTCGGCCGGTGGGGCGAGGCGGCGAGGCGGCGCAGGACGGTGGCGGCGAACTCGGAGGTGCCGAGGTAGGCGGTCCTCACGCGTCGGTGCGAGGCTCGCGCAGGTCGTCGCCCTCGTCGATTTCTTCCTCCGAGGAGGGGCTGTAGCTGCTGCCCTCACGCAGCGCCCGCAGCGCCGCCTTGCGCTGTTCGCGGACGGTGCGGTCGAGGATCAGGACCCCGTCGAGGTGGTCGAGCTCGTGCTGCAGGACCCGCGCCTCGAGCCCGGCGGCCTCGATCACGATCCGCTCGCCCTCGGCGTCGCGACCGCTGAAGCGCGCGTACAGCGGGCGCTCGACGTCCATCGAGACCCGCGGCAGGCTGAGGCAGCCCTCCTCGGCGACCGCCATCTCGTCCGAGAGCCACTCGACCTCGGGGTTGATCAAGGCCGTCGGCTCGCTTTCCGGGCCGGCCTGGAAGACGAGCAGGCGGCGGAGGACGCCGAGCTGGGTCGCGGCCAGGCCGATGCCGAGGCCGTCGCGCATGATCTCGATCATCCGCTCGACCTCCGAGCGCAGCTCGGGGTTGAAGTTGGCGACCGGCGATGCCTTGCTCTTCAGGACCGGATCGCCGAACTTGACGACGTGGGCGAGCGCGGCTTCGCGGCGCTCCAGCAGCTCGACTTCGAGCTGACGCTCCTCGGCGTCGCGCTCGGGGGTTTTCACCTCGTCGCTCATCGGGGCCTGAGTCTAAAAGGCGGCACCGTTCTGATACTTCCTGCGTGGAAGCCATGACGAAGCCGCGAATCGCGATCGCCACCTGCGCCGACTATCCCGAGCTGAAGGAAGACGACGAGCTGCTCTGCGGGGCGCTGCGACAGCGCGGGTTCGAGGCGGAGTCGGTCGTCTGGGACGAGGTCGGGACCGACTGGCGCGGCACCGACCTCTGTCTGGTGCGTTCGACCTGGGACTACCACGACAAGTACGCCGAGTTCATCGCTTGGACGCGGCGAGTGGAGGCAGTAACGGCACTCCACAACCCAGCCGACCTGATCGCCTGGAACAGCGACAAGCGCTACCTGCGGGAGCTGGCGGAGGCCGGCGTGCCGACTGTCCCGACGTTGTGGGTGGAGCGTGGCGCGGACCTCGATCTCGCGGTTGAGCTGGCATCGCGCGGCTGGGACGAGGCGGTGGTCAAGCCGGTGGTCGACCTCGGGGCCAAGAACCTGCACCGCGTCCGCGCAGGCGAGGCGCAGGAGGCTCTCGCCGCCGTCCTGGAGCGCCAGGAGGCGATGGTCCAGCCCTTCCTCCCCTCGCTTGAGACCGAGGGCGAGCTCTCCCTGATCTACATCCAGGGCACCTTCTCCCACGCAGTCCGCAAGCGCCCAGCCAAAGGCGACTTCCGAGTCCAATCGATCTGGGGCGGAACGGTGACCTCAGCAACCGCGGAGACAAACCACTTCGAAGTAGCCGACCGAGCCCTCTCCCAACTCGATGAGCCACCCCTCTACGCCCGCGTAGACCTTGTCAGCGATCTCAACGCCGACCCCGCCCTGATCGAGCTGGAGCTGATCGAGCCCAACCTCTACCTGAGCACCGAGCGGACCGCCGCCGAGCGCCTGGCCAACGCCGTAACCGCACGGCTGTCGTAGGGGGGGCGGATACCCCTCCCCACAACCACCCCTACTGCGGATCGACGTCAACCCCGATCGCCACGTCCTTCAGCGACCGGTCCCCGACCTTCGCCTCGACCACGTCGCGCACCGCGTTAACCGTCCCGGCCCGGTCTTCCGCCTTGATCAGGATCCGCCGCCGGTGCCGGTTACGGACGCGGAACATCGGCGCCGGACCGAGCAGCTCCGAGCCCTTCGGCAGCGCCCGCCGCAGATCTCCCGCGACCGCGATCGCCGCCGCTTCGAGCTTGTCCTCGCGCTCGGCGGAGAGGTTGATCCGGGTCAGGTGCGAGAAGGGCGGGTAGCGCAGCACCTCGCGCCGGTTCAGCTCGCGTTCGAGGAAGCCGGCGGAGTCGTGGCGGGCGGCGTGCTCGATGCTCGGCGCGTTCGGAGCCAGGGTCTGGACGATCACCTCTCCCCCGGCTTCGCCGCGACCGGAGCGGCCGGCGAGCTGGGCGACCATCGCGAAGGTCCGCTCCTCGGCGCGGAAGTCGGGGAAGCGCAGGGTCGCGTCGGCGTCGAGAATCGCGCTCAGCGTCACCTCGGGGAAGTCGTGGCCCTTGGCGACCATCTGGGTGCCGACCAGGACGGCGCTCGGCAGCTCGTCGAAGCGGGCGAGGATGCGGGCGTGGGCGCCGCGCTCGGCGGCGGTGTCGGAGTCGAGGCGGAGGACCGGCATCGGGTCGAGGCGCTCGGCCAGCAGTTGCCTCGATCCGCTCGGTCCCGGCGCCGGCCTGGGAGAGGGTGGTCGAGCCGCACTCGGGGCAGGCGCGCGGCGCCCGCTCGGAGTGGGCGCAGTGGTGGCAGACGAGGCGGCCGCTGTGGCGGTGGACGATCAGCGAGACGTCGCAGTTGGGGCAGTCCCAGTGGTGACCGCAGGAGCGGCAGGTGAGCCAAGGGGCGAAGCCGCGGCGGTTGATCATCACGATCGCCTTGGCCCCGGCGGCGCGGACCTCCTCCAGCGCCTCCCAGGTCTCGGCGTGGATCGGGCCCGAGCGCGGGTCCGCCTCGCGCATGTCGACCAGGTGGACCGGCGGCATCCGGCGGCCGTCGACCCGCCGCGGCAGCTCCAGCCGCGGCAGCTCCAGCCAGCTCTCCGGCCGCGGCGTCGCGGTCCCGGCGACGAGCACGGCGCCCAGGTCCTCGGCCCGTTTGCGGGCGACGGCGCGGGCGTCGTAGGTCGGGTCCCCCTCCTGCTTGTAGGAGGGGTCGTGCTCCTCGTCGATGACGATCAGGCCGAGGTCGCGGACGGGGGCGAAGACGGCGGAGCGGGGGCCGACGCAGACGCTGGCCTCGCCGCTGCGCAGGCGCCGCCACTCGTCGTAGCGCTCGCCCGCCGAGAGGGCCGAGTGGAGGACCGCGAAGCGGTCGCCGAGGCGGGCGCGGAAGCGGGCGACGGCCTGCGGGCGCGAGGCCGATCTCGGGGACGAGGACGATCGCGCCGCGGCCGCGCTCCAGCGCCGCCTCGACGGCGGCCAGGTAGACCTCGGTCTTGCCCGAGCCGGTGACGCCGTGGAGGAGCAGCTTGGGCGGGGCGCCGGCGTCGCCGTCGAGGGCGGCGACCATCGCAGCGACCGCCTCCTCCTGCTCGGGGAGCAGCTGCGGACGGTCGGCGTCGCCGCGGAGGCCGGATTCGGCCGGGCGCGCGGCGCACCGAGGCGCTGCGGGTGGCGATCAGGCCGCGCCCCTCGAGCCGGCGCAGGGTGGCGCGGTCGGAGCCGATCGCAGTCGCCAGCTCGCCGGAGGACATCTCGCCCGCGCGCAGCGCCTCGAGCACGGCGCGCTGCTTCGAGCCGAGCCGCTCTCCGTCGTCCAGGGCGGCTTCGCCGGCGGGCAGGATCTCCGCCCGCAGCTCGGTCTTGGCGCGGGTCGTGCGGCCGCCGCTGCCGGTCCCGGTCCCCGGCGGCAGGACAAGCTGCAGGCCGCGCGAGGGGGTCGAGCAGTACTCGCGGGCGACCCAGAGGCCGAGCCGGACCAGCTCCGGCGTGGCCCCCGCCTCCAGCGCCTCGATCGGCTCGGCGAGGCGCTCGGGCGGCAGCTCGGAGGCGTCGGCGACCTCGACCACGACCCCGAGCAGGCGGCGCGGCCCGAAGGGGACGCGAACGACGCTGCCGACCCCGACGTCCTCCATCGCCGCCGGCCGGCGGTAGTCGAAAGGGCCGCGCAGCGCGCGGGCGGTGGTCAGGGGCTCGACCTCGGAGAATCGTCACCGGTCGAGGTTATGGGTGTCGGGGGATGGCCTGGCCTGCTGCCGAGCGAGCCCATATGCTGGCGCCGCATGAGCATCAACCTCCACCCAGGCGAGCGGGTGATCTTCGAAGGCCACCCGTCCTGGCGCGCGATCCTCGGCTTCTACCTCAAAGGCGCCCTGGTCGCGGTCGTCCTGGGCTTCGTCGCGAACCTGATCGACGGCGGCGCGACGACCTTCGTCGTCGTTCTCGTCATCCTCGCCCTCACCGTCCTGATCGGCTTCGTCAAGCGGGTGGCGACGACCTACACGATCACCGACCGCCGGCTCAACATCAAGCGGGGGATCATCTCCAAAGAGGTCCAGGAGACCCGCCTGGAGCGGGTCCAGAACGTCAACTACCAGCAGAGCGTCTACCAGCGCCTGATGCAGATCGGCGACGTCGACTTCGACACCGCGGCAAGCGACAGCTACAACTTCGTCTTCAACGGAGTGGCGAACCCCGGCGAGGTCGTCGAATCGGTCGATAAAGCGACCGGCGTGGGGTCCGCCGGCACCCACGGGCTGGGCGAGGCCCAACCGCCTAGCGCGTAAGCGCGCCCGACCTGCACCCTCACGGGGCGGGTAAGGGTGCAGGTCGGGCGCGCAGGTTCGCCGCCGTTGCGGTGAGGATGCGGCGAACGTGGGCCGGTTCGTGCTTCACCTGCCAGTGGGAGAAGCGGAGCGGGGTGCGACCGGCCGCGGTGTGGGTCTGGAAGCGAAGGGCGTCGCGGGTCTGGGCCGAGGGCGTGCGGTGGTAGCGCCAACCGTCGGTCTCGACGACGAGGTTGAGGTCAAGCCAGAAGAAGTCGACCTCGAATTCGTCGAGCATCAGTTTGGTGAGCGGGACCGGGAGGCCCGCGGCACTTGCGATCGGCCGAAAGAGCCGTTCCAGCTCGTCGTCGGAGAGCCGAAAGGTGTGCTCGTCGAGGATGCGGCGCAGCGGCCGAACGCCCCGCTGGCCCGGATAGTCGTCGAGCGCGCGCCGCAGAGCATCGGCGTCGATCACATCGAGCTTGTCCGCCTCGTTGATCGCTCGCTCGACGGACTTCGGTCCGGCGACGGTCGTCAGGTCGAGGAAGGTGCGAACGGGCGCGGTCACCGGGATGCCGAGCCGGGTTCCGAGATCCCGATCCCAGAGGCCGGCTCGGTCGTGGACTCGAATGCCAGGGCGCCGCAGGTTGCAATGACGGTGCACGCTGACGTCAATGACTCCCGGCGTCTCCTCGCCAAATCCCCAGAGGGCAGCTGCACTGCGATGGCTGAGCATTGCCTCATCGCCGCAGGCGACAACCGCAGCCATCCAACGTCCCTCGCGGGTGATTTGAGGGCGCCCAATGGCGTAGACCCCGGTCCTGATCGGAAAGAGCCGCCCGCAGTCCACACGATGTCGAATTGCCTTGGCCGAGAAGCCAAGGTCCAGTAGCTGCCGCCGCGACAGAACCCCATGCTGCCGGCGTGCCAACCCCCAGGCCTGCTGACTGATCGTTTCCACATTTTTGGCCCCCATAGGGGCTCAAAGGGTGGAAACGACCTAGCTCGCCCCTGTCGGAACGGCCCTCTCCGGACTTACCGCCGGAGTTTGGGCGCTACGCCGCCGCGGCCTCGGCGCCCGCCGCCTCGCGGAGGGCGTCGGCGCGGTCCGTCTTCTCCCAGGTGAAGTCGTCGTCGGCGCGGCCGAAGTGGCCGTAGGCGGCGGTCTTCTGGAAGATCGGGCGGTGGAGGTCGAGGTACTGGCGGAAGGCGCCGGGGCGCATGTCGAACTCGGCCTCGACCAGCTGGGAGATCCTGGTGTCGGGCAGCTTGCCGGTACCGAAGGTCTCGACCATCAGGCTGACCGGGTGGGCGACGCCGATCGCATAGGCGACCTGGACCTCGCAGCGCTGCGCCAGGCCGGCGGCGACCACGTTCTTGGCCACGTAGCGGGCGGCGTAGGCGGCCGAGCGGTCGACCTTGGACGGGTCCTTGCCGGAGAAGGCGCCGCCGCCGTGGCGGGCCATGCCGCCGTAGGTGTCGACGATGATCTTGCGGCCGGTGAGGCCGGCGTCGCCGACCGGGCCGCCGATCACGAACTTGCCGGTCGGGTTGACGAGGAACTCGCCCAGCAGCTCGTTCGCGTCGAAGCGGCCGGGGACCTCGGCCTCGAGCACCGGGAGAACGACGTCCCTCCCACAGCTCGGGCTTGATCTGGCTCTGCGAGTCGATTCCCTCGTCGTGCTGGGTGGAGATCAGGAGCTTTTCGACAGCGACCGGGCGGCCGCCGGCGTAGCGGACGGAGACCTGGGTCTTGCCGTCGGGGCCGAGGTAGCCGAGGGAGCCGTCCTTGCGGACCGCCGCCAGCCGTTCGGCCAGGCGGTGGGCAAGGTGGACCGGCATCGGCATCAGCGCCTCGGTCTCGTCTGATGGCGTAGCCGAACATCATTCCCTGGTCGCCGGCGCCGGCGACGTCGAGCTCGTCGGTGTCGGACGGGTCGACCTTGGTCTCGTAGGCCTGGTCGACGCCCTGGGCGATGTCGGGGGACTGCTCGTCGATCGAGACGATCACCGAGATGTGGTCGCAGTCGTAGCCGTAGCCGCCGCCCTTGTAGCCGATGTCCCGCACCGTGTCGCGGACGATGTCCGGAATGTTGAGGTGGACGTCGGTGGAGATCTCCCCTGAGACCACCGCCATGCCGGTGTTGACGAGCGTCTCGCAGGCGACGCGGCCGCCCGGGTCCTCGCCCATGATCGCGTCGAGGACGCCGTCGGAGATCTGGTCGGCGACCTTGTCCGGGTGGCCCTCGGTGACTGACTCCGACGTGAAGAGGTACTCGCCCTCGGCGAGCGGCTTGGAAGTAGGCATGGCGAGAAGCCTAGAGGAAATTTGTGCGGTGCCGGAGGGTCAGTCCTGGCGCCCGCGGTAGCCCGTGCGGGGGACGAAGTCGATGATCAGCGGCACGCCCTCCAGCTCGTAGGTCTCCCGCATCCGGTTCTCCAGGTGGTAGGCCCAGTCGCGGCTGATCAGCTTGCGGTCGTTGACCTGGATCGCGATCCGCGGCGGCCGCTCCCCCACCTGCGCCGAGTAGAAGAGGCGCAGGCGTTTGCCGCGTTTGGCCGGCGGCGGCGTCTTGGCGACGACGTCGCCGACGAAGCGGTTCAGCTCCGGGGTCGGGATCCGCTGCGCCGCCTTGTCAGCCAGCTGCAGCGCCCGCGGCAGCAGGCTGCCGACGTTGCGCCCGCGCTGGGCCGAGACGGTGATCACCGCCGGCCGCAGCCGCAGTTTGCGCTCGACCCGCGCCCGCGTGTCGTCGATGTCGGTCTCGGTGATGTCCCACTTGTTCATCGCCAGCAGGCTGGCGCAGCCCGCCTTCATCGCCATCTCCGCCACCCGCAGGTCCTCGGCGGTGACGCCCTCGGAGGCGTCGCAGACGACGATCGCCACGTCGGCGCGCTCGACCGCTCGTTCGGAGCGCAGCTGCGCGTAGTAGTCGACCGTGCCGGCGACCTTGGAACGGCGGCGCAGCCCGGCGGTGTCGACGAGGATCACGCGGACGGCCGTCGACCTCGAGCCGGGTGTCGATCGCGTCGCGGGTGGTGCCGGCGATGTCGGAGACGATCACCCGGTCGGAGCCGAGGAAGGCGTTGACGAGCGAAGACTTGCCGACGTTGGGGCGGCCGATCACCGCCACCCGGACCGCCTCGTCGTCCTCGGGCTGCGGCTCGCGGTCGCCGAGGGCGGCGACGATCGCGTCGAGCAGGTCACCGGTGCCGAGGCCGTGGGTGGCGGAGACCGGCAGCGGCTCGCCGAGGCCGAGCGCGTGGAACTCGGCGGCGATCCCGTAGTCGTCGGCGCGGTCGGCTTTGTTGACGACGACGAGGACCGGGACCTCGGCGCCGCGCAGCGTCTTCGCCAGCTCGGCGTCGCCGGCGCGGAGGCCGGCGCGGCCATCGACGACCAGCAGGATCGCGTCGGCTTCGGCGATCGCCAGCCGCGCCTGCGCCTGCACGTCGCGGGCCAGCTCAGCCTCGTCGCCGAGGTCGATGCCGCCGGTGTCGACCAGCTCGAAGGCGACCCCGTTCCACTCGGTGGCGAGCCGCTTGCGGTCGCGGGTGACGCCCGGCTCGGGCGAGGTGACCGCCTCGTTGCCGCCGACCAGGCGGTTGACGAGGGTGCTCTTGCCGACGTTGGGGAAGCCGACGACGGCGACAGTGGGCAGGCTCATGCCAGGCCCCGCTCGCGGGCGAGGGCGACGACGCGGGCGACCACCTGCTGGAGGCGAGAGCCGGTCGTGTCGAGCTCGACCGCGTCCTCGGCGGCGCGCAGGGCGCCGTGCTCGCGCTCGGTGTCGCGGGCGTCGCGGCCGGCGCTGCGCAGCGAGCACGGTCGTCGAAGTCCTCGCCGGTCTGCGGCGGCGCGGCGGCGCGCCCGCTCCTCGTCGGAGGCGGTGAGGAAGACCTTCAGCGGCGCCTCCGGGCTGACCACGGTGCCGATGTCGCGCCCCTCGGCGACGTAGCGGCCGGCCTCGATCAGCTGCCGCTGGCGAGCGACCATCGCCGCCCGCACCCGCGGGTGGACCGAGACCCGCGAGGCGGCAGCGGTGACCTCGGGGGTGCGGATCTCCGCGCTGACGTCGCGGTGGCCGAGCAGGACGCTGCGGCCCTCGAAGCCGATCTCCAGCCCCTCGGCGAGCTCGCCCAGCGCGTCGCCGTCGTCGAGGTCGATGCCGCCCTCCATGCGCCGCCAGCGCCACGCAGCGGTACATCGCCCCGGAGTCGAGGTAGGTGAAGCCGAGCTCGCCGGCGACCGCGCGCGCGACCGTGGACTTGCCGGCCCCGGCAGGGCCGTCGATCGCGATCACCATGGCGGCAGCGTATTGACCGTCGTTTCCAGAATCGCGGCCCCTATAGGACCCCGAAGTCTGGAAACGATGATTTAGCGGTCGAGGAGCGAGGCGAGGTCGGCCTCGAAGCCGGGGTAGCTGACGGCGGCGGCGTCCATGCCCTGGACCTCGACCCCGTCGGTCGAGGCGAGGCCGGCGACGGCGCCGAGCATCGCGATCCGGTGGTCGCCGTGGGAGTCGATCGTGCCGCCGCGCAGGCCGCCGGTGCCCTCGATGACCATCCCGTCCGCGGTCGGCTCGACCTTGCCGCCGAGCGCCCGCAGCGCCGCGGTCACGGTCTCGATCCGGTCCGACTCCTTGCGCCGCAGCTCCTCGGCGTCGCGGATGACCGTCGTCCCCTCGGCGAAGCAGGCGGCAAGGGCGACCAGCGGCAGCTCGTCGATCGCCAGCGGGATCTCGGCGCCGCCGACCTCGGTGGCCTGGAGTGGGGCTGAGCGGACGCGGAGGGTGGCGATCGGCTCGCCGCCTACCTCAGTCTCGTTCTCACGCTCGATCTCGGCGCCCATCCGCTCGAGGATCGACAGCAGGCCGGTGCGGGTGGGGTTGACGTTGACCTCATCGAGGACGACCTCGCTCCCCGCCACGAGGCTGGCGGCGACGACGAAAAAGGCGGCCGAGGAGATGTCGGCGGGAACCGAGATCGGGCCCACCTCGAGGCGCTCCGCGGGCCGCACGATCACCGCGTCGCCGTCGCGCTCGACCGCGGCCCCGGCCGCGGCGAGCATGCGCTCGGTGTGGTCCCGACTCGGCAGCGGCTCGACGATTCGCGTCTCTCCTCCCGCCAAGAGGCCGGCGAAGACGAGGCAGGACTTGACCTGGGCGCTGGCGACCGGCATCTCGTAGTCGGCCCCGTGCAGCGTCGTGCCGTGAATCTCCAGCGGCGGCAGGCGATCTTCGCGAGCGCTCAGATTCGCCCCCATTCGCCGCAGCGGCACCACGATCCGGTCAACCGGGCGGCGCCGGATCGACTCGTCGCCGTCGAGCACCCAGCTCTCCCCAGCCTGTCCCGCCAGCCATCCCGGCAGCAGGCGCAGGAGCGTTCCCGCGTTGCCGACGTCGATCGTCGCCGGGCCGGCGCCGCGCAGGCCGACGCCCTGAATCCGCAGGCCCTGCGGCCGGATCGCCCTCGACTTGCGCGCCGAGCGCCTCGACCGCCGCCAGGGTCGAGCGCGTGTCGGCGGCGTCGAGATAGCCCGCGATCTCCGTCTCCCCCTCCCCCATCGCCGCGATCAGCGCCGCGCGGTGGGAGATCGACTTGTCCGAGGGGGGGCGCAGGGCGCCGCGCAGGGGGCCAGAAGGATCGAAGCGGGCGCTGCTCATGCGGCGACCCTACGCGTCGGGCGCATCGACGACGGTGGCCGTGTGGCCGAGCCGGCGCACCAGCTCTTGCGCCTTCGCCGCCTGCTCGTCGCCGGCGACCCAGACCGAGACCGCGCCCGAGGTCATGTCCGGCGCCGGGTAGAGCGCCATGTCCTCGATGTTGACCCCGGCCTCGCCCAGCGCCAGCGCCAGCTCGGCAATCGTCCCCGGCTTGTTGGCGACGACGATCCGCAGCTCGCGCAGCGGCCCCGCCGCCGACTCCAGTTCGAGCAGGCGCCGGCGGTCCTCACCGGCGGCGCCGTGCCAGGCGGCAAGCGCCTCGCGGTCACCGGCCCGGATCAGCTCCGACGCCTGCCGCAGCCGCTCGGCGACCGAGTCGATCGAGCGCGCCACCGCCTCGCGGTTGCTGGCGTAGATGTCGGCCCAGATCGCCGGGTTGGAGCCGGCGACGCGGGTCGCATCGCGGAAGCTCGGGCCGACGTCGGGCAGCCGTTCCGAGTCCTGGGTCAGCGCATCCGAGGCCTCGCTCGCCAGTGCGTTGGCAAGCACGTGCGGTAGGTGACTGACGGTCGCCATCAGGCGGTCGTGGCTCTCGGGGTCGATCGCCTGCGGGCGCGCCCCCAGCGCCGAGACGGCCCGCTGCAGGCGGTCGTAGAGGACGCCGCTGGAGATGCTCGGTCGGGGTCAGGTACCAGCGGGCGCCCTCGAAGAGGTCCTCGCGGGCGTTCTCGACCCCGGCGGTCTCCGCCCCCGCCAGCGGGTGGCCGCCGATGAAGCGCTCGTCCTCGCCGAGCGCGGCGACCAGCTCGCCCTTGGTCGAGCCGACGTCGGTGACTGCCGTCTCCGGGCCCGCCGCCACCAGCGCCTCGCGCGCCTGCTGGGGCAGCGTCGCCACCGGCGCGCAGCAGAAGACCAGGTCGGCGCCCTCGCAGGCCTCGGCGAGCGAGTCGGCGGCGCTGTCGATCGCCCCCAGCTCGACCGCGCGCTGCAGCCGCTCCGGGCTGCGCCCGTAGCCGACCACCTCGGCGTCCAGTCGCCGTCGCGCGGCGAGCCCTATCGAGCCTCCGATCAGGCCCACCCCGAGGACGGCGATTCTCATGCGCAGACGGTCACCTTCATCCGCCGCGCCGCGCCTCAACGGCAGATGCGAACCGTTCCAGAGCCGTGACGGTGTCCTCCCAGTCGATGCAGGCGTCGGTGATCGACTGCCCGTAGGTCAGCTCCTCGCCGGGGACCAGGTTCTGCCGGCCCTCGACCAGGAACGACTCCAACATCACCCCGACGATCGACTTGTTGCCGTCGGCGACCTGGTCGGCGATGTCGCCCGCGGCGAAGAACTGTTTCTCCGGGTCCTTGCCGCTGTTGTCGTGGGAGGCGTCGATCACCAGTCGCTCGGGCAGACCGGCGACGCCGAGGGTGACCAGCGAGTCTTCGACCTCGGGCGGGTGGTAGTTCGGCTCCCCGTGGCCACCGCGCAGGATGATGTGGCAGTCGGGGTTGCCGGTGGTGTGGAGGATCGCCGGCATGCCGGCGTCGTCGATCCCGGCGAAGGCGTGCGAGGCCGCCGCGGCCCGCACCGCGTCGACCGCGATCTGGATGTTGCCGTCGGTCCGGTTCTTGAACCCGATCGGCATCGAGAGGCCGGAGGCGAGCTGGCGGTGCGTCTGGCTCTCCGAGGTACGCGCCCCGATCGCCCCCCAGCCGACCGCGTCGGCGATGTACTGGGGCGTGATCGGGTCGAGGAACTCGCAGCCGATCGGCAGCCCCGTGTCCAGCACTTCCAGCAGCAGTTTGCGGGCGATCCGCAGGCCGGCGTTGACGTCGCCGCTTTCGTCCAGGTGCGGGTCGTTGATCAGCCCCTTCCACCCGGTCGTCGTCCGCGGCTTCTCGAAGTAGACGCGCATCACCACCAGCAGCTCCTCGCTCAGCGCCCGCGCGGTCGCGCTCAGCTTCGTCGCGTACTCCATCGCCGCTTTGGGGTCGTGCACGCTGCACGGGCCGACGACGACCATCAGCCGCGGGTCCTTCCCCGAGAGCACGTCGCGCACTTCCTCGCGACCGCGGACGACCGCTTTGGATCGCTCCTCGCCTAGCGGCAGCTCGCCGAGCAGCTTTTCCGGCGGCACCAGCTCTACGACTTTGGCGATCCGCTGGTCGCGGACGCCGTCTCGTTTCGTCCCCTCCATCCCGATGAACATATTGCCTTTACCTTTCTCCAAACCCCTGAAATCGTACTTTCTGGTCGATCGCTACCGGGGCAGGTCGGAGCGCACGACCAACTCTGAAGGGCGCCCGACCGGAAGATGTGAAGTCTTCGGGCGGCAGGAGGCCGCCGGGCCGGACGCCTAGCTAAATCGCCAATAGGTGAGGTAGCCGCACGCGACGGCAGCGGTGGACGCTGCAGTGGTCGCGGATGTCGGCTTGTCCAACCTCACGGTCCTGAGGTTGTATCACGGGCAAGCTTTTAGTCAAGCAATTCCGACAGGCCACGCAGGAAGCGCTCGTTCTCGGCCTCGGTGCCGTAGCTGACGCGGATGTGGCCGGGGTCACCGAGGGCCTTGCCGGGGCGGACCGCGATCTCGCGCTCGCCGAGGCCGGCGATCACCGCGGCTTCGTCGGCGTCGCCGAGGTCGATCCAGGAGAAGTTGGCGTGGGTCTCGCTGGTGCGGAGGCCGAGGGCGTGCAGCCCCTCCTCGACGCGCGAGGCGGGCGGCGACCGTGCTCTCGACCCGGCGCAGGACATCGTCCTGGTGGAGGATCGCCTCCGCCCCGGCCGCCTGGGCGAGGGCGTTGACGCTGAACGGCTGGCGGACGGCATCGACCGCGGCGCGGAACTTCGGCGAGCCGATCGCGTAGCCGACCCGAAGCCCGGCGAGGCCGTAGCACTTGCTGAAGGTGCGCAGGACGACGAGGTTGGGGAAGTCGGCGAGCAGGTCGAGGCGTCGCGTCGGGGTCGTCGTGGGTCTGGAACTCGACGTAGGCCTCGTCGAGGATCACCGTCACGTGCGGCGGGATCCGCTCGCAGAAGGCGGCGATCTCGGCCGCCGGGATGTGGGTCGCGGTCGGGTTGTTCGGGTTGCAGACGATCAGCAGCTGGGTCGCCGCCGTCACCTCGGCCGCCATCGCGTCGAGGTCGTGGACGTCGCCCGCGGCCAGCGGCACGCGGACCTCTCGGGCGCCGGTCAGCGCCGGCAGGTACGGATACATCGAGAAGGACGGCCAGGCGTAGACGATCTCGGCGCCGGGCTCGCAGAGCGCCTCGGCGGCGGCGAGGAGGATCTCGCAGGAGCCGTTGGCGACGGCGATCCGGCCCGGCTCGGTCTCGTAGCGCTCGGCCAGGCGCCGGCGCAGCAGGGTCGCGTCGGGGTCGGGATAGCGGTTCATCGCCGCCGCCGTCCCCTGGATCGCCTCGACCACCTTCGGGTGCGGCGGGAAGGGCGACTCGTTGGAGGCGAGCTGGGCGATGTTGCCCGAGGCGATCGCCTCGGGCGCCTGCCCGGTCGGGACCCCGGCCTGGTAGCCCGGCATGCGGGCGAGCTTCTCGGCGAAAGTGATCGTCATCGGCGACCGATTGTGACGGACGGGGGCGGAGCGCTCTACTGCGCGGCTTCGAGGTCGGTCCGCAGGTTCTGCGCCTCGCCGACGTAGACGTGGATCGGCAGGTGCTCGGCCGGCGCGTAGAAGTGCAGCATCACCCGGATCACCCGCGGCATCGAGCCGGGGACCGGGATCTCGCGGCAGCACATCAGCGGCACCATTGTCAGCCCGAGGTCGCGCGCGGCCACGGCGGGGAACTCAGCGTCGAGGTCGTCCGTGGTCGTGAACAGACAGCTGACCATCGCCTCCGGCTCGAGCCGAGTTGCGCTCGATCAGCTCCCGCATCAGCTCCTCGGTGGCCCCGAGGATCGCCTCGGCCTCGTTGGCCTCGGCCTGAACGGCGCCCCGCACCGCAAAGAGGCGCTGCGCCGGCGGCTGATAGGCGCCGAGCGGCAGCTCGCCGTTGCTTCCGTTCTCGGTCACTCCTCATATATTCCCAAAGCCGGGGGGCGAAACCCACAGCGGTGGCGACTTATCCGCCCATGTCGCGGAAAACTCGCCACCGCTATTGGCCAGCGCCTAGCGAGGGCCGCCGCCGCCCAACACGGAGTGGTCTCACGGGGGCAAATGCGAGCGCTTGGGATGCGCGATGACGCAATTGACCATGCCGTCTCGGCGGGTCGTCTGCATCGCGTGTTTCGCGGCGTTTATGCCGTTGGGCACCCAAGCATCGGCGAGCGCGGGCGGCTATCGAGCGGTCACTCTTGCCTGCGGCGCCGAAGCGGTGATCTCGCATCGCAGCGCAGGTGCGCTTCTCGGTTTGCTCGACAAAGGACCAGTCGTGATCGATGTCATCGCCCGAGGTGATCGGGGGCGCCACATCGATGGCATCCGCTTTCACCGCGTGCGCTCGCCGCGGCGCGACGAGGTCGGGACCGTGGCCGGCATCCCCTGCACCAGCCCGGCGCGGACGCTGGTGGACCTCGCGGGCACCGTCGGCGACTGGACGCTGCGCAGCTGCTTCGAGCGGGCCGCGCAGAAGAAAGCGCTCGACATCCCGGCGATCGAGGCATCGATGGACCCGGGGCGCCGCGGCAATCGCAGCCTGCGGGCCCTGATCGACGAGTGGCGCGGCGCGGCGCCGATCGCCAAGAAAGGTCGCCTCAAGAGCCCACTTGAGGCGAAGGTCCTGCCGCTGCTCGTCCAGCGCGCACCTCCCCGCCCCGCTCCTCAATGCCCCGGTCGAGATCGCCAAGGGCCGCATCGAGGTCGACTTCCTCTGGCCCGATCACCGTTTCGTCCTCGAGGCCGACAGCCGCGACTTCCACGCCACCCCGATCGCCTTCGAGCGCGACCGCTGGCGCGACCGCGAACTGCTGCGGGCCGGCTACACGACCCTCCGCGTCACGCACCGCCAGGCCGAAACCGAAGCCGCCGCCATCGCCGACGACCATCGCCGCCCGCCTCGACCAAAGCGGCGCCGCGGGTGAGGAGCCGAATCCGCCCACCCACCTAGCAAGTAGGTGGGGGATTCGGCTCCGCTGCGAGCCTGCGAGATCTACGCCGCCGCGTCCCGCAAGCCGAGCGATCTCGTCATCCGAAAGCCGCCGCGCCCCGCCCTTTGCAAGCCGCCCAAGCGCCAGTGGTCCGAACTCGACCCGCTGCAACGCCACCACCCGGTTGCCGACCGCTTCGACCATCCGCCGCACCTGGCGGTTGCGGCCTTCGCGCAGGACGATCTCGACTTCGCGCTCGCCGAGGCGGCGCACCTCGGTCGGGGCCGTCGGCCCGTCCTCGAGCTCGACGCCGCGTGCGCAGGCGCTCGAGGTCGCGGTCGGCGATCGGCTTGCCGAGCCGGACCCGGTAGGTCTTCGGGACTTCGTAGCGGGGATGGGTGAGCCGGTTGGCGAGCTCGCCGTCGTTGGTCAGCAGCAGCAGGCCGGTGGTGTCGGCGTCGAGGCGGCCGACGGGATAGAGGCGGCCGTCGGTGTCGACCAGCTCGACCACCGCCGGGCGGCTGCCGGGCTCGCGCGCGGTCGAGACCACGCCGGCCGGCTTGTTGACCGCCCAGACCTCGCGCGCCTCGGCCGCCACCGGCTTGCCGTTGACCCGCACGTCGTCGCCCGCCCCGACGTCCCGCGCCGGGTCGGTGACCACCTCGCCGCCGACCGTCACCAGCCCCTTGGCGATGATCTCCTCGGCCTTCCGCCGCGAAGCGACCCCGCCATGGGCGAGGAACTTGCCAGCCTCACGAGTGGGAGTCGAGGGAGACCCGAGGAGCCTCCCCAATCTGCGACGGAGGGTCTCCCTCGACTCCACCTCATGGCTCCGCTCTTGTTCCCCGGCCTTCAGCAGCCGCTCGCGCAGCTCGCGCTCGTCCTCGGGGCTGGGGTCGAAGCGCGACGGGTCGGGCAGCTGGTCCAGCCCGCTGAGGCCGAAGAGGCGCTCGAACAGCTCCGTGGTCTTGAAGATCGCGGCGCCGAACGGGAGCGGCCGGACTCTTCGATCAGGCCGCGCTCGGCCAGGCTCTGCACCGCCGACTCGGAGGTGACGCCGCGGATGCGGGCGACCTCGGGCCGCGTGACCGGCTGCAGGTAGGCGACGATCGCCAGCGTCTCCGCCTGGGCCTGGGTCAGCGGCGGCGTCCGCGGCTTCGCGAGCAGCCGCCGGGCGGCTTCCTCGCTGGCCGGGTCGCTGGCGAGGCTGAAGCCGCCGGAGACCTCGCGCAGGACCACCCCGCGCTTGCCCTCGGCGAGGTCCTCGCGCAGCAGCTCGATCGCCTCCTCGACCTGGCCCTCGGTCGCCTGCGTCGCCTCGGCCAGGTCGGCTGACCGAGACCGGCTGCGGCGAGAGGAAGAGCAGCGCCTCGACGGTGCGGGAGAGGTCGCTCATCCGCTCTTGTGGATCGCGTCGGGGACGCTTTCTTGACCCGGATCGGGCCGAAGGCGCGGTCCTGCTCCCAGGTGATCTCGCCCTTGCGGTAGAGCTCCAGCAGGCGCGAAGACGGTGACCGCCTGGGTCAGCCGGTCCTCGCCGCCGAACTCCTCGTCGAAGTCGAAGCTGGAGCGGCTGCGGAGGACGTCGCGCAGGGCGCGCAGGCGGCGCTCCAGCGAGACGGTCGGGCGGATGTGGCTGAGGTCGACGTCCGGCGGCTCGGTCAGCAGGTCGCCGAGGGCGGCGCCGAGCTGGTCGGGGTCGTAGACGGCGACGGCGGCATCGACGGCGACCCGGCGCAGCTCGGTCGGCAGCGGCGCCGAGCGGTAGAGGTAGCCGCGCTGGCTCTCGAAGCGATCGGCGAGGACCTTGGAGGCGTCGCTGTAGCGGCGGTACTCGAGCATCCGCGCCAGCAGCTCCTCGACCGCCTCCTCGGGGCTGAGGTCGTCGAGCTCCTCCTCGGGGCTGGGCAGCATCAGCCGCGACTTCAGCTCCAGCAGGGCGGCGATCAGGACGAGGAACTCGGTCGCCACCTCCAGCTCCAGCTCGCCCTCGCGCTCGAGGTGCTCGACGTAGGCGACGACGACCTCGCCCAGCTGCAGGTCGAGGAGGCTGACCTCCTCGCGCAGGACGACCGCCATCAGCAGGTCGAACGGCCCGGCGAAGACGTCGAGGTCGAGATCGAGGTCGAGGTCGGCGACGGCCACTGCGTCGCAGACTAGAGCGCGCTGGGACGGGCGCGCGCGGTTTCCGAGCTATTCGGAGATGCGGCGCCGAAGCCCATGCGCTCGCGCACGTCGGCGACGACCGGAGCGGCCAGCGCCCGCGCCTTCTCGGCGCCGGCGGCGAAGACCCGCTCCAGCGCCGCCTCGTCGGGGCGCAGCTCGGCGTAGCGCTCCGCACCGGGCGCCAGGCAGCTCGACCACCGCCTCGGCGACGGCCTTCTTGAAGTCGCCGTAGCCGGCGCCCTCGAACTCGCGCCTCGATCGCCGCCTGGTCGCTGCCGCGGGCGACGGCGAGGATGTCGATCAGGTTGGTGATCCCGGGCTTGTCGGGCGCGCGCGGACGACCTCGCGGCCGGAGTCGGTGACGGCGCTGCCGAACTTCTTGCGGATCGCGTCGGGCTCGTCGAGGACGAGCACGGTCCCCTGCTCGGTCCCGCCGGTGGTCGACATCTTCCGCTCCGGCTCCTGCAGGTCCATGATCCGGGCGCCGACCTCGGGGATCACCAGCTCCGGGCACGACCAGGGTCTCGCCGAAGCGCTCGTTGAAGCGGCGGGCGATCTCCCGCATCAGCTCGACGTGCTGGCGCTGGTCGTCGCCGACCGGCACCTCGGTGGCCCGGTAGGCGAGCACGTCGGCGGCCATCAGCACCGGGTAGTAGAAGAGCGCCGCCGAGGCGAGTTCGCGGTCGCTTGCCGACCTTTTCCTTGAACTGGGTCATGCGGTTGAGGTCGCCGTGGGCGGTGACCGCGGAGAGCAGCCAGGTCAGCTCGGTGTGCTCGCGGACGTCGGACTGGCGGAAGAGGATGCAGCGCTCGGGGTCGAGGCCGGCGGCGAGCAGGATCGCGGCGGTGTCGTAGACGCGCTCGCGCAGCTCGGCCGGGTCGTAGGCGACCGAGATCGCGTGCAGGTCGACGATGCAGAAGATCGCCGGCTCGCCGCGGTCCTGGCCCTCGACGTACTGGCGGATCGCGCCGATGTAGTTGCCGAGGTGCTTGCGGCCGGTCGGCTGGATGCCGCTGAAGATGATCGGCTTCGGCATGACGGCGAGAGCCTATGAGAGGCCGGGATCGGTGACCCCTCGCTCGGACAAGCGGCGGTCTAATTAGGCCGCCGCTTTGAGTATCCGCCCGCTCGAGGGTCACCGGTCCCGGCCTCAAGCGCGGGTTCGGCGCCTCGTGGCCGCACTCGCCGCGCTGCGGCTGGCAGCGCCGCGGCTTGGGCACCGCGCTGGACTTTCCGTTCGCGGGTTCTGGACGCCGAGGCCGGCGACGATGCCGCCGAGGATCATCAGGATCCCGGCGATCGCCGATCCCGAGGTGGAAGGACGAGGTCGAGGCGTCGGCGGCGGCCTGCGTCGACCCGGTCGGCTTCTGCGGCTGCGACGCCGTCGGTGTCCGGGACCGCGAGCGGCTTTTCCTTCGCTTCGTCGACCGCCGCGGCGCGCGGCGGCCGAGAGCGGCGCCGGGCCCAGCTGGTCGTCGAGCTTGGCGCCGAAGCTGGCGGAGATGACCGCGCCGAGGACGGCGATCGCCAGCAGCCCGGCGACCCGGGAGACGCCGTTGTTGACCCCGGAGGCGATCCCGACGTGGTGCTCGTCGACCGAGTCGAGCACGGTCGCGGTCAGCGGCGCCACCGTCGCCGAGAGGCCGAGGCCGAAGACGAGCAGGCCCGGGAGGACGTCGGTGAGGTAGTCGGCCTCGGCGTCGACCCGCATCAGCAGCAGCAGCCCGATGCCGCCGACGATCGGGCCGGCGGTCATCGGCAGCCGCGGCCCGGTGCCCGAGGCGATCCGCCCGAAGCGCGGCGAGAGGAAGAACATCAGGATCGAGATCGGGGTCGTCGCCAGGCCCGCCTCGAGCGGCGAGTAGCCGGCCACCTGCTGCAGGAAGAGGCCGACGAAGAAGAGGCCGCCGATCAGCCCCGCGTAGGTCGAGAGCGTGGTCAGGTTGGTGACCCAGAAGTTGCGGATGCGGAAGAGGCCGAGCGGCAGCATCGGGTGGCGGGCGGTCGCCTCGCGGAGGATGAAGAGGCCGAAGCAGAGGACGCCGACGAGCAGCGGCACCCAGACCAGCGGGTCGCCCCAGCCGCGGGCGGGCTGCTCGATCAGGGCGAAGGTCGGGCCGCCGAGCCCGATCGCCGAGAGCGCGATCCCGGCCCAGTCGATGCCGAGGAAGGCGTCCTCGTCGCGGCTCTCCTCGACCGAGTGGAGGGTGAGCACGACCGTGGCCGCGATCAGCGGCAGGTTGACCCAGAAGATCGCCCGCCAGGAGGTGATGCCGATCAGGGCGCCGCCGCCGGCCGGGCCGATCACGGTCGCGATCCCGGTCCAGGCCGTCCAGGTCCCGACCGCCTTGCCGCGCGCCGCGCCCTCGAAGGTCGAGGCGACGATCGCCAGCGAGCCGGGCACCAGCAGCGCCCCGGCGACCCCCTGCAGGGCGCGCGCCGCGATCAGGAACTCGTCGGTCGGGGCGATCGCGCAGAGCGACCGAGGTGACGCCGAAGCCGATCAGGCCGATGACGAACATCCGCCGCCGCCCGAACTGGTCGCCGAGGCTGCCGCCGACGAGCAGCAGCGAGACCAGCGCCAGCGTGTAGGCCTCGACCACCCACTGCTGGCCGGCGAGGCCGACGTCGAGGCCGTCGCTGATCGCCGGCAGGGCGACGTTGACGACCGTGCTGTCGAGGAAGACGACGGTCGAGCCGAGGATCGTCGCGATCAGCGTCAGTCGCTGCTGGCGGGACACGCGGCCGAGTCTAGGCGGGCGGCCTCGGCTCGGGCTCGCGCAGCTGCTGCCGCGGGCGTGAAGAAGTTGCGGTAGGCGAGCGTCGTGGCGACGAGGGCGGCGATCGAGACGCTGCCGAGCAGGGTGTAGAGGAGGATCAGCTGCAGGCGGACGGCGTCGGTGGGGTCGGCGCCGGCGAGCAGCATGCCGACCATCGTGCCCGGGAAGAAGATCAGGCCGGTGGTCTTGGTCGAGTCGACGAGGGTGATCATCCCCGAGCGCAGGGCGCGGCGGACGGTCGGCGCGCCGCTTCGCGCGGCGGTCGCGCCGAGCGCCAGCGTCGCCTCGATCCGCGCCCGCGCGTCGGCCATCTCGTCGCCGAGGCGGTTGAGGGCGACGGCGCTGGCGGTCATCGCGTTGCCGATCACCATGCCGCCGACCGGGACCAGGTAGCGCGGGGTCGGGTCGAAGATCCCCAGGGCGACGACGAGGCCGAGGGTGCCGGCGCCGGCCAGCGCGAGCGCGATCAGCAGCGGCCCGAAGGCGCCGCGGCACCTTGTCGGCGCGGTGGCGGGCGGTGATCGCGCCGAAGAAGACCATCACCGCCAGCAGCAGGCCAGCACCAGCCAGATCGTGTCGGCGTCGAAGATCAGCTTGATCGCGTAGCCGACCAGGGTCAGCTGGACGATCGAGCGACGGTGGCGACGGCGATGTCGCGCTCGAGGTCGGCCCGCTGCCAGCAGCGAGATCGCGGCCGCCAGCGCGACCAGGACCAGCGAGGCGGCGACCTGCCAGAGCTCGACGTGGATCGAGGTGCTCATGCCAGCACCTCGCCGGCGGCCCGCAGCCGCCACCCGGCCGGCCTCCAGCCGCACGACCCAGTCGCCGAGCCGCCGCGCCTGCTCGGGGTCGTGGCTGACGAGGACGATCGAGATCTCCAGCCGCGCGGCGCAGCTCGCCCAGCGTCGCCTCGATCGCGTCGCGGGCGGCGTGGTCGAGGGCCGAGGTCGGCTCGTCGAGCAGCAGGACCGCCGGGCGCTGGGCGAGCGCCCGCGCCAGCATCGCCCGCTGCTGCTCGCCGACCGAGAGCTTGGCGACGTCGCGGCTCGGCGAAGGAGGGGTCGAGGCCGGCGCGGGCCAGGGTCGCGTCGCAGTCGAGCTCGCTCGCCGGCGAGGTCGGCGGCGTAGCGCAGGTTCGACCCGACCGTCCCCTCCAGCAGCGCCGGCAGCTGCGGGACCAGCGAGACCTCGCGCCGCAGCTCCAGCGGCTCGTAAGAATCGAGCAGCGCTGGCCGCGGTAGTGCGATCATGACCGCGGTCGGGGTCGGCGAGCCGGTTCAGCAGCCGCAGCAGCGTCGACTTGCCGGCGCCGGAGGGGCCGACGATCGCCGTCGCTCCCTCCGGGATCCCGGCGCCGACCGAGTCGAGGACGGCGCGCCCGCCGCGGTCGAGGCCGACCTCTCGCAGTTCGAACAGCACCGCCGCATGATCCCACCGACACCGCAAACGCAAGATGAGTCCCGCGCGCCGCCGCTATCGTCGGTCGCGAAAGCATTCGACTGGAACAATCCGGGTAGGTGAGTTCGGCGAATGGCTAGAGCGATCTGGAGCGGGACGATCAGCTTCGGGCTACTCAACGTGCCCGTGAAGCTCTACAGCGCCGTCGCCCGCCGCAACATCGCCCTGCGGGAGATCCGCGAGTCCGACAGCGCCCGGATCAAACACCGCCGCGTCGCCGAAGGGACCGACGAGGAGGTCCCCTACGAGAACATCGTCAAGGCCTACGAGCTCACGCCCGGGCCAGTACGTGCCGCTGAGCAAAGACGAGATGGCGGCGCTGGCGCCGGAGAAGACCCGCGCGATCGACGTCCAGGACTTCGTCGACATCGAGGAAATCGACCCGATGTACTTCGACAGCCCCTACTACCTCGGCCCCGCCGAGGGCGCCGAGAAGGCCTACTCGCTGCTCGCCGCGGCGATGGAAGCCTCCGGCAAGGCGGCGATCGCCCGCTTCGTCTTCCGCAACAAGGAGCACCTGGCGGCGCTGCGCGCCAACGACGGCGTCCTGACCCTGACCACGATGCGCTTCGCCGACGAGGTCGTGCCGCCTGCCGAGCTCGACGACGCGCTGCCCGACAAGAAGCCGAAGGTCGCGAAGAAGGAGCAGGAGATGGCCGAGCAGCTGATCGACTCGCTCACGCACCGAGTTCGACCCGAGCGCCTACCGCGACGAGTACCGCGAGCAGCTGCTGGCGCTGATCGAACAGAAGGCCGAAGGCAAGGAGATCGTCGCCCCCGAGGCCGAGGCGCCGAAGGCGACCAAGGCGCCCGACCTGATGGCGGCGCTGGAGGAGAGCATCGCCGCGGTCAAGGGCAAAGGCGGCGGCAGAAGCCGGCGAAACCGAAGGCGAAAGCCGAAAGCCGCCAAGAAGAGCAAAGCGAAAGCCGAAAGCAAAAGCTCCTCCCGCTCCAAAGCCAAAGCCTCGAAATAGGTCCGTAGGCCGTGGCCGAGACCGCCAGGTCGAGGTCGACGGCAAGGAGCTGAAGCTCACCAACCTCGACAAGGTGCTCTACCCGAAGGCCGGCTTCACCAAGGGCGAGATGGTCGACTACTACGCCAAGGTGGCGCCGGCGATGGTCCCCCACCTGAGCGGCCGCGCGGTGACCCTGCGGCGCTTCCCGGAAGGGGTCGAGGACCTCGACTCCGCCTTCTTCGAGAAGCGCTGCCCCAAGCACCGGCCGAAATGGGTGAAGACGACGCGGGTGCAGGCCGGGCCCGAACGCCGGCAAGATCGACTTCTGCGTCTGCGACAGCCTGCCGACGCTGATCTGGATGGCGCAGCTGGCGGCGATCGAGCTGCACCCCTCGCTCTCGCTGGGCCGGGCGCCGAAACGGCCGACCGTGCTCGCCTTCGACCTCGACCCGGGACCGCCGGCCGACATCGTCGACTGCTGCGCGGGTGGCGCTGCGGCTGCGCGAGGTGCTTCGGCCAGCTTCGAGCGTCGAGTGCTTCGCCAAGACCTCGGGCTCGAAGGGGATGCAGCTCTACGTGCCGCTCAACACCAAAGACCTCACTACGAGGAGACGCAGACCCTTCGCCCAGGCGCTCGCCCAGCTGCTCGCCAAGCAGACCCCCGACGAGGTGCTGGCGAAAATGGCAAAAAGACCGACCGCAGCGGCAAGGTCCTGATCGACTGGTACCAGAACCACCGAACGCAAAACGACGATCGCCGTCTACTCGCTGCGCGCCCGCGAGCGCCCGACCGTCTCGACCCCGGTGACCTGGGACGAGGTCGAAGCGCGTCGCCGAGTCAGGCGACGGCTCCGAGCTCGTCTTCGAGGCCAGCGACGTGCTCGAGCGGATCGAGCAGCACGGCGACCTCTTCGCCCCGGTGCTGGAGCTGGAACAGCAGCTGCCGCGAGCTTTAGCGTCATTGGCGGAATCGGGCTACGGCTCGCACCCGACGCCGTCGCTGTTGGCGTCGAGTCCGTAATGGTCTTCGCCGAGCGACGGAAACGGTTCCGGTGTACTCGGGCCGATCCCCGCTACCGTCTTCGCAGTCGTAGTCGTAGGCATAGGGGTCAAGACAGGCGCCGGCATAGTTCGGGTCGCATTCGGAGGCTCTATCGGTTGCAGGCCGCTTCTTCGGCTTCTTCTTCTTCGATCCAGGCGACTGTCGCGGGCTTCTGCTCGACGCATGTTCACGAGCCGCTCGCGCCGCTGCACCGCGAGCGACGTCGCGCCCGAATGCCGCGCTCGGCGCTGCGCGGCGCGGCGAATCCTGACGGGCGCCGCTAGGTGCTGCTCGTCGGAGTTCGGCGAGCTTCCCGGGCTTGCTCGAGCCTGGCCCAGACGGCCACCGATCTCGCCACCGTTCGTCAGATCCGCAGCCGGCTTCCGGTGAAGATGAGCGCCATTACGACAAGCCCAATCGCCATCCTCGCGCACGGGGCGCGACAATCAGGCGCCAGTCGGATCCTCGTAAGCACGAGACGCTTAAGTCGTCTAGGCGGCTCCGAAACCGCACTAGCAGCGGCTGGCGGACGACCGGCTGCCGCGTCGCCTTGACCTCGTCGAGGCGGCGGACCGGGGTCGTGTAGGGGGCGTTCTTGGCGAGCTCGGGGTCGGTCTCGGCCTCGGCGAGGATCTGCTCGACCGCCTCGGCGAAGGCGTCGAGGCTCTCCTTGGTCTCGGTCTCGGTCGGCTCGACCATCAGCGCCTCCTCGACCAGGAGCGGGAAGTAGACGGTCGGCGGGTGGAAGCCGAAGTCGAGCAGGCGCTTGGCGAGGTCGAGGGTGGCGAGGCCGAGCTCGCTCTTCATCGGCTTGCCGGAGAGGACGAACTCGTGCATGCAGTGGCGGTCGAAGGCGATCGGCAGGCGCTCGCCGGCGCGGCCCTCGGCGAGGCGCGCCTTCAGGTAGTTGGCGTTGAGCACGGCGGTCTCCGAGGCCTCGGCGAGGCCGTCGGCGCCGAGGCTGAGGATGTAGGCGTAGGAGCGGACGAAGACGCCGAAGTTGCCCTGGAAGCCGCGCAGGCGGCCGATCGACTTCGGCCGCTCGAAGTCGAGGTCGAAGCTCGGGCCGTGGCCGTTGGCGCCCTCGCGGCGGACGACCTGGGGCCGCGGCAGGAAGGGCTCGATCCGGTCGGAGACCGCGATCGGGCCGGCCCCGGGGCCGCCGCCGCCGTGCGGCTGGCTGAAGGACTTGTGGAGGTTGACGTGGACGATGTCGAAGCCCATGTCGCCGGGCCGCGAGTGGCCCATCACCGCGTTGAGGTTGGCGCCGTCGTAGTAGAGCGTGCCGCCGGCCTCGTGGATCAGCTCGGCGATCTCGGCGATGTTCTCGTCGAAGACGCCGAGCGTGTTCGGGTTGGTCAGCATCAGGCAGGCGACCTCGCCCTCGTTCTCGGCCAGCTTCGCCCGCAGGTCGTCCATCTCGACCCCGCCGCGCTCGTTGGTGGCGACCTTGACCACCTCGTAGCCGGCCATCGTCACCGAGGCCGGGTTGGTCCCGTGCGAGGTGTCGGGGGCCAGCACCTTGGTCCGCTCTTCGCCGCGGTCGGCGTGGTAGGCGCGGGTCAGCAGCAGGCCGGCGAGCTCGCCGTGGGAGCCGGCGCGAGGGCTGGAGGCTGACGTGCGGCAGGCCGCAGATCTCGCTCAGCGACTCCTGCAGCAGCCACATCAGCTCCAGCGCGCCCTGGGCCCGGCGCGGGTCCTGGGCCGGGTGCAGGCGGGCGTGGCCGGGCAGCGCCGCGACCCGCTCGTTGAGCCGCGGGTTGTGCTTCATCGTGCAGGAGCCGAGCGGGTAGAAGCCGCTGTCGAGGTCGAAGTTGCGGCGCGAGAGGCGGTTGTAGTGGCGGACGATCTCCGGCTCGGCGATCTCCGGCAGGCGCGGCGGCTCGGCGCGCAGCAGGTTCGCGGGGATCAGCTCCTCGAGCGGCGTCTCCGGGACTTCGGCGTCGGGCAGCACCGCGGCGCGCCGGCCCGGCTTCGACTTCTCGTAGATCGTCTGCGCCCGTTCGCGCCTGCATCGGGGTCTCGGTCAGAGCCATCAGGCGGCCCCCTGCTTGTGGTTCCTTTGTCGCCTCCTGGGTGACAAAGGCGCCACGCGTCGGCGGCGATCGCGGCGCCGAGCGCCTCGGCCAGCTCGTCGATCTGGGCCTGGGTGCGGCGCTCGGTGATCGCGACCAGGAGGCCGTCCTCGTACTCGGGGTACTCGCGGCCGAGCGGGTAGCCGGCGGCGATGCCGCGCTCGGCGCAGCGCTCGAGGACCTGCGCCGACGGGCGCGTCGAGGCGCGACCGCGAACTCGCGCGCGACCGGCGCCTCGTGCAGCAGCTCGACCCCCGTCGACCGCGGCCAGCCGCTCGCGCGCGTAGGCGGTGCGCCGGACCAGCAGCTCGCCGAGCTCGCGGAAGCCCTGGCGGCCGAGCCAGGCGAGGTGGACCATCGCCGCCGAGCGCGTTCAGCGCCTGCGCGGTGCAGATGTTGTTGGTCGCTTTCTCGCGGCGGATGTGCTGCTCGCGGGTCTGCAGCGCGAGGACGAAGCCGCGGCGGCCGTCGACGTCCTCGGTTTCGCCGGCGATCCGGCCCGGCATGCGGCGGATCTGCTCCTCGGTCGCGCAGAAGAAGCCGAACGAGGGGCCGCCGAAGTCGAGGCGGTTGCCGAGCGGCTGGCCCTCGCCGAGGGCGATGTCGGCGCCGCACTCGCCCGGCGGCTTGAGGATCGCCCAGCGTCATCGGGTCGCAGGCGACGACCAGCAGCGCGCCGTGCTCCTTCGCCGCCGCGCCGAGCGCCTCGACGTCCTCGACCGCGCCGAGGAAGTTGGGGCTCTGCAGGAAGACCGCGGCGGTCTCGCCGTCGACCGCCGCGGCCAGCGCCGCGGCGTCGGTCAGCCCGCCCTCGAGCCCGACCTCGACCACCTCGGCGCCGTAGCCGACCGAGTAGGTGGCGAGCGTCTCGCGGCTGTGCGGGTGGACGCCGCGGGAGACGACGAAGCGGCTGCGCTTGGTCGCGCCCATCGCCAGGTAGCCGGCCGAGGCGACCGAGGAGGGGCCCTCGTAGAGGCCGGCGTTGGAGACCGGCAGCCCGGTCAGCTCCGACATCGCCGTCTGGAACTCGAACATCACCTGCAGCCCGCCCTGGGAGATCTCCGGCTGGTAGGGCGTGTAGGGCGTGAGGAACTCCGAGCGCGAGGTGATCGCGTCGACGATCGCCGGCACGTAGTGGTCGTACATCCCGGCGCCGACGAAGCAGACCTGCGCTTCGGCGTCGGCGTTGCGCCCGGCCAGCGCCGGCCAGGCGCTCGTAGACCTCGGCCTCGCTGAGCCCGTCGGGCAGCGCCAGCGGCCGGCCGAGCCGCAGCGGCTCGGGGATCTGCTCGAAGAGCTCGGCGACCGAGTCGACGCCGATCGCGGCGAGCATCTCGGCGCGGTCGTCGGGGGTGGCTGAGGTGTAGCGGGTCACGCGGCTAAGGCTACGGGAGCGAGGGGCCGGGCTGTTCGCGCTAGCTGTCCAGCAGCTTGCGGTATTCCGGCGGCGCCGAGCAGCGCCTCGGCCTCCTCGGGCGAGGTCAGCTTGCACCTTGACCAGCCAGCCCTCGCCGTAGGGGTCCTCGTTGATCTTCTCCGGGCGTGTCGCTGCGAGCGCGTCGTTGACCTCGACGATCTCGCCCGACATCGGCGCGATCACGTCGGAGACCGCCTTGACCGACTCGACCTCGGCGTAGGAGGAGTCTTTCTGGATCGCTCGCGCCGACCTCGGGCGGGTCGAAGAAGACGACCTCGCCGAGCGAGTCCTGGGCGTACCAGGTGATCCCGAAGCGTCGCCTCGTCGCCCTCGATCCGCGCCCAGTCGTGCTCGGTCGTGGTAGCGCAGGTCGTCGGGGTAGCTGGCTTCGGCCAAGGCTCAGCTCCTTTTCGCGTAGAGGGGCTTGGAAGCTATCCGGGCGGCGCGGCGCTTGCCGCGCACGTCGATCTCGAGCTCGGTCCCCGGCTCGGCCAGCTCGGCGCGCACGTAGGCCATCCCGGCGCCGACTCTCCAGCGAGGGCGAGAAGGTGCCGCTGGTGACGACGCCGACCTCCTCGCCGCCGGCGAGGACCGGGTTGCCTTCGCGCGGGATCCCGGCGCCCTCGATCATGAACGGCGACCAGCTTCTCGGCGGTGCCCTCGGCGCGGGCGCGCGGCGACCGCCTCGGAGCCGATGAACCCGGTCGCCTCCTTGCAGCACCAGCCGAGGCCGGCCTCGATCGGGTTGCGCTCCGGGCGTCAGCTCGTTGCCGTGCAGCGGGAAGCAGACCTCGAGCCGCAGGGTGTCGCGGGCGCCGAGGCCGCAGGGGACGACGCCGGCGTCGAGCAGCTCGGCCCAGATCGGCGGCGCGACCTCGGGGTCGATCAGCAGCTCGACCCCGTCCTCGCCGGTGTAGCCGGTGCCGCAGACCAGCGCCGGGCGGCGGCCGACGCTGGACGTGGGCGACGTGCATGCGCGGCGGCAGCTCGATCCCCAGCGCCGCGGCAGAGGACGGCGCGGGCGTGCGGGCCCTGGACGGCGAGCATCGCGTAGCGGTCGGCGACGTCGCGGACGGCGACGTCGAACTCGCGGCTCCAGCGGCCGAGCCAGGCGAGGTCGGTCTCGTGGTTGGCGGCGTTGGTGACGATCAGGTAGCGGTCGCCGCCGAGCCGGTAGGCGAAGAGGTCGTCGATGACGCCGCCGTCCTCGTTGCAGAGGCACGAGTACTGGGCGCCGCCGATCTCGATCTTGGCGACGTCGTTGGAGAGCACCCGCTGCAGGAAGCGCGAGCGCGCCCGGGCCCCTCGACCTCGACCTCGCCCATGTGGGAGACGTCGAACATCCCGACATGCGTGCCGCACCGCCGAGTGCTCCTCGCGGATCCCCTCATAGGTGACCGGCATCTCCCAGCCGGCAAACGGCACCAGCTTCGCGCCGAGCTCCACGTGCTGCTCGTAGAGAGGGGTGCGCTGTGGCGGCCGGCGGTCGCTCACGCCGCCCAAGCTATTCGAGCGGCGGCCGCGCCTACTCTTTGAGGAAGCCGGGCACGTCGATGTCGTCGTCGCAGACCCGCAGTTTGCGGATGTCGGTGTCCTCGGCCGAGACCCGCGGGCGGCTCTCGTAGCGGCGGCGGACCCGCTGCGGCGAGCGGGCGAGCAGCTCGAAGCCCTCGAAGCCGGTGGCGATCACGGTGACCCGGACCTCGTCGCGCATCGACTGGTCGACGACCGAGCCGAAGATGATGTTGGCGTTGTCGTCGGCCTCGGCCTGGACCAGCTGGGCCGCCTCGTTGACCTCGAACAGGCCGAGGTCCTCGGGGCCGGTGATGTTCAGCAGCATCCCGGTCGCGCCTTTGATCGACTCCTCGATCAGCGGCGAGGTGATCGCCGCCTTGGCGGCGTCGAGGGCGCGGGCCTCGCCGGAGGCGGAGCCGACGCCCATCAGGGCCGAGCCGGCGTCGCGCATGATCGTGCGCACGTCGGCGAAGTCGAGGTTGATCAGGCCGGGGATCGTGATCAGGTCGGTGATGCCCTGGACGCCCTGGCGCAGGATGTCGTCGGCCTGGCGGAAGGCCTCGAGCACGCTGGTGCGCCGCTCGACCGCCTGCAGCAGCTTCTCGTTCGGGACGATGATCAGGGTGTCGACGTTGTTGCGCAGTTTCTCGATGCCCTCGAGCGCCTGCTGCATCCGCCGTTTGCCCTCGAACTCGAACGGCTTGGTGACCGCGCCGACGGTCAGCGCGCCGATCTCCTCCTTGGCGATCTCGGCGATCACCGGGGCCGAGCCGGTGCCGGTGCCGCCGCCCTCGCCGGCGGTGACGAAGACCATGTCGGCGCCCTTCAGCGCCTCCTTGATCTCGTCGCGGCTCTCGGCCGCCGCGCCGGCGCCGACCTCGGGGTTGCCGCCGGCGCCGAGGCCGCGGGTCAGCTCCTGGCCGATCGAAAGCTTGATGTCGGCGTCGCAGGCCTGCAGCGCCTGGGCGTCGGTGTTGACGGCGACGAACTCGACGCCGCGGATGCCGGCGTCGATCATGCGGCTGACCGCATTGGTGCCGCCGCCGCCGGCGCCGACGACCTTGATCACCGCGAGGTAAGTGGATTCCATCTCCCGATTTCTCCACGCCGACCTTGAGCGGCGAGACAGCTGTTGGTTGAGTTGAGCCTTTGTTCCGTCCGAGCCTTCAGCGATGCTCAAGGGTTCGAGCACTCGCCGCGAACACGGAAATTGCGCTCAACGTAGGGCATTCCGGCGCCTCTGTCAAACGCGCGACAGGCATCCTGCAAGCGCCAACTCTCGACCACTGACTTGAGGGTTTGGCCACTCTCACCCTGAGGTCGAGACTTTTCGACACCGCACTGCAAAGCCCTTTAAGCGGGCGTCGAGCCGTGGTTCAGGGTGCGCGGCGGAAGTACGTGTCCAGCGCCGCCGTAGGCCGGGCGGCTCGGGAGCGTGCAGGTCTACATAATCGAGCGCGTCGATCGACGGGTCGGCGAGGACCGCGGCCGCCGCCTGCCACTTCCGCGCCGCCTGCGAGGCGTCGCCGAAGCGCAGTTCGATCCCGGTCGTGAGGTTCGACGTCCACCCCGCTCTCGCCGTAGTAGCTGCTGTCGAGGTAGGGGCGCAGCGCCGGCGGGGCGGCGCCGAGGACCCGCGACCTGTTCGCAGCACCGGGCCGCGCGAGCCGGCCGCCTTTCGGCGACCTCGTCCAGCGGCAGCTCGCGGCAGCGGCGGGTCCTCGGGCAGCGGCAGCCAGCGGACGACGGCGCCGTCGCCGGCGACCGCCGACCGCTTCCTCGCCGTCGCCGATCGTCGCCGTCAGCTGCGGGACCTGCGACGCTGCGGCTCGACGCGTCGTCGTCGCGAACGACGAACCAGTAGACGGCGACCGCGACGACGACGACGAGCGACCAGCGATCGCCGACCAGCCGCCGCCTCACAGCTCCCAGCCGCTCCGGCCAGCGGACCTCGCCGAGCACCTGGACCTCGGGCTCCAGCTCGACCCCGAAGCGCTCGTGGACGCGGCGCCGCCCCTCGGCCATCAGCTCGAGCACGTCGGCGGTGGTCGCCGTCGCCGATCGTTCTCGACGAAGTTGGCGTGCTTCTCGGAGAAGCGGGCGCCGCCGTGGCGCAGGCCGCGGCAGCCGGCCGCCTCGAGCAGCTGCCCGGCCGATGCGGCCCTCGGCGCGCTCGTCCTCGGGGTTCTTGAAGGTCGAGCCGAAGGTCTTGATCCCCGAGGGCTGCGCCTCGCGGCGGCGCTCGCGCATCGCCGCCAGCGTCGCGCGGATCTCGTCCGGGTCGCCGGGCGTGAGCCGGAAGGAGGCGCGGGAGACGACCTCGCCGGCGCCGCAGGTTCGAGCTGCGGTAGGCGAAGCCGAGCTGCTCGGGGGCGCGGCGCTCGGTCCCGGCGGCGGTGCAGACCTCGACCCACTCGAGCACCTCGGGCGAGCTGGCCGCCGTAGGCGTTGGCGTTCATCCGCACCGCGCCGCCGGCGGTGCCGGGGATGTTGACCCCGAACTCGAGCCCGGAGAGGCCCCAGCCGGCGGCCTTCGCCGCCGCCGAGGGCAGGCGGGCGCCGCCGCCGCAGAGCGACGCGCTCGCCCTCGCGCTCGATCGTCGGCCAGCTCGCCGTCGAGCTTGATCGCGAGTCCGTGGAATCCGTCGTCGGCTACCAGCAGGTTCGAGCCGGAGCCGACCACTCCTACCGCCAGGCCCTCCTCGCTCGGCCCAGCGCGAGCAGCTCGACCAGCTCGCTCCTCGGTCGCCGGGCCGGGCGAACCAGTCGGCGGCGCCGCCGGTGCGGACCGTGGTCAGCCGGGCCAGCGGGTAGTCGCGCTCCAGGCCCGCGGGCGGCGGCGCTCATCCGCCTCCTCCGTCGACCAGCGCCTCGCCGAGCCTGAAGACGTCGCCGGCGCCGATCGTGACCAGGACCGTGCCTCGCGTCGAGCGCCGGGTCGCGGTCGAGGCGGTCGGCCAGGGCGCGCTGCGGCGGCTCGGCGCTCGGGCAGCCACCAGACCGGCCTGCCCCCCGCCCGCTCGGCCGCCGCCTGGGCGACCTGCAGGCCGCTGACCCCGGCGAGCTCGCCGACCGGCTCCTCGCGGGCCGGGTAGACGTCGAGCACGACGACCTCGTCGGCGAGCGGCGAGGGCGGCGCCGAACTCCTCGGCGAGCGCCTTGGTCCGCGAGTAGAGGTGGGGCTGGAAGACGGCGACAGGCGCGCCGGGCTCGAGCTCGCGCAGGGCCGAGAGGGCGGCGCGGACCTCGGTCGGGTGGTGGGCGTAGTCGTCGTATATGCGGACCGGCGCCGCGCGAGCCCTTGAGCTCGAGGCGCCGGCGGACGCCGGGGAAGCTCGCCAGCGCCGCGGCCGCCGGCGTCGACGTCGAAGCCCGGCCAGCTCGAGCGCCGCCAGCGCGGCGCGGGCGTTGGCCGGTTGTGGTCGCCGGGGACGGCGAGGCCGAGGTCGGCCGGGCCGGGGACCGTCGGCGTCGAAGCCGAGCCGGCTCGCCTCCGCCGGCGACCAGCCAGTCGAGGCTCCTCGTCGGCCGGGACCGCGACCAGGCCGCGCGCCGGGCCGGCGAAGCGCGCGGAAGGCCTCGTGCAGCTCGGCCAGCGAGCCCCAGCGCGAGTGGTGGTCCATCTCGACGTTGGTGACGACGGCGATCTCGGGCTCGCAGGCGAGGAAGCTGGCGTCGCTCTCGTCGGCCTCGGCGACCACCCACTCCCCCTCGCCCCAGCCGGCGTTGGCGGCGCGCGCCGTCCGGGCCCGAGCCCGGGCACCTCGCCGCCGACGAAGAAGGCCGGGTCGGCGCCGAGCGCCCGCAGCGCCCAGACCACCATCGCCGTCGTCGTCGTCTTGCCGTGGGTGCCGGCGATCGCGATCAGCCGCTTCTCGGCGCAGAGCTCGGCCAGCAGTGCGCCGCGGTGGATCGGCTCGACGCCGCGCTCGCGGGCCAGCGCCAGCTCCGGGTTGTCGGCGCCGATCGCGGTCGAGACGACGACCTCGGCCCCCTCCGGCAGGTTGGCGGCGTCGTGGCCGACGGCCGGCTCGAGCCCGGCCGCGCGCAGGCGCTCCATATAAGAGGAGTCGGCGCGGTCGCTGCCGGTGACCGTCGCGCCGAGCCGGGCGCAGACCAGCGCCAGGCCGCTCATCCCGGCGCCGCCGATGCCGATGAAGTGCAGCCGGCGGCCGCCCAGTCGCGCCGCTCGCTCATCGGCGCCGCCGCCCAGGACCTCGTCGGCGATGCGGCGGGCCGCGTCGGGCTTGGCCAGCGCCGCGCGCGGCGGCGGCCATCGCCTCCAGCCGCGCCGGGTCGCCGAGCAGCCGCGCCGACCTCGGCCGCGCAGGCCGCTCCGGCGCTCAGCTCGGCGTCGGCGATCACCGTCGCCGCGCCCGCCCGCTCCATCCAGGCGGCGTTGGCGCTCTGGTGGTCGGCGGTGGCGTGCGGGTAGGGAACGAGGATCGCCGGCCGCCCGGCCGCGGTCACCTCGAAGATCGAGCCGCCGGAGCGGCCGAGGACCAGGTCGGCAGGCGGCGAGGCACGTCGCCGAGGTCCGGCTCGTAGTCGAGCAGCGTGTAGCGCTCGCGCGTGCGGGCGCCGCGGCGAGCCGCTGCTCGCAGCTCCGCGATAGTCGCGGCTGCCGGCGAGGTGGAGGACGTGGAAGTCGCGCCCGTCGCGCTCGGCGAAGGCCTCGACCGCGGCGAAGTTGATCGAGCGCGCGCCCTGGCTGCCGCCGACGACGAGCAGGCAGCGGCGCCTCGGCGGCGATCCCGAAGCGCGCGCGGGCCGCGCCGCGGTCGGCCGTCGAGCACCGCCGCCGGCACCGGCCGCCCGGTGACCAGGTAGCGGTCGCCCTCGCGGCCCTCGATCGGGAAGGCGAGGCAGACCCGCCGCGCCCGCCCGGCCAGCAGGCGGTTGGCGAGGCCGAGGTGGCTGTCGGCCTCGGTCAGGACCAGCGGCGTCCGCGGTCAGCAGCGCCGCCAGCCCGGCCGGCCCGGCGACGAAGCCGCCGCCGCCCATCACCACGTCGGCGCCGCGCCGGCGCAGGACGCGCGCGCGCGGCGCCGACCGCGCCCAGCGCCTCGAAGCCCGGCCGCGCGCCGCGCGCAGCGGGTTGCGGCGGTCGATGCCGCGCACCTTGACGAAGTCGATCTCGTAGCCGGCGGCGGGGACCAGCTCGGCCTCGATCCGCTCGCGCGTGCCGAGGAAGGTGACCTCGGCGCCGCTAGCCCGAAGCTCGTCGGCGACCGCCATGGCGGGCACGACGTGCCCCGCGGTTCCCCCCGCCGCCACCACCACTCTTGGCTTTCCTGGCACCGCTCGCTCGGCTCCTTTCGCGGGCGGGCGAGCGCCCGCCTTCGACGACGCGCAGTTTGCCAGCGCGGGAGGGCGTCGACGTGCGCGCCGCCGTCGCGGTGCCGCCGCGGGCGACGTTGAGGATCAGCCCGACCGCGAACAGGCTGGCCATCAGGCTGCTGTTGCCGTAGGAGACGAAGGGCAGCGGCACGCCGGTCAGCGGCGCCAGCCCCATCACCGCGAAGAGGTTGATCGTCGCCTGGACGAGGATCAGCGAGGTGAGGCCGGCGACGAGCAGCTTGCCGTAGTTGTCCTTGCGCCTTCTGGGCGACTTTGCAAGCCGGCGTAGCCGAACATCGCGAAGAGGCCGACGACGCCGACGATCCCGACCAGGCCGAGCTCCTCGCCGATCACCGCCGAGATCATGTCGGTGTGGGCCTCGGGCAGGTAGAAGGCCTTCTGCACGCCGTTGCCGATCCCGACCCCGAAGAGGCCGCCGGAGCCGAGCGCGATCTTCGCCTGCGCCGCCTGGAAGCCGGCGCCGGCGGCGTCGGCGCCGGGGTTGAGGAAGCCGGTCAGGCGGGCCATCCGGTAGGGCTCGATCGACCGTCATCAGCAGCGCCAGGCCGCCGATCACGAGGGCGATCATGCCGAGGTCGCGGGGCCGGGCGCCGGCGGCGATCAGGGTCGCGGCGACGGCGAAGGCGATCGACCATCGTCGTCCCCATGTCGGGCTCGAGCATGATCAGCAGGCAGGCGGCGCCGACGACGAGCAGGAAGGGCATGAAGCCTTCGATCGAGCGCGCCCGCTTCGGCTTGCGGGCGAGCAGGTCGGCGCCGTAGAGGATCAGCGCCACCTTGGCCAGCTCCGAGGGCTGGATCTGGAGGAAGCCGGACGCCGATCCAGCGGCTGGCGCCGTTGACGTTCGGTGCCGGCGCACGAGCACGACGAGCAGCAGGAAGAAGGAGACGCCGAGGATCGACCGGCGTCAGCTGGCGGATCGCAGTCGAGCCCGTGGCGGGCGGCGAGGTGCATGATCACGCAGGCCGACGGCGCCGAACATCAGCGTCCGCTTCAGGTAGAAGGCGCTGTCGGAGAGGCCGCCGTCGCTGAGGACCTGGGTGGTCGAGCTGGCGGAGAAGACCATCACCGCGCCGAGCGCCAGCAGGCAGAGGGTCGCGGTCAGCAGCATGTTGTACTCGGTCGAGAGCGGGCGGCGGCGCGCTTCTTGCGCTTCTTGCGCCTTCTTGCGCCTTCGCCGAGCCGGCCGAGGGCAGCGAGAGGCGCTCATCGCCAGCTCCCCGACGATCTCGCGGAAGCGCTCGCCGCGCGCTTCGAAGTTCTCGAAGGCGTCGAAGCTGGCGCAGGCGGGCGAGAGCAGGACGACCTCGCCGGGCGCGGCGGCGGCGGCGGCGCGGCGGACCGCGTCCTCGAGGTCGGCGCAGCGGTGCAGCTCGACCCCGGCCTCGACCGCGGGCGCCAGCTCGCGCGGCCAGCCGCTCGGCGGTGGCGCCGATCAGGTAGGCGGCGCGGGCAGCGCTCGCGCAGCGGGCTCGAGCAGCGGCGCGAAGGGCTCGCCCTTCTCGCTGCCGCCGAGGATCGCGTGGACGCCGCCCTCGAAGGCGCGGATGCCGACCGTCGGCCGAGGCGACGTTGGTCGCCTTCGAGTCGTTGACGAAGCGGACGCCGCCGATCTCGGCGACCTGCTCGAGCCGGTGCGGGACGCCGGCGAAGCTGCGCAGGCCCTCGCGCACCGCCTCGCGGTCGAGCCCCATCGCCAGCGCCGCCGCGGCGGCGGCCATCGCGTTGGCGACGTTGTGCTCGCCGAAGAGGCCGAGCTCGGCGACCGCCAGCAGCGGCTCGCCGTCGTAGAAGATCGTCCCCTCGGCGAGCGCCACCTCGCAGTCGGGCGCGGCGCCGACGCAGAAGGCGATCGCGGCGCGCGCAGCCGCCGAGGTCGGTGCCGGCCAGCGCCGGGTCGTCGGCGTTGTAGACGGCGACGTCGTCGTTGCCCTGGTTGGCGAAGATCCGCAGCTTCGCCGCCAGGTAGGACTCGAGGTCGCGCGTGGCGGTCGAGGTGGTCGGGGGCGAGGTTGAGGAAGACCGCGCACTCGGGGGCGAAGGCGGCTCGTGTCCTCGAGCTGGAAGCTGGAGCACTCGCAGACGACCGTCGCGTCCGGGCTCGACCTCGCCGACCAGCTCCGAGAGCGGCGTGCCGACGTTGCCGGCGACCGCGACCGGCTCGCCGGCGCCGCGGTAGAGGTGGCCGAGCAGCTCGACCGTCGGTCGTCTTGCCGTTGGTGCCGGTGACGCGCGACGAAGCGGTTCGGCAGCGCCCGCCAGGCCAGCTCCAGCTCGCCGATCACCTCGATCCCCCGCTCCAGCGCCGCCGCGATCACCGGCGCCTCCCGGGGAACACCCGGGCTCTTGACGACCGTCCGCGTCCCCTCGAGCTGCGCCAATCCATCCGTATCCAGGAACGACTTCGACGCCGGCCCCCCCAAGCCCTGCCGCCCCCTCGGGATGCCCGGAATCGACCGCCCGCACCGTCCTCCCCGCGCCCGGCCAGCAGCCGCGCCGCCGCCTGCCCGGAACGGGCCAGGCCGACGACCAGGAACGGCCCGCGCGGCAGCGGCGGGCGAACTTCCTTGGCGGCGGACGTCAAGGCCACGCCGAAAGCTTCGCGATGTCGGCGCCGTCGCGTACCCCTGTCGTCAGGCAGGACGCTGTCAGCCGAGCGAAGTTGCGGATCTCGTCGGCCAGCGCGACCGGCTGGTCGATCGGGATCAGGGTGTAGCAGTCGGGCAGCTCGACGTAGGTCGAGTCGGGGAAGGCGTCGGCGAGGCGGCGGCCCTCGGCGTTGGGCATCATCGTCCCCTCCTCGTCCCAGACGACGAGGACCGGGCGCTCGAAGGAGCCGAGCTTCGCGCGTCGCGGCGCGGATCTCGCGCCGGCCGTGGCGGACGTCGCGGACGTAGCGTGCGGGTGTCGCGGCGGATCTCGGGCCGCTTCAGCGGCTGCAGCCAGCGGTGCATCAGCTCGTCGGGCACGCCGCGCTTGCTCATCCGCCCGTAGGTGAAGGGCAGCCGCCGCAGACCTCGGCGCGGAGAGGGCGAAGCGCATCACCCCGAAGCCGCCGCGGCATGAAGCCCGAGAGGGCGGCGATCCGGCCGGCGACCCGGGCGGGTAGTTGTCGTCGGTCTCGCAGGAGACGAGGACGAAGGCGCCGACCCGCTCGGTGCCGCCGTGGGAGACCATCGTCTGGGCGCCGCCCCAGTCGTTGAAGCAGACGACCGCGTCGCGCAGGTCGAGCCGCTCGAGGAACTCGGTGACGATCCGTCCCAGGCCCACCAGCGAGAGGTCGGCGTCGCGGCGCAGCGGTTTGCGCTGGGCCCCGAGCGGCAGCACCGGCGTCAGGCAGCGGAACTGCGGCGCCAGCTCGGCGATCACTCCGTCCCAGAGCGCCTCGTCGTGCGGCAGCCCGCCGATGAAGACGATCGGCCGCCCCTCGCCGCCGCTGTCGCCGTAGTCGATCGGCCCGGCGCTGACCTCTACCTCGGGCACGCTCGAGATCCTCCGGACCGGCGACGATTCCCACCAATCGGTCAGCGCCCGATCGACTGCTGGTACAGCGTGAAGCCGATCCCCGAGCAGACCGCGGCGATGATCCAGAAGCGGAGCATGATCTTCGTCTCCGACCAGGCCATCATCTCGAAGTGGTGGTGCAGCGGCGCCATCAGCAGGACGCGGCGGCGGAAGGTCTTGAAGGCGAAGACCTGGAGCGCGACCGAGAGCGCCTCGATCACGAAGATGCCGCCGATGATGATCAGCAGCACCTCGGTCTGGGTCATCACCGCCAGGGCGCCGATCGCCCCGCCGAGGCCGAGCGAGCCGGTGTCCCCCATGAAGATCGAGGCCGGGAAGGCGTTGAACCAGAGGAAGCCGATGCAGGCGCCGACCAGGCAGGCGGAGAGCAGGGCCAGGTCCTGCTGCTCGTTGGTGACGAAGGAGATCGCCGTGTAGGCGAGCAGGACGATCGCGCAGGAGCCGGCGGCGAGGCCGTCGAGGCCGTCGGTGAGGTTGACCCCGTTGGAGGTGCCGGCGATGACGAGGAAGACGAGGACGAAGTAGAGGACCGGGCCGAGGTCGATGCTGGCGTCGCCGATGCGGAAGTAGAGGATCGGCTCGAGCCCGACCTCGTGGCGGGCGACCCACCAGAGGCCGAGCGCCAGGAGCAGCTGGCCGAGCAGCTTCCAGCGCGCCGGAGAGGCCGAGCGAGCGGCGTTTGACGATCTTGATGAAGTCGTCGGCGAAGCCGAGCGCGGCGCAGCCGATGGCGACGCCGAAGACGGCCAGGCTCTGCGGCGTCGCGGTCGGAGAGGACGAGGTAGGGGACGCAGATCGAGGCGAAGATGATCAGCCCGCCCATCGTCGGCGTGCCGGCCTTGGCGTGGTGCTCCTGCGGGCCCGTCCTCGCGGATGTGCTGCCCGAACTCCTTGACCCGCAGGTACTCGATGAACTTGGGGCCGAGGAAGATGCAGATCAGCATCGCCGCCATGCCCGCGATCAGGACTTCGCCCATCAGCCGTCCTCCGCCAGGATCAGGTCGACGAGCTCCTCGGCGACGGCCTCGAGCCCGGCCGAGCGCGAGCCCTTGACCAGGACCGCGTCGCCCGGCTCGAGCTGCGCCGCGAGCAGCTCGGCCGCCTCGCCCGGGTCGGCGACCAGCTCGTCGGGGTCGTAGTCGCGGGCCGGCATCGCCGACCCCGATCACCAGGTCGACGCCGGCGGCGCGGGCGTGCTCGCCGACCTCGCGGTGGAAGCCGGGCGCGCCGGGGCCGAGCTCGCCCATCTCGCCGAGCACCGCGACCGTGCGCGGCGCGCTCGAGCGTGGCGAGGTGGTCGAGCGCCGCGCGCATCGACACCGGGTTGGCGTTGTAGCAGTCGTTCACGAGGACGATCCCGTCGCCGAGCTCGAGGCGCTCGCCCCGGAAGCGGGAGAAGCCTATGCTCGCAGCGCGGTCGGCCATCTCGCGCGAGCGGCGGCGCCGAGCGCGACCCCGGCGGCGATCGCCGCCAGGGCGTTGGTCAGGTTGTGCGCCTCGGTGAAGGGGAAGTGGAAGCGCTGGCGCGCCGAGCGGGGTCGCGACCAGCGCCTCGGTGACGCCCGTCGACGACCCGCGCCTCGGTCGCCTCGACGTCGCCGCCGGGGCCGAAGCGGAGCAGCCGCGGCGCCCGGCTCCAGGTGGGGCTCCAGCTCGCCGGCCTCGACCGGGACGACCGCGGTGCCGTCCGGCGGGCAGGTCGTCGAGGATCTCGGCCTTCGCCGCGGCGATCGCCTCGACCGAGCCGAGCAGCTCGACGTGGACCGGGCCGACGTTGGTGATCACCGCCACCTCGGGCTCGGCGATCGCCGCCAGCTCGGCGATCTGGCCGGCGCCGCGCATCGCCATCTCCAGCACCAGGGTCTCGGTGTCCTCGGGCGCTTCGAGCACCGTCAGCGGCAGCCCGATCTCGGTGTTGAGGTTCTCGCGGTTGGCGTGGACGCGGCCGGGCAGCAGCGCCCGGGCGATGTCCTTGACCGAGGTCTTGCCGACCGAGCCGGTGACCCCGACCACGCGGGCGCCGAGCGCGCGGCGCCAGGCGCGGGCCAGCGCCTGCAGCGCCGCCAGCGGGTCCTCGACGGCGAAGACCCAGCCGCGGCAGTGCGTCCTTCGATCCCTATGCGGTACAAAGGCCGACCGCGACTGCGGGACCGACGACCGCGCCCCAGGCGCCGGCCTCGAGCGCGGCCGGGGCGAACTCGCCGCCGTCGCGGTTGGCGCCGCGCAGGCCGAAGAAGAGGTCGCCGGGCCCGCCTCGCGCCGAGTCGATCGTCGGCGCGCCGCGGCGAGCCCGGCTCGCCCTCGGCGACGACCTCGGCGCCCAGCGCGGCGGCGATCTCCTCCGGCGTCAGCTTCACGCCGGGCTGCCCAGCTTCCGCAGCTCCTCGCGGGCGACCTCGCGGTCGTCGAAGGGGATCTTGCGGCCGCCCTCGAACTCCTGGCCCTGCTCGTGGCCCTTGCCGGCGATCACGACGGTGTCGCCGGGCTCGGCCCGGCCCAGCGCCAGGGCGATCGCCGCGCGGCGGTCGACCTCGACCTCCAGCTCGGCGGCGCCTCGCCTCGGCCCCGGCGCGCGACTTCGGCGACGATCGCCTCCGGGTCCTCGGAGCGCGGGTTGTCGGAGGTGATCACCGCCAGGTCGGAGAGCTCGGCCCCGGCCCGGCCCATCTTCGGCCGCTTGTCGCGGTCGCGGTCGCCGCCGGCGCCGAAGACCGAGATCAGCCGCCCCTCGGTCAGCCGCCGCGCCGCCCGCAGCACGTTCTCCAGCGAGTCCGGCGTGTGGGCGTAGTCGACCAGGACCGCGAAGCCCTGGCCCTCGTCGATCGGCTCGAAGCGGCCCGGCACCCGCGCCGCCCGCGCCAGCCCGGCGGCGGCGATCTCCGGGCCCGACCCCCAGCGCCTCGCGCCGCGGCGAAGGCGCCGAGCGCGTTGGCGACGTTGAAGTGACCCGGCAGCCCCGTCCGCAGCCGCATCCCGCCGACGCTGAAGCTCGCGCCGGCGGCGTCGAAGCTCGACCTCGCGGGCGCTGTAGTCGGCCTCGGCGCCCTCGGCGGAGAAGGTGACGCACTCGAATTCCTCGGCCAGGCGGCGCCCGTAGGGGTCGTCGACGTTGACGATCGCCGCCTTCGGCCCGGCCTCGAAGAGCTTGCGCTTGGCGAGGAAGTAGTCCTCCATGTCGGCGTGGAAGTCGAGGTGGTCCTGGGTCAGGTTGGTGAAGAGCGCGACCTCGAAGTGGATCGCGTCGGCGCGGTGCAGGGCCAGCGCGTGCGAGGAGACCTCCATCGCGCAGGCCTCGTCGCCGCCCTCGAGCATCCGCCGGAAGGTCGCCTGCAGGTCGATCGCCTCCGGCGTCGTCCGCTCCACCTCCTCCTCCACCCCGCCGACCACCTGCTTGACCGTCCCCAGCAGCCCGCAGTGGACGCCCGCCGCCTCGAGGATCTCGCGGACCAGGAAGGCGGTCGTCGTCTTGCCGTTGGTCCCGGTGACCCCGACCACCCGCAGCTCCGCCGTCGGGTCGCCGTAGAACCGCGCCGCCAGCGGCGCCATCGCCGCCCGCGCGTCCGCGCACCACGACCTGCGGCACATCCAGCTCGCAGCTCCCGCTCGACCACCAGCGCCGACGGCCCCGGCCTCGACCGCCCGGCCGCGAACTCGTGCCCGTCGACCTTCTCCCCGCGCACGCAGAAGAACAGCGTCCCGGGCTCGACCTTGCGGCTGTCATAGGCGAGCTCGGCTGATCTCGACGGCCCCGTCGCCCACGACCCGCGCCCCCGCAAGCTCCGCGACGAGCTCGTCCAGTCTCATCGCGGCGATTCTAGGTCGGGAGTCGGGTGCCCTCTCCCAGAGGCTCCATGGCCACACCCCGAACCACGCAGCCCGACTCAGCTGCGCGACGGTCTCTGGGAGAGGGCACCCGACTCCCTATTCCTGCGGGACACCGAGGTAAGGCAGCGCGAACTCCGCGATCTGGCCGAAGGCCGGCGCCGCCACCGACCCGCCGTAGATTTCCCCCTGCGGCTGGTCGACGATCACCGCCGCCAGCAGCTGCGGGTTCTGGGCCGGCGCGAAGCCGATGAAGGAGGCGACGTATTTGGTCTCCGAGTAGGTCGCCGTTTTCGGCCACCTCGGCGGTGCCGGTCTTGCCGGCCAGCGTGTAGCCGGGGACGCTGACCTCCGAGGCGGTACCGCCCGGCGCCAGCACGCCCTCGAGCATTTCCCGCACCTCGCTCGCGACCTGCGGCGAGATCACCCGCTTGCCCTTCGGCTCGTCGACCGGTTCTTCGCCGATCTGCTTGATCAGCTGCGGCGGCCGCAGCATGCCGCCGTTGGCGATCGCCGCGTAGCCGGCGACCATCTGCATCGGCGTCACCGAGAGCCCCTGGCCGATCGGCAGGTTGCCCATCGTCGAGCCCGAGTATTCGTCGAGGTCGAGCACGAGCCCCTGCTCCTCGGCCGGGTACTGGACCCCGGTCGGGCGGCCGAAGCCGAAGCGGTGGATCCAGCGGTTGAATTTCTCGGCGCCGAGCTCGAGCCCGATCGTCACCGCGCCGACGTTCGAGGAGTGGGCGAGGATCGTCGCCACGCTCATCGTTTCGGTCCCGCGCGGGTGGGCGTCTTCGATCGTGCGGTCGGCGACCTGGAGCATCGGCGGCAGGATGAATTCGCTCGTCGGGGTCACCGGTTTTTCCTCCAGCGCCGCGGCGACGGTGAACGCCTTGAAGGTCGAGCCCGGCTCGTAGGTGAAGCCGGTCGCCCTGTTGAGCAGGTCTTCGTTGCTCGCTTCGTCGAGGTCGTCGGGGTCGACCGGCGGCCAGTTGGCCATCGCCAGGACCTGCGAGCTGCGCGGGTCGACGACGATCGCCGTCGCGCCCTTCGGCGAGTACGTTTCGCCGACTTCGGCCAGCACCCGTTCGGTCTTCGCGCTGGATCACCGGGTCGAGGGTCAGCTGGATGTCTTCGCCGTCCTCGGCTTCCTGCGACCGTTTCCAGCCGGATCGGGTCGCCGAGCGCGTCGTTGACGATCCGCCGTTCGCCGTCGCTGCCGCCGAGCACGTCTTCCTCGCCCGCCTCGAGCCCGGTCAGCCCCTGGTTTTCGGAGCCGACGGCGCCGATCACCTGGCCGGCCATCTCGCCCTGCGGGTAGGTGCGGCGGCTGTCGGGCAGCTGCGCCGATCCCTTCCAGGTCGAGCGCTTCGACCTTGGCGGCGGTGGCAAGGTCGACTTTCTGGGCGACGTAGGAGAAGCCGCCTTCGGCGGTCAGCGCTTCCAGCACCTCCGCCCTTCGGCTGCTCGAGGATCGGCGCCAGCTTCGCCGCCGCCTTGGGCGGGTTCTTCACCTGGTAGGGCGTGGCGTAGATCGTCGCCGCGTCTTCGGAGGCGGCGAGCTTGTTGCCGCTGCGGTCGAGCAGGTCGCCGCGCAGGCCGGGGACGGTGACGACCTCGGTCTGCTGGTAGACGGCCTGCGAGGCGAGGCTCGAGCCCTGCACCCCCTGCAGCCAGAAGGCGCGGCCGACGATGAGGAGGAAGCAGAGGAGGAAGGCGCCGAAGAGGAGACCGATCCGGCGCTCGATCAAGCGCATCAGAGAGCGCTCCCGGCTCGCTCGGTCATCTAGCCCCCGGCAGCCGCGAGGCGGCCGGCCGCGGTGGCGACGTCGGCGGGCTCGGTACTCGATCAGGCCCGGCTCTTCGGTGGTCGGCATCGCCAGGCCCAGCTCGGCGCCTTTGCTGCGGACCTGGGCGGTGCTGAAGCTTCTGCGCTTCGCGGCTCTCCAGCATCGAGTTCTCTTTTTCGAGGGCGGTGATCTGCTCGTCGATCTTGCCGGCCGAGGCGGCGAAGCTGAGGGTGGCGACGTTGAGGGCGACGATCCCGACCAGGAGGATGCCGAGCACGGCGATCCAGGCGCGGCCGCGGGTCATCCGCACGATCAGGCCCGAGTCGGGCAGCTGGCGGACGGCGACCGCGGTGCGGCCGGCGGCGACGACCAGCTTCGGCTGGGTCGCGGCGGGACGGCGTTTGGTCGCCGGTTTACGGGCGGGAGCGCGGCGCGCGGGCGCCTTGGCCGGCGCGGGCATCGCCCGGGCGCGTTTGGGTTTGCGGGCCGGAGCTTTGCGTTTCGGCGGCGTCGTCCGCGAGGGCGCCGGCGCCGGGGCGGCGGTACTGCGGCGGGCGGGAGCGGCGACGGCCATCAGCCGGCCTCTCCCACGGGCTGCGCCTCGGCGATCTTCAGCGCCGCCCGCAGGTGGGCCGAGCGTGAGCGCGGGTTCGACTCCGCCTCCTCGGGCCCGGGCGAGACCGCGCGCCGGGTCAGCAGCTCGGCCTCGGGCTCGTGGCCGCAGACGCAGACGGGAAGCTCGGGCGGGCAGATGCAGCCGCGCGCCTTGGCGGCGAGGAACTGCTTCACCGGCCGGTCCTCGAGCGAGTGGAAGGAGATCGCGGCGAAGCGGCCGCCGACCTTCAGCTGCGACCAGGCCAGCGGCAGCGCTTCGTCGAGCGCCTCGAGCTCGCCGTTGACGGCGATCCGGATCGCCTGGAAGCTGCGCTTGGCCGGGTGGCCGGCGCCGAAGCGGGCCGAGGCCGGCATCCCGGCCTTGATCGCGGCGACCAGCTCGCCGGTCGTCGCCAGCGGGCGGCGGCGGACGATCTCGCGGGCGATGCCGCCGGCGTGGCGCTCCTCGCCGAAGCGGCGCAGGACCTGGGCGATCCGCGACTCGGGCCACTCGTTGACGAGGTCGGCAGCGGTGAACTTCTGCCGCGTGTCCATCCGCATGTCGAGCGGCGCGTCGTAGGAATAGGAGAAGCCCCGCTCACGCGCATCAACCTGCATCGAGGACATCCCCAGATCTACATAAACCATGTCTGGGCGCACTCCTTCGCCCTGCAGAGCGCGAAGTCCTGCCGCGAAGTCGCTGCTGATGAAGAGGGTGCGGCAGGGCGCCTCGGCGGCGAAGCGGTTGAAGCGCTCCTGCGCGGCCGGGTCGCGGTCGATCCCGATCAGCGTCCCCTCGGGCCCGAGCAGCTCGGCGACCTGGCGGGCGTGGCCGCCGCCGCCGAAGGTGCAGTCGACCGCGGTCTGGCCCGGCTCCGGCGCCAGCAGCGAGACCAGCTCCGGCGCGAGGACGGGCTCGTGCTCGCTCATGACCAGCTCCAACGGAGACAGCCCACGCAGGCCGACGGGCCGGTTTCGCTCCATATAGGGCGCTTCGAGGCCCATCGGCTGGTGTTGGTGTGCGGCGGCATTCAGTCTCATGATCACGCGGTCCCGGCGGCGGCGAGGCCCTCGGCGATCTCGGGGGCGGCGGCGTCGAGCTCCTCCTCCTGCTTGGCCCAGGCGTCGGCGTTCCAGATCTCCAGGTACTCGCCGGCGCCGATCACGACGCAGTTGCCGTCGAGCCCGGCGTGCTCGATCAGCGGCTTGGGGATGCGGATGCGCCCGGCGGAGTCGAGCGTTTCGTCGAAGGAGCCGCCGTGGAAGCGGCGGCGCAACTGGCGCGCGTCGCGCCCGAAGGGGCTGTGCGGCGAGAGGAAGCGGTCGGAGAGCTGCTCGAACTCCTCGGTCGTATGCACCCAGACGCAGGGGTCGAAGCCCTTGGAGAGAACGACTCCATCGGCAAGCGAAGCCCGGAAGCGAGAGGGAACCGTAAGTCGGTCCTTGGAATCGAGGCTGTGCTCGTAGAGACCCCTGAACGCCACTTCGGCCGAGTCCTTTCTGAGCGGGAGGCCGGAAAAGAGTTGGACCGGAGTGATGAGGTGGGAGGAGCCTCACCACCCCGGTCCTGGGCTTCAACTCGATCGCCACAATAACCCACTCTCCCCCACTTTGCAACACGACCCCCCTCTGCAACCCCATTTGCATCCGCCCTCGGCGTTCGTCTGTTCCTTATCGCTGCGCAGCAACGAAAAGGAACAGACGAAGATGAGGCCAGGTAGGTTGGTCCCGTGAGCAGTCCTGAGCCGACGCCGCCGGTCGAGGAAGCGGTTGCCACCGGCGTCCCCGACGACGCCAACGACCTCCGCGGCTATCACTTCAAGCGGCTGATGGGCAAGACGCTGACCGTCGCTCTGCTCGGCTCGCTGACCCTGATTGCCTTCTGCGTCGGCGGCTTCGCGGTCAACCCGCTGATCGGCCTGATCGCCGCCGCCGGGGTTTTCCTCCTCGGCCCGCTGATCGTCCTGGTGATCGCCGACAGCAAGGCAGGCGACGACTTCTTCGAGGTCTACGCCGAGCAGCGCGGCCTGAGCCTCATCCACGGCCGCGGCCACCTGCCGCAAGCGACGCCGCTGCTGCGCAAGGGGGACGACCGCTACAGCGAGCGCACCCTGACCGGCCCGATCGCCGACGGCTTCGACGGCACCCTCGCGCTCTTCACCTACGAGGAAGAGACCCGCGACTCCGACGGCGACACCCAGACGAACTACTACCGCTACACCCTCGGCCTGGTCGAAGTGCCGGACTGCGCCGCCTTCGTCCCCGAGCTCTACTGCCAGCGCAAGTTCGGGCTGCGGGCGCTGGAGAAGTTCGAGGACGCCTTCCGCGGCGACAAAGAGCGGGTGACGCTGGAGAGCGAAGCGCTGCTCGACAAGTACGAGATCTTCGCCACCAAGGAGCAGGACGCCAACTGGCTGCGGCAGCTCTTCTCGCCGACCTTCATCGTCTGGCTGACCGACGCGGCGCCGGACAAGTTCGCCTTCGAGCTGGTCGGCGGCGCCCTCTGCTGCTACGTCAGCGGCCACAAGGAGAACGCCGCCGAGCTCGACGCGGTCGCCGCCGCCACCGGTGCCGTCGCGAAACGGCTGCGCGAAGAGGCGCTGGATTAGGGCGATTCAGCGAGACCGTAGAAGTTCGTCGTGTAGGCGCGTTTCCACGGACTCGGCGATCAGAAGCCGGCGAGCAGGGTGCCGGCGTTGGCGATCAGGCCGGCGGCGATCATCAGCAGGACCGAGGGGACCAGCACGAGGGCGACGACGAGCTGGATCTTCGGCGCGGCGCGGGCGGCGCGCTCCTCGACCGCGCGGCGGCTGTCGCGGCGCAGCGCCGTCGCCTGGCGGCGCAGCTGGTCGGCCAGCGGCGAGCCGAACCGGCGCGAGCGCTCGATCGCCGCGACCAGGGTCGCCATCTCGCTGCCCGGCACCCGCTCGCGCAGCGACCGCAGCGCGGCGCTGAGCGGGACCCCGCAGGAGAGCTCGGCGACGGCCAACCGCAGCTCCTCCGCCAGCGGCCCCTCCCCCGCCCGCGCCAGCTGCTCGATCCCGGCGGCGGGTCCGCGGCCGGAGCCGGTGCTGACCGCGAGCAGGTCGAGCGCGTCGGGCAGTGCCGCGACCAGGCGACGGTGGCGCCGACGCGCTCGGCGCTCGCGCAGGGCGTCGGGGACGACGAAGCCGGCGAGCGGCAGGCCGATCGAGGACGAGGAGGGAGAGTCGGCCCGGGGCGACCGGGGCCGCGACCAACCCCAGGACCATTCCGCCACCGGCGCCGAGCAGCTTGGCGAGGAGGGCCCGAGGCGGGCGTGGGCGGATGTCGATCCCCACCAGCACCTCCCGTCCCGCGGCGATCCCGAGCAGGACCGCGATCCCGACCAGGAGGCCGACCTGGCTCACTCGACCACCTGCGAGAAACGGCGGATCGCGGCGAAGCCGACCAATTGCAGGGCCGCCGCCATCGCCAGGAGCACGGCGGCGGGCGGCGAGCCGAGCAGCCCGGCGAAAAAGCCCGGCTGCAGCAGCTCCGCCAGCAGCGCGCCGCCGGTCGGCATCGCCACCACCAGGAGTCCGGTGAAGCGGGCCTGCGCCGTCGCCGAGCGGGCGTCCTCGGCGACCCGCTCGCGCTCCGCCGCCCCGACCGCGAAGCGTCGCAGCAGACCGGCCAGGTCGCCGCCCGCCAGCCGCTGGCTGAGCAGCGCGGCGGCGAAGGCGTCGACCCGCTCCGAGCGCATCCGCCCGCGCCAGTGGGCGATCGCCTCCGCGGTCGGCGGCGCCGACCTCCAGCTCGGCGGCGAGGCGGGCGAGCTCGACCGCCGGCGGCCCGTCGAGCGAGGCGACGGCACCGGAGAGCGAGGCGCGGAGCGAGCGGCCGGCGCTGAGCGAGTCGGCGATCGAGGTCGCCACCTCCGGCAGCGAGCGCTCGACCGCCCGGCGGTAGCGCCGGCGTCTGCTGGCGATCGCCGCAGCCCGCGGTCGCCGGTCCAGCCACGGCCAGCGGCAGCGCCAGGACTATGCCGCCGAGGAACCAGCCTGCGGCGATCGCCGCCCCGGTGCCGAGCGCCGGCCAGCCGCCGGCGCTCGCGGGTCGAGGGCGCGTAGCCCTCCTCGCCCGCCCGCCGCAGCGGCTCCAGCGCCAGCCGCAGCCACTGCGCCGCCGCCGGGCTCGCCAGCAGCGCCTCGCGCACCGCCAGCGCCCCCAGGCCACCCGCCGCGGCGGCGATCAGGACCGGCAGGGTCACGACCCTACCTCGGCGATCTCGCTCACCCGCCGCGCCCCGTCGGGCCGGCGCTCGATGTGGACGACGAGGTCGATCCCGCGCCGCACCTGCTCGGCCACCGCGGCGTGCGGCAGTCCGACCCCGGCCATCAGCGCCAGGGTCTCGAGCCGGTTGAGGGCGTCGGCCGGGCGAGTTGGCGTGGACGGTCGAGAGGGCGCCGTCGTGGCCGGTGTTGAGCGCGGTCAGCAGGTCGAGCGCCTCGACGCCCCGCACCTCGCCGATCACGATCCGGTCGGGCCGCATCCGCAGCGCGTTGCGCAGCAGGTCGCGGATCGTCACCTCGCCCCGGCCCTCGACCCCGGCGGGCCGGCTCTCGAGCCGGACCACGTGCGGCTGCTGCAGCCGCAGCTCGGCCGCGTCCTCGATCGTCACCACCCGCTCGCCGGGATCGAGGAAGCTGGAGAGGGCGTTGAGCAGGGTCGTCTTGCCGGAGCCGGTGCCGCCGCTGACGAGGACGCTGCGCCGGCTGCCCGACCGCCTCCTCGAGCAGATGCCGCTGCTCGCTCGCTCAGCGTCCCGAGCGCGACCAACTCCTCCGGGCCGGGCCGGACTGGCGCCGAAGCGGCGGATCGAGAGCGTCGGCCCGTCGATCGCCAGCGGCGGGATGACGACGTTGACCCGCGAGCCGTCGGCGAGCCGGGCGTCGACCATCGGGCTCAGCTCGTCGACCCGGCGGCCGAGCGGCGCCAGGATCCGCTCGATCGCGTTGCGCAACTCCTCCTCGCTCTCGAAGGCGACATCGGTCGCCTCCAGAACGCCGCGGCGCTCCACATATATGCGGTCGTGGCGCGTTGACCATCACCTCCTCCACCGCCGGGTCGGCGAGCAGCACCTCGAGCGGGCCGAGGCCGACGCTGTCGCGCACGATCCGCTCGACGACCTGCTCGCGCTCCTCGTCCGGGAGGACCGCAGCCAGGTCGTCGACGAGCGCCCGCGCGGAGCCGGCGATGTCCTCGTCCCGCCGGCGCCCGGCGGCGGAGTCGGCGCGGCGGCGCTCGACCAGCCGCTCGCGCAGCGCTACCGCGAGCTCGGCGACGTCGCCCTCGCGCCGGTCCATCAGCCCGGGATGACGGTGACGCGGCGGGCGAAGCTCTCGGCGGCGATCAGGCGCAGCGCCTGGGGGCGGGTCAGCCCAAGGGTGACCGTCGCCTCCCCCGATTCGCCCGTTCCGCCCGGCGTCAGCGCCAGGAGCGGGACCGCCGGCGGCGGCCACGTAGGTACGGCCGTCGCCCGAACCCGAGGGTTCGGTGGTGACGATGACGTCGACCCGCGAGCCGACCGGCTGGCCGCCGTAGGCGCGCCAGCGCGCCGGCGCCGCTGACGGCGATCTCGACCGGGCGCCGCCCGCTGCCGAGGCTCGCGCCCCGGGCCGGCGAGCCGGGGCGGGCGCAGCTGCGCCGCCAGCAGGTAAGAGCCGGCGGGGACCGTCGCCGTGGGAACCAGGCCGAGTGCTTCCTGCGGCGCCGCCAGGGCGGCCGCGGGGGCGAACCGCACCGGCACCCGCCGCACCTCGAGCATCTCGGTGGCGACCGCGGGGTCGATCTCCTTCCCCGCGGGCAGGTCGGCGGAGGCGACGAGGACCGGGCGCAGCTCGCCGTAACCCCGGACCACGCTCTGGCCGTAACCGTCGGCGATCGTCGCGGCGGCGGCCGCGGCGAAGAACGCCCCGAGCAGGAACCCGATCGCCCGCCGCCGCCGGCTCATCCGGGAACCCCGCGGAGCGGCAGATCGAGCACGGCTTCGCACACCCCGCCGCGAGTGCGCAGCCGGAAGCTGCCGCCGTGCCGCACCGCCACCCGCTGCACGATCCGCAACCCGTGGCCGTGGCGGGCGCGGCCGGAGATCCGGCCACGGAGGCCGCGGCGTCGTCCAAGGCGAGCCCGTCGCCTCCGTTCTCCTGCCGTTGACGACAACCAGCCGGGCATTGTGGCCGACCGCCCGAACCTCGACCGCGACCTCTCCCTTACCGTGGGTGACCGCGTTGCTGATCAGGTTGTCCACCGCCTGAGCGATCTCGACCCGGTCGCCGGACAGGAGCCGAATCGCCGACTCCACACTTAAGAATCATTGCCCGGTGATCGAGAGACGCGCGTGACCTCCCATCGCTTCACCGCCGCCTCGACCAACTCACGGAAGGGGACGACGCCGACCTGCTCCGGCGCCGGCCCGCCGTTGATCTCGCGGTCGAGCCGGTCGACTGCCGCGGCCGCCATCTGCAACGACGATTCGAACGCCGTCGCCTGCTCGGGCGGTGGCGGAGCGGTGAGGGCGATCGCCTGCAGTGGCCGGCGCAGCTCGTGCACCGCCTCGTTCAGCGCCGACCGGCGGCGCCCCTCGCGCAGGGCCGAAATCCCGCCTGCCATCGCAAACGAGGCGGCCATCGGCAGGCCCGCCGCCAGCTCTGCCAGCTCCAGTGGCATTGCCTATCTCGCTTCTCCTGCGCTCATCGCAGAGCCCAAGGGAACGGGACGCAAATCTCTCCCCCTGGACCCGCGAGCGCCGACCGCAAACTGCGCCTTCAGCAGGCGAAGCGCGCCCGTCCCCCGAAGCGGTCTCGGCCAGGCGCCGCAAAGGACGAGCGCGCCAAGCTAGACCCTAACTCCGTACACAACGGTTCCCAAATGGAGAATTTTGAAGGTGGAGCCGAATACAGCAGTTAGTTTTTTTCACTGCATATTCTCTTCTGCGGAGAGAGTTTCCGCATGGCGTTTTGGAATACTTGTCTAGTAACTCGGGCGACCCTGCCACCAACTGTCTCCCCCGCCCGAGCAGAAACGGAGGTCCTCCTTTGCCACAGTCCCGCACGTCCCCAGAGGGCATTACCCAGCAGCTTGCGAAGGCCCTTGCGCACCCCCTGCGCGTCCGGATCCTCAGCTCCCTCCATAAAGGGATCTCGAGCCCGAACCAGCTGGCGCAAGAGCTCGGCGAGCCGCTCGGCAACGTCAGCTACCACGTCAAAACCCTGCTCGAGTACGACTGCGTCGAACTGGTGAAAACCGAGCCGCGCCGCGGTGCGGTCGAGCACTTCTACCGCGCCACCGACCGCGCCTTCCTCAGCGACTCCGACTGGGCCAAGATCCCGGCCTCGGCCCGCAAAGGCATCTCCGGCTCGATCCTCGAGTCGATCGGCCAGAGCGCGACCGAGGCGATGGCGGAGGGGACAATCGAGGGCCGCAAGGACTCCCACCTCTCCGACACCCCCTTGATGCTCGACGAGAAAGGCTGGAAGGACCTCAACAAGGTCCTCGCCGACACCGTCAAGAGCGCCGGAGAGATCCAGAAGGAAGCAGCCAAGCGCCTCGGCAAAGACGGCGACGGCTTCTCCACCAAGCTGGCGATCATGCACTTCGAGGTGCCCGCCAGCGCGAAGCCGAAGAAGAAGTCAAAGAAGTAGTCCTGGCGGCGTCCCCGGCCAACCGGGGACGCCGCACTTTTCTCTCAGCTAGCCGTCGATCAGCCGGTAGCCGATGCCCCAGCAGTTGATGACGAAGCGGCCCTCCTCGGGGTCGAGCTTGCGGCGCAGACGGGAGGCGTGGGAGTCCAGGGTGCGGGTCTTCTGGTTGCCCTTGTAGGCCCAGACGGCGTCGAGTAGCTCCTGCTTGGTGAAGACCCGGGTCGGGTCGGTGGCGAGCATGCGCAGCAGGGCGAATTCCTTCTTCGCCAGAGCGGCACGTCGCGCTCGCCGACCGTGACCTTGCGGCGCAGCGGATCGATAACCAGGTCGCCCACCCGGCTGGGCCCGTCCTGGGGATGGAGGCGGCGGCGCAGCACGGCGCCGATGCGGGCCCGAAGCTCTCCGTACTGGAACGGCTTCGTCAGGTAGTCGTCGGCCCCGGCATCGAGGCCGCGGACCTTGTCGGTGTCGCCGCTGCGGCCGGTGAGGACGATCACCGGCAGCCGCGGGTCGAAGCGGGAGTCGATCCCGTCGGCCTCGCGGATCTCCCGCAGGACGTCTAGGCCGGAGGCATCCGGCAGCGAAAGGTCGAGGAGCAATAAGTCCGGGTGGTTGTATCTGCAAAGGCGAAGCGCGTCGGAGGCGCTCGGGGCCGGCATCACGCCGAAGCGGTCTGCCGCAAGGTGCTCGCAGAGCAGGTCGAGGGTTACGGCGTCGTCCTCGCAGACGACCAGGCTGGCGATCTCTTGTCTTTGGGGAAGCATGGCGGGCTAAGTCCCCAGGCCGGCGGACTCTCCCCCCTGCGGCGGCGAGGGAATCTCCAAAATTGCGGCAGCGCCGCGCTGCCAGAGCGACCCGGCGCGGCGGCACTCGCCGGCGGACAGCGATCACCCGCCCCTCGGCGTCGAGGAAGTAGACGTCCAGCTCGAAGCGCATGCCGAAGGTGTGGACGCTCGAGCAGCGCGGGATCAGCAGGCCCGGGCCGGTCCGCTCGCGGTCGCGCCAGGCGAGGCCGAGCAGACGAGTTCGGAAATCCTTTGCAACGGGAATGAGGGTTTCCACGGACCCTCAAGCGCGAGGGCATCGTGAGACTCTCCCCCCATGCCCGAGCCCCTCGATATCCAACAGACCCAGGGTCGCGATCTTCAGCCCCAACCCGATGGTCTCGATCGCGATCGAGTCCTTCAGCGCCGAAGGCGGCGACGACATCCACATCCACCCCGCCGGCCAGGGGGTCTGGGTGGCGCGGATGGCGGCCGAGCTGGGCGCCGACCCGGTCCTCTGCGGGTTCGTCGGCGGCGAGGTTGGCAGCGTCCTGCGGCCGCTGCTGGAGGAGATGCCGGTCGAGCTGCGGCTGGTGGAGACGGCCGGGCCAAGCGGCACCTACATCCACGACCGCCGTAGCGGCGAGCGCGAGCCGGTCGCCCAGAGCGCCGCCCTCCCCGCCTCCCGCCACGAGGTCGACGAGCTCTTCTCGGTGACGATCGCCGCCGCGCTGGACTGCGACCTGCTGGCGGTCTGCGGCCCTTACCCGGACAACACCGTGCCGCTGGAGATCTACGGCAGCCTCGTCGCCGACGTGAAGTCGAACGGGGTGCCGGCGATCGTCGATCTCTCCTCCCCCGTCTCGAGAAGTCGCTGGAGGGCAAGCCGGACCTGGTGAAGATCAACGACTGGCAGATCGCCGGCTTCATCTCCGGCCCGGTCGACACCGAGGAGCGGATGCGCGCGGCGATGGAACGAGTGGCCGAGGAGGGCGCCGGCAGCGTCATCGTCACCCGCGCCGGCGATCCGGCGCTGGCGCTGCGCGACGGCCGCTTCATCGAGCTGACCCCGCCGAAGTTCGAGCATGGCTCCCGCGAGGGATGCGGCGACTCGATGATGGGGGCGCTCGCGGCGACGATCGCCGCCGGGCGCGAGTGGGACGACATCCTCCGCCTCAGCGCCGCCGCCGGGGCGACGAATTTCCTCCACAGCGGCCTCGGCACCGGCTCCCGCCAGGTGATCGAGGAGCTGGCAGCCCGCGTCCAGCTACGCCCCCTGGGTTGATCGTTTCCACCCTTTTGGCCCCTCTGGGGGCTCAAATGGTGGAAACGACCTAGAGCTGGGGGGCGTATGGGGGGTCGACGGGGTCGCCGTTGACGATCGCGCTGGGGGCGGTTTTGGCGATCCAGTCGATGTGCGGGGCAAGGATCTCGACCTCGCGCAAGCGCTCGAGCGCCGGGGAGATTCGCACCGGGCGGCCGCCGTGGACGGTGTGGGCGTCGCTGCTGAGCACGTGGACCAGGCCGCGCTCGGCCATCGCCAGCATCCCCGCGGCCATGTTCTCGCGCAGGAAGAAGTCGGCGGTCGCCTGGATCAGCGCTCCCTCCGCCACAAGCGCCGCCATCCGCTCGAACATGTCTGCCGAGAGGTGGCGCTCGGGGTGGGCGACGATCGTCCGGTGGCCGCGCTCGGCCAGGTAGGCGACCCGCCGCAACAGGCTCTCGCCCAGCGGCCCCGGCGCCGGCTCGAGCAGGATCCAGTTGCCATCGCCCAGGGCGACCCGCGCCAGCTCCTCCTCGCTCAGGTCCTCGACCGCGATCTCGGCCACCTCGCCCCCTTGGAGAATCCGCACCGCGACCATTTCCCGCTCCAGCCGCTCGTTCAGTCCCCGCACCCGCCCCGCCAGCTCCTCGATCCGCACGTCGTGGTCGTGGCGGATGTGCGGGGTCGCGCAGACGGCCTCGATCCCGTCCGCCTCCGCCTGGCGAGCCATCGCGACGCTGTCGTCGGCGTCTCTGGCCCCGTCGTCGATCGCGTCGAGGATGTGGCAGTGGAGGTCAACCATCGCGTCTCGCCCGAACTTCTACCCAGTTCTGAGCAGAAGAAGTGCAACAGAGCCACCAGGGTGCAACCGCACGTTCAGACACCTGCCTGATCGGGCACGTCTCTACGATGATCGGCAAGATCTTGCACCTGTTCGCGCCGGGCTTGCGCGAGCGGACTGGCTTCAACTCATGGATAAGAAAACGACCCGCAGAGGGAACTACGAGTCCGGCTCCGATTACGTCCTGGAGTACGGCGAGCTCCGCTTCGCCTTCAACGAGGAAGACTTCGGACAGCGGGTCGAGCAGGCCGCGGTCAAGCTCCGCTTCGTCGACCAGGGCCTCAGCGCCGAAGAGCTGGACGACCTCCTCGACCTCGCCGTCAGCGGCGAGATCGCCGAGCCCAGCTCCCGCCTCGGGGAGCACATCAACGAGAACTGGGAGGACCTGGTCGGTCCCTCCAACCGCAGCCTCGTGCACTGGATCCGCCGCCTCGTCTTCCGCGGCGCCTGGCTCGACCAGCGGGTCAAGGAGGGCGAGCTGGACGTCGTCTTCGACGAGCGCACCCAGACCTTCGGCTACGTGCAGCCGGACCGCAGCGACGAACTGATCGAGCTCAGCAAAGAGCCGTCGTGGCGCCGCATCGCCTACCGGCGCTAGTCGTTCGCGCGCTCTAGAGCAGCAACGACGGTGAGCGAGCCGCCGCCGGTTCCGCCCTGGGCGCGGCCGGCGTCGAAGAACTCCTTCGCCGCCTCGGCGTCGTCGTAGGCCTCGCCGAGCCGGGTCAGCGAGTCAACAAGCAGGATCACGTCTTCGCCCTGACCAGCGCGGGCGGCAGCCTGGGCGAGGGCGTCGCTGGCGTGGCGCGGCTGGCCGGCGGAGACGATCTCCGCCTGCGGCGCATCCCGCTTCCAGTCGGCGAGCTCCTCCGGGCTGGGGTCGATCAGCAGGGCGACCGGGTCCGGGCCCTTCGAATCAGCAGCGAGGTCGGCGGCTACCCCGCGCAGCAGCTCCGTGCAGCCCTCGCGGGTCTCGGCGAAGACCAGCGCCTGGCGGCCGGCCTCGGCCGGCAGCAGCAGCCCCTGCAGGGTCACGCCCTGCTTGCCGCGGCGGCCGAAGCGACGCCGACGCCGGCGGCGCGGGCGCGGTGCCTCGGCGGCGGGTGCGGCGGTCGGCTGCGAAGCCTTCGGCTCGGGCTCAGAGGCAGCTTCGGGCTCGGGGGCCTTCTCGCGTCTTGGAGCGCGCTCGCGCTCGGGCGCTTGCGCTTTCTCGGGCCGCTCGCGACGGCGGCGGCGCGGTCGCTCACCCCGCTCCTCGCGTTTCTCGGCTTTCGCGGGTGCAGCGGCGGGTGAACCTCCGTTCCCCCCGGCCAGCTGGTCGACCAGCTCGCGCTTGCTCAGCATCCGGTACTTGGGCACGCCGGCTTCGGCGGCAAGCAGGTGCAGGTCGGACAGGTGCTTTTTCTCCAGCTCAGCCTTATTCATCGAGGCCGCAGGTTATTCAACCGCCCGGCCGAGCGGCGGCGGGGTCGGTTCCCTCGACGGCAGCGGCCTCGAGCCAGGCGTCCGCCTCGCGCGAGCGCTGCCGGCGCGACCAGCCCAGCTCGGCCCCGAGCGCGTCGGCGACCGGCCGCACCGCCTTGGCCGAGCGCAGCTCCGGCGCCGCCAGGACCCCCAGCCGGGTGCGGCGCAGCAGCACGTCGGCGACGCTGCGCGCCTGCTCGAGGCGGGCGGCGAGGACGACCTCGGCCAGCAGGTCGGGGCGCCCGGGGACGATCGGCTGCGCCAGCTCCGGATCGGAGCGGGCGATGTCCAGGACCTTGCGGGCGGCGTGGCCGTAGCGGAAGGTAAGCTGCTCGGTCGCCTCCTCCCCCACGCCCGCCGGCGCCTCGAGGTCCTCCGGCCGCGCCTCCATCCCCAGCGGAATCTCGTCGGTGTGGCAGGGAGCCTCGCGGCCCTCGCGCTCGACCAGGCGATCGACCGTCTGCTTCGCCATCCGCCGCCAGGTGGTGAGCTTGCCGCCGGTAATCGTCAGCATCCCCGAGGAGGTCTCGTACAGCTCGGCTTTGCGGGAGATGTCGACCGACTTGCGCGGATCGCCGGTGGAGATCAGCGGCCGCACCCCGGCGTAGGCGCCGACCAGGTCGGATTCGCCGATGGAAGTGCCGAAGAAGTCGTTGACGGCGTCGAGCAGGTACTCGACGTCATCCGCCGCCGGGCGCGGGTGTGTGATGTCGCCGTCGAAGTCGTTGTCGGTGGTGCCGACCAGGGTCCGCCCGTACCAGGGCAGGGAGAAGATCATCCGGCCTTCGCCGGCGGGGACGATGCAGGCCGCCTTGGCCATCGGCAGGTCCGCCTGGTCGATCAGCACGTGGGTGCCGCGGCTGGGCGAGATCCGCGGCACGTCCTCCTCCCCGAGCAGCTCCTCGGGGCGCACCTGGTCGGCGAAGACGCCGGTGGCGTTGACGACGCTGTCGGCGGCGACCTCCATCCGCTCGCCCGACCCCTCCTCGACGAAGGCGGCGCCGACCGCCTTGCCGTCCTTGGAGAGGACCTCGGTCACCTCGGCGCCGTTCAGCATCACCGCGCCGAAGCGTTCGGCCTCGCCCAGCACAGTGAGGACGAGGCGAACGTCGTCGGTCTGGCAGTCGTAGAAGAGGTAGGCGTCGTGCGGGTCGCGCGGGGCGAGCGCCGGGATAAGTTCCAGCACTTCGTCGCGGTCGATCGTGCGGTGGCGGTCGGGGGACCAGTAGTCCTCGGCCTCCTCGCGACCGGCGCGGCGCTCGCGCCGGCCGCGGCCGGCGCGGGTGGTGGCCATAACGTCGTACATGTTCAGCCCGAGTCCCAGTTTGCGGTCGCGGCGCTCCTCGCCGAGGGCGGGGACGAGGAACGGCGTCGGGTAGACCAGGTGCGGCGCCAGGCGGACCATCAGCTGGCGCTCCAGCAGCGCCTCGCGGACCAGGCCGAGGTCGAAGTTCTGCAGGTAGCGGAGGCCGCCGTGGACCATCTTCGAGGAGCGGCTGGAGGTGCCGACGGCGTAGTCGCCGCGCTCCAGCAGGGCGACCGAGTAGCCGCGCGAGGCAGCGTCGAGGGCGACGCCGGCGCCGGTGATACCGCCGCCGATGACCAGCACCTCGAAGTGCTTGCCGGCGATCTCCGCGATGGCGCGGGCGCGGGTCAGCATCAGTCGAGGTAGGTGAGGGTGCGATCGGCGCCGGGGCGCTCGGGGGCGGGCTTCTCCTGTCGCGGGTAGCCGAGGTGGAGGAGGCCGACGAAGCGCTCCTGCGCCGGCAGGCCGACGGCGGCGCGGCCCTCGTCGCTGCGCAGCAGTCCCGGGGTGCGCCAGTAGCCGGCGTAGCCGCGGGCGTGGGCGGCAAGGAGGACGATGTAGGAGGCAGTGGCGGTCGCGTGCAGGTCCTCTTCCTCCTCGACCGGGTCACCGTTCAGCAGGCAGGAGACGACGACGAGGGTCGGGGCGCGGTCGAGCTTGGCGGCGCCCTCGGAGCCCGCCAGGTCCTTCAACCGCTGCAAGGTCGCGGGGCCGATGACGCGGAAGCGCCAGGGGACGGTCAGATGGTGGTTCGGCGCCCAGCTCGCCAGCTCCAGCAGCTCCTCGATCTGCTCGCGCGGCAGCGGCTCCGGCCCGAACGCCTTATGCGTGCGGCGGGTGCGGATCGCGGTCTCGACGTCCATCCGTCGAGGGTATAGGCAGGTCGGCTCAGAAGAAGACGACCGCCGCGACGATCAGCATCGCCAGCGCGATGAAATTCCTATTCATGTTCTCGTTCATCCGAGTCACCGTCTGGCGCAGTTCGCGGATGTCAGCGTCCATCCTGTCCAATCGTTGGTCGACCTGCTTGAAGCGCTCGTCGACCTGCTTGAAGCGCGCATCGACGTGCTTGAACTGTTCGTCAACGCGGGCTTCGAAGTTGTCGAAGCGTTCGTCGACGCGGTCGAAGCGTCCGTCGACATGCTTCTCGAACTGATCGAGGCGCGCGTCGGTCCATCTCTCCCTCGGCATCATCACGGCCATGAGCCTAGCGTAACTTTTAGTCTGCAACAGAACAAGACACGAAAGCGCCGGCTCTGGACCAACTGTGGGGCGACTTTGTGACTTAGAGCCCGTAGCGCCAGCGCATCCAGCCGCGGCGGCCGGCGAGGGCAAGCCCGAAGAGGACGCAGCCCGCGAGCAGGCCGAGCAGGATCGCGCCGGCGGTGCCACTGCCGGAATCGGAACCGCCGCCGACCGGATCGGACGCCTGTTCGCCGTACTGGACTTCGGATGCTTCGGGCGCGAGCTCGGTGGGCAGACCTGGGACCGCCGCCGCCCCCTTGTGCCCCCCATCTCCCTCGGGCAGCTGACCGCCGCCGGGAAGCGGAATCGGCACGCCCCCGGTCGTCCCTTCGCTGGGAACCGACGACTTCCCCTTGCTCGACTTGCCATCGCCGCCGCTCGAATCGGTCGAGCCTCCATCGAGGAATTCCTTGATCGTGGACGAGTCCTTGGGACTGTTGTGGCCCGTCGGCGGCAGGGGCGGCGTGACGGAGCCCTTGGACTTCTTGCCACCCGACTTCGAGCTCGAACCGGGGGTCGACTTCGGCTGCGGTTCCCGCGCCGGCGTAGCTATCGGCAGGAAGCGGCCGGCGAGGGGAATCATCGCCTCGGCGGTCACCCAGACCGGTGAGACTTCGGTGTTCGGCGCCTGCAGGAACTTGCCGTCGGGCTGCTGCATTTCCCGCATGTAGGCGAGCGAGTTGCCGCCGGTACCGAAGCTGACCGGGTCTTTGCCGGCGGCAAGCAGCCCCTGCGAGACCCAGGCGGTCGCCTGGACGTTGGCCGAGAGGTTCTTGCCGGGAGCGAAGCCGCCGTTCGGGCGCTTTTCGTCGCGCAGGAAGGCGAGCGCGCTGTCGGAGGCCTCCGAGCCGGGGGTCAGGACCTGGAGCACGGCGCCGGTGATGTCGGCGGTGCTGGGACTCTGCGGGTCGTTCCCCCAGCCGCCGTCCTTGGCCTGCACCTTGCGCAGCCAGTCGACCGTCACCTTGGCGGCGCTGTTGGCGCCGGCGGCGCGCAAGGCGAGAACCGCGTAGGCGCTGGTCCCCGGCCACCCTTGGTAGGAGCCGTTGTCGCGCCGTTCGGCCTGCAGGCGCGAAACGAGGTCTTCGCCGACGAAGTCGCGGGGATCGACCCCGGCGGCCTGGAGCGAGAGGATCGTGCGGGCGACGTCGCCGGCGTCCTTGATTTCGTTGCGGTGGGCACGGAGGAAGTCGACCGGCGATTTGCCTGCTTTGACGACATCGAGTGGGTTGCGGCCCGCGGCGGCGAGCGCCAGCATCGACCAGGAGGTCATTTCGGCGCCCGGCTCGCGACCGCTGTCGGCGGCGAAGCCACCGCTGGGGCGCTGCTGGCCTTCGAGCCAGGTGAGGGCGCGGCTGACCGACGAGGCCTGGGCGGGCGCAGGGACGAGGGCGAGACAGGCGACGAGCAGCAGCACCGCCGCGACGCTGCCGCTGCCGAGGGCACCGCGCCAGGAGCGATCGCCGCCGGGGACGGGCGGAGCGCCGCGCCGCTTCCACTCGAAGCGCTCGCGGAAGCGGGTCAGCATTCGCACCATCGCCGGTCCGGCGACCAGCGCCAGGACCACGTTGCCGAGCACGTGGGCGACGTCAAACGGGATCGCGCGTGCCTGCAGCACGAGGAAATGCCGCCAGGAAAGGTCCCCCCCATAGGTCGCCATAAGGGAGAAGTTCAACAGAGCGCCGTACAAAATGCCAGCAAAACCGCAAACGGCTGCCAGAACGAGGCGGCCGGCGTTGCGCGTTCCGAGCGCCAGCAGCGCTCCCAGGACGCCGCAGAGCCCCCATCCCACCATCTGCCACGGCGTCCACGGGCCCTGCCCGAACCAGAAGTTGGAGACGAGGGCGGTGAGGGCGCCGACCGCGAAACCGGGGGCGCCGCCAAGCGCGTAACCGGCGAAGACGACGATGTCGGTGGTCGGCTTGACGTTGGGGAAGGCGGCGAAGGCGATGCGGCCGGCGATCGCCAGCGCGGCGAGGGCGGCGACCAGGGCGACGACCTGCGCCGGCGGCCGCGAGCGCTCGTACCAGGCGAAGCCGGCGATGATCGCCGCGCCGACGATCAGGAAGCTGGCGACCTCCCAGGTCATTGCTCCGCCCCCAGCGCCGCGGCGCCCTGCTCGGGGGTGACGACGCCCGGCAGGTCGAGCACCCGGGCGACCTCGGTGGCGAAGTACCAGCCGCCGGAGAGGATCTCGGTCATCGGCCCGTCGGCGATCACGACACCGTCGCCGAGGAGAACGACGCGCTCGGCGAACTCGGCGGCGAACTCGACGTCGTGGGTGGCGACGATCACCGCCGCGCCGGCCTCGGCGAGGCGCCCAATCATCCCGACCAGCTCGCCCTTGCGGGCGCGGTCCATGCCGCGGGTCGGCTCGTCGAGGGCAACGACGCCGGGTAGCTGCTCGCCTTCCATGCGACCGGCGAGGGCGATCGCCAGGGCGAGGCGCTGACGCTCGCCGCCGGAGAGGTCGCGCGGGTCCGCGTCGACCGCGCGCTCGAGGCCAACGGCGCGCAGCGCGGCCAGGCCGTCGTCACCCGGCAGCTCGTCCCCGACCCGCTCGCGGACCAGGTAGTCGCCGGGATTCTGGGTGAGCAGTGCGATCGAGGCGACCTCGAGCTTGCCGGCGACAGGCTCATGCAACCCGGCGGCCGTGCGCAGCAGCGTGCTCTTGCCGGCGCCGTTGCGACCCATCAGGGCGACGCGCTCGCCGCGGCTGATCGTCAGGTCGATTCCTTTGAGGACGTCCCGCATGTCTTCGCCGCGATCGAGCTCGACCCAGAGGCCCTTCGTAGTGAGAGCGGGGTCTGATGGATGGGGATCACTCACCCTCCTACTTGATCGATTAGGAGGGTGAGTGATCCCCATCCCTCGCAGCGTTTGTCGTGCATCCCGGACCCCGACGGGAAGGGGCTCGATGCCGGCAAGGGAGAAAAGCCGCGCCGCCGGGGTCTCCAGGGCGGGATCGGAATCCTGAGCCCAGGAGAGGAAGTCGGCCGGAGCGCCGTCGAAGGAGACCCGTCCACCTTCCATCGCCACCACCCGGTCCGCCGCCGCGAGGCAGCGCTCCAGCCGATGTTCGGCCAGCAGGACCGCCACCCCCCACTCCTCGTTGAGGCGGCGCAGAAGCCAGATCAGCTCATCGCCGGCGACCGGGTCGAGCTGGGAAGTGGGCTCGTCGAGGAGGATCAGGCGAGGGCGGGTGACGAGGGCGGCGGCGAGGGCAACGCGCTGCAGCTCGCCGCCGGAGAGGGTGTCGGCGGTGCGGTCGAGCAGGTGCGGGATCGCGAGGGCCAGGGCGACCTCCTCGACGGCGCGGGCGCGGTCGGCAGGCTCGTCGCCGCGCATCTCCAAGGGGAGCTCGATCTCGGCCGCGACCGTGGTCGAGACCACCTGCGTCTCGGGGTCCTGGGCGAGGTAGCCGACCTCGGCCGCCAGCTCTCCCGGCCCCGAGGAGATCGCGTCGAGGTCGCCGACCCGGACCTCGCCCTCGATCTCTCCCCCGTGGAAATGCGGGACCAGGCCGCAGGCGGCCTTGAGCAGGGTCGACTTGCCCGAAGCCGAGCGCCCGGCGAGGAGGACGAACTCCCCCGGCGCCACCTCCAGCGAGACGTCCTCGAGCGCCGCCCGTGCCGCATGCGGATACGAATAGCCGAGGCCCTCGACCGCAAGCGCCGGCGCCGCCCCGCGGCGAATCGCCAGCTCAGACACGGGCCACCTCCGGGGAGTGTCGCTTTCCTCTCTCTATGCGAGAGAAAGGCGCCACACGCCTCCGCGCCGGCGCCAGGCCGCTGAGGGCGATCAGGGCCGCGAGGGCGAGGGTCGCCGGGCCGAAGCCGATCTCGACCGAGGGGTAGGTCTGGAAGTCGTCGGCGCCGAGGGCCTTGCCGGCGATCGCGGCGACGAGGACCAGCGCCGCAACGGCGTAGAAGCGGCGGTCGTAGCGGGAGCGGGCGCGGCGGTTGCGGGCGCGCGGCGCGTCGAGGCTGTAGCCGCGCAGCTCCAGGGTCGCGGCGACGTCGACGGCGCGGTCGAGGGAACCGGCGAGCAGGCGGCGGGCCAGCGGCGCCTTGCCGACCGGGGCGGCGCCGGGGCCGCGCAGGCGCGAGGCGTCGCGCAGGCGCGAGGCGTCGGCGGCGGCGACCGGGACCATCCGCGAGACCAGGGTCGCGGTCAGCGCCGAGCGGCCGGCCAGCGGCCGCAGCACCCGCAGCACCCGGTCGGGGTCGACGCAGGCCGAGTAGACGGCGGCGGCGACCAGCGTCACCGCGGCGCGCAGGCCGCCGGAGAGGCCGGCGACGATCGCCTCGAAGGTGACGTCGACCTGACCCAGCAGCGGCCACTCGCCGAGCCGCGCCAGCACCGTCTCGCCGCGGCTGACGACGAGGGCGTTGACGACGATGATCAGCAGCGCCAGCGCCAGGCCCATCTTCAGGGCGACGCGGACGGCGCGGGTGGCCCCGGCCAGCCACCCGGCGAGGACCGCCGCCGCGCCGGCCGCAACCAGAATCACCGGGCTCGAGTAGAGGAAGGCGACAACGACGATCGCGCCCAGGTAGGCGACCGCGGCCCCAGGCGAGGCCACTTGCAGCGGCCGCGGGCGCGGTTGGTAGGCGAAGGGAGACTTCATCGCCCCTCCAGCGGCAACGGCGTCGATTTCCCGTTCTCGACGACAGCCACCGCGTAATGGTCGCGCAGGTGCTCGGCGTCGAGCGCTTCGGCGGCGTTCCGCACAGCCGCCGGCGTCGCCCCGGTCACGACCCAGACCGGCAACCCGCCGTAGCGGCTGGTGGCGGCGACGAGGCCGGTGTCGGGAGAGAAACTCCGCGCCGGCGCGCCGCCTTCGTCCAGCCCGACGAGTTCCAGTTGCCCTTCACTGGAGAAGTCCGCGTAGACCCCGCTTTCGGCCGGGCCTTTCTCGATCAGCCGCGCGGTCGGGTCCTCGCGCAGCCGGTCCCAGGTCCCGACCAGCACCCGGATCGCCTTCTCCGGCTCGCCGGAGGCGACCTTCACCCCTTCGTCCTCGAGCGCCTGGCGGACCGCCGCGCAAGCTTGTGGTTCCTTTGTCGCCCCCTGGGCGACAAAGGAACCACGCGTTTGGCCTGCGCATTCGACCGCTACCGAGTGCCGCTTGCCGCCGATCCCCGTGAAGGGCGCGGGCCAGGAGCCGACCACGGCCGGCACGTGGTTGGTCGTCGACCAGTTGCGGTAGTCCCACCAGACCCGCTCTCCCCCCTCCAGCTCAACCTCCGCTGCGCCGATCGGCGACTCCACCCCGTCTACATAGAAGAACCAGTCGTAGGGATCGCCATCGCGCTGTTCCTCGGTCACCCCGTCGATCGCGTGGACGAAGCCGCCGCCGTAGCGGGTGGAGACGTCGGCCTCGCCTTCCAGCAGCCGCATCACGGTGTCGGATTCCTTCGCCGCCAGCGAGCGGTCGAGGACCGGCACCGCGCCGAATTCCCGCGTCACCGTCAGGCCCACGTCGCCGACGTCGGCGCCGGGGCCGAGGCCGCAGCCGGCGGCCGCGAGCGCTGCCAGCAGCAGCGCAGTCGCGACCGCCGTGCCGCGGCGTCCGGTCATTTAGGGCCTACTTTTGAACCCAGCGTGCGTGGCTGGCGAGCGCCGGGCCAAGCGGGGCAAGGACGCAGGGAGGCCGAATAGCCAAGCGCTATTCGGCCTCCCGAGGACGCCGCCCCGCGCCGTGCCCGCCGCCGCCAGACGCGTGCGGGGGGTTCGGAAGTAGGCCCTATGGGCACTTGCCCCCGACGCAGACCGCGACCTTGGCGGAGGGGATTTCGCCCGTCGCCGTCGCGGTCAGCTTCGCCGGTTTGCTCAGCGTCACCGTGGTGCGGCCGTCGGCGCCGGTCGGCTCGGCGGCGCCGGTCACCTTCGCCCCCGACTGCGGGGTCTTGCGGCCTTTTTCGTCATACGACCAGACCCGCACCGTGAACGACGACCCGGCCGTGGCCGAGGCCGGCGCGGTCAGCACCAGCTCGCCGGGGTACTTGTAGTCCGGCGCTTCGGTCTTCGCCAGCGCCCACAGCACCTCGTCGCCGGCCTTGATTTTCGCCGCGTCGCCGCTGACCAGCTGCGACTTGTGGTTGATCTTCAGGTACCAGGACGAGCTGCCCTTGGCGACGCTCGAGCCGACCCCGCAGACCGCGTAGCCGAAGTCGAAGCTGTCGGTGATCAGCAGCGGCTTCAGCGCCGGGATGGTCTTGGCGCCGCTGGCGAGCAGGCCCATCGCCGTGTTGCCCTTCAGCGCCAGTTGGTCGCCGCTGCCGCCGGTGCCCGGCCCGAAGCAGGTCGCTTTGGAGCTGGCCGCGATCGAGACGTTGGCCGACGCGACGGTCTTTTCCGCCAGCACCTTGCTGCCGCTGCCGACCACGCGGAGGTCCGCCTGCAGGCCCCTTGGCCGCGGCGAGCGCCGTGAAGGCCAGGGTCAGGGAGAGAGCCAGCGCGCATGCGAGCGCCAGCCGGAACGAGTTACTTCTTGGCATTTAGCCACCCTTTCCTCGAGGGTTGAATTGGCAAAGGCCGGGGACAGGTCTCCTGGCTTCCGGGATCAGGGAGGACGCGCCTTCCCGGGGACGAGGTGTCGCCCCCAGTGGCCGGCGCCGCAGCGCCTGCGAACTCCTCCACCCGGTCACAGTGGCGGGACCACGCCGGACTTGCACCGGACTTCCCTTGACCACCGACCGATATGTACGCGGCGAGTCTATCCCGCCGCGGCGTCAAGGTAATAGCACCGTGGAGCTACCGCACCGTCGCCCCGGGCCCGGCCCGCACCGCACGCCCGGTCGCCACATCCACTGGCGCCTGGCGCGGCGCCGGCACCACCTGCTGCGCGCGGGCGGCGTCGCGGCGCTGCTGGCGGTGGTCGGGCCCGGCGTCCTCGCCGGCCTCTCCGACGACGACCCGGCCGGGATCACCACCTACTCGATCCTCGGCGCCAAGCTACGGCTACGAGCTGCTCTGGGTGCTGGCGCTCTCGACCGCGGCGCTGATCGTCTTCCACGAGGTCGGGGTGCGACTCGGCGTCGTCACCGGCAAGGGGCTGCTGACCCTGGTCCGGGAGCAGCTACGGACAGCGAGCCGCCGGGCTGGTCGCCTCGGCGCTGGTGATCGCCAACACCGGCACGCTCTGCGCCGAGTTCGCCGGGGTGGCGGCGGCGATGGAACTGCTGACCGGGACCAGCCGCTACGTCAGCGTGCCGCTGGCGGCGATCGGGGTCTCGATCCTCGTCCTGCGCGGGAGCTTCCGCCGGGTCGAGCACTTGCTGCTGGCGCTCAGCTCGGTCTTCATCGCCTACGTGGTCGCCGGGATCCTCGCCCACCCCGACTGGGGCGCGGCGGCGCACGGGCTGGTCGTGCCGAGCATCCCGCTCAACCGCGACGCGGTGCTGGTCGCGGTGGCGACGGTGGGGACGACGCTGGCGCCCTGGGGGCTCGCCTTCATCCAGTCCTACGCGGTCGACAAGCGGCTCGAGGTCAAGGACCTGCGCTACGAGCGGGTCGACGTGATCGTCGGCGCCGTGCTGACCGGCGTGATCGGCTTCTTCGTCGTCGTCGCCTGCGCCGCGACCCTGCACGCGCAGGGCATCGACATCGACGACGCGAGCGACGCGGCGCGGGCGCTCGAGCCGCTCGCCGGCAGCGCCGCCGCGACCCTCTTCGGCCTCGGCTTCCTCGGCGCGGCGCTGCTGGCGGCGGCGATCGTCCCCCTCTCCACCGCCTACTCGGTCTCCGAGACCCTCGGCCGCCGCGCCGACCTCGACGACGGCTTCCGCGAAGAGCGCGACCTTCTACCTCAGCTTCGGCGCGGTCACGCCCTCGCCGCGGTGCCTCGTGCTGATTCCCGGCGCGCCGCTGATCCAGATCCTCTTCCTCTCCCAGGCGCTGAACGCGGTCCTGCTGCTGGTCCTGCTGCCCTTCATCCGCTCGCTGGCCAAGGACCGGGAGCTGATGGGCGAGCACGCGCTCGGCCGCTTCGACCGGGCTGACGACCGGCAGTGGCGCTGGCGGTCGTCGCGGTCTCGGTGGTGGCGCTCGGCGTGCTGGCGCTTCTGAGCGGCGTCGTCGATTGTCGCCCACAGGGGCTACAAAGGACGAACGCCGAAGCTCAGACGCCGAGGAGCAGGTCGAGCGCCAGCATCACCGCGGCGCCGGCGAGCAGGCCGGCGGTCGGGCCGAGCCGGCGGCGGCGATCCGCATAAGCCTGCGGCAGCAACTCGACGACGATCAGGCTCAGCATCGCCCCGGCGGCGAAGGCGAAGGAGAGCGGCAGCAGGGCGTTGACCTGTTCGACCGCGAGGTAGGCGACACGGCGCCGACCGGCTGCGGGGCGCTGGTCCCCACCGCCGTCCAGAACTGGCGCATGCGGCTGAAGCCCGCCGCCTCCATCGGGATCGCCACGCTGGTCCCCTCGGGGATGTTCTGGATCGCGATCGCGAGGATCACGAAGAGGCTGAGCCCGGCGCGGTCCGACGCGTAGGCGGTGCCCACCGCCAGCCCCTCGGGCAGGCTGTGGACGAAGAGCACCGCGAAGACGAGGGCCGAGGTGCGGGCCCCCGGCCCGCTGCGGCCCATGAACACCGACTCGTGGTCGAGCCGCCGCCGCGCCACCCCCAGCAGCAGGGCGCCGGCCGCGAGCCCGGCCACCAACTCCCACGCCGAGCCTTCGTCGGCCGCCGGCAGCAGCAGGCCGACGACGGAGGCGACGCCCATCACCCCAGCGGCGACTCCGAGCAGGAGCGGCGTCAGCGCCGCAGCGCGGGCACCGAGCAGCCAGACCGGGATCGCCCCGATCCCGGTCGCCAGCGCCGTGGCGCAGGCAGCGAGGAAGAGGACGACGAGGTCGGGCATCCAGCCCGCAAGCTATTCGACCTCTCGGAGATCCTCCGCGGGGAAAGTGGCGGCGCCGACGACGACGTCGCGGGTGCCCTCTTCGGCGCCGCGCTTGCAGCTTGCCTCGACCGCAGCCTTGGCCCGGCGGTCGAACTCCTCGCGGGCGTCGCAGATCTCCCGCCACGCCTCGGCGTCGACCCGCGCCAGCGACCACTCCCAGGTGCTCCCCGGCAGGTCGCCGAAGGGCGCTTCGTCCATCGCTGCGACGGCGACGATGAAGCACTCCTCGACCGACATCGGCCGCACGCCTTCGGCGGCGGCGGCCCGGGGGAATGGGTCGCCACCGCCCAGCGATTCGAACCTGAGCGCGTAGACCTTCTCCAGGGCGCCGCGCCTTTCGATGGCCTCGACCATCTCGACGACGCCGCATTCCTTCGCCAGGACCTGGTTCAGGTGGTAGGAGACGACGCTGAGGTCCAACTCCAGCTCCCTGCAGATGGAGCTGGCGCTGCCGTCGGCGCGGACCAGCGAGCGGAGGATCTGTCGGCGGATGGGATGACCGAGAGCGTGGAGGACGCGGTCCAGAGGGCTGTCACCGCGCCGGGCGCCGGGGGCGTGGCCATTGGCCCCGCTGCCGTTCGTGGCCACGGCACTCGCCGCTTTGCCTTTCGCCACCATTCCGGCTTCCCCCATTGCTTCTCCTCCTCTATATGTGTGAATCCCTGTAACCACTAAGGGACTTCTTTCCCGAGCGTAAGCGTGGGCGCGAGCGGTTACGAAGGCAAAACCCGGCAGTAATCCGGCCGGCCCCCGCTCAGGGCAGGCGGACGAGGTAGACCGCCTTCGTGTGCAGGTTTTCGTCGAGGCCGAGGGTGAGGGCGCCATCCTGCTCGCCATACAGGGCGATGCACTTGAGGCCAACTCTGCCGAAGGCCCCTTCGACCTCCGCCTGGCTGAAGTGGCGCTGGCGGTGGACGTGGGCCGAGCCCTCCGCCCCGACCTCCTCGAATGCCGCTTCGGCGAAGACGCCCGGGGTGACCTCCTCGGGCGTCAGCTTTCCCTTCCAGACCAGCCGCCGGCCGTTCTGGTTGACGACGACCTCCTGGCTGAAGAATGTCCGGTAGGTGACCAGCGTGTTGATGTCGAAGAGCGCGATCCCGGCCGGGGCGAGGTTGCGCCGCATCCCGTCCAGCGTCGCCTCCAGTTCCTCGACCGAGAGCAGGTAGTTGAGCGGGTCGTTGATCGCCCAGATCAGGTCGAACTCGCCGATCTCCGGCAGCTCCCGCATGTCGGCGACGAACAGCTCGGCCCGGTCGCCGAACTTCTCCTCGGCGATCTCCAGCATCGCCGGCGAGATGTCGCACCCGGTCACCTGCCAGCCCCGCTCCAGCATCGTCACGAAACTGAGCCCGGTGCCGCAGGCGATGTCCAGCAGCCGGTTCCCCTCCAGCCCCGCCTCTACCGCCTTCTCCAGCAGCCGCCCCGTCCACCGCTCGTACATGTAGCCGTGGTTGAAGTCTTCGTACGCGGGCGCGTAGGTGTCATATGTCTGCCGAGCCTCGTTGCCGGCCGCCCACTTCTTCCCCATACTTTCCCTCCACAGTCGCAAATTGATCAGGAACTACACGGTTAACTCATGGCTTGAGGGGTTCCCCTCCCTCCGTCCAGGGAGGGGAACCCAAAGTCCCTCAGCCAGACTTACTGGTGCTGATAGTCGGCACGGTGGTGGTAGTGACCTCGATCTTCAACTTGCTCACCCCCCTTCAAAAACTGAGCCGTTTGATGAAGGAGGGTTTATCGCTGGCAGAACCCGGCAGCACTCACCGCTAGCCCAGTTTGGGAGGAAAGAATCTGCACAAGGTGTCCACTAGTGTTAGCTTTCACACTCAGCTTCTACTGAGGGGAGAAAAGTGGGGAGTCCAGTCAAAAGAAAGGAACCGACGGCCTTCGGGATCAGCGCCCGGATGGCGAGGGCCCTCGCCGACCCGTGGCGGGTCCGGGTCCTCTCCGAGCTGAGCGTGCGTCCGATGAGCCCTTCGCAGTTCGTCGAGGAGGTCGGCGGCGAGCTGACGCAGATCTCCCGCTGCTTCCGCCAGCTCGCCGACTGGGACTTCGTCGAGGTGATCGAAGAGCGCCCGGGCCGCCGCAGCGGCGCCGCGATCGAACACGTCTATCGCGGCATCCGGCGAGCCCACTTCGACACCACGACCTGGAAGAGCGTCTCCCGCTCCGAGCGCGACTCCTGGTCGCGCACCGCCGTCAGCGCCTACTTCGCCCGCATCGCCGAAGCTGTCGAGAGCGGCACTTTCGACGCCGAGCTCGACCGCCACGTCTCCTGGGACGGAGTTGCGCTCGACCGCCCCGCCTGGCTCGAGCTGGGGCGGCGGCTGGACGAGGTGCTCGAGTGGCTGCCGGAGCTTGCCGTCGAGGCCGATCGTCGGCTGCAGGACCCCGACGGCGAGCGAATCCCCACCGTGGTCGGCCTTTCGGCCTTTCGCTCGCCCCAGTCCCCCACCACCATGCTGCTGGCATCCCGACGCCACCAGCCTCCGCCGGAGGACAACTCCGAAATCGCCTTCGGCCCACGGATGGCAAAGGCGCTCTCCAACAAGTGGCGATCGCGGATCCTCTTCGAGCTGTCGAGCCGGCCCCTGAGCCCCTCGCAGTTCGTAGAAGAGATCGGCGGTTCGATGACCCACATCTCCCGCTGCTTCCGCGAACTCGCCAAATGGGGTCTGGTGGAGATCCTCGAAGAACGTAAAGGCGGGCGCCGCGGTGGCGGCGTCGAGCGGATCTACCGGGGACTGACGCGCCCTTATCTGGACACCGCGTCCTGGGAGTCGCTCCCCCTCCTCGTCCGCCAGGAAATGTCCCAGTCCTTCCTCAACGCCTACATGGAACGGGTCACCGAAGCAATCGACGCCGGCACCTTCGACGCCGAGGACGACCGCCACTTCTCCTGGAAGCCAGTCCTCCTCGACCGCCCCGCCTGGACCGAACTGTCCCAGGCCCTCGACGAGCTGCTCGGATGGCTACCGAGCCTGGAGAGCGAATCTCTCCAGCGCACAGACGACATCGAGGAACTCATCCCGACGGTCGTCGGGCTGGCGTCATTCCGGATGCCGAGTCAGTCGCTCGAGGGCTGAGCGCGCACGCTGAAACCTGCACCGAGTACCCGCCCTTCCCCCTTCTCTTCTTTGAGGTAACGCCGAAGCCCCTCGGTGATCCTGTATTGCCCTTCGCCGGCATCTTGCGGGATTCTGTAGGTAAAGCAATGGCCCGCGTACCCGCCAGAAACGCGCGCTCTGCCGTCAATTACTCGATGGTTGGGGTAGATCCTGGTAACTAAACCCCAACCGGGTCCTTCTCGCTTCGCTACGGAGACGACCAGCTCTGCCGATACCGGTTCGGTCCCGAGATTCTCGATCCTGGCCCGAAGCACCTGACCGGGCTCTAGCACGCTGTCATTAATCCTCATATCAACCTCGAAGCGCGGTTTCATGACCCTGAAGTACCTGGCGTACGCTCCTAGGACATCCCCCTTGAGCGACTTGAATGCGATCTCGGCTCGGTAGTAGGCCGGCGCGCCGGGCACCCCAAACCTAGGGCCGAAGTTTGGATCGCGATTCAGCTTGCGGGTTCCCAGCCGTCTGGTTTTACGTCGGAGGACCTTCAGGACCCGCCCATTCGCGCTCACCCGGCTCAGCGAAGCGCTGGCGGTCCAGTTGAGGTGCCGCGGCCAATTGACGGCTTCGTCGGCAATTCCAAAGCCGACAGCACCTCGACCGACAAGAGGGCTTTCGGGATATGGATAGACAAGCAACCCCCGGGGCGCGAATGGCAACTTTCTGGAAGCAGGAACTTCGTTCAGCGGGGCTGCGTGCTCCACGGCAGCCAGGTAGTCCTTCACCAGGTCCCGCTGGCAGAAGCCGCGCCCTCGCTCGACATGCCCACTCGCCGTTGCCATGCTCCAAGCCATGACCACAAGGAACACCAGGGCTCCGCGGCTTTTTGGAAGGCGTTTTCTCAAGTCATTGCCTCGGCGAGTTTGTCACCGGATTTGAAACCGCGCACTGCGATGCCCCACCCCTCGCTCGAGCTGTACAGGTACCGTAAATCGATACTTGCCTTCTGGCTGGCTAGAAGGCATAGAAAAGCGAAAGCAGGTGCTAAGCCCACCGGGATCCAACCGTCCAAGCTTCTTTGGCCACGGCCCCTTCGGAGTGGCTGGGTCCAGAACCCACTGACCATTGACCAGCCGTTCAATTCTCACGGCCAAGCCGTAGCCTGCCCCTGGACTCGCCTCGATTGAATAGCCGCGCCGTCGAACGTACTCCAGCCTCTAGTACATCGCTCTCCATAGCCAAAGTAACCTCTTGCGTCCTCGATCCTGAGGCTCGAGCTTCAACCTTTTGCAAGTTTTTCGTATTGCAAAATGAAAAGGCAAGCCGCTGCGAATCCGCTGGTGACGCCACGCAAAGCAATAGTGCAGACTCTGCTATCGCGCCAGAGCAAGCTCTCGCCAATGCGTCACTAACTCCCAATTTGCATCCGCCCAGGTGCGGTGTCCACAAGTCTAGGTGACCGAGAAGGTAGTTGTGAGGAGCTGCCTATGTTTGATGTCATCTCTCGCGACCGACCCGATGATGTATTCCCCGGGCGCGAGATCCTGCGGAACGACGAATGTCCAGCATTCCGCGGCCACTCCCCCCGCAATGTTATAGGCGACGTTCACGAACACTCGATTCACAGGCACCTCTTCCCCAGAAGCGGTCCACAGTCGATAATTTTCTCCGAAACTGGCATCGACAGTTCCGTAGTTGTCTATGCGAATCATCCCCGCTTCGCCAGCCGCTAGGCTTTCAAAACTCTTTGAGAGCCTTAGGTCCGATTCGACAGGAAGAGCGCGGTAGGCTTCCTGGTGCCTCTCTAGTAATTTTCCGGCGTCATTCTGGATTTCGACAGTTAGCCGGTACAAGCCGGGACGGGCTGCCGTCGATGCAAAGCCAAAGTCTCGACTATTAAAGCCTGCCACCTTCTTCACGAACTGGCGCCTGCTTTTGACGAGTACTCCTTCGCCGCGGCCGTTGACCCTCTCCAGCTGGCTCACCACCCACCAGTTCAAGGGCTTTGAAATGCCTTTTTGACTGATGACAGCTCCATGGGCGCCAAACCGCCCCTTGCCAATCGGGACAAGCTGCCGGCGAGTAGTGAAGAGCCGCAGAGAAGACGGGCCCCGTTCGAGTTCTCCCGAAGAATCAAACCTGGACGAGAGGCGGACCTTGTCCAACTGACCCAAGAAATTGCGAACGTAACCCGCACCGCAAAAGGACTTCGGCGGGCCAGCCGAAGCATTCGCGCTCAAGCCAAGCGATCCGACCAGAGACAAGCACGGAGATCAAGCTCCCGACCATCCAAGAACGGCTGCCTATTCCGGTGACGCAACATGCTACGAGAATACTGATTACTCATGGCGCAGTCGAGAGGTTGCCAGGCTGGAACCCGAGCTTGGCCAGTGCGCCGGGAGCAACAGGCCCGAACACTGCATTCCAAGGCGAATCAACCGCGATGGGCAATAGAGCCGTCACATAAGAAGGCTGGGTCCCTGCATTCCACAAACCGACAGCGTTTCCTTTCCCGCACTCCCAGACGGGAGCCCCGCTGTCTCCGTGACGCTCATAAATGTCAACAGGAACCTCATAAGAGTTATATATAGGTTGTTTTTCATAATCGAACGGAACCGGGTCTCCCAGCACAACTCCTCGTTCGACTTTGTTCGTCGTTGCGCCCGAGGTACAAACGATCATTCCTTCAACAGGCGCCGTCGCACCGGTAATGGGCTGAGGGTATTCGGAGTTCAGAAAAATCTCACGGGGCGCCCACCCGTTCGCTGGACCCTCCAGGAGGATTGCAGCCGCATCGACTTGCGGCGGATCCGTGATTCCGCTCCGCCGAATGTGGCCCAACGGCGCGAAATTGTATTCGGCTTTATTGAGATAGCGACGCCGTTCGAACAGCGTGCCCAATCCAAGGGTGTCCATATCGCCGCAGTGAGCGGCCGTGATCAAGAAGTGCTTTTCAAGTACACCACCTTGCTCACTGGGGCTCTGCAGCCACGCCCCAAACCCCGCGGTGCATTCGAACGTTTCTTCTTCCTTTTCTCTGAAGATTCGCTCGCCAGCCCTGATCCGCTCCTTAATTCGTTCGCGAGTCGTAGCATTACCGGAGGGGGGATTCGGATCCACGAACACTTCGACCGGAGCTGAAGCGCCTAGGAGACCGGCAATTGCATTGCTCATAGCTTGTGCAGTGCCGGTCGTACCTACCTTCACCAGATTGTCTTCGGCATCGATCGAAACCGTGGTTAGCGAGGGGAGTTGCGAACCTGCGTTAGCAATGGTGAACTGGGTTTCGATCAGCTGCTGGTAGGAATGACTGGGCGTTTGCGAAAAGGCCGTGACCCGCTCCCCCGCTTCGAGCACGCCTGCTCCGACCAGACTCGCAACGGTTGCCTGGTTGTTCTGGGTAAACCCAACTCGGATGATCCCGCCGGCTCGGTGGTCCACGTAGTAGCCGGCGTAGGTGCTCGGCGCGTTGGCGCTAGCCCAGGCCTGAATCGCCGATGCCGCCTGCTCGACGTACCGCTGGCGGTATTCGAGCTCGGCGAGGTCGACGGCTCGCATCGGAACGCCCCATCTCGACTTCGTCGTGCGCGCGACTTCCCCGGCCGGCGTTAGAGGGTTGTTCCAATCCCCCATGAGTTCGAAAATGCGGTCGTTGACGGCCAGCTCGTCGCCTTTGAGGTCGAGGTCGAGGCCGAATTCTTCGCGGAACTTCAGGATGTCGTTGAAGCGCGGGGGTTCTTCGGCTTCGGGGTCCGGCGGAGGGGTGTAGGGGATGTTGACCCAGAAGCGCTGGCTGGTGGCTTCGCCGAGGCGGTCGGTGGCGATGACTTCGAGGTAGACGATCCCGGGGGGCCAGCTGGCGGTTTCGGTGACCCACTCGTCGGTCTGGGTGACGCATTCGGCGGGTTTTTCCGGGTTGAAGTCGCAGGTGTGTTCGTCGACCAGCTGGTTACCGTTGGCGATGACCTGGATCGAGGCGACGCCCTCGTCGTCGTGGGCCTGGATGACCAGGTTGTGGGTCCCGATTGCGATCGGGGTGCTGGTTTCCCGGTTTTCGAAGAGCGTTCCGGCGACGGAATCCAGGACCGGGGGCTGTTTTGCGTTCCACCATTTGAAAATGGAACCCTCGGCGGCAATGTCGTAGGTGGTGGCGGGCGCATCCGGCGGGGTCACCGTCGTCCGGCGCGGTTCGTCGGACCAGCTGAAGTAGGTGGTCTTCGGGTTTTTGCCCTCGACGGCGACGGTCACCGATTTGACCCGGGCGTAGGTCGCCTCGTAGGCGATTTCCCCATAGGTGCCGTTGGGGAGGGTGACTTTGGTCATGTGGCCGGCGCCGTCGTAGGAGAACTGCGCTTCGCCGGCGGGCGCGTCGACCGCGGTCAGCAGATCGCCGCTATGGGCATAGGAGATCGTGCCGCTCTCTTCCCCTTCGACGCTGTCGACGAGGCCTTCGGAGACGTTGACCTCAAGCTGGGGGTCGTCTTCGGTGAGGACCGGTTCGTTGGAGGCTTCGTAGTTGCCGCCCGCCCATTCCTCGAGCCGGTTGTTCCCCGCGTCGGCCACCCAGACCCTGCCCAGGTTCGCCACGATCCCCGACCGTTCCTTCAGGTCGAGCTGTTCAGTTCCGGTGCCGCTGCCGCCGAAGCCGGCGAGGTAGTCGCCGGAGGCGGTGAAGGCCTGGACGCGATCGGTCTGTTCGTCTCCGACCCAGACCACGCCCTGGGAGTCGACGTCGATCTCGACCGGCTTGGCGAACTGGCCCGGGCCGGTGCCGCTGGTGCCGAACTGGCGGATGAAGTCGCCTTCGGCGTTATAGACCTTGACCTTGTCGAGGCTCGGGTCAACGATGAACATCTCTCCCCCGGGCCCGGCCGCGATGCCTTCGGCCCAGCTGATCTGCCCGCTGCCGGAATTGGCGACCCGCTCGATGAACTGGCCCGAGGCCGTGTAGCGGTAGGTGCGACCGGTGTCGGAGGCCCAGACCGAGCCGTCGGAGCGGTTGACCGCGACGCTGGTGACGGGGGCGAGGAACTGGCCGCTGCCACCTCCCAGGGAGCCGTATTTGGCTAGCAGCACTCCCGCGGGGGTGAACTTCTGGACCCGGTAGCTGTCGGCGACGAGGAGGTTTCCTTCACCGTCGAGGGTGAGGGCGCTGGGGGCGTTCAGCTGGCCTTCGCCGCTGCCCGCGGTCCCGAATTTGGAGAGCAGGTTGCCTTCGGGGCCGTATTTGAGGACGCGGCTATTGCCGCGATCCAGAACCCAGAGGTTGCCCTGGGAATCACTCGCGACGTCGGCGGGGGTTTTCATCTGCCCGTCTTCGGAGCCGTAGGTGCCGAAGTTGGTGGAGTGGAGGAAGCTCGTCACCGGGGCGCTGACCCAGCCCGACATCCGGTTGTTCCCCGCGTCGGCCACCCAGACCCTGCCCAGGTTCGCCACGATCCCCGACCGTTCCTTCAGGTCGAGCTGTTCAGTTCCGGTGCCGCTGCCGCCGAAGCCGGCGAGGTAGTCGCCGGAGGCGGTGAAGGCCTGGACGCGATCGGTCTGTTCGTCTCCGACCCAGACCACGCCCTGGGAGTCGACGTCGATCTCGACCGGCTTGGCGAACTGGCCCGGGCCGGTGCCGCTGGTGCCGAACTGGCGGATGAAGTCGCCTTCGGCGTTATAGACCTTGACCTTGTCGAGGCTCGGGTCAACGATGAACATCTCTCCCCCGGGCCCGGCCGCGATGCCTTCGGCCCAGCTGATCTGCCCGCTGCCGGAATTGGCGACCCGCTCGATGAACTGGCCCGAGGCCGTGTAGCGGTAGGTGCGACCGGTGTCGGAGGCCCAGACCGAGCCGTCGGAGCGGTTGACCGCGACGCTGGTGACGGGGGCGAGGAACTGGCCGCTGCCACCTCCCAGGGAGCCGTATTTGGCTAGCAGCACTCCCGCGGGGGTGAACTTCTGGACCCGGTAGCTGTCGGCGACGAGGAGGTTTCCTTCACCGTCGAGGGTGAGGGCGCTGGGGGCGTTCAGCTGGCCTTCGCCGCTGCCCGCGGTCCCGAATTTGGAGAGCAGGTTGCCTTCGGGGCCGTATTTGAGGACGCGGCTATTGCCGCGATCCAGAACCCAGAGGTTGCCCTGGGAATCACTCGCGACGTCGGCGGGGGTTTTCATCTGCCCGTCTTCGGAGCCGTAGGTGCCGAAGTTGGTGGAGTGGAGGAAGGTGAGCGGCGGCGCCCCCTCCCCTTCTTCGATGCTTTCGGGGTCGGCATTGGCGGTGCCGGGGTCTTCGACCGCGATCCCCGAGAGGTCGCCGTTTTCGTATTCGTAGTCGACGGTGGCCGCGGTCCCGTTGGTCAGCTCCTGCGCCTTGCCGGCGGAGTCGAAGGAGACCGTCCCGCCGCTTTCCCCGCTTTCGTCGCTCAGGGCGTAGCCGCCGCCGGACTTCTTGGTGACCGTTGCCTGCAGCCGCTTGTCGAACGCTTCTTCGCCGGTGGCGGCGGGGAGGTCGACCTTGCTTTCGACCATCGCGCTTTCGTCGACGATCGTCGCTTCGCTCGGGGTGCCCCCTCCCCCGCCCTTGATTTCCAGCTCCGGCGTCTGCGCCAGGGTCCAGCCGTCCCCCCACTCCGTGTTCTGCTGTTCGGGGAGCAGCGAGTTGTAGAAGAGCTCCGTCTGCAGGTCGGCGGCCGGGCCGGCGACGTCGATGTCCTGCTGGCGGTAGACGAGGTTGCCGCTGACCAGGTTGACGGCGAGTTCGGGCCGGCTCGGGTGCTCTTCTTCGGCTTCGTTGCCGCTGCCGTCCGGGAGCGGGAAGTACTGCATCACGTATTCGTCCTTCATCCCGGTGGCGGGGATGTATTCGAACTCCAGTTTCCGTTCCCGCGGCGCATTGCCGGCGAAGTCGGTGGCGAGGATCCGCAGGTAGTGGTCGGTATCGGCGCTGAGTTCGTTCAGTTTGAGGACGAAGACTTTGCTCAGCGGACAGTTGCCGGCGGGGCAAGAGGAGGATTCCCAGGTCTGCTCTGGATTGGCCCGGTTGTCGATGAAGACCTGGATCTTCTTCACCCCGGAGCGCTTCTGAGCACCAGTGGTCGGGCTGAGGACGCCGTCGGTGGTGTTGACGGTGAGGTTGTAGACCGGCAGCGGCAGCGGCTTGTCTTTGTCGTCTTTGCCGTCGCCTTCGGTCTCGTCGGTCGCCAGCGCCAGCTGCCCCGCCAGTTCGATTTCCGGCGGCGTGCGATCTACCTTCATGTTCCATTCGTAGGTGTTGGAGCCCTTGCCCAGCGCGTCCGTGGCACTGAAGCGAACCGGTTTTTCGCCCTCGTCGAAGCTGGCCGCGCCGATCGGGAACTGGAAGGTGTAGTTGCTGGGGCAGGCGCTCGAGTAGTGCCCGTCGCAGCCGTGTTTTTTTTCTACCGGCGGGGAGCCGCCTGGGCTCAAGGTCGCCGCGTAGACGCCGAGGCCGGGGTCGCTCGCCGGAGCACTGATCATGAAGGACTGCCCGTTCTTCACCCACCCGGTCGGGTAGCCGGAGGCGGCGCCGGCGCTGGGGTTCTCCGGATCGTTGAGGAACATCGTCGCGCCCCCGAGGTGGTAGTCGCGACCGCAAGTGAGATTCGAGCCCGAGGAGGCGTGGAATCCGACGAAGGCAGTCCGGGTGCCGGGAGCCAGAGACCCGACGTCCACCCCGGTCATCCCCCCGGTCGGATACATGTTGCCGAGCACCGCCCAGCCGCTGTAGTCGTTCCAGACCCCGACGTAGGCATGTGGCTCGTTCGCCCAGCAACCGTGGGCGTCGAAGTGGATCGGGCCCAGGATCACCCGCTGCATGTAGGTGGTCGAGCCCTGCGGGGTGTACCACCAGCGCCCGTAGCTGCCCGCCGGGTAGGCGAAGCCGGAGCGCGCCCGGACGTAGAGGCCGTTACCCCAGCAGGTGACGATGCAGGAGGTGCGGCCGATGTAGTCTTCCGCGCCGACGCCGCTCCAGGACCAGTGCCAGTAGGAGAGCTTGCTGGTGTCGGCGAAACCGGTCCAGTCTTCGGTGATTTCCGGGTCGACGAAAAGCGGGTAGGCGACGTCGAGCTCCTGGTGTGGCACTTGGATGCTGAGCGAGCTGTCCTGCACCGTGAGCGATGCCGGTACTTCGGTGCCCTGCGCATCAACGGCGTGCGGTGCGGTGATCGTCGCGATTGGCTCGCCACCGGCATCGACCACTTCGGCCCCGCCCGCTTCGCTCTCGCGCAGCGACGCCCCCGGCGGCAGGGTGACGTCGAAGGCGAGCTGCTCCGGGCTGTTGCGGGAGGCGAGCATCGCCGAGAGCTCGAGGCCGCCGGCGACTGGCGAGAGCAGCAGGCTGGTGTCTTCGTGAACGCCCGGCAGCAAAAGGTCCTCGTTGCCGATCGGCGTCGCCGCGCTCGCCTCGGCGCCCATCGGAGTGAGCGCCAGCCCTTCGTCGCCGATCCCGATCGGGTCCTGGGCGCTATCGGGCAGGGTCAGGTCGACCAGCGGGTTAGCCGGCTCGAAGCCCTGCGGCGTCTCTTCCAGCCCCAGTTCGACTTTGTGCAGGTCGCCATCCTCTTCGGGCGCCCGCAGCGGCACTTCGGATTCGAGCAGGGCAGTTTTGCCGTCCAGGGTCACCAGCGCTTCGGTCGGCGAATCGAGCCGCTCGATCGTCACGTCGTCAAGGGCGCGGGCCGGATCGGCGTCGATCGCTTCCAGTTGCTGGGCAAAGCTTTCCTGCAGGAGGCTGGCTTCCTGGTCGGCGTTGAGGTCCGCATAGGCGTATTCGGAGCCTTCGCGTTCGGCCGCGGCCTGCGGGGTTTCCAGCGACTCGTCCCGCTGCAGCTCGAGCGGAGGTGCGGCTTCGCCTTCTTCGGCAGGGACCTCGGCGAGCACCGGGGCAGCGACGCAGGCGGCCGCCTGCAGCGCGAAAAACGCGACCAGCCATCCCCGTCTCCCGATTTCTCCCCAGACCATGAGCGGGCATGCTTAATGCTCCGGAGGACTTAAGCAATACCTAGAACTTTGACTAGTGAAATCCTGAAAATGAGCGGGTTCCTGGTACTTAAACCGGCCCTATTGGACGCCCTGTCCGGCAGAGTTGAGCACAAGGGCATATATCCCCGGTCCTTGCTGGATTCAATTTGAGCGGTAAAAGTTGGGCACCTTGTCTGCTTTTCGGGCGATGTTGGGGGTTGTCAGCGAGGAAACAATGCGGTTCCCCGGGGCCTGCTCAACATCCCCTTAACTCAAATTTTTGACGAACCGACATGTAGACATTCGTCCAACGCCGGAAATCGCCGGTTAGGGTGCCGCCGCTTCGTCGGGCTCCATCGGTGAGCGGGCCCGGTTCACTCAAATCGGATCAAGGGAGGAAACGTGAAGAGCAGGGGATGGCGGCGGCTGCCGCTGCTGGTCGTCGGCGGCCTGGTGCTGGTGGCGGCGCTGAGCGGGACGGTCTGGGCGGCGGGCAAGATCAGCGGCAAGACGATCAAGGTCAAGTCGCTGCCGGGGAACCGGCTGGCGCTGGGGTCGGTGCCGGGCAACCGGCTGAAGCCGGGCGCGATCAAGGGCAGCCAGCTGGCGCCGGGGTCGATTACCGGGATCCAGATCGACGCCTCCACTCTCGGCCAGGTGCCCTTGGCGGTCCATGCCGAGACGGCGCAGTCGGCGCGCGACGCGGAGACGGCCCTCAACGCCGCCAACGCCGAGAACGCGAAAACGGTCAACGGCTACGAGGTCGGCTGCAAAGCGGGCACCCAGCCCTTCGCCGGCGCCTGCTGGCAGTCGGCGCCCAGCGGCTCGGCCCTCAACGCCCCCGCCGCAGCGGCCGCCTGCGCCAGCCAGGGCGGCGAGCTTCCGGATGCGCTCTCGCTGGTGGCCTTCTCGCAGCAGCCGGGCGTGACTTTGGCTGAAGGCGATGAGTGGACGAACGAGATCCCGGTGTTAAGCGGAGAAGATCTGTTCAGCGTCATAACGGTGACTGCGTCGGGCCATGTCAAATCCGCTGCATCCACCGCCACCAAAAAATTTCGCTGCGTAATCCCACTAATCGGCTGAGCGGCGGCTATCCTCGGGCGCGGATGCATTTCCGCGCAGCCGGTAACTGCAGGATCAGCGCGACCTTGGTGCTGGTCCTGACCACGATCAGCCTGGGTCTCGTCGCCCTGACCGAATTGGCGGAGGCGTCGGCGGGCGATCGCACCCTGCGCTACTGGACGCCGGAGCGGATGGCGAGCGCGAGGCCGCTCGACCTCGTCCTCGACCAGCGCGGCGAGCCGAGCCTGCGCCTCGGCCGTCCCGCCCCCAGAGCCGCCGCCAGCTTCCTCGCCATCGCCACCCCGGAAGCTCCCCCTACTCCGTCAACGGTCGCATCTTCATCCGCATCGGCGGCAAACGGGGCTACTGCTCTGGCACCGCGATCGACAGCCCCACGCGCCAGCTGGTGCTGACCGCCGGCCACTGCGTCAACGCCGGCGCCGATTTCCGCGGCAACCTCTGGTACCGGGACCTCCTCTTCGTCCCCGCCTACACCGCCGGCCGGGCCCCGTTCGGCGCCTTCCCGGCGAAGCGCAACAAGGTCTTCGCGCTGCCGCAGTGGACCAACCGCAGCAATCCCGACTTCGACTTCGGCGCCTTCCTCACCCAGCCGAACAAGCGCGGCATCGACCTCGCCGACGCGGTCGGCGGCGGCGCCACGATCGCCCTCGACCAGCCGCGCAACCAGAGCTTCTCCAGCTTCGGCTATCCCGGCAGCGTCAAGCGGATGCAGGGCTGCCGCTCCGGCTACTCCGGCGACGACCGGCTCAGCTTCGCCTTCCCCGGCCCGCCGACGCTCGGCATCGCCTGCCACTGGGCGCCCGGCGCCAGCGGCGGCGGCTGGCTGATCGGCGACGGCACCCAGATCAACGGCCTCAACGGCTACCTCCACGTCGACGACCGCTCGCGCACCTACGGCCCCTACTTCTCGGCGGAAACGGTCGGCAAGCTGGTCGCCGGCCTCTGAGGCTAGGCCGTGTCGGCCTCGAGCAGGCGGCGGTAGTAGCGGTAGTCGCGCCGCTCCGGGCGCAGGTTGCAGGCCAGGGCAAGGTGGTGGCGGGCGCGGCGCTTCTGGCCGGTCTTGCTGAGCGCGCGGCCGAGGCAGAAGTGGGCGTAGTCGTCGACCGGGTGGGACTCGACCACCGCCTCGAACTCGGCCGCGGCGGGGGCGAAGCGACCGGCGCGGAAGTAGGCGCGGCCGAGCGCCTCGCGCACCGAGCTCTTCTCCGGCGCCCGGCGGGCGGCCTCGGCCAGCGGCTCGGTGGCGTGCTCGAAGTCACCCTCCTCGAGCAGCTCGATGCCGCGGCGGTAGAGCGTGTAGGTGGGCTCCTTGGGTCCCTCGATGGACATTGATCAAAGTGTAGGAGGCGGTAAAAGCCGGGAAACTCGCTAAGAGCGCGATTCGTGCGTGCTAGCAGGGCAAAACAGGCGCCCTGCTACCGTAGGTGGACGGGTTCGGCAGCTTTGTCCTCGCCGTCCCCACCCTTTTTCATGAGCACGACTACTACGACTACTGCCAAAAAGTGGACCTGCGACCAGTGCGGGGTGACCGTTAGCCGCGTCGGCGGCGAGAAGGTCGGCCTGCCCACGAGCTGGACCAGCACCAAGGAAGGCACCTTCTGCCTCCTCTGCCGCCGTGAGCGCGCTGCCCAGGCAGCCCTCGACGCGGCGCCCGAGGGAACCCTCGAGGACCGCGCCAAACTCCGCCGCGCCGCCCTGGTCGAGTTCGAGGTGCGCCGCCGCCCCAACCACGGCAACGGCGAGATCGCCAAAGCCTGCCGCTCCTCCGTCGCCGCGGTCGTCGCCGCCCGCAAACGGCTGAAGATCCCGGCGCCGAGCGCCAACTAGCCGGCTGGTTAGTTTGAGGTCGCAGATTGCGGCCTCGGCTAGATCAGCGACCGGGTTTTAGCGCAAAGTCCCATACCTTTCCTCCCCAATTCCTAAACAAGGGGGGAGAAACCGGTGCCCTTCGGGCCTTCTCTTCAAGTGAGTCAGAACGTAGAGATCCTGGAGGTTGAACCAACGGACGACCTCCTCCGCCGGGTCATAGAACTTGGGAACGGCCCAGCCAAACAAAGGCTCGGACATCTACCAGACCAAGGCTTCTCAGAAAGAGCCGCTAAGGGAACGCTGCTAGCCGCCATACAAGGCGATTGTCTCCTGGGCTACGCGCTGTACGACCTCCCTAGGCGCAACATCGCGATTCGGCACCTTTGCGTAGCGCAAGAGGCACGGGGTCACGGGGTCGCCAGGCGGTTGATTCAGTCCATAGCTTCGCGACACGAACACCGACAGCGGATCGATCTCTGGTGCAGGGACGACTATGAACTTGCGGGCATGTGGAAAGCGCTTGGCTTTCGGCCGCAGGGCAGCCGTCCTGGTCGGAGCAAAGAGGGCCACATGTTGACTGCCTGGGTGCTCGATCTAGACGACTCCGCCTACCCAACCCTCTTCGACGACTACCAAGCAGAGCGGGCGATCGCCGCTTTGGACCACAACGTCTTCCTTGATCTTCACACCGACATCAGCCAAAGGTCGCAGGCAGAAGAGAGCCAATATCTCCTGGAAGACTGGGTCGCGGACCACGTCGACCTTTGCCTGACCGACGAGATCTTTTACGAGATCCACAACCACCCAAACTCGCAGGAACGCTCGCTCGAGCAGCGATGGGCAAACCAGCATCGAAATATTTCCAGCCCGAATGACGACTGGAAAGCCTTGGCCGACGAAGTCGCCGAACTGGCCCCAAAGGCCGACGATGCCGATCATCGACACGTGGCGCGAGCGATAGCCGCAGGCGCGGACTACCTCGTCTCCCGTGACGCAGGGCTCCTCGATGCCGGTGAGGCGATCGAGAACGCCCTAGGCCTGGCCATCCTCTCGCCCGCAGCGCTGATCGTCCGCCTCGACCAAGCGAGGGCTGATGACCCCTACCAGCCTGTCGCCCTGGCCGGCACCGATTTAAGGCAACTCTCCCCGACGGAGGATATGCACAAGGATTTCCTTTCGGCGCTCTTGAACAACGCCGCTGGCGAGAGGAGATCCGAACTCGCGGCTCGCCTGCGGCCGATCTTCGCTGATCGCAATAACTATGAGGTTCAGGTCGTCAGAGCCGGCGACGGACGGATCATCGCTGGCTTTGCTCGGCGAATCTTGGACACCTGCCTGGAGATCCCGTTCATACGGGTTGTGGCACAACCGGGATCTAATGTGGTCGCTCGCCAGCTTGTCTTCGCTCAGCGGAGGCAAGCAGCAGATCTTCGGCTCGCAGAAGCGAGGATCACCGATGCACGCCCCTCCAAGGATGTCCAAGAGGCCCTCAAGAGCGAGCACTTCGAAGAGGTAGCCGACGGCTGGGTTTCTCAGGTCAAAGTGGGACTCGTAGATGTTGCCCAGGTGGATCTGCAACACCCGCGACCAATGACCGCGAGCGAATACGAAGACAGGTACTGGCCAGCGAAGATCACCGGTGCTGAGGTCCCGAACTACCTCGTGCCAATCAAGATTCAATTTGCGGAGGAGCTTGGCTTGGCGGAAGAAACCCTCCTCCCTCGCAGCCTCGGGTTGGGGCTGAACCGGGAGCACGTCTATTACCGGAAAACCCTCAACGACCGATCGATCTCCCCCGGAGCGCGAATCCTCTGGTATGTCAGCGGCGGCACGACTGCCCAACCTCGTGGATCCATTCGAGCGGTGTCCCAGGTCGCTGATGTGGTCGTCGGCCGCCCTCGCACCCTCCATGCCCGCTTCGATCGGTTCGGCGTCTACTCCCTTGAGGAGGTTCTCGTGCTCGCGGATGGAAATGGAGACGTAATGGCGCTTCGATTCGTCAACACCGAGGTCTTGGAGCGGCCGATCGATCTCGACGAACTCGAGGCGATCTGGCTCGCGGAGGGGGAGCGTTTCGTTGCGCCTCCGTCGCCAACCCTCATAGGCGAACATATGTTCTGTCTGCTCTATGCCCGATCCTCTCGTTATGCCGACTGACAAGCCAACTCTCTTCCTGTCACTGCGTCCGCGATTCGCGGAGCTGCTGCTCAGCGGACACAAGACCATCGAGCTGCGGCGGATCCGCCCGGCAGTCTCAGAGGGCACGCCGGTTCTCCTCTACGCCTCTTCACCTCGAATGACTCTTGTCGGACGTGCTCGCGTCGCAACCGTAGAGGTAGGCACGACGGAGGAGATTTGGCGAGAGCACGGTCCCAAAACCGGAATCTCCCGGAACGAATACGACGACTACTTCGTCGGCTTGAATCAGGCTGTTGCGATCAGGCTGGTGGATGTCCACCATCTGCAGAAGCCTCGACCATTGAACGATCTACGTCAGCGACTTGCGGGCTTCCAGCCACCTCAGAGCTACCGATACCTGGACAGCGCTCAGGTGGCCGCACTGATCTAGGAACTACAACCGCGTCCGCTCCATCAGGTCGCGCAGCAGTCCCTCGATCCCGCCCTCGGCGTGGGCCCGCCGCTGGTGGTCGGCGCCGTTGCCCTCGGCGATGATGCGGTCGATCTCCTCGAGGGCGCCGGCGCCGTCGAGCTGCTCGGCGTAGGGGCGGGCCTCGGCGAGGGTGGCGCGGGCGACCTCCGGGGCCGGGGCGGCGGTGCTGTCGTCGACCATCAGCCGTGCCTCGAGGCCGTAGCGGCAGGCCTGGTAGTAGGACTCCTCGATCGCCTCGCGGGTCAGGCCGGGGGCGCCGGGGCGGTCGATCTCCTTCGCCGCCAGGGCCTGGATCAGGGCGGCGACGGCGGCGTTGCCCTCCGGCCGCGGGTGGACGTCCATCCCCCGCACCTCGACCGTCCCCAGCTTCGGGTGCGGGCGCACGTCCCACCAGATGTAGGTGTAGTCGTCGACCCCGGCGGCGGCGATCAGCTGGTCGGCGATGCGGAGGAAGTCCTCGTAGTCGCGGAAGGCGCGCGGCAGTTCGAAGCGCGGGTAGCGGCGGACGACGCTGGCCCGGCAGCTGGCGAGGCCGGTGTCCTCGCCGTCGCGGAAGGGTGAGTTGGCGGTCAGCGCCGCCAGCAGCGGCAGGTGGTGGCGCATTGCGTTGGCCACGGCGATCGCGGTTTCGGGATCGGGGACGCCGACGTGGACGTGGAGCCCGCAGGGCGGCGTGTCGAGGATGCTTACGAGGTCGCGCTTGACCGGCGCGTAGCGGGACTTCTCGACCAGGGCCGCCTCGCCGGAGTCGCCGGGATAGAGGCCCGAGCCCATCAGCCGCGCCCCGGTGGCGGCGACCGCGCGGCGCACCCCCGTCAGCTCCTCGGCCGCCTTGGCGGCGTCGAGGCAGACCCCGGTCTTCAGCTCGATCTGGGTGGCGAAGATCTCGGTCGAGACCGCCTTGCGGCAGTCGGGGTCGATCCGCTCCAGCACCGCTTCGGCCTCGGCCCGCAGGCCGCAGTCCTCGTCGACCAGCAGCAGCTCTTCCTCGACCCCGATCGTCAGCGGCGGCGAGGAGCCGAACCTGTGCTCCCCTCGCTCCGTTTTGGATGAAGTTCCCATTGCGTTGGTGAGGCTGGAGTACCCCTTCGCCGGAGCTCCTTAACCCGTGCCTATCCTGATCGGATGGCGACCGGCGGGCGACTGGGGGTGTTGAGGGAACCGAACTACCGGAGGCTCTTCCTCGGCCGCACCGCCTCGCTGATCGGTGACGGGATGGCACCAATCGCGCTCGCCTTCGCCGTCCTCGACCTGACCGGGTCGGCGACTGACCTCGGCATCGTCCTCGCCGCCCACGGCATCGTCATCACCGCGCTGGTCCTGGCCGGCGGGGTCGTCGCCGATCGCGTCTCGCCGCGGGTGGCGATGCTGGGCGCCGACTTCACCCGCGCCGTCTCGACGGCTGCGATGGCGGCGCTGCTGCTGACCGGGGTCGCGGAGATCTGGCAGCTGGCGGTTCTCTATGCGATCGACGGAGCCGCCACCGCCTTCTTCAACCCCGCCTCGAACGCGATCGTCCCGCAGATCGTTCCGGGCCAGCGGCTGCAGGAGGCAAACGCCCTGCTCAGCGTCTCCCGCAACGCCGGCAAAGTGGTGGGGCCGGCGCTGGCCGGCGTGCTGCTGGCGCTGGGCTCGCCGGGGAGCGCGCTCGCCGTCGACGCCGTCACCTTCGCCGCCAGCGCCTTCTGCCTGCTGGGCGTGCGGGCGCCGCGACTGCGCGGGGAGGGCGAAACGAGCGGCTTTCTCTCGGAACTGCGGCACGGTTGGCGCGAGTTCTCGGGCCGCGACTGGATGGTCGCCGTGATCTGCTCGGCGGCGATCTCGAACGCGATCTTCTTCCCCGCCTGGCAGGTGCTTGGCCCCGCGGTCTCCGACGAAACGCTTGGCGGCTCGAGCGCCTGGGCGCTGATCGCGGCGCTCTTCGGCGTCGGCGGCCTGCTCGGCGGCGGACTCTCGCTGGCGATCAAACCGCGGCGCCCCCTGTTGGTGAGCGAGGCCTTCGTCGTCTTCCTGGCGACCCCGATGGTGCTGCTGGCGCTCCCGGCTCCGACGGCGGTGATCGCCATCGGCGCGCTGTTCTCGGGCCTCACGCTTGGCCTCGCCGAGGTCTTCTACGAGACGGCGGTGGCGCAGAACATCTCGCCCGAGTCGCTCTCGCGGGTGCTCGCCTACGACTGGTTCGGCTCCCTGGCCCTGGAGCCGCTGGGGCTGGCGCTGGTCGGCCCGCTCGCCGCCGGCATCGGCATCTCGACCACGCTGCTTGTGGGGGCGGCGACGATCACCCTCTGCCAGGTCATGGTCCTGCTCGTCCCCGGCGTGCGGCGCCTCGAGTACCGCCCGGGAGCCACCGGCCCTCCCCCGCCCCCGCGCCCGCTCGAAGTCGGGGATTGAGAGGCGATCACTTCCAGATCGCGATCGGCAGGATCACCGCTCCGGGAGCGTGCAGTTCGGTCTGGCGATCGAGCTTGCGCAGGAAGCAGGGCCGGCCTTCGATCGGCGGCGGCGAGCTGCGGTGCGCCCGCTGTCGCCGCCGGCGCAGTTCGTCCTCCGACCGCGGCGTCGCGCAGCTGTGGCTGACGTGGTCGATCAGGTAGTTCGACGCCCCTTCCAGCGGGTGCCGCCAGGTCTCTCGGGTGGCGTAGTCGGTGTACTCCGGCGCCGTTTTTTTGTCGCAGGTGCCGTCCTCCCGGCAGTGCACCCGGTACTTGAAGAGGCGGATCACCTTGCCGATCACCACCAGCCGGCCGCCGGTGTACTCGTCGGGGCCTTTTTCCAGCAGGCTCCGCTCTTCGGTCAGGCCGCGGTAGCGCATCGGCAGCAGCAGCTTCAGCCGCCGTCCCCCTTCCCCCGGCGGCGGTGCGACGGCAAAGGTCAGCCGCGGGTCGGGGCCGACCTGCCGGACGAACGATTCCGCCCGGCGCTGCTGTTCGGCGGAGCTGTTGACGGCGGTTTCGTCGCCGCCGCCGTTCGGAAAGAGCGCCGACAGCGTCGCCGACTGGCGGACGACGACGTAGGGCCGGATGTAGCCCGGGCTGAGCAGGAAGTGGGTGACGAATTTGACCAGCATCCCTTCCCTGACCTTCGTCAGGTCGGAGACCGTGTTCAGCTCGACGTCGTGGTAGTGGACGAAGTCCCGCTCGTTGTCTTCGAGCTTGGCCAGCAGCACCCCCAGGGCGCTGGATTCGGTCCGCGTGACGGTGCTTTCGGCCGAGGTTTCGTGCTGGGAGGAGGCGCCGACGGTGAAACCGCCCTGCCCGGCGCCGACGTTCACCTGTGAGATCTCTTTCGAGATCCGGCGCACCGAGCCGACCTCGCCGCCTTCCAGCTCGGCCAGGTATTTCAGCACCCTCCCTCCGTCGAGATAGAGGAATTCGACCGCGGGGATCCGGGCCTCGAAGCTTTCCCCGGAGGAGCCGTCGTCCTTGCCCAGGGTCTCGAAATAGCCGACCGTCAGCACGGCGGCGAGCAGAGCGGCCGCTGCGAAGGGTGCGACTTTCTTCAGCTTTGTGCGCATCCGGCGCCAACCTACTCGCGCCGAGGCGGTTAGATCAAGAATTCTTCAGTTCTTAGAGGGTCCGAAGCGCTGCTTCGGCGGCGTTGTAGCCGCAGATGCCGTGGGCGCCGGGGCCGGGCGGGGTCGCCGCCGAGCAGATGAAGACGCCGGGGATGCCGGTCGCAGTAGGGAGCCGGCCGTGATGCGGGGCCGGAGCAGGGTCTGCAGCGGGGTGTTGGCGCCGGTGAGGATGTCGCCGCCGACGTAGTTGGCGTTCGTGGCCTCGAGCTCGGCCGGGGTGCGGGTCGTCGAGGCGACGATCCGCTCGCGCGGTGCCGGGGGCGAAGCGCTCGAGCTGGTCGAGGATCGCCTCGCGTCGCGTCGCCCTCGTAGCCGTTGGGGACGTGGGCGTAGGCCCAGACCGGGTGCAGGTCGCCGTTCGAGCGCGCCGGGTCGGCGAGGTACTGCTGGCCGACGAGGACGAAGGGCCGCTCCGGCATCCGGCCGCGGTTGACCTCGCGCTCGGCCGCGACCAACTCCTCGAAGGAGCCGATCACGTGCACGGTCCCCGCCCGCCGCGCCTCCTCCTGGGTCCAGGGCACCCCGCCCTCGACCGCGAGGTCGAGCTTGAAGGCGCCCGGCCCGTGCTTGTAGCGGCGGTAGGCGCGGGCGACCCGGGCCGGCAGCCGGTCGCCGGCGAGCTCCAGCGACGCCGCGCGGCGCCAGGTCGAGGACGACGGCGTCGGCCGTCGGGCAGCTCGTCGAGCGAGCGCACCCGGCGGCCGGTCTCGATCGTGCCGCCGTGCTCGCGGACCACCGCGGCCCAGGCGTCGGCGATCGCGATCGAGCCGCCCCTCGCCACCGGCCAGCCGTAGGCGGTGGCCGGAGCAGGTCAGCGCCATCCCGACCGCCGAGCTGAACGGCAGGCTGAGCGGCGCGAAGGCGTGGGCGGCGATGCCGCCGAACAGCGCCGCGCGCCTCGCGGCGTGCCGCAGCGACGCGGCCAGCGTCGTCGCCGGCATCGCCGCCGGCAGGCCGAAGCGGGCCAGCCGCAGCGGGTGGCGCGGCAGGTGGAGCAGCGGCCGGTAGAAGTCCTCGCTGAGCGCGTCGAAGCCGCTCGGCGGACGGCGCCGAAGACGCGCCGCCAGGCGCGCGCCCGCCGCGCCGAGCCCGGCCGCGGTCTCCTCGATCGAGCGCAGCATCGCCGCCGCCCCGCCGCCGTCGAGCGGGTGGGCGAGGTCGACCTCGGGCCAGGCCCACTCGAGCCCGTGGCGCTCGAGTCCGAGCGAGCGCCAGCGCCGGCGAGGCGACGACCATCGGGTGGCGTGGCGCTGAGCAGTCGTCGTGGAGCAGGCCGGGCACGGTCAGCTCGCTGCTGCGGGTGCCGCCGCCGATCGTCTCGGCGGCCTCGATCACCGTCACCGCCGACGCCGCGGCTGGCCAGGGTCGCCGCGCAGGCCAGCCCGTTGGGGCCGGAGCCGACGACGACCGCGCTCGCTCATGCCTCGGATACGGGCACGCGTGTCCCGACCGTGGACCGGGAACGGGCTCGCCGCCGAGCCAGGGCTGGCGCCCGACCATGTCGGCGACGTCGACCCAGCCCTCCTCGACCAGGCCGTCGGCGGCGTCGTAGATCCGGTAGCGCTGGCGCTGCACGTGCGCCGGCTGGGACTCGAGCGTCACCACCCGCAGCTCGCCCGGCTCGAACCGGCAGCGCTCCTGCACCGCGGCCAGCAGGCGGTGGTCGTGGAAGTGGCCGTCGCCGAAGTTGTAGCCGAGGACGACGCCGGCGACGAGCTCGCCCTCGCGCACGTCGTAGGCGTCGACGTCGTCGACCGCGCGCGGCCGCAGGCCGTTGAGCGCCCGCCCGTGCGAGTGCATCGAGCGGAAGGCGAGGCCCTTTGTAGACGAGCACGTCGATCATGTCCTGCGTCGTAGAAGTCCTGCAGCTGCTCGGTGACGATCGGCGCCGACCTTGACGATCTCGCGGTCGAGCTTCTCCTCGGCCCCGCTCTCCTTGCGGAACAGCCACTGGCTGGTCGCCCAGTTGCCGGCGTAGTAGCGCATCGAGGGCAGGAAGGAGACGAGGTCGGGCCGGAAGTTGCCGAGCACCGGCAGCCCGACGCAGGTGACGGCGAGGATCGCGATCAGCAGCGGGTCGTCGAGCGTCGACCAGGGCACGTCGCCGTAGTGGCCGAAGAGGAAGAGGAGGCCGAAGATCATGAACACGTTCCACTCCAGCGGCACCGCCAGCGGGAAGGTCGAGAGGATGTGGAGGTGGAAGATCACCATCCCGGCGAGCGGCCAGGGTGCCGATCGTGCCGCCCTGGTGAGAGCAGCAGGATCAGCGGCAGGGTGAACTCGATCACCGTGCCGAGGTGGGCGCGAGGCCGCGCCGATCCGCGAGGGCAGCAGGTCCTCCGGGTGGTCGCGGTAGAGCCGCCGCTTCGCCGCCTTGCGAGCGGTTCCAGGGCGTGTTGCTGATCATCACCGTGACCACGAAGGGGAAGTGGCGGTTCAGCTTCGAGGACGCCGCCCCCCACCAGATGCAGACGAAGACGAGCTGGGCGGCGACGATCATGTTCGTCAGCGGGAAGAGGAAGATGATCGATCAGGTGCCGTAGATCTCCGCCCGCGCCGCCAGGAAGGGGACCTTGTCGCGCAGGCCGAGCGGCGCCGAGCAGCGCCAGCAGCGACGCCGACCGCGGCCGGGTCGAGCGCGGCCGGCGCCACGGCCGGTCGCGTCGCGACGCCGCCGGTGAGCAGCAGGTAGAGCGCCGCCGCGAGCAGCCCGGCGTAGAGGCCGACGTCGAGCGAGCGTGCGCGTCGTGCCCCGCGTCAGCGGCACCCTCTCCGGCCAGGGCGGCAGCCGCGTCGTCCCCGGCCGCAGCCAGTAGAGGACGCCGCCGATCATCGGCTTGAAGCGCAGGGTCAGCGGCAGCGAGCCGGCGCCGAGGCCGAGCACCTCCCAGAGCATCGTCCAGACGACCGCCTTCTGGAAGACGATCGGTTCGGTCCACCAGTCGCCGAGGTTGCCGAGCCCGCCGAGGCGCGGTGGTCGCCGAGATCACCAGCAGCGCCGCCGGCCGCGTAGAGCGAGGATCTTGACGACGTAGAGCAGGTAGACGGCGACCGGGGTGCCGAACCCGTTCAGCGCCCAGTCCTGGGCCAGCGGCTTGATCCGCTCCAGGTGCGGACAGCCGCCGCCACTCCTCGACCTCGAACGGCGGCGGCGCGGGATCGATGAAGTCCCATCGCGCCGAGCCTACTTCGCCCTCGCCCGCAAACACCGGATTTTCCTGCCTGTAATAGATTCCGCCGTACCGATGGTGGACCGCACCAGTCAGATCAGGCCCTCGTCGCGCAACCCGCTCGTCCTGGCGGCAGTGGCGCTGACGATTCTCGGCCTCGCCCTCGCCGGCTGCGGCGACTCCGGCGCCAGCAGCGAGGAAATCGAAGCGGCGCAAAAAGAAGGCGCGGTCAAGGCCCACCAGGCGGAGCGGATCCGGGAGATCCAGAAAGAACTGAAGGCGCTGCGCAAGAACGGTGGCTCCGCCAAGGGTGCCGCTGCCGCCGCGGCCGGCGCCCCCGCTCCCGAGGGCAGCTCCAGCTCCAGTGGCTCGGGCAACTGCGGCAGCTCGCTCTCGGCCAACTCGGTCACGACCTGCGGCTTCGCCGAAAACGTCCAGGACGCCTACTACTCCGAAATCGGCAGTGGCTCGGGCACCGTGATCGCTTACAGCCCGACTACCGGCGAGACCTACTCGATGTACTGCAGCGCCGGCTCGCCACACGAATGCACCGGCGGCAACGACGCCGCGGTCTACTTCCCGTAGCGTCGGCGCGGTCCCGTAGCGTCAGAGCGGTGCTGAACCTGACCCGGCTCGCGACCGTCCTCGTCGTCCTCGCCGCGGGCCTCTCGCTCGCCGGCTGCGGCTCCTCGAGTTCCGGCGACAGCACCCTGGAAGAGGAAATCCAGCAGCTGAAGGAGGCCAAGCGAGAGCGCCAACTGGCCGAACTGCAGCGCAAGCTGAAGGCCGAGAAGGCGCGCGAGGCGCGCGAGAAGATCCTCCAGACCCCGGCCTCACCGGCGGAACCGAAGCCCGCGTCTGCGCCCTCCGGCGGTGGCTCAAGCACTGGCCTCGCCGGCTTCGACGAACTCGAAGCCTCGCTCCCCGGTCAGGTCGGGCTGGCGATCGGCCCGCCCGGCAGCGGTCCGGCGGCGAGCGCCGGCGGCCTCACCACCGGCTCGGCCTGGTCGACCAGCAAGGTGCCGGTGGCGCTGCGGGTCCTGCAGGAAGCCGGCGGGCCCAGCGGGCTCAGCTCAACCCAGGCAGCGAACATCCGCGCCGCCCTGACGCTTTCCGACAACAACGCGGCGCTGGCGCTCTTCGCCGACCTCGAACGCAGCCACGGCGGCGCGGCCGGAGCCGCCGCCGCGGTCGACGAAGTCCTCGCCGAAGCCGGCGACACCACCACCCGCGTCTCCAGCGTCGGCCGCGACGGCTTCACCCCCTTCGGACAGACCGAATGGTCGCTCGAACTGCAGGAGCTGTTCATGAGCCGGCTGGCCGCCGGCTGTGTCGGCTCACCCGCATCGCGCGAACTCGTCCTCGGCCTGATGGGCGAAGTCAGCTCCGACAGCTGGGGCCTCGGCTCGGCCGGGGTGCCGGCCCGCTGGAAGGGCGGCTGGGGCCCGGGCACCGACGGCCGCTACCTGGCGCGGCAGATGGGCACGCTCAGCGTCGAAGGCGGTGAAGCGGTCGTCTCCCTCGCCGCGCTGCCGGACGACGGCAGCTTCGAAACCGCGCAGAGCATGGCGACGGCGGTCGCTCAGTGGGCGGCGGAAAAGGCGCCCGCCTACGCCGGCTCGCCGGGCGGCTGCTGAGCTATTCGCCGTCCGAGACGCCGAGTTCGTCTTCGGCCAGGGAGGTCGCGTCGAACACTTCGCTCGAGTCGGGCACCGTAATCGCCGGGACGGTGCCGAAGTCGACGAAGTCCACCTGCATGTCGGTGGTTGAGGGCCCTTTGCCTTCATCGTCCGGCTTCCGGCCGACGACCCTCATCCGCCGCACCCGCCCATCGGCGTCGACCCAGGCTTCGACCTGGGTGGGCCCGCCCTTTTCTTCGACCACCTTGGCGATCTTCTCGCCACCGGCATCGCGCAGGTGTTGGGCGTTCTCGGAGACGCCGACCGTGCCGCGATAGCGCGTCGTCTGCACGCCGTGCACCTTCTCCGTGCCGAGCTTCTGCACGCCGCCGGTCGCATGTTCGAGCAGTTCCAGTTCCCCGGCCGCGTCGCCGCCCGCCGGGACCGGCGTTTCCAGGTCATCGCCGAACGAATAGTCGAGCGACATCCAATCTGCCCCGCCCGGCAGGGAGCCGAACAGGCTCGACCGCATGTACATGACGGTGCCTTCGCCGACGACCTCCATTTCCTCCAGGGCGCCCGAATCGGGGTCCGGAAACGTCATGGTCATCCGAGCGCGATCCCCCTCGGCGTCGTAGACCCCCTGGCCGGTCATCGTGATCTCCGAATCCGACGAGGAGTAGGTGGCGTGGACTTCGACGTGCCCACCCGGTTCCTGTTGCGTCCTTTCAGCGGCCCTGGCGATCGCATTCGGCGGCGGCGCCAACGGCCCGGCGTTGTCGCCGTCGCCCCCTCGAAGGGAGGCAATCGCGACAAGCACGATCGCCAGGACGGCCAGACCGAGAACGAGACGCAGCGGGCGCATCGCTTAGAAATTACTGATTTTCAGAGATAATCATCTCCATGGGGTACGTCCTGGGTTCTCTTCGCCTCGCCGCGACGACGGTTCTGCTCGTCCTCTGCCTGGGCCTGATCGGCTGCGGCAGCTCGGAGCCGAGCGCCGAAGAGGTCCGTCAGGAACACGAATCGGCGAAGGAAGCGCGCGAAGAACGCGAAAGCCGCCAAGTGGCGCGCGAGCTGAAGACCGGCGACTACGTCAGCTGCGGCCGCAAGGTGTACGCCAGCCGGCAGTCCCTCTGCACCTTCGCACGCAACGTCGAGCTCTCCTACTACACGGAAATCGTCGCCGGCAAAGGAAAGCCGATCGGCTACCACCCCCCGGCGAAGCAGGACTACCGAGTCCTCTGCAGCGACACCGTCCCCCACAAGTGCACCAGCTTCAAGGACGACGGGCAGGGAATCGAACCCCTCCCCAGCGGGGTCATCTTCTTCTCGCCTTGAGAGCCATCGAGACCCGCCGATCGACTCAATTTGACGACCGAGGCAGAGCGACATCGCCTCGCTCCACCTCTTGGCGTGCAGCCTGCATCGGCATCTCCTCTCATGCGCCCGGAGATCTCCCTGGGATCAGCGGCTCGGTTCCCTGCCAAACACCCCATGCATGCTCATCGCGCCGCCAGCGTCCCGAGAGAAACAGTGCTTCGATCCTCCACAGCATCCTCGGAGTGGCTGAGCAGACACCAGCGATCTTGATGGTTGACGAGGTTGACGCTATCCTCTATTTCCAATGGCAGCCAAATCAGCGCTTCTAGATCGCACCGTCGAGGAGTTTCGGCGCACGCTCACCGAGATCGGTGGTCAGCCGAGCTCGGCTGACGATGCTGAGGTGCTTGGCCGGCGCGCGGCGATGGTCGTGCTTGCCGGCGGGGCCTGGGAGCGGGCTCTTGGAGAGCTGCTGACGAGTGCCGAGGCACGGGTTCTGCTCGGGGGGATAAGCCGAGAGGCGCTGCGCAAGCGGGTTGTCAGCGGGTCGGTGATTGCCCTGCGCGACGACGCGGGGCTGGTTCGCTACCCGCGCTGGCAATTCGATGCGGCCAGCGGGATGCCCTACGGGGCAGTCAAGAGGCTCAACGAGGTTTTTGGCGATGCGGGGCTCGACTCGTGGACGCTCGCATCCTTTGCTACCGCGCCCCAGCCGGAGCTTGGCAACCGGGCGCCGGTTGATTCGTTCGCCGACGCGGACATCGAGCCCTTGCTTCTCTCGGCTCACCGGACCGTTGCCGACCTGAAGCGTTGAGTCCGCGCGGCCTGCCCGCTCCTCCGGACGACCTGCCCGAGCTTTCCAGTACGAAGCTCGGGACCGAATCTCTGTGGCGAATCCATGCCGCCGACGTCGCCCCCTGGTTCTTCGACATCGGCCCCGATGGCCGGTTCAACCTTGCTGAGTCAGGCACTTGCTACCTCGCCGAGGAGCCGATCGGCGCTTTCGTCGAGAAGTTCGGACGCCTACTGCGGCCAGGCGGGGTGATCCCGGAGCCGTTGGTTGACGCGCAGCGGCTATTCAGGCTGCGCCCACCCAAAGCAAACGTCGTTGACCTGACCGATCCAACTGTCCTCGGACTCATCGGCCTCACCGCCGAGATCCACTCAACCTCCAACTACAACCTGACCCAGGGCTGGGCGCTCGCCCTCCAGGAGGCCGGCTATGACGGCATCCGCTACAAGGCGCGCCACGACCCGCGCGGGCAGCTGGTTTCCATCGCCCTCTTCGGGTCAGGCAAATCACCGCGGAGCGCTGCCAAAACGACGGCCGTCCCTGTTGACCTGATCCACGAGGCCTCCACCACGTTCGCGATCACCGTCCTCCCCCGCCGCCACTCCCGGCGCCGTTAGTGCTGCGCAGCTAATACCGCTACAGCGCTTCGTCCCTAGCGGAGAAATTATTGTTCCGGTTGAGGCCGCACTGAATCTCGCCGGGCATAGCGGCGCGGGACCACCCCAGGTGTTCTAACCGTCCCGCCCAGCCTCGAGAATGTCCAGCGCAGCAGCGATCACACCCGGAGTGTGCCCGTAGCTCCCACCCGACAGGTCTATTGCAGCCAGTAGCGATCGAGCGTTGCCGCCGGTCGTCTCGGTGAAGGATCTGATCCGCTGCCGCAATTCGGCGGCGGCCGGGTCGATCGGGTCGGTGCCGGTATGGATCGTTGCCAGCCGGGCATGAAACAACGGCCGATCCGGCACCTCGTAGGAGAAGACCGCACCCAGCTCGTGGTGGTGTGGCAGCGTCAGCCCGTGGGCCGAGAAGCTCGTTCGCGCCATCTCCCAGTCGTCGCTGAGATACGGGTCACGGAAGACGGCCCGCAGATGGCGCCCCGTGTACGCGAGCTCGACCGCGTCCGAATCGATTGCCGAGCCCAAGCCACGAACGAGTTTCACGACAAGCCAAAAGTGGATCAGCCACAAGACCGGATCGTCGGCCCGCTCGTCTATACCAACCAGGACCGCCGGGGGCATCAAGAAAAGCGTCTTCTCGATATGGCCGCCGTTGAGCACGGTTTCAATCTCCCAGCGGGTGCCCTCGGTGAAAAAGGGGACGACGAAGATGAGATCGGCGGCCTCGATCTCCTTTCGGATCTCGCGGCGCCACTCGGCGTCCAGCGAGCGGCGGGGGGAACCGGTCGGCACGCGACTGACTCCGCCGCTCACGAACTCCCCGCCTAATCCGTGGACGAGGCGGAAGAACGAGACCTCCATCCGCGGGAACTTAGACAGCGGTTCTGGGTCGGCAGAGGTGAAGGGGGCTATTTCGCAGACGAAGCGGTTGTCCGGCACAAATGGGCGTAGGAAAAGACAGCGAGGCCGAAAGTCTCCCCCGAGCTCAGCCTGACGCGCGGGGCTCCAACCCAGGTCGCGATCCATCAGTCGGTCCGGCATCGTGGCGAGCCGTTCCCCCGGCTGGGGGGCTCGCACCAAGGGCGCCGGACCAGAGCGCGATCCCAACGCTTGCGCGTCCCGCCTTGCCTGGACCCGGTGGATGTCCTGGGCGAATCGGCGATCGACGGCTCTCCCCAAGGACTCGACTAGCCACCTCCCGAGGAAAAACGCCCATACCGCCCGCGCCAGACGAAGAGGCTTGCCGCGTCGACGCCGGATCGCGATCCAGGCGGGAAGCACCAGCAACCTCAGCGAGCCGAGGATGAGTCGCCCGCTCGAAAACATAATCGCCGAAGCAATGGAGTAGTTGTGGCTCCGACTCGGCCTGGGGTCGAATAGCTGCTGGTACTCAGCCGGACCTTCGGGCTCCATCCTCGACCCTCAGGCGCACGAGCCGTCGCGATGCTGGACGGCGGCCCTGATCGCCTCAGCGAACGGCAGGTCCGCGGCCTGGGTCTCGGTGTCGAGCTCGTCGAACGGCTTGATCGAGGGATGCTCCGGGTCGCGGGCCGCCGTCCACGCGGCCCAGGCGTCGTGGACGTCAGCCGTGCTCACCCCGGCCCCTTTGGCGAGGGCCAGAACAGCGTAGAGGCGGAAGAGCGGACGTATGTCCTCAGGGGGCATCAGCTCCGAGGGCACCCGGGATTCGATCTCCTCCGCCAGCTCGTCCAGGTACGTCATCCGACCAATTGTCGCATCAGCTCCGCGAGATAGATGAGGACGAAAACGCAGGGGACCACGCGCTCGGCCCGGCCCAGCTCCTGGTATTGCGAAAGCCACGCCCGCAGCTCCTGGCGTCTCAGCCCGAACCGAACCGACTCGCGGCGCAGCACCTTCCACTCCTCACCGTAGATGCGGGCCGGCAGCTGCTCCTCTAGCGCAAGGATGACCTTGAACTTGGCCGAGTTGAGGTCACGATAGCTCCGTAGCAACGTCAACCAGGCGACGGCGAAGACAATGCCCGCGACCGGCAGGTACCAACGCACGTGTTGACTGGCGAGGACGGCGACGATGCCGGTGTTGATCGTGAGGAAGAAGCTGTTCGCGATACCGCGGCGAACTGACACGCGATCGGCCATCTCGACCGCGAGCTTGTAGAGCTCGATGTACTCGGCAGACACGACCTCCCCATTCACCTCGGCTTTCGGAGCTCGCTCCGGACCGACCGCCTCACACATCACCGCTCGCCACCTCGTCCTTCAGCCGGGCGAGGGCGTCGCTCAGGAACTCGGCCAGCTCTGGCTCCTTACACCAGGCCGCGGACTGGGCGCCGTGTCGGAAGCAGGTCACCATCACCTCGGTCTCGTCGGTGATCGCCCGGTGGGAGATCCCGATCGCCGACAGTGCCAGCGCCATGTCGTAGTAGCGCTCAAGCAAGGTCGCCAGGTGGAGGACGTTCATGGCCCGCGTCAGAAGGCGGGCGGCAGTGGATATCGTCGGTGACTCGCCGCTCTCTTCCACCGCTTCGGCCTGCCGCCATTCCTCGAGCATCAGCGGGAATTCCTCGCTCAACACCGACCAGACAGGGGCTAGCGAGCTCGGCACGTAGTTCTCGTACGGGATTCCCCACAGGAACTCGGACCCGAACTCGCGTACGGCAAGGTCGATCTTGCGGTCGACGACCCAGCACTCCAGCTTCGACAGGTCCTCGACCTCGTTTACCTGCCTGTGGTCGTCGGCGGCGAGAGAACGGATGCCTGCCGCGAGACGAGAGGAGGGCCCCTCGGCGAGACCGCCGGCTAGGACGCCGAAGTCGATCACGTCCGCGTACGTGCCCGTGGCGGTCGGCTCGATCTCGGCTCCTTCGCTCGACGTGACGACGATCGTGCGCGCCGCCATCTCGCACTCACCCAACAGCTGCAGCTCGTAGGAGACACCGGCGGTCGCGTGGCCGGCGTTGAGGACAACAAAGTCGGCGCCGCGGATCACTTCGCGGACGACGTGCCTCCAGTTGTGGCTGAGGAGTCGGAACGACGGGATCGCCGCCCGGCGCAGGTACTCGCTCGACTCCCAGTCCTGATCGCTCGACGGGTACAGCTCGAAGGTGTTGATGAATGAGACGCTCTCCAGGCCCGCTGGTAGGGACGCCCTGACGATCTCCGCGAAGCTACGGTCGCCCGCGGAGAAGCCCAAGGCCTGACCCGGCTCGGGACCATCGAGGTGGGTCGAGATCACCGTCCCGGCGAGGGCGAAGCTTCGCAGGTACACGCAGTACTGCGACCTTCCGGCGCGATAGGCGGCATGCACTGTCTGCGCCTTCCGGTGAGTCTCGTGGAAGCCGCGGAAGCGTTCGAAGATCAGGTCCAGGGCCAGCGGGAGCTGAGCCCTCATGTACCCCGGCTCGGCCATCCTCTCGCTCTGCAGCTCCGCCAAGGCCGATGCGATCATGCCCAGGCCCTCGGGGTAAGGCGCGGGACCCAACCCCATGGGAGGGATGCCGTCATCGTACGTCACCGCCCTGTCAGTGGAACTCATCTCCGCCACCTCTCCCTACCAGGGGATCCTGCCGTTTGCACGAACGGCCGTCAACTAATCGCAGATCGAGGAGGCCTGGGAGAGATTGCGCCCGCAGCCCCAAGGCTACGACTGCAATGCCGAGCGTAATCGCGACGACCCAGGTGAAGAGATCCCTGCTCATCTACGCAACATCCCGAGGCCCGACCCGAGTACCGCTACGGGGATTCGAACCCCGGTTTCTGGCATGAGAAGCCAGCGTCCTAGTCCCCTAGACGATAGCGGCGAGGAACGGGCATTTTAGCGAGTCGGCGGACAGCAGTGCGAGACGTCGGTCACAGGGCGACCCGTTTGGGGCGGGCGGGGGCGGGTGGCGCGCAACCGGTAAATTGCCTGCTCCGCGCGGCTGTGGCGGAACTGGTAGACGCGCACGGTTCAGGTCCGTGTGGGCGAGAGCCCGTGGAGGTTCGACTCCTCTCAGCCGCACTAAGGAGGCATCGGCGAAACCCGCGTGTGCGGGCCGGCGAGCGCCGGACCGAACGGGGGTAGGACGCAGGGAGGCCGAATACAGCGCTATTTGGCCGACTGAGGACGACGCCCCGCGAAGTGTCCGGCCGCCGGACCTGCGCGGGGGTTTCGCCGATGCCTCCTAGTTAGGCGACCGGCGCGGTCGCGCCCTGCGGGGCCCGCGCCGCGTTTGCCGCGATCTCGTCGGCGAAGGTCGGCCACAGGGCCGGCGGCAGGTCGTGGCCCATCCCCTCGATCATCCGCAGGCGGGCGCCGGGGATCGCCTTGGCGGTGGCGCGGCCGCCCGATGGGTTGACCAGCACGTCCTTCTTGCCATGGATGACGAGGGCGGGGAGTTCGAGCTTGCGCATACCCGGGGTGCGGTCGCCGGAGGCGGTGATCGCGTGCAGCTGGCGGGCGATGCCGGCCGGGTTGTGGCCGCGGTCGAAGGAACGGCCGGCCAGTTCTCGCACCCGCTCCTCGTCGAAGGGGTAGCCGGGCGAGCCGATCGTCTTGAAGGTCTTGATCACGCGCTCGATCGCCGCCTCGCGCTCGCGCGGCGGTTTGCCCAGCAGGAGCCCGAAGGTGCGATAGCTCGGGTGGCCGACCCGGCGGCTGCCGGTGGTCGACATGATCGAGGTGAGCGAGCGGACCCGCTCCGGCTGCTCAATCGCCGCGGTCTGGACGATCATCCCGCCCATCGAGGCGCCGACCAGGTGGGCGGACTCGATCCCCAGGTGGTCCATCAGGCCGAAGGTGTCGCCGGCCATGTCGCGCAGCAGGTACGGCGGCTTGCCGCGGCCGACCAGCATGTCGAGCTTGCCCGGCAACCCCGCTGCCTTGATCTTGGTCGAGCGGCCGATGTCGCGGTTGTCGAAGCGGACGACGCGGTGGCCGCGCTCGGCCAGCATCGCGCAGAACTCCTCGTCCCAGGCGATCATCTGCGTCGCCAGGCCCATCACCAGCAGCAGCGGCTCCCCGTCGGGGTCGCCCATCTCCTGGTAGCAGAGCTGGATGCCGTTGGCGGGCGCGAGCTGCTCGTCACCGAAGCGTTGCATCCGGGGATCGTACCCACCCTGGCTGCCCAGCCAAACGTCATACTCGCGCGATGCGGACGGCGATCGTCTCCGACCTGCACCTCGGCGTCGCCAGCGACGAGGACGTCGCCCGCGACCGCGACGTGCGGCGCGTCCTGCTCGAGGAGATCGCCGGCGCCGACCGGCTCGTCCTCCTCGGCGACGTGGTCGAGCTGCGCAACCTCCCGGTCGGACCCTCGCTCGCCCGCGCCCGCCCGTTCTTCGAGGAGCTGGGCGAAGCGATTGGAGAGGCCGAGGTGATCCTCGTCCCCGGCAACCACGACCACCGCCTGGCCGAGCCGCTGCTCGACGCGCTCTCGATCGACGGCGCGCCGCTGGAGCTGGAGCACCGCCACGCCGCCGACACCGGCCCCGCGGCCATGATCGACGGCTGGCTCGGCGACGCCCAGTTGCAGGTCGCCTACCCCGGCGTCTGGCTGCGCGAGGACGTCTACGCCACCCACGGCCATTACATGGACGCCCACCTGACCCTGCCGCGGGCCGAGTGCGTAGCCGCGGCGGCGATGATCCGCCTCTCCGGCCCGCTGCCGTGCACGCGCCATGCCCGCCGATTACGAAAAGGTGCTGCGCCCCTTATATGGGTTCGCCTACGGCCTCGCCCAGGTGCTGCCGACCCGGCGCCGCCGCAACGGGCCCTTCGAGAAGGCCTGGGAGGTGCTGGCCGGGGAAGAGCGGCGGCGCACGATCGGCACCCGCGCCGCCCGCGTCGGCTTCCCGCTCGCGATCCGCGGCCTCAACGGCCTGCTGCGGGCCGAGTTCGAGCCCGACGTGCGACCGGGGGCGATCTTCCGCAGCGGCGTCGCCGCGGCGACCGAGATGGCGGTGCGCCTCGGCCTCGACGACGTCCAGGTGATCACCGGCCACACCCACCGCGGCGGCCCGCTGCCCGACGAACCCGAGTGGCCCCTCCCCCGCGGCGGCCACCTCCATAACACCGGCAGCTGGGTCTTCAGCTCCGCCTTCCACCAGCCGGGCACCCCGCCCAACTCCTATTGGCCTGGGATGGTCACCTGGCTGGAGGACGACAAGCCCCTGCGCCGCGTACGCCTACTCCAGGAGCACTCGCACGCGCAGATGACCGAGCTGGTCAGCCGGACCGCAGCCAGTCCGCGATAGTCGCGCCGATCGCCGGCCCCGCATCCTCCTGGAGGAAGTGCGACGCGTCCTCGACCGGGCGCGGCGGCGGGAAGTTGAGCTCCGAGGAGACCCGCTCGCCGACCGAGAAGGGCAGGATCGGGTCGGAGTCCGCCCACAGGACCAGCGCCGGGCGGTCGTCCCCGCGCAGGGCGTCGGCGACGGCTTTGCCCTCGGCGGCGCCGACCGCGTCGGGCTCCGTCGGCAGGATCAGCGGGAAGGCGCGCACGCCGGCCTTCGAGGCCCCGTCTATATAAGGAGCGTCGTAGGCGGCCACCACCTCGTCGCCCGGGTCGTGCCTGCAGCCGCCTTTTACGAGGAACCCCACCGGCACGTCCTCGTTGGCGCGGACGAAGTCGCGGAAGGCGAACCAGGCGTCGCTCATCTTCTGGCGGCCGGTGAAGGGACCGGTCTCCATGATCACGATCCGGCTGATCCGGTCCGGGTGCTCGACCGCGAGCCGCAGACCGATCGGCCCGCCCCAGTCGTGGACGACGGCGGTGGCGTTGCGCAGGTCGAGTTCCTCCAGCAGCTGCGCGATCAGCTCGACGTGGCGGTCGTAGGTGTACCAGCCGAGGTCGGTGGGCTTGTCGGAGCGGCCGAAGCCGGCGTAGTCGGGGGCGATGCAGCGGTAGCCGGCGTCGCGCACCGACGGGATCACCTTGCGCCAGAGGAACGACCAGGTCGGCTCGCCGTGGAAGAAGACGACCGGATCCCCCTCCCCCTCGTCGAGGTGCGCGAGCCGCAGCCCGTCGACCTCCCTATATATGGACTCGAAGGGGTAGTCGGGCAGATCTTGCAGCAGCTCTTCTGGGGTGCGGATCGCGTCGAGGCTCATCGGCGCAGTCTATGCCGCCGCCGTAGAGCTTTTCGACCCTATGCGGCCCAAAAGCTCTACGGCGTTCGATTGTTGACCTGAATCCCCGGAATTCAGATCCGGATTCTCTACTTTCCCGATCGACTTTGTGCTACCGTGCCCGCCTCATTGAGCAGTAAGTTGCTCAAGAACGTAAGTTAGTCGACATAGGAAGGAAACTTTTAGATGCGGAACGCTCGCACTACCCGGCGGCGCAGCGTGAAGATCGGCCTCCCGGCCGCGCTTCTCGTGCTGCTTCTCGCAGTCTTTGCCGCTGGATGCGGCGGTGGATGACAGCACCACCGGCTCGAACTCCGGCTCCTCCGGAGGCGGCAAGCTCGACGTAGTCGGCTACTCCACCCCCGAATCCGTCTACACCGAATTCCTCGAGCCCGCCTTCGAAGAAGGCTCGAAAGGCGCGGGCGTCAGCTTCAGCAACTCGTTCGGCGCGTCCGGTGACCAGAGCCGCGCCGTGGTCGCAGGTCAGCCCGCATCCGTCGTCCACTTCTCCCAGGCCGGCGACATGGAACGGCTCGTCGAAGAAGGCGAAATCGTCGCCAAGGACTGGAACAAGAACCAGTACAAGGGCATTGGCTCCAACTCGGTAGTGGTCCTCGTCGTCCGCAAGGGCAACCCCGAGGGGATCGAGACCTTCGACGACCTGCAGAGCAAGGACGTCGACGTCGTCACCCCGAACCCGTTCAGCTCCGGCTCGGCCCGCTGGAACATCATGGCCGTCTACGGCACCGCCCTGAACCAGGGCAAGTCGCCCGACGAGGCGCTGGCCGCGGTCAAGACGGTCCTCGAAAAGACGGTCGCGCAGCCGGGCAGCGCCCGCGACGCGCTCGCCACCTTCACCCAGGGCGAGGGCGACGTGCTCCTCAGCTACGAGAACGAGGCGATCAAGGCGATCGACGAGGGCGAAGACGTGGAATACATCGTGCCGCCGTCGACGATTCAGATCGAAACCCCGATCGCCGTCACCACCGACGCCCCGGAGCCCGCGGCGCAGGATTTCCTCGACTTAATCTGGTCGGATGAAGGTCAGAACATCTGGGCCGAGAACGGCTACCGGCCGGTCAACCCGAAGCTGGTCGACGAGAAACAGTTCCCGACCCCGCCCGACCTGTTCACGATCGAGCAGTTCGGCGGCTGGGGCAAAGTCAACGACGAGTTCTTCGACGACGAAACCGGTTCCGTCGCCAAGATCGAGACCGACCTCGGCGTATCCACCAGCGGCTGATCCATGGAGGCTAACCCGGCAGCCTTCCCCAACTCAGCAGCCCCCCGGGCAGGCATGCGCCTGCCCGGGGTCGGCGTCGGCCTCGGCCGCGGCTACGTCGTCCTCTACCTCAGCCTGATCGTCCTGATCCCGCTGGCGGCCCTGGTCGACGAATCGCTCAGCTCCGGCCTCGGCAACTTCTGGACCCAGGTGACCTCACCGCAGGCGGTGCGATCGCTCGAGCTGACCCTGGTCGCCTCGCTGATCGTGGTCGCGATCAACGCCTTCTTCGGCACGATCATCGCCTGGCTCCTGGTCCGCGACGAGTTCCCCGGCAAGGCGGCGGTCAACGCGATCATCGACCTCCCCTTCGCCCTGCCGACGATCGTCGCCAGCCTCACCCTGCTCGCCCTCTACGGCAACAACAGCCCGTTCGGGATCGACATCGCTTTCACCCGGACCGCCGTCGTCGTCGCCCTGCTCTTCGTCACCCTGCCCTTCGTGGTCCGCGCGGTGCAGCCGCTGCTGATCGAGATGGACCGGGAGATGGAGGAGGCGGCCGCCTCGCTGGGCGCCAGCGGCTTCACGATCTTCCGCCGCATCATCTTCCCCAACCTGATCCCCGGCCTCGCCGCCGGCGTGGCGCTGGCCTTCGCCCGCGCCCTCGGCGAGTTCGGCTCGGTCCTGATCTTCGCCGGCGGCCTGCCGGACACCCAGGTCAGCTCGGTGTTCATCCGCAGCCAGGTCGAGTCCGGCAACGAGACCGGCGCCGCCGCGGTTTCGATGGTGCTGCTGCTCGCCTCGCTGCTCTGCCTGGCGGCTATCTCGCTGATCCAGCGTTGGGGCAGTCGCCATGAGCGCTCGACCGGCGGCGGCCTGGTGATGCCGATGGCCGGTGAGATGCCCGGCGAGACCGACGAGCAGGGGGGCGACGATGAGCTCCGCTAGCGCCCGCAGCCACGTCGCCGGCGGCGCCGTCAGCCGCTGGAGCCTGCGCATCCTCGGCCTCGGCTTCCTGGCCCTGCTGCTGGTGGCGCCGCTGGTGATCATCTTCTTCGAAACCTTCAAGGACGGGATCCAGCCGCCGCTCGACGCGATCACCTCGCCGAACGGCCTGCACGCGCTGAAGCTGAGCCTGCTGATGGTCGTCATCGCCGTCCCCCTGAACACGGTCTTCGGGATCGCCTGCGCGCTGCTCCTCGTCCGCCACAGGTGGAAGGGCAACGCGCTGATCGACTCGGTGATCAACCTTCCCTTCGCCCTCTCGCCGATCGTGATCGGCCTCGCCCTCTACCTCCTCTACAGCACCAACGGCGGCTGGTTCGGGCCGACCCTGGCGGAAGCCGGGATCGAAGTCCTGTTCTCGGTCCCGGGGATGGTCCTGGCCAGCATCTTCGTCTCGCTGCCCTTCGTGGTGCGGGAGACGGTGCCGGTGCTGCAGGAGATCGGCACCGAGCAGGAGCAGGCGGCCTCCACCCTCGGCGCCAACGGCTGGCAGACCTTCTGGCGCGTCACCCTGCCGGCGATCCGCTGGGGCGTCGCCTACGGCGTCGTCCTCACCACCGCCCGCGTGCTGGGCGAGTTCGGCGCGGTGACGATCGTCTCCGGCTCGATCTCCGGCAAGACCGAAACCCTGCCTCTCTTCGTCAGCAAGGAATTCGAGCGTTTCAGCGACCCGGGGGCCTACGGGGCCTCGCTCGTGCTCGCCCTGCTGGCACTGACGACCCTGCTCGCAATGAACCTGCTCAAACGAAAGGAGGACGCCTGATGGGAATCTCAGTCGAGGGAGCCAACAAGAGCTTCGGTGACTTTCAGGCGCTTGACGACGTATCCATCGAGGTCCCGGACGGGTCCCTGACCGCCCTGCTGGGCCCCAGCGGCTCCGGCAAGTCGACCCTGCTGCGGGCGATCGCCGGGCTCGAGACGCTCGACGGCGGCCGCGTCGTGATCGACGGCGAGGACGTCTCCAGAAAGCCGACCCAGAAGCGGGAAGTCGGGTTCGTCTTCCAGCACTACGCCGCCTTCAAGCACATGACGGTGTACGAGAACGTCGGCTTCGGGCTGAAGATCCGCAAGTGGGACAAGGCGAAGATCTCCGACCGCGTGCACGAGCTGCTGCGCCTGGTGCAGCTCGATGGCCTCGCCGGTCGCTACCCCTCCCAGCTCTCGGGCGGGCAGCGGCAGCGGATGGCGCTGGCCCGGGCGCTGGCGGTGGAGCCGCAGGTGCTGCTGCTCGACGAGCCGTTCGGGGCGCTCGACGCCAAGGTGCGCAAAGACCTGCGTACCTGGCTCCGGCGCCTCCACGACGAGATGCACGTGACGACGATCTTCGTCACCCACGACCAGGAAGAGGCGATGGACGTCGCCGACCAGCTGGTGGTGATGAACGAGGGCCGGGTCGAGCAGACCGGCAGCGCCGACGAGCTCTACGAGCACCCGGCCAACGAGTTCGTGATGAGCTTCGTCGGCGAGGTCAACCGGCTCGGCGATCACTTCGTCCGGCCGCACGACATGGAAGTCGTGCTCGACGCCGACGACCGCACCCAGGAGGGCCTGGTGCAGCGGATCGTCACCCTCGGCTTCGAGGTGCGGGTCGAGCTCGTGCTCTCCGACGGGACCGAGGTCTGGGCGCAGCTGACCCGGGCCGAACTGCAGCGGCTGGAGCTGCGGGAGGGGCAGATCGCCTACCTGCGCCCGGTCCAGGCCAAGAGCTTCAACGGTGGTTCGCCGTCAGATCCCCAAGGGGCCTCGACTCCCCTCGGGTCCGACGACGGCGGCGACGCGGAGAAATCTGCAGCCGTTTGAAGGGGCGACGGGTGGGGCGTCTTCTTGCCGGGTGACGCCCCGCCCCATCTCGCCACCATCCCCGGGGGACGGTGGCCCTGCCCCCCCAAAAAAACCCCCCCCCCCCCCCCCTCATCGGGCCCCCCCCCCCCCCCCCGGCCCCCCCCCCCCCCCCCCCCCCCCCCCCCCCCCCCCCCCCCCCCTCCCCCCCCCCCTCCCCCCCCGTGACCCTCTCGCAGAGGCTCCAGGACTCAACCCTCCGACGCAGCCCGCCCCGCTCGCGCGTCTGCTATTCTTGACTTAGTTGATCTATAAATATAGAAAGGAGACAGGTTGTCCAAACGCGTTCCCACGACCACGTTCCGCTCGCGGGGCCGGCTGACCGGCTTGGTGCGGGACGAGTACCCGGCGGGGACCGGGCAGAACCGGACCACGCAGACCGACAATCGCGAGTCGGCGCTGAACGGCGCCGACGAGGCGCTCTTCTACCGGGCGCGCCTGATCCTCGGGGACTCCCTCCCCCGGCCCCAGCGCTGATGAACGACGGCGCTGATATCCCCGGCTGCGAAACCTGAGCCCGGACCACTCTCGAGGGTCCGGGCTCTTTCACATCTACTGCCTTATTTCGCGCTGCCGCCTTTCGAGCCGCCCGAGGTGGTGTCCTCGGTCAGCAGCGGTTCATCCGGCTGGGGGTTCGCCTCGACGGCGAGGCTCCAGCCTTTCAGCGTGAAGGTGACGTCTTTCGCCCCGGCGTACTGGACCGAGATCGTGTGGCCGCCTTTGGTCAGCACGCCCGTCTGCACGATCGTGTTGACGACCGGCACCGGGGTCGGCGAGGCCGCGGTCGACGTCAGGAAGTTGACTTTCCCGGTCGCCTGGCCATCGACCAGGATCTGCAGCGGGCAGGCTTTGTCGGCGCCCGGTTTCGCCGCGGTGCAGGTCCCCTGGCCCGAGAACGTGATCACCGCGTTGCTGACTTCGGCCTTGGTCGCGAACGAGGTGAACGCGGTCGGGATGAAGCCGGCGGTGGTCGCCGAGGCGCTGAACGGCGCGGTCCCGGCCGCAACCCCCACCACCGAGGGCCTGGGCGCGGACGCCTTCGCCACGTACAGGTTCGAGGCCGCCTTTTTCTTCAGGTACAGCTGCGACGCCTTCTTGTTGCTCACGTAGACCTTGGCCGCCTTCTGATTCGTCAGGAACGACTGGGCGACCGAGGGCACCACCGTGACCGAGACGGCAACCACTGCCGACAGCACGACGGCGGTCGCGGCTCGGGGGGTGGACAGTCTTCTCTTCAGCAATTGATCCTCCATGTCTGCGGCCAACCTGCGGCTGTTTCGGTGCCCTCGGACGGCCTTTCTTTACTAAGTGACTCAGAAAGGTACAGAAGCTGCTAGGGTTTTGCGACGTAGTTGGTCAACAAACTCGCTTTAACCCGGCAGAAAGGACTCACACCGAATGAGAAGCAAGACCCTCGCCATAGCGGCGATCTCCCTCTTGGGGCTCGCTGCGCCGGCGTCGGCCGGTGCCGTCACCCTGATCGGGTCGGGCTCCGTAGCCGCGCAGCCTGTGCTGCAGGCCCTTTTCGCGACCTACACCAAGCAGGTCAACAAAAAGGTCCACTTCGTCTACACGCCCAACGGGGGCAACGCCGGCGTCAAAGACGTCCAGAACGGGACCAGCCAGTTCGCAGGCCAGGCCCGCACCCCCCTCCCCTCGGACGCGGGGACTACCTACATCAAGATGTTCCTCGACGGGCTCTGCCTCGACGTCAACCCGAAGAACAACCTCTCGAACATCACGATCCAGCAGACCCACGACATCTACCGCGGTCTGATCACCAACTGGAGCCAGGTGGGATCGAGCCTGGGCACGACGATCGACCCGGTCGGCCGCGACACCAACGGAGGGACCTACAACTTCTTCCTCCAAGCGGTGCTGAACAACGAGCCGCCCGCGTCCAACGTCAACGCCCTGACCGCCGACGGCCTCGTCGTCAACGCGGTCAAGCAGGACCCGAACGCGATCGGCTACGCCGGCCTCGCTTGGCAGAAGAAAGGGCTGAAGCCGCTGAAGGTCAACGGCATCCCCTGCGCGCCGAGCAAGATCAGCGTCGAGCCGCTCAAGTACCCGCTCTCGCGCTACCTGTTCCTGGTCCTGCCGGGCGACGGCAGCACGAGTCCGAAAGCCCTGCTCAAATTCATCGACTGGGCGCGGCGCAGCCCGCTTGCCGGTCAGGTCATCGCCAAAGCCGGCGGGGTCCCCGCCTTCAACAAGAAATAGACGTTGGAGGAGCAGGTCCCTTACGAGTACGGCCCGAAATGGTCGGACCAGCGCGTCGAGCGGATGCTCGGCGCGCTGGTCTGCGCCATCGTCGGGCTGCTGCTGGCGCTGATCGTCACCGTCTTCGTCCGCGCCTGGCCGTCGTTCTCTCATAACGGCCTGGCCTGGTTCGGGCCGGGCGGCAACGTCGACGACCAGCTCAACGCGATTTTCCTCTCCGGTCAGAACGGGGCCGAATACGTCTACACCTTCCACGCCTGGCCGCTGATCTGGAGCACCCTGCTGATCACCGGCGGCGCGATCCTTATCGCCCTCGTCTCGGCCCTCTTCGTCGCCGTCTTCATCGTCGAGTTCGCGCCGGAGTGGATGAGCAACATCCTGCAGCCGGTAATCCGCTTCCTCGCCAGCGTCCCCTCGGTGATCTACGGCCTGATCGGGGTCGTCGTCCTCGTCCCCTTCATCGGCAACCACCTGGTCTCAGAGCCGCAGAAGGCCTCGGTCGCCGGCGTCATCTCCCTCACCGGCTACAGCCTGATAGCGGCGGTGCTGGTGTTGACGATCATGATCGCGCCGCTGATGGTCTCGATCTTCAGCGACGGCCTGCGCGCGGTGAAACCGGGCTGGCTGGAGGGCTCGCTGGCGCTCGGCGTCAACCGCTGGCGCACCACCTGGAAGATCGGCGTCCGCAGCGCCCGCCCGGCGATTGTCGCCGGCACCGTGCTGGCCACCGCGCGGGCGATCGGCGAGGCGGTGATGCTGGCGATGATCTCCGGCTCGGTCGGCTTCGCGCCCAACCCCGCCGACGGCCTGATCTTCATCTACGAGCCCTCGCGGCCGCTGGCGCCGACGATCGTCAAGAACATCGACCAGCTGAGCTCGCCACCGGCCAACGCGACCCTGTTCGCGATCGCTGCCGTGCTGCTCTTCTCGGCCGCCGCCTTCTCGCTCACCGGATACGCCGCCCGCCGGGCGATGCGCAAGTACGGGACCGCCTGATGGAGCCCGTACAGACGCCTTCCTCCAAACCAGTGGCACCCTCGGCCGCGCCGCCGCCACCTCCCTCCCAGGGCGGCCAAAAGGGCGCGGTCGAGGGCACCGCCACCTGGGCCCTGACCGACCGCATCGGCCTCGCCGTCTGCTGGGCGCTGGGCCTGCTCTTCTGCGCGATCGCGGTGGCGATCGCCGCCTACCTGCTGGTCCAGGGGATCAAGTTCCTGCGCCCGGAGATGCTCTGGACGCCCGCGGCAGCCGGCTTCAGCGAAGGCGAAACCGGCGGCTTCTCCGACGCCCTGTTCGGCACCATGATCGTCGCCGTGTTGGGGATCGCGCTGGCGCTGCCGAGCGGGGTCGCGATCGCGGTCTGGCTGGTCGAGTACGGGCGCCCCGCGCCTCTCGCCCGGATCACCGAGATGACGATCGAGGCGATCGCCGGCATCCCCTCGATCGTCCTCGCCCTGTTCGGCACGGTGATCTTCTCCAGCACCGCGCTCGGCTTCCTCAGCCGCACCTCGCAGGGGGTCGTCTTCGGCCGCTCCTTCTTCGCCGCCTCGGCGATGCTCTCGCTGGTGGCGCTACCGCTGATCGTCGCCAGCGTCCGCGAGGGGCTGAACTCGATCCCGCGCCACGTGCGCGAGGCCTCCTACGCGGTCGGCAAGACCAAGGCGGCGACGACGCGCCGGATCCTGCTGCCGACCTGCCGCCCGCAGGTCGCCACCGGGGCGATGCTCGGCCTCGGCCGGATCATCGGCGACACCGCGATCATCGTCGTCCTCCTCGGCGCCACCCAGAACTTTGCCCCGGTCGAAGGCGTCGGCTTCCCGCTCAACTTCCTGCGCGGAGCCGGCACCACCCTGACCAACTTCGTCTACGAGGCCTCCCCCACCGGGAACCTCAACCAGCCGCAGAAAGCCTACGCGGCGGCTTTCGTCCTGCTGCTGATGGTCCTGGCCCTGAACGCGGCCGTCGACGTCGTCCACCGCCGCGCCCGAAAGGTAGGAACGTGGAGTCACTGACCCCAGACGTGTCTGGGTTTTACCGTCAAATGAGAGGGGAAAACTCAGACACCCCCGGGCCGCCGCCGGTCCGTCGGCTGCAGCTGGACGATCCGGCCCCGGCGACCGAGGTGCTGCCGGGGTCGGGTAACGGCCAGGCGCCGCAGCAGAGCGGGTTCACCGCCGCCAAGCGCTCGGTCGGCGCGCCGCAGTTCTCGATCCGGCGGATGGAGATCGACGACGTCTCGGTCTTCTACGGGGACAAAGAGGCGGTCAAAGGCGTCTCGCTGCCGGTCCGCCAGGGCGAGGTGCTGTCGCTGATCGGCCCGTCGGGCTGCGGCAAGACGACCCTGCTGCGCTCGCTGAACCGGCTCACCGAGCTGACCAGCCACGCCCGCCTCAACGGCCGCATCCTGCTCGACGACGTCGACATCAAGCTGATCGAGCCGACCCTGCTGCGGCGCCGGGTGACGATGGTCTTCCAGCAGCCGAACCCGTTCCCGATGAGCGTCTTCGACAACATCGCCTACGTGCTGCGCGAGCAGGGCTCGCGGCGCCAGCGCAAGAAGGTGCTGGAGCCGGCAGTGCACAGCGCCCTGGACCGAGCCGGCCTCTTCGAGGAGGTCAAAGACAACCTCGACCATCCGGCTCTGAAGCTCTCCGGCGGCCAGCAGCAGCGGCTCTGCATCGCCCGCGCCCTGGCGGCCGAGCCCGAGGTGCTGCTGCTCGACGAGCCCTGCTCGGCGCTGGACCCGAAATCCACCCAGGTGATCGAGGACCTGATCGTCAAGCTGCGCGACGACGTCGCCGTCGTCATCGTCACCCACAACCTGCAGCAGGCCTACCGGATCGCCGACCACGTCGCCTTCATGTACCTGGGCGACCTGGTCGAGTACAACAGCGCCACGGCGCTGTTCGGATCCCCGCGCGAGCACCGGACCCAGGAGTACGTGAGCGGTGCCTTCGGGTAAGCGCAAGAGTCGATTCGTGCTGCTTGCCCTGACTGGCGTCTTCGCCGCCGGCAGCCTCGGCGGCTGCTCGACCACCCAGGAGAAGGCCGCCGCCCACCGGGCGGAATCCGAACGGATCCTGAAAGCCCGCGAGAAGCGCCAGCAACAGAAGAAGCACCAGCACAAGCACGACAAGGAGAAGGGATGAGCGAGCTCGAGACTGTGAAGCGGCCGCAGGCCTATGAGCCCTGCGAAGAGTGCGGGGCGCTGATGGACCCCCAGCAGCGCTACTGCGTCAACTGCGCGGCGCGGCGCGGCAACGGCGCCAACCCCGCCTCCCGCTACTTCGCGACGATGAGCAAACGCTCGCGGCGGCCGCTGTCCCCCCCGGCGCCGAAAACCGGCGTCAGCAGCCGCGCCGCCGCGGTCGGCTTCTTCGCCCTGCTGCCGATTGCGGTCGCCCTCGGGGTGATGGTCGGCCGCGGCGACTCCGGCAGCGACAACAACGACGCGCTGCTACAGGCGCTGAAGGAACGGCAGGCGACGGCGGCGAGCACCGCAGCCGCCCCGGCGAGCAACGCCAAAGCCACCGCGAAAGCGAAAGCCAAAGGCAAAGGCGGGAAAGCCGCCAAAGGCGAGGGCAAAGTCGTCGCCACCTCGAACGGCGACGTCCACGAAGTCACCAACTTCAAGGCCTCGAAGGCAAAGGAAGAAGCCGACACCCAGATCGTCGAAGAAAACCCCGAACAGACGGGCGAGAACTACATCAAGGCGCAGCAGAACCTGCCCGACGTGATCGTCGTCGGCGGCGAAGGCGGCGGCAGCGCCCCGGCCCCCTCAGGGGTGGAACCGTGATCGGCTCGAAGTTGCTCGAACGACTGACCGAGTGGCGGCGCCCGAGCCCGCCGGCGAAACCGGCTGCGGCCCCGAAAGCAAAGGCGGAGCCGGAGAAGGTGGCCGAGAACAAAGAGCTGCTGGCCCAACGCGACCGGCTGCTGGAGAAGTTCACGGTGATGCAGGCCGACCTCGGCGGCGCCTTCTATGAGATGGCGATCCGCGACCACGTCCGCCTCGACGTCCTCACCCGCAAGGCCGCCGAGCTGCAGCGGGTCGACGCCGAGCTGCTGGCGGTCGAGCGGCTGCTCGAGCTGGAGCGCTCCGACGCCGCCGGGCTATGCCCCAGCTGCGGCTCGCCGTACGGCCCGGCCGACCGCTTCTGCCCGCAGTGCGGCCACTCGCTGACCCCGGTCGAGGTCCCGGCCGAGACCACGCTGAAACACGGCCGGGAGGCGACGGTATGAAGCCCCTCGCCGGCCTCGTGCAGAAAGCCGCCGCGGCGGCCGAGACCCTGACCGGGAAACGGTTCGCGCTGCTGGTCGCCTCCTCCCTGGTCGCGACCTCCGGGATCGTCGCCGTCGCCGCCACCAGCTCCAGTGGGCTGAGCCCGGTCGAGGCGGCGGCCGTGCAGGCCCTGGCCGCGGAAGAAAGCACGGTGGCCTCCGCCCCCGTCGCCCCTGAACCGGCCTCCCTCCCTCCCGCGCCGGAAGCGACGCCGAGCGCGAGCTCCCCCTCCGCGCCGCTCCCCGCCCCGGCTCCCGTCGCCTCCGAACCGGCGCCGGCGCCCGAACCGGAAACGCCCAGCGTCCCCTCGACCGAAGAAGAATCGGGCCCGGCGAGCCCGATCCAGCACGTCTTCCTGATCTCGATGGCGAGCCCCGGCTACGAGCCGGCCTTCGGCTCGACCTCGCAGATGCCCTACCTGTCGGGGACCCTGCGCCCGCAGGGCGTCCTGCTCACCAACTACTCGCTGCTCGACACCGCGGCGCTGCCGAACGCGATCGCCGCCGTCAGCGGCCAGCCCCCGACCGCGGCGACGAGGGAAAACTGCCCCACCTACACCGAGCTCGTCGGCGGCAACGGCTGCGTCCAGCCGGTCGAAACGCTCAGCCTCGCCGACCAGCTCGTCGGCGCCCGCATGCGCTGGCATGGCTACTTCGAAGGGATGACCGACGCGACCGGCAAAGCGGACAACTGCGTCCACGCCGAACCCGAAGCGGCCGAAACCCCGACGGCGAGCGGCTACGCGGCCCGCCTCAACCCCTTCGTCTTCTTCCACTCGCTGCTCGACCTCGGCGACTGCGACGAAAACGACGTGCCCCTAGACAGCCTCAAAGCCGACCTGCGGAAAACCGACGCGACCGCCAACTTCACCTACATCTCGCCGACCCTCTGCAACGCCGGCTTCCGCGGCACCTGCCCGGAAGGCACCGTCGACGGAGCCGCAGCGGCCGACGCCTTCCTCGCCAGGGTCGTGCCGGAAATCCTCGCCTCCCCCGCCTACAAGAAAGACGGCCTGCTGATCGTCGCCTTCGGCGCCGCCGACCCGGCGCCGCCGACCGACCCCGCCACCGCACCGGCCGACCCGCGCAAGGTCGGTGCCCTGCTGGCCTCCCCGCTCCTCTCCCCCGGCGGGACCGACGCCGCTGCCTACGGCCCCTACTCGGTGCTGCGCTCGATCGAGGACCTGTTCGGGCTCGACCCGCTCGGCAAGGCGGCCGGGACCAAAGTCAAGTCCTTCGCGACCGCCTTCACCGCGGGCAACGGCGGCGACTGACGACTGGCGTATCTGGCAGGCTCTTGGGATGAGCCCCCAGGAGCAGACCGGTGAGCCGATCACCCAGGCAGGAATCGAAGAGCTGAAAGCCGAGCTGGCCGAGCTGGAAGGCCCGGCGCGCAAAGCGATGGCGGCGCGGATCAAGGTCGCCCGCGAGGAGGGCGACCTCAAGGAGAACGCCGAGTATCACGTCGCCAAAGAGGACCAGGCCCACATGGAGACGCGGATCAAGCGGCTGCAGGAACGGCTGCGGAACGCGGTCGTGGTCGAGGTCTCCGAGCTCGACAGCGACTTCTTCTCCTTCGGCCGCACCGCCGAAGTCCTCGACGAGTCAAAAGGCGAGACCGTCGTCTGGACCCTGGTCGGCTCGACCGAGGCCAACCTTGTCGAAGGCCGGCTCTCGGCCGAGTCGCCGATCGGCCGGGCGTTGATGGACGCCAAGGTCGGCTCGACGGTCAGCGTCGAGACCCCCAAAGGCGACCGCGCCTTCAAGGTCCTCAAGCTGGTCTCCTGATGCGTGGATGCTGAGGCTGCGCTCCTCCGTCGCCCACCACCGGGCGGAGGAGTTCGGAGCGCTGCTGCGCGACCACACCGGCGTCCGCCGGGTCGTCCAGCAGACCGACGAGGCGGTCGGGACCGAGGCCTACGTCTTCGTCGCCGACGTCGAACCGAGCGGCGCCGACGCGCTGGTCGAGCAGATCGCCGCGATGGGAATCCCGGTCGAGGACTACGTGCTGACGAAAATGGAAGTGGTCGCGCCCCAGCACCGACACCACCACGGCGAAGGCGGGGTCGACGGCTTCGCCTGGGTCGAAGTGGTGGGCGCGGCGAAAGCGAACTCGCGGCCGCTGGCCCGCTACCTGGCACTGATCAACGTCGCCGCGGTGATCGCCGCCTGCGGCGTGATCACCAGCAGCTCGATCCTGATCGTCGGCGCGATGGCGGTCAGCCCCGACCTGCTGCCGATCTGCGCCACCTGCGTCGGCCTCGCCCGCGGCGAGCGCCGGCTCGCCCGCCGAGCCTTCGTGACCCTGACGCTCGGCCTCGGCCTGGTCGTCGTCACCGCGATGGTGATCAGCGCCCTGCTCAGCCTCTTCGGCTTTCTCCCCGACGGCTTCCAGGTAGAGCAGAGCAGCCTCAACACCCTCGCCAAGACCGACTACACGACCGTGCTCGTCGCCCTCGCCGCCGGGATCGCCGGGATGCTCTCCTTCGAGACCCGGGCGAGCGCCGCGGTCGGGGTCGCGATCTCGGTGACGACGATCCCCGCCTCGGCCTACCTAGGCGTCGCCCTGGGCGCCGGCGGCATCGACCACGCGTTCGGCGCCCTCGTCGTCCTCGCCCTCAACGTCACCCTGATGATCGCCAGCGGCACCGCCACCCTGCTGGTCCAGGGGAACCTCCCCAACCGCTCCGGCGCCCCGATCTAGGTCCGACGACCACGGCGCCGGCTCCGGCCGCCGCTCGTCATAGAGGACTTCGGTGCGGGAGAAGCGGTCTTCCCAGGCCTGGCGCCGCTCGCGGAAGACGATGCCGATAAAGCCGAGGCCGAAGGCGATGACCGAGAGGCCGAGCCCGAAGAGGCGCTTGACGCTGCGGCGCAGCGAGAGCCGCTCATCGAGGCGGATGCCGAGGAAGCGCATCCCCGGCGTCTGCCCCGCCAGCGACCAGAAACCGATCAGGTAGACGGCGCCGAAGGAGAGCCAGGCGGTGGAGCCGACGGCGATCGCCAGGCTGCTGCCGCCTTCGCCGTTGCCGCCGAAGGCGTTGGCGAGGAGGGTGACGAGGGCGACGAAGGCGGTGAACGCGAGGTTGACGAAGACGCCGTCGATCAGCATCGCCAAGCCGCGGCTGACGATCCCGGCGCGGTCGGTCGGGGCGATCCGCTGCGACCGGAAGAAGATACGGCGGACGATCCGCTCGACGCGGTCGTCGAGACGGCGGGCGAGGTTGCCGATCGTGCGGCCGATGTCCTCGACCAGGCCCATCCCCTGGGCGCTGATCGCGGCCCGCACCTCGGGCGCCTCTGCTATCCGTTCGACCAGCTGCTGGGCCTCCTCGCTGGCCAGCAGGCGGCGCCAGACCTCGTCGACCAGCTCCGAGTCCATCGCCTCCAGCAGCGCCCGCTTGACCCGCTCGCTCTCCAGCGCTCCCTCGACGGCCTCCTCGACCAGCGGGCCTTCCAGCACCCGGGCCATCGCCCGCTCGACCGCTTTGCTCTCGACCGCGGCGACGATCGCCTCCTCGGCGGCGACCTCGACTGCGCGGTCGATCCCGGTTGCTTTGGTGACCGTGCGCGCCCCCCGCACCCCGACCCCGAGCAACCGGGCGGATAGCGGCAGCGAGCCGTTCTGAGTTGGGTCCCCAGCGTCCTCGAGCCGCGGAGTAGAGCCGTTTTCCATCCCGCGCGAGTATATGCGCGGCTCAGCCCTTTTCCAGCTTTTCCAACAACCGGTCGAGCAGCTCGGCCTGCGCCGGGATGATCTTCGCCCGCGCCGCCTCGGGCTCGAACCACTCGGCCCGGTCGACCTCGGGGAACTCGGCCTCGCGGCCGCTGCGCGGCGGCCACTCCATCGTGAAGGTGTTGCTGGCGAGCGTCGAGGGGTCGAACTCGGCCTCCGCCGCCCAGGCCTCGACCGTTTTGCCCGCCCGCTGGCGGATCGACCCCAGCTCGATCAGCCGCTCGGGGTCGAGCTGGGGCGCCGAGCCCAGCTCCTCTTCCAGCTCGCGGATCGCGCAGGCGCGGGGCTCCTCCGCCTCCTCGATCTGGCCCTTGGGAATCGACCAGGCGCCCTCGTCTTTCCTCGCCCAGAAGGGCCCGCCGGGATGGATGAGGAGGAACTCAGCCGCCCCACCGCCGTCGCGGCGGAAGAGGAGGATGCCGGCGCTGCGCTTGGTCGCCATCGACCCGAGTCATACCCGACTCGGGTCGATGGGCAACCGGCGCCCCTCTACTTGATGCTGTAGGCGACGATTTCCGGCGTCTGGCCTTCGGCGGTGGCGATCCCCGCCGGCACCACCAGGGTGTCGCCGCCGGCGGTGACCGCGCTGTTGGAGCCGGCCGGCAGGCTCGCCGTCCAGACTTCGCCGCCGCTGTCGGCGTCGAGGCCGTGGACGGTGCCGTCGAAGGTGGTGAAGAAGACGACGTCGTTGATCACCACCGGCGAGCCGAAGGCCGCCGCCGGGTAGGTCTCTTCCCATTTCACCTTGCCGGTCTTGATGTCGAGGGCGACGAAGCCACCTTCGAGGCCGCCGGCTTCGCCGAGTTCCTGGCTCGGGGTCACTTCGATCGCGTGATTGACGATCGGGACGAAGACCGTGGTCGAGTTCGCCGCCGGCGGGCTGATCACGCCGCCCAGGTTGCCCGGGCAGAATTTCGCCTTTCTTGATCTTCGACGATTGTCCGTTCATCGCCAGCAGGCCGTCTTCGTCGTGGCCGTTGTGCTTGCCGACCGGGTGCTCCAGACCGGCTTGCCGGTCTTCACGTCGACCGCGGTGACGATCCCGTACTTGCCCGAGCCGATCGCGACTTCGCGACCGCCGGCTTTGGCGAGGATCGGCGAGTTCTGGAAGTCCCAGTCGTAGAGGTCGTGCGGGGTCTGCTGGTGGTACCACTCGAGCTTGCCGCTCTTGGCATCCATTTTGACCAGCGAGTTGGTCTAGAGGTTGGGGCCGGGTCGGCTGGAGCCGAACGGCTCGCTCGGCGTCCCCGGATACGGCACCGGGTTGCCGGTGCCGAAGTACATCGACCCCTTTTCGTCGAACGAGGGCGGGTACCAGAGGCCGCCGCCGGCGTTGACTTCTTGGTTCCCCCAGAGGCTCTTCGGCACCGTGTCCCACTTCCAGAGCTTCCTTGCCGGTTTTGCCGTCGAGCGCGTAGAGCGTGCCGACGCCACCGCCCTGGTATTCGGAGTTGACGTTGACCGGCACGGTCGAGACGTAGACCATGCCGTCGTGAAGCCCGGCGCCATGTCGATCGCCAGCGGGCTTTCGAGCGATCTGTTCGGACCACAGTTCCTTGCCGGTTTCCTGGTCGAGGGCGAAGACTTCGCTGGCGGTCGCGCCGAAGACCTTGCCGTCGGCGACGCGACGCCGTTGGGCCCTGGCTGGGCGATTCGGACTTGTTCGGTCCAGATCACTTCGCCGCTCTTCGAGGCCGATCGCCTGCACGTTGGATTCGAGGTCCTGCAGTAGATGACGCCGTTGACGATCACCGGGCGTCGAGGCGTAGCTGCCGTAGGCGCCGCGCCTTGACGGCAGCGGCCAGGCGTCTTCCAGTTCGGCGACGTTGCTGCTGTCGATTTCGCTTTGGCCTCGCGGGTGCTGGCGAGGTCGATGTTCGGCCAGGCATCGCCGCTGAGATTCGCGTCTCCCGACGAGGAGGAATCGCGTCCGACCGACCCCGCATCCTGCCAGCAGCGCCGCGCAGCGACCGCCAAAAGCAGCAGCGGCAGCCCCAGGCATCGTTGACCTGATCCCGACATCCCACTGGTCCTCCCTAATCGAGTAATAAGAGACTTATCCTGCATCTTCGCTGAATTCGGCGCAACAGGTACGTCTAGTTCTGCGAGCAGTGGTTGCAGTACGCGGTTGGCGAGCAGACCGAGGCTGCCGAGGTTGGCGAAGCCTGGGCCCTGACGCAGGCCGCCGAGGCCGGGGATGTGCAGCCGCGGCCGCACCCCCTCGAGTTCGAGGCCGCGACCGATCGGGACCTCGGTCTGCGGCGGGCGGTCCCAGAGCGGGCCGCACTGTTCTTCGACCTGGTCGCGGACGGCGTCGGGAAAGAGGCCGCGCAGCTGACGCAGGAGGTCGAAGCCGGTGCAGTTGATGACGAAGTCGTAGCGCCGGCCCTGCAAGCCCTCGGAAGGGCTCTCGAATTCCAGCAGCGCCGCCTCGCCGTCCTCGCTGAGGGAGACGTGGATGGCGCGGCCGGTGACGAAGGAGAGGTGGTCGTCGTCGGCGATCCGCTCGAGCACGGTCTGGTCGAAGACGCCGCGGTCGCAGTGCTTGACGAAGTCGCGGCGGGTCTCGACGTCGATGTGTTCCCAGCCGACGTTGTCGGGATCGGCGAAGACGCGGTTCTCGAGGAAGCTCTCGCCGCGGCTCAGCGGCAGGGTCGGGGTGTAGATCGTCAGGTGGGCGTGCGGGCGCAGGTCGCGAAGGAAGACGAGGGCGCTGAGGGCGCTCTCCCCTCCCCCGACGATCGCGATCTCCGACCGCTCCTCCTGCGGCACGCGGGCGAACTCCTCGCGGCGGCTGTCGCAGTGGAAGACCCTCGACTCGACCTCCGGGTCGTGCGGGAAGTGGCGGTGGACGCCGGGGCCGGTGAGGATCAGGTTGCGACCGGTGTGCCGCTCGGGGTCCTCGGGGCGGCCGCGCTCGGCGACCTCGACCTGCCAGCGCTCGTGCTCCTCGACCAGGGTCACCTCGGTCACCCGGCCGTCGTAGACCGTCACCCCGTTGGTCGCCCGTTCCAGCACCCAGGCGAGATACTCGCCGTAGTCCTGGTGCAGGACCGAGGGCGAGCCGGAGTTGACCCAGGTCGCGTATTCGTGGCGCTCCATCGCGAAGCGCTGCCAGGTGAACGGCAGGAGCGCCGCGTCGATCTCGTCGCCGAGCTCACCGAACTGGCGAGAGCTCTGGTACGGGAAGCCGACGTCCTTGATCGGCGGGATCGCCAGCGGCTCCTCGCCCGAGGTCATCCCGTTGCGCCCCTTCCAGGAGGCGGCGGGCTCGGTTTTCTCGATCACCGTCATCGAGATCTCGGCCAGCCCGAGGCTGTTCAGCACGTGGACCTTGGCGCCGATCGCGGCCGCCTTGGCGCCCGCGCCGACGATCAGGATGTCGCTCTCGCTCACCGTTGCTCCTCAGACGTGGACGGGGGTCAGGGCGGGCGGCCCGGCCGGCTCGGTTTCCCTCGGTTCGGCGATCACCAGGCCCTTCTGGTCGGGGGCGAAGGAGATCGCGCTTTTGCGCGCCCGCTCGCCGCCGGTCTCGACCGTGCGCAGGTCGGTCGTCGACACCACGATCCGCAGCACCCGCTTCATCTCCATTTCCGCGTAGCTGGCGGCGAGGCAGCGACGGACGCCGCCACCGAACGGGATCCAGGTGTAGGTGCCCGGCTGTTTGCCGACGAAGCGCTCGGGCAGGAAGCGGTGGGCGTCGGGGTAGTTGCGCTCGTCGCGGTGGATCAGGTGGATGCACGGGGCGACCGTGGTCCCGGCCGGCAGCTCGTAGCCGCCGAGGCGCAGCGGCTCCAGCAGGTTGCGGACGACGACCGGGACCGGCGGCCGCAGCCGCAGGGTCTCCTTCACCACCGCGTCGAGGTAGGTGCCGTCGCCGGCGTCGATGTCGTCGCGCAGTTTCTCCAGCTTCTCGGGGTTGCGCAGCAGCCGCTCGAAGGTCCAGGCCAGGGTGCTCGAGGTCGGGCCGTCGGAGAGCAGGGTGACCAGTTCGTCGCGCAGGTCCTGGTCGGAGAGCGGCGAGCCGTCCTCGTAGCGGGCCCCGACGAGCATCGAGACGACGCCCATCTCGCCCCCGTCCTCGGCCTTGCGGCGGCGCACCTCCTCCATCACCGCCGCCTCGACCGCGCCCATCGCCCCGCGGTAGCCGCTGCTGCGGGTCACCCAGCCGGGGCCGAAGGCGGCCAGCATCGCCAGGTTGCGCGGTTCGTTCATCCAGGTCGTCAGCTCCCGCAGCCGTTCCCGCAGCGGCTGCAGGCGCGGCGTCTTCCGAGGCGGGGCCGAAGACGGCGCGCATGACCACGTCGAGGGTGATGTCCTGCATCCGCGGCCAGAGCGCGAACGGCTCGCCGACCGGCCAGCGGGAGATCTCCTGCTCGGGCCACTGCCGCCATCATCTCCGAGTCGGCCTGGACCGCCTGGCCGTGGAAAGAGGGCAGCATCAGTTTGCGGCGGGTCATGTGTTCCGGTTCTTCCAGCAGCATCACCGAACGCGGGCCGAGCAGCGGTCCCAGCAGCGGGTTGGCGGTGTCGACGCCGACCGCGCTGCCGGCGGTGAAGACCGTTTTCACGTCGTCGGGGTCGGCGAGGATCACCCAGTCGCCGTAGTGGCGGATCCGCAGCGTGAAGGTGTCGCCGTAGCGGCGCTGGCACTTCTCCAGCCAGGGCAGCGGGCGCTGGGTCCACCCCCACGCCTGCAGGGCGCGCGGCATCCTCGGCCCGGGCGGCAACGCGCTCACGCGGCGTCCCTCCCCCCGTTGCCGGCGGCGATTTCCTCCATCAGCTCGTCCTCGAGCCGGCAGGTGGTGGCGATCAGCAGGTCGAAGAGGTCGGAGCTGAAGTCCTGCGGCAGGCCGACCTCGGCGCCGCGGTCGAGGTAGCGCTGGCGGACGATCTTCACCCGGTCCGGCTGCATCATCGGGATCTCGTGCTCGCTCTTGTAAACCGCGACTTCGCGGCAGATGTCGAGCCGCTCGCCGAGCAGCTTGGCGATCTGCTCGTCGATCTCGTCGAGGCGGCGGCGAAAGGGGTCCAGACCCTCAGCGCTCATCGCTCCTCGCCCCCCAGCAGGCCGGTGGCGAAGGCGTGGCTGCAGGCGGCGAGCTCGTCGAGCGCGTAGCCGCCCTCCTGGATCACGCAGACCGGCAGCCCCGACTGGGCCAGCAGGCGGCCGATCTCGGCGAAGATCTCCGGCTGGAAGCTCCAACCGCCGTGCGGGTCGCCGGCCACGGTGTCATAGCCGAGCGAGACGACCAGCGCCCGGGCGATCTCGGAGAGGTCGTGGATCGAGTGCGCGACCTCCCACAGGTAGGTCGCTTCGTCCGGGCTCTCATCGAAGGAGACGGCGCGTTCGCCGGCCAGCCGCGGCAGCGCGCGTCCCCGGCGGCAGGTTGGTGACCGGCGCCGCGTGCAGCGAGTGCAGGGCGGCGATCGGCCCCATCCGCTCGACCAGGGCCGAGGTCCCGTTCGGGTAGTGGAGGTCGAGGTCGATGATCCCGACCGGCTTGAGGCCGCCGTCGCAGAGCCGCCGTACGGCCGCCGCGGCGTTGTTGAGGTAGCAGTAGCCGGCGTGGAAGGCGGGCCCGGCGTGGTGCCCCGGCGGGCGGCAGACCGCGTAGGTGAAGCGGGCGCCTTCGAGCAGCCGCTCGGCGGCGGTGATCGAGGTGCGGATCCCCTCCAGCGCGGCGGCGACCAGCGCCTTGTTGACGGGGATGTCGGGCTCCAGGCCGGGCGGGGCGAAGTCCGGCATCACCACCGGCTCGGCGCTGGAGAGCTCGCCCAGCACCCGCAGGTACTCGGCCTCGTGCAGATCGGCCAGCGTGCTCTCGACCTGCTCGTCGGCGGCGTCGGCGGCGACCGCCCGCACCCGCGAGTGGCGGACCAGCCCCGCCCGCAGCTCGACCAGGCGCTTGTTGCTGTCCTGGCCTTCGATCAGCCGTTCGCCTTCCCGCACCCAGAAGGCGGCGTCGCCGCTGCCCTGCCGCTGCTCGATCATCAGCAACTCAGTCGTCATTCAGCAGCCTCCGCATCCGCGGCCCGAGGTGCTCGAAGCCGTTGCGGCGGTAGAAGGACTCGGTCGAAGCGATCGCCGCGAAGGTCTCCCGCGGGAGGCCGACCTCAAGCCGGCCCACGCCGCGCGTTCGCGCCTGGGATGCGATCGCCTCGACCAGTTCCGCCCCGACCCCGCGACTGCGCCAAGCCTCATCGACCCAGAGGTCCTGGATCGTCGCGTAGATGCCGGGAACGTGGATTGCCCGCTGCCAGCTGGCGCTGAGGACGCCGACGACGTCGCCGTCGGCCTCCGCAATCAGCACCGAGCCACCCTCTGGATCGTCCAGAAGGGCGCGGACCTCAGTTTCGAGAATTGGAGCGCTCGGGCCGGCGGCCGCCGAGCTCCAGCAGCAGGGCTCTCGACCGCCGTGGCCACCGCCTCGACGTCTGCCGCCCCCGCCTCGCGAACCGTGCTCTCGGTCGCCGCCGGATCGCTCACGCCGCCTCCGCCTGCCTGGCGACGGGCTCGAGCTCGACGCTCCAGGCCTCGGAGCCCTCGCTGCCGGTGAGGGTCCGCGCGATCGCCGCCATCGGCGCCCGCGCCTTGAGCAGGATCTCGTCGAACTCCTCCTCGGGGTCGGACTGCATCACGATCGCGCCGCCGGCGCCGATCGTCGTCCGCCCCGGCCGCATCACGATCGTGCGGATGACGATGTTGAGGTCGGTGTGGCCGTCGGCGCCGAAGTAGCCGATCGAGCCCGAGTAGACGCCGCGCGCCTCCTGCTCGAGGTCGTCGATGATCTCCATCGTCCGCTCCTTCGGGGCGCCGGTCATCGAGCCGCCGGGGAAGGTCGCCCGCACGCAGTCGACCGCGCTGCGGCCGTCCTCGAGCCGACCGACGATCGTCGAGACCATCTGGTGCACGGTCGCGTAGGGCTCGACCACCATCAGGTGCGGCACTTCGACGCTCTCGACGTCGCAGACGACGCCGAGGTCGTTGCGCAGCAGGTCGACGATCATCAGGTGCTCGGCGTAGGTCTTTTCGTCGCCTTCCAGCTCTTCGCGGACCGCCCGATCGGAGTCGGGGTCCTCGACCCGGGAGACGGTGCCCTTGATCGGCCGCGCCATCACCTGGCGCTCGACGGTCGACCGAGATGAAGCGCTCCGGCGAGGAGCTGACGATCGTGTTATCGCCGAGCTGGAGGAAGGCCGAGAACGGCGAGGCGTTGCTGCGCCGCAGCTGCCGGTAGAGGTCGAACGGCTCCGGGCTGGCGTCGGTCGAGAACTGGTCGGTGAGGCAGACCTCGTAGGACTCGCCGGCCAGCCAGTTCGGCCTGCGACTTGGCGATATCGGCGAGGTAGCGCTCGCGGCCGCGGCCGGAGTGGAAGACGACGTGGCCGCCCGGTTCGCTCGGCGGCGCCAGCGGCCGCTCGGCCGGCGGCGAAGCGATCGCCGCGGCGATCAGTTCCTCGGCGGCGTCGAGCCAGAGCTCGGCCTCGGGGTCCTCGCCATTACAGAGAGCGAAGACGTAGGTCAGGCCCTTGGTGTGGTCGACGGCGACGACCCGGTTGGCGAGCATCATCGCCGCGTCGGGCATGTCGGAGCTGTGGACGTTGGGCGAGCCGCAGTCGGCCTTCAGCTCGTAGCCGAGATAGCCGACGTAGCCGCCGACCAGGCCGCGCTCGACCCCCTCGGGCGGCTCGACCGCGATCCGCTCCATCTCCCGCTGCAGGTAGTCGAAGATCGATTTGTGCTCGACGCGTCTCGACCCCGCCGCGGCTGACCGTGACCTCGCCGCTGTCGACGTCGTAGGTGGCGAAGGTGCGGTCGGCGCCGGCGGTCGTCCCCATGTAGGAGCACTGCGCCAGCCAGGTCGGCGCGTCGGCGCTGTCGAGCCAGAAGGACGGGTTCGTGCTCGGCGAAGAGCCGTTCGTAGAGGTACTCGGTCGGCGCCTCGCCCTCGATCGTCCGCATCCGCAACTCCAGCTCGCCGCGGCGCCTTCTCGACGGCGGCGGTGCGCTCCTGCTTGGCGCTGCGCGGGGCGATCGTCGCCCGGCCGGCGGGCTCGCTGCGGGCGCTGGTAGCCCGCCGCCAGGTCGAAGAAGTTCTCGGCGATCTTCAGCCCGTACTCGGTCGAGATCGACTCGGGGTGGAACTGGACGCCCCAGATCGGCCGCTTGGTGTGCTCGACCCCCATCACCACGCCGTCCTCGGCCCAGGCGACGACGTGTCCTTCGGGACCGGGCGGGCTGGTGATCGCCAGCGAGTGGTAGCGGACCACCGAGAAGCCCTGCGGCACGTCCTTGAACAGGCCCTTGCCTTCGTGGTTGACGCGGCTGAGGCGACCGTGCATCGCCATCGGCGCGCGGTTGACCGTCCCCTCCAGCAGGTTGCCGATTCCCTGGTGGCCGAGGCAGATCCCGAAGACCGGGACTTCGCTGTGGCGGAGGATGTCGCTGCAGACGCCGAAGTCGTGCCAGCGGGACGGGTGGCCCGGCCCCGGCGAGAGCACGATCGCGTCGAAGTCCATCCTTGTCAGCACCCGCCAGGAGACGGCATCGTTGTTGACCACCATCGGCTCCTCGCCCGAGGCCGCGGCCAGCAGGTGGAAGACGTTGTAGGTGTAGGAATCGTGGTTGTCGACCAAAAGCGTTTTCACCTCAAGCTCCTTCTAGTCCCAAGCCCCGGAGGCCCTTCTCGAGCACCGGCTGCACGACCGCCTCGACCTCCGGTGCCCGCTCGTCTTCCCGGTACCAGCGCGCGAAGTGGGAGAGGTACTTGGAGAGCGGCGCGACGTCGAAGCCCTCGACGGCGCTGCGCAGGTGCACCGGGTAATGCTCGGACTGGACCACCGCGAAGCGGTAGTTCGGGTCCTCGGCCGGGCTGCTCGCCGGCGATCTCCGCGGAGGCGTGGTGGGCCTGAGCGCGCGCCAGGTCCCAGCCGAGGCTCCCTTTCCCTTCCACCAGCAGCTTCTCCTTGCCGAACTTGACCTGCTTGGTCGTCGGCTGCAGGAGGAAGTAGCCGAGCGCGACCTGGGCCGGCACCGTTTCCGGGTGCGGGTGGCGCGCCATCTCCGCGGCCAGCTCGGGGTCGGCCTTCAGCTCGTCCTCGAGCCACTCGACCAGCTCGTCGATCAGCAGCGCCCCTTTCTTCGAGGAGCTGATCGATTCGTTCTCGCGGGCGACCATGCCGTGGAAGATGTCGTAGGTCGGCGGGCCTCCCCCGCGGGCCGAGCCGTTGCCGTTGCCGTTCTGCAGCCCCATCGCGTCGATCAGCTTGCGGCGGCAGGTGACGTGGGCGACCCACTCGTTGCCGCAGACCTGCATCGAGACGACGTCGTCGAGTTCGTCGGCCGCGGCCCAGTAGGCGAGCGCCCGCATGTGCTGGGTCGGGAGGCCGTCGGAGCGGACCAGCGGCATCTCTTCCAGCTCCTCGCGTTCGGTCTCGTACATGACCATGTCGTCGCCCCAGCGTTTGGTCAGCGTGCCCTCGGCGAGGCCCTTGTTCATGTACTCGGCGACCTCGGGGAGGTAGTCGGACTCGTAGATCACCTTGTCGAAGCTGATGCCGAGGCTGGCGAGCGTCTTGCGCTGGCCGGAGACCACCCAGGAGCGGGTCCGCGACCACAGTTCCAGCGCCTTCTGATCGCCGCCGAGGACGCGCATCATCATCTCGTCGGCTTTGTCGTCGTAGTTGGTCGACTCGCGGGCGACCGAGTCCTCGGCGCCGTCGTCGCCGAGGCCGCCGTTCTTGCTGGCGGTGACGTAATCGGCGTAACAGAAGCCGACGAAATGGTCGCTCTTCTCGTCGGCGTCGGGGCCGGCGTCCTCGCCGGCGCGGGTGGCGACACCGGCCATCGCCTCGCCCATGCTGCGACCGACGTCGCAGATCAGGCTGCGGTTGTCGACCGCGGCGCCGGCCTGCTTGAGCGAGCCGGCGATCGCGTTGCCGACCGCGAGGTTGCGGAGGTGGCCGATGTGCAGCGCCTTGGTCGTGTTGGCGCCCCAGAAGTAGACGGCGTAGCGGTTGCCGGCGGCCATCTCGGTCAGCTCGCCGTCGGCGCCGGAGCGGATCGCCTCTCCCTGCGCTTCGATCCACTCGTCGGCGAGCTTCACGGTCGGGCTGCCTGCCCTCGCGCGAGACCGAGCCGACCCAGGGCTCGGCTTCGATCCGCTCCAGCGCCGCCAAGGCGGCATCGTCCTCCCGCCAGTCGGTGCCCTTCGGCAGCCGCGGAATCAGCATCAGGTCGAAGCTCGGCCTCGGCCGGTAGGGGGCCCGCGCCGCCCACAGCGCCTGGCCGCTCTCGCCTGCCGCGACCTCGTCGAACCTGGTGAAGATGTTCTCGCCCATAGCTGTGATTTCGAACTTTCTGCCTCGAATTGGTTGTTCGAAATGCACCCGCCGGGGCTCGAACCCGGATCTTCGGCTTACAACGCCGACCCTTTAACCGATTAAGGCACAGGTGCTAGCTATGTTTCCCTGCGCCTGAGCGAATTCCCTGAATGCTCAAGCGGGGCGCAGCATAACCGCAACCTATGCTCGCGTCAAATAATTTGAGTAATTCCCTGGAAACCAGGGAAGATTCGGGACGAACGGGGGTCCCGAGGTCTGGCTGTAGGGAGGGACGGGTGTCCCCTTCCCTTCCTGGGATTTTCGCCTTAAGCACCCATCTCTCGCCGAGCCAGCGAGCACGAAAATCAGGGACGCCGGTCGGGAAGGGGACACCCGTCCCTCCTGGCGACAGCGGTTGGAGGCGCGCCCAGGATCATGGTTCCTTTGTCCTCTATGGGGCGACAAAGGAACCACGACTTGCCGGGTCATCGATCCTGGGCCATCCCCTGGTTCCTTTGTCCTCTATAGGGCGACAAAGGAACCACGACTTGCCTAGGTTTTGCTGTCGTCCGCCGGGACGCTGTCGAGAGAGGGTGCCGGTGTCCCTCGGAGGAATGTTCGGCGATATGCAATCTGTCTTTTGCGCGCGGAGCGCGCAGCAGGTTCTCCCCGACCGGAGGGAGGGGAGGTCAATTCCGGAGAGGGATACCGGCACCCTCTACCGCCGGCTGGCGTCAGGCGCGGCCGGCCTGGAGCAGGCGGGCGAGGAAGCGCCTGGTCTCGTCTGCTCGCGGATTCTCCAGAACCTCTGCCGGCGGGCCCTGCTCGACGATCCGGCCCTCGTGGAGGAAGGCGACCTGGTCGGCGACCTCGCGGGCGAAGCTCATCTCGTGGGTGGCGATCAGCATCGTCATCCCCTCCGCCTTCAGGTCCCGCACCGCCGCCAGCACCTCGCCGACCAGCTCCGGGTCGAGGGCGCTGGTGACCTCGTCGAGCAGCAGCGCCCGCGGCCGGCCGGCGAAGGCGCGGGCGATCGCCACCCGCTGCTGCTGGCCGCCGGAGAGGTTGTCGGGACGGTCGTCCTCGCGGCCGGCGAGGCCGAAGCGGGCCAGCAGCTCGCGCCCGCGCGCCTCCGCCTCGGCGCGGGAGGCGCCGTGGGCCCGCCTCTCCCCCAGCATCACGTTCTCCAGCGCGGTCATGTGCGGGAAGAGGTTGTAGGCCTGGAAGACGAGCGCCGAGCCGGCGGCGGACCGCGACCGGGTCGACGGCGGGGTCGGTGATCGCCTCGCCGTCGAGGAAGACGTCGCCGTCGTCGATCTCCTCCAGCAGGTCGACGCAGCGCAGCAGGGTCGACTTGCCCGAGCCCGAGGCGCCGATCAGCGCCACCGCTTCGTGCTCGCGCACGGTCAGGTCGATCCCGCGCAGGACCTCGCGCTCGCCGAAAGCCTTGGTCACTTCGCGCAGCTCGAGGACCGGCCCGCCGGGCGCGCTCATCGCACCGCCCCCTCGGGGCCGCCCATGCGGTCGACGATCCGCGCCGTGCGGGATGGTGACCGCCAGGTAGAGCAGCGCCGCGGCGACCAGCGGCGTGAAGTTGAAGGTCTGCGCCTCGATGATCTGCGCTTCGCGGAAGGCCTCCAGCGGGCCGAGGATCGAGATCAGGGCGACGTCCTTCTGCAGGGCGACGAAGTCGTTCAGCAGCGGCGGCGCCACCCGCCGGATCGCCTGCGGCAGGATCACGTGGCGCATCGCCTGGCTCTCGGTCAGGCCGACGGCGAGGGCGGCGTCGCGCTGGCCGCGGTGGACCGAGTTGACCCCGGCGCGGTAGACCTCGGCGACGTAGGCGCTGTAGGAGAGGATGAGGGCGATCGCGCCGAGGACGACCGGGTCGCTCGGCACCCCGTCGAGGCGCAGGGCCGGGACCCCGAAGCCGATCAGGAAGACCAGCAGGATCGTCGGGATGCCGCGGAAAACGTCGACGTAGACGACGGAGAGCAGGCGCAGCGGGAAGACCGCCGGCGAGCGGGCGATCCGCACCAGGGCGACGACCAGTCCGACGACGAGGATCGCCAGCTCGGCGACGACGAAGATCTTCACGTCGAGCCAGAAGGCCCTGAGCCACATCGGGGAAGGAGTCCTTGAAGACTTCCCAGTTGAAGAAGGTCTCGCGGACTTCGGGCCAGCCGGGGCTGGTCAGGATCAGGGCGGCGAGGCCGCCGAGGACGACGAGGCTGGAGAGCGCGGCGATCGCCTGGCCGCGGCGGTGCCGGCGGCGCTTCGCCGCCTCCCGTTCGAGGCGACGGCTGCTCGGCATCAGTGCAATTCAGGGGCGCCGGCGGCCTGACTCATCCAGCGCTGGGTGATCTTTTCGAGCTCGCCGGAGGATTCCAGCCCTTCGATCGCTTCCGAGATGCAGCCGGTCAGCGAGGAGTCCTTCTCCAGCAGCGCCCCCCACTGGTCGCCGCCGGGGGCGCCGAACTGGCCGACGACAGCCGCCTCGGGGACCTGGACCGCGGTCAGGTAGAGCGCGGTGGGCAGGTCGACGACGACAGCGTCGATCTGTTCGTTCTTCAGCGCCTGGACGACGTCGTTGGAGTTGTTGAAGACTTCCGGCCGGCTGCTCGGTTCGATCTCCGCTTCGGCCGCTTCGAGGCTGGTGGTGCCGATCTGGACGCCGAGGTCGGCGTCCTGCAGGTCGGCGAGCGAGGTGGCTTCGGCGGCTTCGGAGCCCTTCAGCGCCACCACCGCCTGGTTGGCCGTGTAGTACGGGGCCGAGAAGTCGACGGCTTTTTCGCGCACCGGGGTGATCGAGATCTGGTTGACGTCGAAGTCGAAGTCTTTGGGACCGGGCGCGAAGGAGACGTTGAAGGGCTCAACCGTCCACTTCACCTCGTCCTTGGGGTAGCCGAGCTGCTTGCCGATCGCGTAGGCGACCGCGCTCTCGAACCCTTCGCCGTTGGTCGGGTCGTCGTCTTCGAAATAGGGCGGGTAGGCGGGCTTGTCGGTGGCGACCGTCAGCACCCCCTGCTGCTTGGTCGCCAGCTGTCCTGGCTTGCAGGACGAGGCCGTGGCCGAGCCGGTGTCGGTCGAGTCGCCGGAGCTACCGCAGCCGGCAACCAGAAGGGCGACGAAAAGAAGGAGCGGGAGAACGAGCTTCTTCACCGAGAGAGACAAGACGGCGCGAGACTATCCCAACTCGCGGCGGTTAGAGTCCGCCACAACCACCCTGAGGCTGCTTCTCACCGCCCCCCACCGTTCTCGGATCGGGGGGCGGTTCCGTGTTTGACCTCGAGATCTTCGGCCAGCGCCGCCAGCACCGAAAGCGGAACGCGCAGCCCCGTTGCGATGCGGCGCACGTTGCCCCAGGTCGGATTGACGCGGCCGGACTCCATGTGGGAGATCCAGGTCGGGTGGATGTCGGCGCGCAGCCCGAGCGCTTCCTGGCTCAGGTGGATCTCCATCCTTAGCTGGCGGATTGCCTTGCTCAGGCCGATCTGGGGTTCCTCTCGCCGTGGCATTTAGGGAAGGGAATGCGCCTCCCGCCCCCGCGTCCATAGAGGTGGGCTCAGGTCCAGGCACGAAGACGCCCCGACCGGCTTTATTCCGGTACGGCGCCATCCCCGCTCGTGTCGCCGGTGAGGACCCAGTTCAAGGGGGCGGTCTCTCTCCATCGCGAACACGAACATATGTTCGCATACGGCGCGGCCGATTAATAGGGCAGATGGACCCAGCAGGGGTCGGCGATAGCATTGCTTCTCGTGGATCAGCGCCGAAAAGCGACTCCCGCGATCATCCGAGCGGAGGCCGTCAGAGTGCAGCGGCTACGGGAAGACTCAAGCCGGGGAATGAGCATAAATCTGGCCGAAGGGATTGCCCTCAGCCACAAGCTGATGCAGTTCACCGGGTCCGCTCGGAAAAGTTGAGCGAACCGCACTTCGACGAGGCTCTTGCGGCGTCTTGCCGCCGCAGAGGTGAAGTTCGTCGTGGTCGGTGGCTTGGCCGTGAATGCCTGGGGTATGGTTCGGGGCACGAAGGACGTCGACGTCGTCGTGGCAACGGATTCGGAAAATGCCAAGCGACTCGCAGAGGTGGCCGTCGCGGCGGGCGGACATGTTCAGCGCGGCGAAGCGACGCTCGGAACCCCGATCTCGATCGCCTCGGCATTGGCGAGCGGTGAGCAGGTGGCGATTGAGACCGAACTCGGGCGCTTGGACGTGGTCCAGGGACTCGATGGTGTTCCAGGCTACGACGAGTTGCGCTCCCGCGCCCAACAGGCCGAGATCCTCAGCGTAATGGTCGCGGTCTGTTCCCTAGAGGACCTCAAGGCGATGAAGCGGCCCGCCGGCCGTACGCGTGACCTCGCCGATCTCGAGGACCTCGAAGCGACCTCTTAGTCGGCGCTCTCTCCCCAAGCCGTCGCGACGATCGAGCGGGGGCCGCCGTGGTCGCGGTGCTCGCAGAGGAAGATGCCCTGCCAGGTGCCGAGCGCGAGGCGGCCGGCGCCGATCGGCAGGGTCAGGGAGGAGCCGAGCAGGGCGGCCTTTATGTGTGCGGGCATGTCGTCGTCGCCCTCGAGGGTGTGGGTCCAGTAGGGGGCGCCTTCGGGCACGGCGCGGTCGAACCAGGTCTCGAAGTCGTGCCGCACGTCGGGCGAGGCGTTCTCGTTCAGCGCCAGCGAGGCCGAGGTGTGCTGGATCAGCAGGTGCAGGAGGCCGACCTCGATCCGCTCCAGCTCCGGCAGCGCCTCGACCACCTCCCCGGTGACGAGGTGGAAGCCACGCGGCCGCGGCGAGAGGCGGATCGTCCGCTGGAGCCACATCGGCCAGAGGATCGCAGGCGGCGTCCCGGCTGCCGCCTCAGACCCCGACGAAGAACTCGCGCAGCCTTGAGGCGACGGCGGCCGGCTGCTGCGCCATCACGGCGTGGCCGCAGCCGTCGAAGAGCTCGGCCCGCCCCGCATCCCAGCGCTGCGCCAGCGGCTCGGCGTTGGCGGCGGGGATGACGCGGTCCTCGGCTCCGTGGAGGAAGCCGGGGTCCCAGTCGGCGCCGGTCGCGGCGTAGCCGTTGACCAGCAGCAGCGGCGGGCCGCTGCCGACCCGGCCCCAGGCGAGCCGGCGACCGACCGCTCTAATCGTCTCTTTGTACATACCGTCCACCAAATTCGAGGGGGATTATCGCTTCCTCCCTAAAGCTTTAGCCCCACTGGACCGATGTTTGGGTCCTAACGCCGGGGCATTTGCGCTCCGCATTCGAAAAAGGAGTCCTAATGTCTCACCAGTCGAGGAAGCGCGTCCTCATCGCGCTCGCTTCTCTGTGCGTGCTTGCGGTCGCCGCCGCGGCTTACGCGTACTTCACCACCACCGGCTCGGGAACCGCCACCGCAACGGTCGGCAGCAGCTCGGCCGTCACCCTCAAAGGCACCGTCACGGGCAACCTCTACCCGGGTTCGTCCTCGCCGGTCACCCTCACCGTCGACAACCCATCCAGCGGTAAACAGCGGGTCGGAACGATCTCGCTGGAAAAAATCACCCCCGACGCCGGTCACGCCAGCTGCAGCGTCGTGATCACCGGCGGCAACCCGGACTTCACGATGGCCGACGTGGTCGTCAACAAAACCTACGCTCCGGGCAACGGTCAGGCGGTCACTCCGAACGGCAGCCTGGCGATGAACGACACCGGCGTCAGCCAGGACGCGTGCCAAGGCGCGACTCTCACCCTGACGCTGAAAAACAACTAACGGCAAGTAGGTCGCGGGTCCCCATGCTCCCCGGCAATCGCATCGTAGGATCCGGACGCGCGGTCAGGGCGCTCGTCGCCCTGACCGTGGTCACGGCCTCCCTCGGTGCCGCCGTCGCCCTCGCCCGCAGCGGCGGTGGCCAGGGCATCGAGGATCGGGTGCCGATCGCCGCCCCGAAAAGTGCGACCCAGGCAGACGAAGCGCTGCCCGTCCGTCCCCTCTTCATCGAAAAGCCGGAAGCCACCTCGGTGCAGACCGAAGTCCAGTTCAGGTTCAACGTCCCGCCGAAGCCGGATTCGCCCCAGGCCGGTTCGCCCGCAGCAGGGACCTCGCCGGCGAAGCCGCGGCGGCGCTTCCAGTGCCGCTACGACGGTGGCGAGTGGCGCTCCTGCAGCTCTCCCCTGCGCCTCGGCGCGGTGCCGGCCGGCGAACACGGCCTCTCGGTCCGCGCGCTGACCAGGTCGGGTCGGGCCGGCGCGACCGCCTCTTACTCGTGGCGACAGGTCGACCCGAAGCCGATCGCGATCTCCGCCTCCGACCCGGTCGAAGACCTCTATCCCGGCTTCCCGCCGCAGCCGCTCGCGGTCACCGTCACCAACCCCAACGACGTCCCGGTCGAAGTTACGCGCCTGACCGTCGACCTCGCCGCCGCCCCCTCCAGCTGCCCGGCCGAGAACTTCCGCCTCACCGCCGCGGCGCTCTCCCCCAGCTCGCCGCTCCCTGTCCCCGCCGGCGGGTCGGTCGCCCTGCCATCCGGGGCGGCGCCCGCGATCGAGATGCTCAACCTGGCGGTCAACCAGGATGCCTGCCGGGGAGCGCAGGTCGACCTGGTCTTCGCCGGTGAGGCGCACGGATGAGGCGCGTGGCCTCCCCCACTGTGGTGGTGCTGTTCGCCCTCACTGCCGTCGTGCTCGGCAGCAGCGCGATCGCCTACTTCTCCAGCCAGGGACTCGGCACCGCCCAGGCCGCAGTCGGCAAACTGAACACGCCGACGATCACCGCCGCGACCCCCGCGGCCGGCGGCACGGTGACCCTCACCTGGGGCACGGTGACCCCGCCCGGGACCGGAGCGGTCAGCTACTACGTCACCCGCGACGACGGGACCCCGGCCGGAACCTGCCCGACGGCGGTCGCGCCGACGACGGTCCTGACCTGCAAAGACGCCGGCGTCGCGATCGGCAGTCACGAATACGAGGTCACCGCAGTCTGGGAGACCTGGACCGCGATGAGCGCCACCAAAACCGCGACCGTGACGATCGGCGAAGCGGCCAAATTCACGATCTCCGGCAGCGCCTCCACGCTGACCGCGGGCAATACGGGGATCAACCTGACGATCACCGCCAAAGACGTCAACAACAGCACCGTCACCACCTACACCGGCTCGCACTCGCTGGTCTTCTCCGGCGCCTCGGCGAGCCCCGGCGGCACCAACCCCGCCGTGGTCAACAGCGCCGGCACCGCGGTCAACTTCGGCAGCGCCACCGCGCTCACCTTCACCGCCGGCGTGGCGAGCGTCGCCTCCTCGAAAAACGGGGTCCTGCGGCTCTACCGGGCCGGTTCGGCGGCAGTCGTCGCGACCGAGGGATCGCTGACCACGCCGACCCCCCTGGCGCTGACCGTGACTCCCGCCACCACCTCCAAATTCGTGCTCGCGGCGGCGAACGCGACCCCGGCGGTCGGCGTCGGCGACGACCTGACGATCACCGCCCAGGACGCCTACGCGAATCCCACGCCGGCCTACACCGGCACCCAGAACCTGACCTTCTCCGGCGCCTCGGCGAGCCCAAGCGGAAACGTCCCGACGGTGAGCGACACCAGCGGCACCGACGTGGCCTTCGGGACCGCGACGGCGATCGACTTCAGCTCCGGGGTGGCCAGCGCCGCGGCGGGCGACGGCGGCACGATGGAGCTGTACAAGAGCGGCTCGACCACCGTCAGCGCGACCGCCACCGGCGTCACCACCCTGACCTCGGCGACGGTCACGGTCGCCGCGGGGACCGCGACGAAATTGGTGCTCGCCGCGACGACCGTGACGCCGGTCGCCGCCGCGACCTTCAACTTCACGACGACGGCCCAGGACGTCTACGGCAACACCGCGACCGCCTACGCCGGCGCCAAGAGCATCACCTTCGCCGGCGCCGAAGCCAGCCCCAGCGGCGCCCTGCCGACCGTCGTCAACAGCGCCGGCACGGCGATCAACTTCGGATCCGCGACCGCCCTCACCTTCACCGCCGGCGTCGCCGCGGTCGCCTCGTCGAAAAACGGGGTCGGGAAACTGAACAAGGCCGGGGCAGCGAGCGTGACCGCGACCGACGTCACCATCTCCACCGCCGCGCCGCTTGCCTTCACCGTCTCGACCGGCACCGCTTCCCGTGTCTCCTTCTCCTCCCTGACCGCGAGCCCAGGCTCGATCGGCTTCCCCTGCCTCTTCACCTGCACGATCACCGGCCTCACCAACGCGGGCACGATCAACGCCAACGTCACCATCACCGACAGCGTCGGCAACCCTTCCTTCAACCTGGGCGCGGCGAAAACCGTGACCGTCACCGCCACCAGCGGCAGCACGATCACCGGCTCACCGCTGACCGTCCCCGCCTCGGGCATCGCCACCACCAACACCCAGTTCAACTACAAACCACCGGCGACCGGCGCCTTCACCCACACGATCACCGCCGCCTCGACCGGCTACACCAGCGCCACCGCCACCGCCTCCCGCTGAGCATTTCGCCCGGGAGGTGCGGGCTAACGCGGAGCGGTAGCGGTCCTCATCGCCCCTGGCCGTCGCCGAAAGCGGCGGCGGCGCCCACTCCTGTTGGTCGGCAGGCGACCAGGCGTAGGCCGGAATGCCGTCGACTACGAGCTCCGCGACCTCCGGTCGTCCCAACTCCCCCGCGGACCACCCGTAGAGGCGGGGCAACCGCGGCTGGATGACCGCGAAGTCGAGCAGGCGACCGAAGCCGTTCTCCGCCCGCAGGTAGGCGTCGAGGTCGTCGTCGGCGGGATACCGCTCCGGGAGGACCCTGCCCAGCGAGAGGAAGACGCCGGCCATCCCCAACCGCGGGTCGCCGAGCAGCCGCCCGCAGAGGGCGAGGCGGCCGAGCGCGAGTTGCGGGGTGGCGACCCAGGGCGTGCGCGTAGAGCACGCGCATCAGGACGACGTTGAGGAAGAAGCGCTCGGTCCGGCTCTCCTCCTCGGCGAGGTCGCGGTGGTCGAGGTAGGCGGCGACGATGCTGGCGTTGTGGGCCCGGTACCAGGTCCGGGCCGTCGGCCGCTCGACAAAGGCGTCCCAGAGCTCCACGCTGGGCGCCGACGCGGGCCCGCCGCTGCCGCCCACGCGGGCGACGGCCTCGCATCCGTCCCGCAGCAGCCGCTCGTTCAGCGCCCGCCACCACCTGCTTCCCGGCGGATCGGCGTCGAGCGGGTTGAGCAGCCCGCGCTTGGCCTCCCAGCGCATGAACGAGATCGCCGCCCGGCGGAACGGGAGGTGGCGCGGGGCCTCGCCCGTCGGCCCGCCGTAGGTGGCGGCGGCAAGCGCCAGGCGCCCTCTCGGGTCGTCGCGGACCGCGGCCACCTTCGCGGTCGCCGCCGCGGCTGCATCCGGGTCGGCGGTACCTGCTCCTGCGCCGATGACTAGACCAGGTCGCGCGGCCGGGGCTGTTCCGCCGCGAAGAGCTCGTGGATGAGGCGGATCGCGATCGAGCCCTCGCCAACCGCGGAGGCGACCCGGCTCATCGACCCGTGGCGCACGTCGCCGGCGGCGAAGACGCCGGGAATGCCGGTCTCCAGGGAGAGCGGGCTGCGCTCGAGCGGCCAGTCTCCTTCCGCCTCCACGTCGGCTCCCGTGCGGATGAATCCGCCGTCTCCCTGGACGAGCTCCGCCGGCAGCCAGTCGGTGTTCGGGCGGGCGCCGATCATCAGGAACAGCCCGTCCGAGGGCACGGTCTCGGTCTCCCCGTCAACGGAGTGCAGGACCAGGTGGTCGAGCCAGCCGTCGTCGCCGGCGCCGCCGCCGACCACCTCGGTCTCGAGCCGCACCTCGACGTTGGGCGCGTCCTCGACCTGGCGCACCAGATAGTGGGACATCCCCTTGGCGAGCGATTCCCCGCGGACGACAAGCGTCACCCGGCGGGCGTATTCGGCCAGGTGCAGGGCCGCCTGGCCGGCCGAGTTGGCGCCGCCGACGACGTGCACGTCCTCGTCGACGGTGGTCGGCGCCTCGGAGGCGGGACCGCCGTAGAAGACACCCGCCCCGGCCAGCGCCTCGAGCTCGTCGACTTCGAGCCGGCGGTAGGTGGCGCCGGTGGCGAGGATCAAGGCGCGGGCGCTGACCTCGCCGCCGTCGGAGAGGCTGATGTGGATGCGGTCGCCGTCGCGGCGGATCCCGGTGGCGTCGTGCATGAAGGCGAACTTGGCGCCGAACACCCAGGCCTGCTCGAAGGCGGCCTCCGCCAACCGGCGGCCGCTGACCCCGCGCGGAAAGCCGAGGTAGTTGCGGATCAAAGAGCTCGTGGTCGCCTGGCCGCCGATCCCGCCGGTATCGACCACCAGGGTCCGCAGGCCCTCCGAGGCGCCGTAGACGGCGGCCGAGAGACCGGCCGGGCCGCCGCCGACGATGACCACGTCGAAGTCGCGCTGCTCGGGGTCGACGGTGGCGCCGACGGCGCTCGCCAGTTCCAGGTTGGTCGGGTTCGTCAGCACTGTCCCGTTCGACATCACCACCAGCGGCAGCGGCTCCCCGTTCCCCGTTTTCTCGACCAGCGCCTGGCCCTCCGGGGAGTCGGCGAGGAGGAACGAGTGGGGCACGGCGCAGCGTCCCAGGACCTCTTTCAGTTCCTGCGCCCGGCCGATCCAGGACTCGCTGACGATCCGGACGGTGTGCGGCGAGACCCGCCGCGCGTGAGCCCACTCGAGCAGGAAGGTCGAGACCGACTGGTGGAACAGCTCGTCCGGAGCCTGCGAGGGCCTGATCACGTAGTACTCGATCTGCCGCCGCGCCATCGCTTCGAAGATCTCCCCCGCGGTCTGGCCGTCCCCCCAGCTGGCCCACTCGATCAGCAGCCCACGCTGAGCGTGCGCGTGCAGCTCCCGCACCCCGCCCAGCATCTCGGGCCCGGTGGTGCCGGCGAACGACTGCGCGGCCAGTACCAGCGCCACGTCGTCCCCCGCCTCCTTCAGCCCCCGCAGCTCCGCCATCGCCTCCTCCGCCGAGGACAGGCAGACGACCCGGTAGCTCCGCGAGTAGCGATCGATCAGCTCTCGCTCGACCGCCCGCAGCGCCCGTTCGTCTTCATCGACCGCCAAAAGGACGGGAATCATGATCCGAAAATACCCGACCGCCGGCGACGACCGGGAAGGCACACCGCGAGGCGATCGCTGCTGACCTTCCCCTCGACCCCGGTCGCGTGGGCGCGGAGCTTCAGGTCAAGAACCGGCTCGAGTCGAGCACCCCAGCGAGACCGGCGCCGCCGCGCCCGAAACGGAACCTCCTTCTATCGGGTCTTGATACTGAAGGATTCTTATATGAGAACTAATGATTTTGTAAGACTTGACGTGAAAAAGCGGGCGTGCGCTGGTGAACCCAGACTCCACTCTCGTTAGCCCGGACGACCCGGATCACCCCGAGCGCAATGGAGAGCAGACCTCGCGCCGCAGCCGATGCAATGCCTGGGCGGCCGAAGTTGGCGGCAGGATCAGCGAACTGAGAGGAAGAGCGACGGCGGTCCGAGGCGGACGCCACGGCGACGATACCGTCGGAATCGATGCGGTCCTTAGGGCTGTCGAAGGAGACCTCGACCGGGCTGACGACGCGATTCGGCACTCGGGTGGCCTGCGTCGTATCTGGCCGCGCCTCTGCGCCTGGTGGAGTGGCTCCGCGATAACGACGGCCTGGGAATTGGTCCATGCGGCCGAACTTGCACTGTTGAGCGTGGAGAGTGAGGAGGAGGTCTCGGTGACCGTCCCGCGGCTCTTGAGCTGGATCGAACGCACGATGGACGAAGGTCCCCAACGCGAAACGCACGAAACAACGCTCAGGACGGCAATAACGGAGTTCACCACAGACGATCGCACGAAGGTGCGAGCCGCCTTGGCGGACACGATCGAAGCTAACGGCGATCGCTACGCGAACGTGCGCGCCTTCCGTAACAACCTGATTCTCGTAACGCTTGCCCTGCTGGCTGCTGTTGTAAGCGCCGCTGTCTGGCATGGCGCCAACACGCACTTTCTCTCGCTATGCACCGAAACGACGCCTAAAGGCGAGCTGACCCACTGTCTTGGCGGAGAGTCGTCAAGGTCGGATGGTGTGGATGTCGCCCTGGTCGCCGCCATGGGCGCCCTCGGGGGCCTGCTCGCGATCGCCTTCTCGCTCTCGGAAACCGACGTGGCACCCACCCGCTATGACCCGAAGACCTGGCAGACGGTCCTCAAGCCCGTGACCGGAGCAGCAGTCGCGATCATCGCTGTCCTCTTCCTCCAGTCGGGCTTCCTGCTCAAGCCGTCCACCGAAACGCAATCGATGTTCCTCGCCTACGCGGTCCTGTTCGGTTTCTCCCAGCAGCTCCTCACGCGTTTCGTTGACAAACGGGCCGACTCGCTGATCACGCCGGGCGGCAAGTCCTGACACAACCACGAACGAGGCATCCGGCCGCTGACTCAGTGGACCGCGAAGACCTTCGCTTCCTTTCGAAATCGGCACCCTGCGCAGCCTGGCTCTACCGGCCGGCTCGCCTTGCATCAAAGCTGCACTGCCCCTGGCTGGTCTGCGTCGGCGAGGCCGACCGGGTCGCAAAGCCCGGCCCAGCGATCGCCGCCACCCGCCAAGCCCCGCTGGGAGAGCTACGGACTTACCCAGGGGTGGACCACTTCGACATCTACGACGGTAGATCTGACCCGACTGGCGATCGTTACGTCCGGGTCATTAGACCCGCCACTCGGTGATCCGCAGAGGCCGAGCGGCCAACTGACGGAACCTCCTCCTTGGCCAAGAAAGAGAAGGCGATGGCGTCACCATCGAATGGCTCAACCCGCTAACGATCTCGGCCGCAAACCAAGTCGACATCGTCCCGAGCACCAGCCCGACCAGCACTGCCAGAGTGCTCTCCCAGCCGTGACCCGATGAGGCGCTGTGAAAGACGTAGTACAGGCCAGTGGTCCATGAGGCCGCTATTACCGCCGGGAAGAGAAGAACGCGCACCAGGTAAACCCAGACCAAATTGTTGCTGGCCCGCCCGACGCGAATCTTCCGCAGCCAGCGCTCGAAAGCAATCGGGCCTCCGTCCACCTCGACCTCTCCATCGGAACCACTGGGCATAGTCACGAGAGATGCGGAGAGAAGTTCGTGACGCTCACTCGCCCACCGCTCGGAGAACGACGACACCCACTCTCCGGTCGAGTCTTGATCGGGATGCTGCAGGGCGAGTTCGATCTTGGCTTCGACCGCGCAGAGGTAGTCCGTGAGTCGACTGATGCGAGCTAGCTCTCCAGCCCAGTAGAGCATGCCAACCGCAACCAGAGCCGGAACCCCGACTAGGAAAACGAGCTCGACAACTGCATCGTGGCTCCCCCATTGACTGATCGCCGCCCCAGCAAGGATGCCTACGACTGCCGTTCCCCATTGCAACGCGGTATAGGTGTGCTGGCTCGCCTGGATTCCCGCAGAGCCGAGAAGGCGGTACTCCTCCACGAGCAGCCCTAGATATTGCTCCCTTTCCCCCACTGTCGCCTTTCAGTCTAGGTCGAGAGCTGAGGCGATTCACTGACAAGGGCAATGGCAGGCGATCGCGCCAGATCCTCAGCGACTAAGCGAGGTGGGCGCAGATGCTCGCGACGTGGCGCTGGTCGGTGCCGCAGCATCCGCCGACCACGCGCAGGTCCGGGAGGCGCGGCGCGAGCGCGGCGTATTCAGCGCCGAGCTCTTCCGGGGCGCCGCTGTCGAGCTCCTCGGCTTCGTCGAGTTCCGCGTGGCTGCGGCGCGAGGCGTTGGCGCGGATGCCGCCGATCCGGCCGAGCCACGCCCCGTCGCCCTCCAGCTCGGCGGTGAAGTGGGTCGGGTGGGCGCAGTTGATCATCTGGAAGAGAGCCGCTCCGCCGGTCTCGGCATCGAGGCGTTCGACCGCCTCGCGCAGCGGTTCGCCGCTCGGCAGCCGTCCGTCGGTCTCGACCGTGAAGGAAACCGTGACCGGCAGCCCGGCCGCGCCGGCGGCACGAACGATGCCGACCGCCTCCTCCACATAGGTCATCGTCAGGCCGCTGATCATGTCAACCCCCTCCGCGGCGAAGACGCCGACCTGCTTGGCGTGGTACTCCTCGGCTTCGGCGTCCGAGAGCTGTGACTCAGGGCTGTAGCCGTCTCCCTCGGGACCGATCATGCCGGTCACTGCCACCGGCACATCTCCAGCCGCCCGCTCGCAGACTTCACGAGCGAAAGCGACCGCCTCGCGGTTGAGGTCACCGATGTCGGCCGGCGAGTACCCGAGAGCGGCGCCCCACTTCTCGCTTGCCCGCCAGGTCGGCGGGTCGAAGGTGAAGCCGGTGCCGTGCTCGGCGGCGATCGCCAGGAAGCCTTCGTAGTAGCGGCGCAGGGCGGCACAACCGGCCTCTTCGCGCAGCAGCGTGAAGGAGGCGAATTCGGGCAGCTCGAGACCCTCCTCGAAGATCATCACGGTCTCCAGGCCGCCGTCGCCGATGAACAGTTGCGAGCCGTCGGGGAGCGCCATCAGTGCCCCATGGTCCGCGACGCCGCATCCCCTGTCAACAACCGCCATGCCGGCGAGATTGGCGCAGTGCGACTGCGGGGCTATGCGAATGAAAAGTCGGGGAGACAGGATTTGAACCTGCGACCGCTCGGCCCCCAGCCGAGTGCGCTACCAGACTGCGCCACTCCCCGTGGGGCTTTGCATTTTGCCGGATTGGGCGGCTCGGTGCCGATGGGAACGTCTGTTCGCCTTCGTATGATCCGGTCCATGGAGAGATGTTCGCGCTGCAAGGCGGAAAAACCAGACGAGGAATTCGCGTGGCGACGGCGGGCGCGAGGGCAGAGGGATACCTATTGCCGGCCCTGTCGTGCGGCCTATAAGCAGGAGCACTACCGGGCCAACAAACAGCGCTACATCGACGCCGCGGCGCGGCGGAAGAAAGCTCTGCTCGAAGAGCGATTCATCTTCCTCATGGCCTACTTCCGCGACCACCCGTGCGCCGATTGCGGTGAGACCGACCCGATCGTCCTCGAGTTCGACCACCTGCGGGACAAGAAATTCGCCATCTCAAAGGGCCTGCAGGAGCGGAACTGGCCGGACGTGCTCGACGAGATTGCAAAGTGCGACGTGGTTTGTGCAAACTGTCATCGACGCCGCACCGCAATACGGGGTGGCTTCATCCGCGCGGCGGTAGCTCAACGGTAGAGCCTCGCCCTTCCAAGGCGATGACGCGGGTTCAAGTCCCGTCCGCCGCTCTTCTTCTTCACGGCCGTTCAGGTCGGCGCTGGGAGTGCCGATATGAGAGCGATGTCTCTTCCGGTCTCCAAAGGCGCGCTGCTCGGCGGCTTGGCGCTGGTCCTCCTGAGCGCGTTGGCTGCGGCCTCCCCGCTCTTCGTCGGGCACAGCGGATCCGACGCGGACCGTAAGGACGCGGGCGTGGCCGCCGCCGCGCCCGGTTATCTCGACTGGCCGCAGTTCGGCCGGGTGCCGGAGCGGACGCATTACCTGCCGGCCGACGAGAAGGCGCTCGACCCGCCGCTGAAGCAGGCCTGGTCGATCAACACGCACGCGCTGATCGAGTTCCCGCCCGCCATTCACGACGGGGTCGCCTACGTGATCAACAAGTACGGCAACGGCAAAGCGGTGCAGCTGAAGGACCGCAAGGTGCTCTGGGAAATCAACATCCGCCCCAGCGACAAGGGCGCGCCGAACTTCGTCACCGCCCCGGTCTATTACGAAGGTCGCGTCTACGGCGCCTTCCTCACCGGCCACCTCGTCGCCGGCGACGCCGCGACCGGCAAGAAGGACTGGGAGCGCAAGCTCGACGCGCACCTCGAATCCTCACCGCTGGCGATCGACGGCACGCTCTACCTCGGCACCGACACCACCAACCTGCTCGCCCTGCGCGCCTCCGACGGCAAGACCCGCTGGAGCTTCAACGCCCCCGGCGCGATCAAAGCCAGCCCCAGCTACGACGACGGCAAGGTCTTCTTCGCCGACTACCAGAGCAGCATGTTCGCCCTCGACGCGAAGAGCGGCAAACCGGTCTGGCGGACCAACACCAGCAAGGTCGCGCCCTACGGCCGCGGCGGCTTCTTCTCCTCCCCGGCGATCGCCTTCGGCCGCGTCTACGCCGCCCGCGACGACGGCACCGTCTACGCCTTCGACGAGCAGACCGGCAAGGTCGCGTGGCACTTCGACACCGGCGACTACGTCTACGGCTCGCCCGCCGTCGCCCGCGTTCCCGGCACCCCGCCCACGGTCTACATCGGCGCCGAAAACGGCCGCTTCTTCGCCCTCGACGCCCGCACCGGCAAGGTCCGCTGGCAGAAGGACATCGGCGGCCCGATCCCCGGCACCGCGGTCGTCATCGGCCACACCGTCTACACCTCCAGCTTCAAGACCCAGGTGACGAGCGGCTTCGACGTCCGCACCCACCAGCGCACCTTCCACCTCGAAGACGCCGGCTACACCCCGATGACCTCCGACGGCAAGCGCCTCTACCTGATCGGCTACTACGACCTGATCGGCCTCGAACCGCGCTAAAGAAAGCCATCTCTAGACCAGCGAGGCGCTGAGCTCGATCTCGGGCACGCCGGCCAGCGCCCGCGAGACCACGCAACCTTCCTTCGCTTTCTCCGCATAGCCGCGGAAGGCGTCCTCGTCGACATCCGATACCGAGCCCTCGACCTCGAGGTCGATGTGGGCGATCGTCGGCAGCCCGTCGACCAGCCGCAGCTGGACCTTCGCCTCGGAGCGAAGTGACTCCGGCGGATGCCCGGCTTCGGTGAGGATCAGGCTCAGCGCCATCGAGAAGCAGGCCGCGTGCGCGGCCGCGAGCAGCTCCTCGGGGTTCGTCCCCTCCCCCTCCTCGAAGCGAGATGAGAACGAGTAGGCGCCCTCGAACACCCCGTCGCCGACCGTGACGGTGCCGCTACCGCCTTTGAGATCGCCCTTCCACTCGGCGCTGCCATTCCTCGTCGCCATGCTCGCTCCCTTCGTCGCAGTACGAGTGGGAGCTACCCGATGAGGCGAGGGAGAAATCGAAGACGGGGCACCTAGGACATCAGGGGAAACGAGACCTCACCGCTTTAGCTCGATCCCCTTCCGCCAAGCGCCGTGCGTTCGTGACGAGGATGCGCCGAGCAATCGGGAGGAGCGATTCGTGGGGTCGCATCCAGCGCGCTCCGACGGCCTCGAAGATAGCGGCCGCCTGCGGATCGCGGACCGCGGTCGAGAGGGACGCCCGTTCGAACGGGTTCAGTTTGCGTCCATTGGAGAAATTGTGAATCTGCTCGGCGTGCATGCTCAGCTCGCGCCGGTAGCGCCTTCGGTAGCGGCCCAAGCACCTCTCCATCGACTCGAGTCCCTGCAGCGCCGGCGAGACGCTGTCAGCCAGCCACCCGCCGGTTTGAAAGGCCCAGCCGCAGCCGACGCCGAAGATCGGGTCGGTGGCAAGAGCCGCGTCGCCGACCAAGGCGAGACCGGGGGCGACCGGCCCCCGCATGCGGTTCGGCATCTCGATCTTGGCGACGATCGGAGATACCAGGCGGCTCTTCCGGATCGGCGGCGGATTGGGGGCTCCGGCCGCGTGTTCGACCAGCGCCCGCGCAGGGTCCGCTTTGAATTCCGGAGCCCGAGCCTTGCTCGCCATCGCCATGTAGAAGATCTGATCGCCGTCGGTGGGGAAGGCGGCGACAAGGTCGGGGTCGAGGAACCAGATCGTCCCATCGGGCCAGAACCTCGTCTTCGGCCCCTCGAAGTACCCGCCATAGGCGAGTCGACCATGGGGGAAAGTCTTCTCTCTGACCCCGGCCATCTTCGCCACCCGCGAGTCGCGACCATCGGCGCCGACGATCAGTCGCGCCCGGATCTCTCGCTTGCTGCCATCCCGGGCGCAGACGATCCCGCCGAAGCCGTTCGGCCCGACGATCAGTTGCTCGGCGCGCTGTCCGAGCATCAGCTCGACCCCTGGTTCGCCAGCGGCCATCTCGCGGACCATGGGGTCAAGCAGTTCGCGCCGCAGGTTGAGGCCGTACGCGGAACGCCCCTTGCTTGGTTCAATCCAGCCCCAGCGAGTCCAGGTGTGGTTACGCGACGGCAGCCCGCCCGCCTCGAGGATCGGCTTGTAAAGCCCCAGGCGCTCGATCGTCGGCACCGCCGAAGGTTGGATGTAGTGCCCGCAGACTCGCTTGAATGCCTTCGGGTCAGGCCTTTTCTCGATCAGGGCGACTTTTGCGCCCGCTCGGGCGAGCAGGATCGCTGCAGTGCATCCGGAGAGGCTTGCGCCGACGATCGCTACGTCGTAATGCCCTTCCCGTGCCATGAGAAGAGTCTAGCCCCATACTCAAGATACTTTGAGCAACTTTCTTCGCGAAAGCTGCCTAGCCGCGATTACGCTGCGCAATCGCAAGCGCCGTACGACGGCCTTCGCCGCCGAAATCGCAGAGCAGCCCGCCGAGCTTGCCCGAGTAGCCGATGAAGTAAAGCCCGGGCCACTTGGCCGGGCTTCGGGGAGCATGGGCCACGGGCTTGCCGGCTCCGTCGAGGACGCCGAGGTGACCGACGAGAGGACCCAAGCCGGTGTCATAGCCGACCGCCACGATCATGGAGTCGGGCATGAGCTCCCGAGCCATCGCTGAGCACGACCCTGGGCCCGGAGATCGAATCGACGGCGGCGACCATCTCGATTGCACCCCGCTTGACCAGTCCGACGAAGCCGGTGTCTATCACCGGCGGCCGCTGCCGCACCGCGGCGGTGTGAACGCCCTCGGGCGAAGCCGGCAGGCCGTGGCGAGACAGGTCGCCGTAGATCATCCTGGTGACGATCCGGGTCGAGTGATCGAGCAGCAAGGGAGGGAAGGGACGGGCGAGCAACGCCAGGGGGTGCATGGGCACCCGCATGATTTCCCGGGGGACGAGGACCGGCGGCGTACGGAATGCGAGCCGGACGCGCCCCGCCCCGGCAGCCACCAGTTGCTGCGCGACCTCGGTGCCGGTGTTACCGGCGCCGACGATAAGCACGTCCTTCCCCGCCAGATCCCTCGCCGATCTCAATCGAGCCGCGTCGAGAAGCCGCCCCGAGAAGCTCTCCAGGCCTTTCCAGCGGGGACGACGTGGCACGTTGTTGAGGCCGCACGCGATCACGAGATTGGGGGCGCGGCGTTGGCCGCGGGAGGTGGTGAGGCGCCATGAACCGTCCATCTCCCGGTCGATGCGTTCGACTGCGGTATCGGTTTCGACTTCGATCCGGTGGTGGTCGGCGTATTGCTCGAGATAGCGGACGAAGTCGTCGCGCTCCACCCAGCGTCCGTGGCAGCGGTTGATCTTCAGTCCCGGCTGTGCGGAGAGCCACCTGAGCGTGTTCAGCCGGAGACCGCCGTAGCGCTCCCGCCAGGGCGCTGCGACGGTCTCGCCGCGCTCCAACACCCTTACCGGGATGCCTTGCTCTCGCAGCATCGCCGCCGTCGCCAATCCCGCTGGACCGGCTCCCACGACCAGGGTTTCGGCGGCGGTTCGGGAAACGCGGTGATTGGTGCGCAAATACATTTGTTCAATCAATTCTAACTGTGTATCTTCGTAGCCGAACGCAATGTCGGCTCTGAGCCTGGAAACGAGATCCTTCGAGGAGCTGTTGGGCCTTCACTGCGAGGGGGAGGCGCAGGCGAGCCCGGAGCTCATCGGGGCTAGCCGGCAGGTGCTGGAAAGCGGCGGAAAGCGTCTGCGACCCCGCTTCCTCGAAGCAGCCTCGAGATCAGGGCCGGAGCCCCTGGCGCCCACGGTCCTTCAGGCGGCCGTCGCAGTCGAGATGTTCCACTGCGCGAGCCTCGCGCACGACGACGTCATCGACAACGCCACGGTTCGCCGCGGGGAGGAAACGGTGAGCGTAAGCCAGGGTGCGATCACGGCGGCGTTGGCTGGCGGGTGGCTGTTCGGCCGTAGCGCTGAGATCGTTGCCGGATGTGGCGCCGGCGCAGCGCTTCGCTTCGCGTCTGCGGCGGTACGGGTTTGCGAGGGGCAGATGCGAGAGGTCTGTGAACTCTTCGATCCCGGCCGGAAGGAGGAGGGCTATTTCCAGGCCATCCAAGGCAAGACTGCGACCCTTTTCGAACTGAGCGTGGCGCTCGGGGCTGAATTGGCCTCGGCGAACTCAGCGGTCGTCAAGACGGGGGCCGAGTGCGGCCGGTCGTTCGGGATCGCATTTCAGATCCTCGACGACGTCAACGACCTGCTCGGAAGCGCTGGGGACACGGGGAAGCAACCCGGCAAGGACCTCCTCCAAGGAGTTCACACCCTGCCGGTGATCTACGCTCTCGAGGAGGCACCCGAGCTTCAGGATGTTCTAGCCGCGGGGGTCTCACCCGAGTCGCTGCCGATCATGGTCGATCGCATCCTCGGGACCGCCGGGATCGATCGCGCGCTCCGCAGCGCCAGAAGTCATGCCGACATCGCGAGGTCTCGGGCTTCCGCACTACCTCACGGCGATCGGCTCGAATGGCTGATCGACGAGGCCTTAGCTGGTCTCTCATGACCGCCATCGCCCAGGAGCCGCCAGCTTCCATCGCCGACGAGGTCGAGGTGCTGGTGGTCGGTGCAGGCCCAGCAGGAAGCAGCTGCGCGTCCCGCTTGGCCGAGCATGGCCATGAGGTCCTGCTGGTCGACCAATATCCCTTCCCGAGGGAGAAGCCCTGCGGGGACGGCGTCACCGACGCCTCGGTGCAGATGCTCGAGAGCCTGGGGCTGCACAGCCTCCTCACCGACGGAATCGAGATCGCTGGAGTCCGGACCTTCTTCAGCCGCAAGCCGAAGCTGCGGCGTCTGGATCGTCCCGCGCGCTGCATCCCCCGGTCGCGGCTGGACGAGGAGATCCTCTCCGGCGCTCTCGAGCGGGGTGCCCGGTTTGCCCAGCTTCGCGTCGACGGTCCGCTCATCGACAAGGGGAAGGTCATCGGCGTCTCCACCAACGCAGGCGGCGGCCTTCTCGCCCGTTGCATCATCGCCGCCGACGGGGCTACCTCTCGACTCCGCCGCGGCTGCGGCTTCGCCCCGCCGCCTCCTCACCAAAGGGCCTACGCCGTCCGCCAGTATTTACGCACCGAGAAGCCGGTGGCACCCTACTTCGACCTCACCCCTCTCGTGCATCGAGGGTCGGAGCTGCTGGGCTACGGGTGGGTCTTTCCACTGGGCGAGCACACAGCAAACGTCGGCATCGGCTACTACCGCAGCCAAGCGCTCGCGAACCCACCCTCGCTCAACGAGGTGCTGGACGAGTTCATCGACGAGCTGAGCTCGGAGGCGAACGCTCGCTACGGAGAGCTCACGCGACTGGGGAAACCACTCGGATCTCCCCTGGCGGTCAACTTCGACGCCGCGGGATGCCAGTTCCAGCGAATCCTCTTTGCCGGCGACGCGGCGCAGACGACCGAACCGATTACCGGCGAGGGCATCGGCAACGCCCTGCATGGCGGCGCGATCGTCGCCGAGGTCGCCCATGCGGCCCTCGCCGGGGCCCATGGGCCGCAATGGCACCAGGGCGTTTCGCTCGGCCGCGAGCTCGACCGCCGCTTCCTGCGAATCGGGCAAGACGTCGACGTCTTCAAGCGCGCCCTGGCACGCCGGCTCACGACCCGGCGTGACCGTCCCGTGATGCGACGGACCGACCCTCGCGCGGAGCCCTTCTTCAGCGCCACGGCCCACGCGATCGCCAAGCCCTTCGAGTTGCCCGCCATCGACCGGACTGCGGTCTACTCGCTGCTCGAGGCGACAGACCCGGCGTGCGCCGCGGCGCTCGACGCCCTGAACGAGAGGGCCCTGGACGAGCTTCTCACCTCGTTTCCGTTTACCCCCGAAGCCCTCCACTCGAGACTGAGGGCGGAGCCCGGCCCCGTCGCGGCCTCGCTTGCCCTTCTCGCCGCGCGCATCGGCGGAGGCACAACGAACTCCACTGCCGTGAGCGCGGCCCTCGGCGTTGAATTGCTCGGGATGTTCCCCGACTTCCTCCGGCAAACGGTTGATCGACCCTCCGGCCAGGGATCCAAGTTCAACAACATCTTCGCGATCCTCGTAGCTGACTACGTAGTCAGCAAGGCACTCCGGTCCAGCGCCTCCGCAGGCGCGGCGATCGCCGGGGCCATCGGTGGCGCCAGCTGCTCGATGTGCGAAGCGGAGATGATCGAAAGTGTGGACAGGGGGATGTCCTGCCGTCCCCCGCGGCGCTATCTACGCGCCGCGGAGTTGCGCGAGGGGGCTCTTTTCGAGCTGGCTGCGGCCATCGGCGCAGCGGTCGCCGACTGTGACACGAAAACGAGGGACGCGCTGGCTCGATATGGCAGGGAAGTTGGAGTCGCACATCGGATCGCGGCTGATGCCTGCGCGCTTTTCCCAAGCGACGAATGGGCGCGGGATGAGGTCGAGCGGATGCTTCAGGAGGGGTACCTGAGCCTGCCGACGATCGAAGCGATTGCCCACGAGGACTTCAACCCGGAAGAGCTTCGCCGGAATCCGATGGCGTTTCTGCCCGCGCTCCAACGCTCCGAGGGGGTCTGGCGAGCGCTGTCCGAGTGCGAGACGAGGGCTAGGGCAGCCGGCGAAGCCCTGGTAGACGCCGGCTTGAACGGGGCAATGGCGCAGCTTGCCGATCTCCCTGCCCAGCGGATTCGCTCCGCTGTGAGCGCCATCGCCAGCTGATGCCGACGGTACAAACGAAACTCCCAGAGGGCCGCGCGGCAATAAGCGATTTGAGCGATGGCCTGCAAGCAAGAAAACTTGTCGACGCTTCCTTCTTAGTGATCTGGGTCCTCGCGGTAGGTGCAGGTCTTTGGCTGGTCGACGCAGCCTGGATGATCGCGAATGTTCTTCTCATGGCTGTGCCCCTCGCATACATACTCCTGCGCGCGCCTCAAGTCAGGATGATGATCCGCTGGAAGTTTGTCGCCAGGTTCGTGCTGTTCATCACCGTCTTCTTTGACTATCTATGCGTAAAGTACGACGCTTGGGCGGGCCCTTCGATGTTCCCAACGATCGCGGGAGTGAACCTCGAGCAAATTACCTGGGCGGCCTTTCTCATACCCCTCACGATTGCGGTCAACGAGTACTTCTTCTCGCGCCAGAGCTCGGAGCCACCGAGCACCGTGACGCGACCCATTCTCATGACCTACTTCTTCGCGGGGTTCGCGATCGCCCTGATCCCGCCACTCCATGGCTGGCTGGCGGACTACACCTACATAAAGATCGGGTTGCTCCTGTACCCCATTATGTTCATCCTGGCAGCAACGGTCATTCCCTCTGTGCTCAGAGAGGTGCTCTTCACTGGCCTGGTCATGTTCATGTTCAATCTCGGGTTCGAGATACTGGCCCTTCACGGCGGATTCTGGACCTTTCCTGGGGAGTACATCGGCGAAGTGACCATCCTCGGGTACTCGTTTCCCACCGAGGAGTTCATCTTCATGCTGTGTTTCTGCTCGGCCGGCGTTGTGGCAACCTACGCGCTGTACAAGAACTGGAAATCGATGGCGTCTCCGTTCCACGCTATGCGAGGAAAGGGAGGAAGCTTTTCGTGGGCCGCGGCACTTCTCGCCTGCGGCTGCGTGTTGCTTCTGCAGGCTTGCGGCTCGGGAGCCGAAACGATCAGCACCCAGCAGGCGAGCCATCGCATCTTGCTGACCGAGCGGGACCTTCCTCGAGGGACTGACGCAGCCGAGGAGCCACCGCTTGATTCCGAATGCATTCCGAGCAGCTATTTCCGAGATTTCGCCGAGGCAGTTTCGACTTCACCGGGCTACTACCTTCCAGATGTCCTATTGGTGCAGCAGGGTGGCATCTTCAGTCGACCGGCGGAAAGCCGCAGAGCACTTCGGTTGCTCGTGTCCGGCCCAGCTCAGAGGTGCCTAAGGAAGAAGATGCAGGGCTTGTCCCTAGCGTTTCTAGGCGTCAAGGGCCGGCTTACGGCGAATGTTGGCTCGCGCCGTTTTGCTGACGTCGAGACGCGCACCTTCCAGATGCGCCTTGTCACCTCGTATGGGTGGACCGAAGTAGGGCAAACCGTGCTCATGGACGGTCCTGCTCTAACGGTCCTGGGCTTTTCCACTCAGAACCAACCGCTCAAGCGCTCCACCTGGCAGAGAGTTTCCGCCGCCGCGGCCCGGAAGCTGAACAGGGTGTCCGAAGCGCTCGAAGACTAGGTGGTCTCTCGGGCTGCGAGGACGGGACAATGAACCGATTCTTCAGCTACCTCACCCACCTGGTGGTGGAGCGGCGACGGTGGGTGATCGGGGTATGGATCGCGGCTGCAATCTCCGCCGTGCCGCTAGCACTGCAGGAGAACGACAACCTGACGAACGGGGGCTTCATCGTCAAAGGGTCACAGTCGGCCGAGGTTCAAGCGGCATTCACCGAGTTTCCGAAGGTTCCTCGCGACGAGCTTGCTGTAGTGATCAAGACGGAGGAGCCCAACCCGGAGGCAATCCGACGCGCGGTTCGCAGGATCGGTGCAGACATAGCCCCAATAGAAGGGGTGAAGCTGACTTCATTCTCGCGTCGGCGCGCGGTTCTGACGGCTTGGGTGAGCAATACGGTCATCGTGACGATCGACGTCGCGGGCGATGAAGACGAATTGAATGATGCAGCGGTGAGGCTGGAACCTTTGCTGAATGGTTCGCCGACCCGAGGAGTTCAGCAATATTTCATCGGGCAGGCGGCCTATTGGGCTGCCCTCAGCGCGCAGGCGCAGGAAGATCTCAAAGAGGCTGAGCTGTTTGGCCTTCCACTGACCCTTGCACTTATGGTGTACGTCTTTGGCTCGCTGATGGCCGCTCTTCTTCCGGTCGTACTCGGTGCAGTTGCCGTCCTGCTCTCCGGCGCAGCCATCTATTTCTTGTCCCAGCTTGGGGACGTCTCGGTCTATGTGACCAACACCGTCGCCATGATCGGGACCGGAGTGGCGATCGACTATTCGCTGTTCGTCCTCGCACGGTATAGACAGCAGCGATCGGCCGGAGACGATGAACGCACTGCAGTCAGCAATGCCATCCGCACCTCGGGATTCGCGGTGATGGTGTCGGGGCTGACTGTGGTCATCTCTCTGCTCAGCGTCCTGACTTTGGATTTGACCCTTACGCGTTCATTGGCATTCGGGGCGATCATCGTTGTCGCGCTTGGGGTGGCGGGGGCACTGACCCTGACTCCGGCGCTGATCCCGCTTGTCGGCTTGACGAAGCGAAGATCGCGCCGGACGCCTGACCGGCCGGCGCCCGACGACGCCGCCATCGGATTTGCCGCTGCAAGATTTTGGCGTGCATGGACGGCGGTCGTCATGGGCCGACCAAAATTGATGGCCTGCCTCAGCGCAGGCCTGCTGCTCCTCTTGGCCGCACCCGTTTTCAAGCTCGAGGTAGATGAACGCGCGCTAGCTCAGCTGCCGGCCGAGTCGAGGGTGCGCACCGGGCTCGACCTGATCGAGCCGTTCGTGGGAGTCGGTGCAACCGATCCCGTCCAGATTCTCGTTACGTATCGCTCTGGCGGGGCCAAGAGTCACGCCAACGCCGTAGCCACGCGCCGACTGCTCGCTCGCCTTCGAGAGGTGCCGCGACTCGCGGACGTATCCACGCCGGCGACTTCTACGAATGGACATGCGGTGCTCATCACCGCCACCCCGAGGATGCAGCCAGACTCATCAGCGGCGAGCCAGCTGGTCGGCGATCTCCGGGTGATGCTCGAGCACTTTCGACTGGGGAAAGGAGTCGACGCTGCGGTTGGCGGCACCACCGCTCACATCCACGATTACGTGGCGCTGATCACCGGGTCTCTTTGGCGGGTGATCCTGGGCGTGATCCTGTTGACGTTCCTCTTGCTGACCGTCCTTTTGAGGTCCGCGATCTTGCCTCTCAAGGCCGTCATCGTGACCGGCCTCACTGTTGCTGCTTCATACGGCATCCTGGTGATTGTGTTCCAGTGGGGAGTCGCAGGCTTGGGTATGGGGTACGTATGTGCGGGGAACCTACCGGCAATACTCACTATTACCTTTGGGCTGACCATGGACTACCAGGTGTTCCTGTTGCTCCGCATCCGCGAGACATATGTGCGGACCGGTGATAATGAAACGGCAGTCGCCCTTGGGCTCGCTTCCAGTGCAGGTGTGATCACCAGCGCGGCGGCCATTATGGTCATCATCTTCTTCGCCTTTGCGTTTACCGGAGTACCGGTTATAAAACAGCTCGGTATCGGCTTGGGCTGTGCTATCGCTCTCGATGCAACTCTGGTACGTCTGGTGCTCGTCCCGGCAGCCATGAAGCTTTTTGGAGATTGGAACTGGTGGCTTCCAAAAGGCCTTGCTGCCCGCCTTCCTGAGCTGCCTTCGGAGTTCTCGATCAAGACTCAGTAATCGTAAAGAACGACTTCCGCATTTCGGCGTGGGGTCTCGATGATGGCGCGCCGGAAGGGTCGCTCGGGGGTGGGGTTTGCAGGCTTGATCCGGCGGCGGCGGATGAGCTCGCGAAGGACGACGGCCATCTCGAACTGGGCGTAGGCGGCGCCGAGACATCGGCGGACACCGCCACCGAAGGGGATCCAGGTATAGGTGCCCGGCGGGTTCTCGAGGAAACGCTCGGGGAGGAAGCGCTCGGGTTCCGGGTAGACCCGCGGGTCGCGATGGACCAGGTAGATGCAGGGAGTGACCTCGGTGCCGGCGGGGAGAGCGTAGCCGCCGAGTTCGACGTTTTGGGTCAGCTTCCGGACGACGAGCACGAGTACCGGGCGCAGGCGCAGCGTCTCCTGGATCGTGGCCGTCAGGTAGGCGTCTTCGCCCGTCTCGACCTCTTCGCGCAGCCGCTCCAGCTGCTTCGGATGACGAGCGAGGCGCTCGAGTGCCCATGAAAGAGCCGTTGCGGTCGTTTCGTGCCCGGCGGTGAGCAGGCTGAGGAGCTCGTCGCGAATCTCGGTGTCACTCATCGGACTACCGTCCTCATGTCGGGCGAGGAGCAGCATTGAGAGCACGTCCTCGCGCTCCTCGAGATTCGCCGCCCGACGACGCTGGGCGATCTCCTGCGCGATCAACTGGTCGACCCGTTGCACCCGGTGGCGAAAGGCAGGGATCAGGTTGACACGGTCGGGGCCAACCATCAAAACGGGCAGCAGCATCCGCGGGTTCGAGGTCAAGTCGAGAAAGTCACGCAACGCCCCCCGCAGCAGAACCATCCGTCCTCGCTCGTGAACGCCGAAAACGGTCTCGATGATTATCTCGAGCGTCATCGCCTGCATCCGCGGCCGCAGCTTGTAGGGGACGCCGGTCGGCCAGCTCTCGATCTCCCGGGTGGCGATCTCCCTCATCTTCTCGCCGTAGGCTTGAATCCGCTCGCCGTGGAAGGACGGCAGCAGCAGCTTGCGCTGCGCGATGTGCTCCTTCTCATCGAGGACGAAAACGGAGCTGTCGCCGAGCAACGGCCGAACGATCTGATTGCCCTCGCCCGCATGGAAGACTCGCGGATCGCCAGTAAAGACCTCTTTAACAATCTCGGGATCGGCAAGCATCACCCAGTTGCCCGCGTAGGCAATCCTGACGCTGAATATGGGCCCAAAACGAGCCCGGCTTTGTCGCAGGAACCACTGAGCCTGCCGCTCCCAGATCGCCGTCTGCAGCGCCCGCGGCATCCGAGGCCCCGGCGGCAGGCCCTTGGTTGCCCCTGGGCCGTGGCCGTCGACGAATGTTTCCGCCTCCGCCGCTGCCTCCATTGGACTGAGCGTACTCCCCGCTCTCAGTCGGGGCTCATTGCCTCATCCGAGACGGGGCACCTAGGACTCGAACCTAGAATCGCCGGTTTTGGAGACCGGTGCCTTAGCCAGTTTGGCCAGTGCCCCAGGGTGCTGCAGGGGCAAATCCTAGAGGAGCGTCAGCGCTCGACGTCGCGGCCAGGGCCGCCGTGCACCTGATCCCTGCCGGACCCTCCGAGGAGCCGGTCGTTGCCGGGACCGCCGAAGACCCTGTCGTTGCCTGCCCCCGCCCGGACGAAATCCCGGCCGCGGCCGGCGCAGATCAGGGGGACGCCGCGGCCGGACCCCCCGCAGGGCCCGGCCGCCACGTGCCTAGTTCTGCTTCAGGGTGATCTTCTTGGTCTTGGTCACCGGGGCGCCCGAGGTGGGCTTGAAGGTGATCTTGGCGCTGACCTTGGCCGTGCCTTCTTCGGCGAGCAGCTTCTTCGCCTTGCCCTTCGGCTTGATCGTCAGCTTCAGCGTCTTCGGCTTCTTCGCGTTCTTGGCGCTCTTCTTCGCCTTGACGATGCCGTTGCCGGAGGCCGTCAGGGTGCCGCCGCCGGGGATCTTGACCGAAAGCGTCGCGGTGCCTTTGGCCTTGTTCAGCTTCACCCCACCGAGCCCGATCTTGGCTTTGGCCACCTTCAGTTTCGCCACCTGGGAGACGGTCCCGCCCAGCGCCGTTTTCGCGGTCAGGGTGACGTCGTAGGTGCCGGGCTTGGCGTTCTTCGGCACCGTCACGGTCACCGTCTGCGGCGCGGTCGGCGAGCGGTGGGTGGTGGGATCGACCGCTCCCGGCGTGAAGGTCGAGTTGCCGACCTTCAGCTGAGCCTTCGACAGGGTCGAGGTCGCCGAGAGGCCGAAGCTGGGCAACGAGGCCGCGGTGGTGGCGAAGTTGAACGGGAATGAGAGCTTCGCCTTGCCGCCGAGGAAGACAGAGGTCTGTTTCGGCGCGCCGATCTTCAGGTCAGAGGTGCCGGCCTGCTTCTGTTCGATCGTGCCGAAGCAGAAGGCTTCTCCTTCCTGCGGTTCGCTTTCGAAGCGCCAGCAGTGAACCGGGCGGTTGGCCGGCTGCGCCGGGCTGACTTCACGGGTTCCGAGGGTAAGACCGGCTGCAAATGGACCGGCGAACGGGCTGCCGTCGGCAGGGACCGGCAGGCCGAAGTCGGCGTCGACGTTCCATTCGAAGGTCACGCCCGCCAGTTCCTGCTGCGCGTTCGAGATGTAGCCGAAGCCCTGCAGGCCGGCGGCCGGCCAAACCGAAGCGCCGATTTCGCCGCCTTCCCCTTCTTCTTCGGCGAGTTTGTGCAGGTTCGCGGAGGCGGCTGCGATTTCCGTCGCGACTTCGTCGCTCTTGGTGAAGACCAGCGGGCTGCCCCCGCCGATCGGGACCGCGGTCACAGTCGCGGGTGGCGTCGAGCCGGGCGGTACGGCGATGCCGAGCAGGTACTGCACGGTTTCGGTGTCTTCCGAGGGAGTGCAGCTCGTTTCTTCCGGTTCGGTGCAGAGCACGAAGTGCACCCGCGCGGAGCCGATCCCGCCAGGCTGGGAAATCGACAGGCTGTTCGGCTTGATGAAGGCGCAGGCGCTGAAGACGAGCGCCAGCGCGGCGAGACCCGCGAGGGCGACCAGGGGCTTTGCGGGACGACGCAGACGGGACAAGACGACTCTCCTCCACTCGGTGACGTTGGAGGCATCCTTTCATGCGGGCGGAGGGACTTGAACCCCCACGGGCCGAAGCCCACCAGGACCTAAACCTGGCGCGTCTGCCAAATTCCGCCACGCCCGCGTGGCTGGCCCGATCGGGCCTTAACGCGCGGCCAACGCGCGCCGCGTCGCTGACAGATTCTATGATCGGAGCCGTGGCGGTAGGAGAGGTCAGGCCCGGCTACGAACTGTGGCGGCCAAATCGGGAAAAGGCGAGCTCGGTCTCGACCAAGTTCGTCGTCGTCCTGCTGCTGGCTGCGACGGCGGTGATCGCGGGGCTGATCACGATCGGCGGTTGGTCGCTTTTGAAGGGCGGCGGCGGGATGGGAATCGTCTGCGCGATCTACGCCCTCCTCTACGCCTTCTTCGCCTTCCTCGTCGCCCGCTGGAACCGTGGCATCCTGCCGGTGGCGGCGGCGCTCTCGATGATCCTCGCGATCTTCTGCGCGGTCGGCGCCGAAAGCTGGTTCAACCGCGACCGCGCCGGCTTTAACGAGGCCCTCCTCCCCTCCGACCTGATCGGGCTGCTGGTGGTGCTCCTCGGCCTGCTGCAGATCGTCACCGTCGCCGCCGTGCTCTACGCCTTCAACCAGGAGTGGCACGTGGAGGAGGAGCGGCCGATCGGCTCCGGCGAGGACTACGGCGCGGGCGCCTCTCCGCAGCCGGCCTAGTCGCTCGCCCCCGCCGGCTTTATCGTTCCGGCCGAGCCGGAGTGGCGGAACTGGCATACGCGATCGACTCAAAATCGATTGCCCTTGCGGGCTTGTGGGTTCGAATCCCACCTCCGGCATTTTTCTCCTAACGGCGTCTGACCAAGCGGGGCTAGGACGCAGGGAGCCCGAATAGCAGCGCTATTTGGGCGACCGAGGACAACGCCCCGCGCAGTGTCAGACGCCGATAGGGTGACGCCGTGAACGCGCCCGCGGGGGAATTGCTCTGGGAGCCGTCGGCCGAGCTGGTCGAGCGCTCGCGGCTGACCGAGTTCATGCGCTGGCTGGAGCGCGAGCGCGGGCTCACCTTCGCCGGCTACCCCGAGCTGTGGCAGTGGTCGGTCGACGACCTGGACGGGTTCTGGTCGGCGATCTGGGAGTTCTTCGGGGTGCAGGCCGACGGCGAGCCGTCACCGGTGCTGGCCTCGCGCGAGATGCCCGGGGCGCAGTGGTTCCCCGACACCTCACTCAACTACGCCGAGCACGTCTTCGCCGGCAAGGACGACGGCGAGACGGCGATCCTCCACGCCTCCGAGCTGCGCGAGCTCGGCGAGCTGAGCTGGGGCGAGCTGCGCCGCCAGGTCGCAGCGACGGCGGCGGGGCTGCGCGGCCTCGGGGTCGGGCGCGGCGACCGGGTCGTCGCCTACGTGCCGAACATCCCCGAGGCGATCGTCGCCTTCCTCGCCACCGCCTCGATCGGCGCGGTCTGGTCGAGCTGCTCGCCCGACTTCGGCCCGGCGAGCGTGATCGACCGCTTCGCCCAGATCGAGCCCAAGGTGCTGTTCGCGGTCGACGGCTACCGCTACGGCGGCAAGGACTTCGACCGCCGCGAGACCGTCGCCCAGCTGCAGGAGGCGATGCCGAGCCTGGAGCGCACCGTCGTCCTCCCCTACCTCGACCCCGAGCCCGACCTCTCGCCGCTGCGCGACGCGATTACCTGGGAGCAGCTGCAGGCCGAGGGCGGCGACGCCGAGCTGTCCTTCGACCGCGTCCCCTTCGACCACCCGCTCTGGGTCCTCTACTCCTCCGGCACCACCGGGCTGCCGAAGGCGATCGTCCAGGGCCAGGGCGGGATCCTGCTCGAGCACCTGAAGAAGCTCCACCTCCACGTCGACGCCCATCCCGGCGACCGCCTCTTCTGGTTCACGACGACCGGCTGGATGATGTGGAACTTCCTCGTCTCCGGGCTGCTGACGCGGGCGGCGATCGTCCTCTACGACGGCAACCCGGGGCATCCCGACATGACGGCGCTCTGGGACCTCGCCGAGCGGGCCGGGGTGACGATGTTCGGAACCAGCGCCGCCTACATCGGCGCCTGCATGAAGGCCGGGGTCGAGCCCGGCGCCGGCCGCGACCTCAGCCGCCTGAAGGCGGTCGGCTCGACCGGCTCCCCCCTCTCGCCGGAGGGCTTCGACTGGATCTACGAGCACCTCGGCTCCGACACCTGGCTGTTCTCGACCAGCGGCGGCACCGACCTCTGCACCGCCTTCGTCGGCGGCGTGGCGACGCTGCCGGTCTACCGCGGTGAGCTGCAGGCGCGGGCGCTGGGCGCGGCGGTCGAGGCCTGGGACGAAGCGGGCGAGCCGGTGGTCGAGGAGGTCGGCGAGCTGGTCGTGACCGAGCCGATGCCCTCGATGCCGATCTACCTCTGGGGCGACGAGGACGGCAGCCGCTATCGCGAGAGCTACTTCGAGATGTTCCCCGGCACCTGGCGGCACGGCGACTGGATCGAACTGACCCGGCGCGGGACGGCGATCATCTACGGCCGCTCCGACTCGACCATCAACCGCGGCGGCATCCGCATGGGCACGAGCGAGATCTACCGCGCGGTGCTGGGGATCGACGCGATCGTCGACGCGCTGGTGGTCGACCTGCCGCGGCCGGGCACCGACGGCTGGATGCCGCTCTTCGTGGTGATGCGCGAGGGGGCCGAGCTGGTCGAGGAGCTGCCGCGGGAGATCGCCCGCCGGGTGCGCGAGCAGTGCTCCCCGCGTCACGTCCCCGACGAGGTCTTCGAGATCGACGAGGTGCCGCGCACGCTGAGCGGCAAGGTGCTGGAGGTGCCCGTGAAGCGAATCCTGATGGGCACGCCGGTGGAGAAGGCCGCCAGCCGCGACTCGCTGGCGAACCCCGCCGCGCTCGACTACTTCGTCGCGATGGCCAAGCGGCTCGCCGTCTGAGCGAGGATCCGGCGCACGTAGTCGGGCTCGTAGCGCACCTGCTCGTGGGTGAAGCGCAGCTGGGTGAGCCCGGCGGCGGTGTGGGCCTGGTCCCGGAGCCGGTCCCGCGCCTGCTCGGCCGGCGTGCGGTGGTAGCGCAGCCCATCGGTCTCGACCACCAGCCCGAGGTCAGGCCAGTGGAAGTCGACTTCGAATTCGTTCACCCACTGGCCGGTCAGCGGGACGGGCAGGCCGGCCTTGCGGGTGAGCGGGAGGAAGCGCCGTTCCAGCTCCTCTTTGGTGAGACGGAAGGTGCGGCGGTCGAGGATGTGGCGCAGGCGCGCGACGCCGCGTTCGCCGGCACGCTCGTCCAGTGCAGCGCGCAGCTCGGGCGGGTGGGTGAGGTTGTATTTATCCGCCTCGTTGATCATGCGCTCGACGCCGGCGCGATCGAGTCGCAGCGCCATGTCGATCAGAGTCTGGATAGGGGTCGTGACCGGAATGCCGTACTCCGCGGTGACATCGCGAGGCCGCAGCGATGGCCGGCGGTGAATTCGGAGGCCGGGACGACGCCGGCGGGAAAGGCTGGGTAGGGAGAGCTCAGCGATCGCGCTCTCCTCGAATCCGATGCGCCAGAGAGCAGCGGCGCTGGAATGACTGAGGACGGCGCCGTCGCCGCAGGCGATGACTGCAGCCATCCAGCGCCCGTGATCGGTGACGTGGGGGCGGCCAACCGCATATATGCCGCGGTGAAGAGGGTGCAGACGTCCCGTCCGGATGCGGTAATGGATTGCTTGGGGCGTGTACCCCACCTCGCGCAGTTGATCGCTAGAGACGACCCCGTGCTGATTACGCGCCAACTCCCATGCCTCCCGCGCCATCCGAGTCCGCTCCTCCCGCGACTGGTGAGTTGACCTCGCCATAGCGAAGTTAAGTCACCACTCGCCCGAATCCTCCCCCTTACCCAGCCTGTTGTTCGCGGAGCTTGCGGGGGTTCAGACCATGCCGAGGCCGCCGGAGACGCCGAGCGTCTCGCCGGTTACATACGAGGCATCGTCTGACGCCAGGAACGACACCGCTGCCGCAACCTCCTCGGGCTGGCCCAAGCGCCCCATCTGGGTGGAGGCGCGCATCGTCTCGATCACCTTCTCGCCGATCTCGCCGAACTCTTTGGCGCCCATCAGCAGGGGGGTCTCGATCGGGCCAGGGGCGATTGCGTTGGCGGTGACGCCGTAGCGGGCGGCCTCGCGGGCGATGGCCTTGGTGAAGCCGATCACGCCGGCCTTGGCGGCGCTGTAGGAGGCCGAGCCCTTGGAACCGACCCGCCCCGCCTCGGAAGCGATGTTGACGATCCGGCCGTAGCCGCGCTCCTGCATGCCGGCCAGCGCCGCGTGGGTGCAGTTCATGACGCCGCCGAGGTTGATGTCCAGCACCTGCTGCCACTGCTCCTCGGTGACGTAGACGAAGAAGCCGAAGTTGTCCATGCCGGCGTTGTTGATGAGGATGTCGGGCGCGCCGACAGCGGCGACCGCAGCGCGGGCGGCCTCGAGGTCGGTGACGTCGAGCTCGACCGCGTGGCCGGCGACCTCGGCGGCGATCTGCTCCGCCCCGGGGAGGTTGATGTCCCCGACCCAGACCTCGGCGCCCTCGGCCGAGAGCCGGGCGGCGACAGCGGCGCCGATCCCGCTCGCCCCTCCGGTCACCAGCGCCTTGCGTCCCTCAAGCCTCATGCGCCGAGCAGCATAGACTGCGCGACTCAACTTTCGGGCAACCCGATATTTGAGCACCTCAAATTTTGAGTTCTTCCAACGAACCGATCCCGATCATCGGCGGCACCGGCGCTCTTGGCGCTGGGCTGGCTCGGCGTTGGGCCACGGCGGGGGTGCCGGTGGTGCTCGGCTCCCGCTCGGCCGAGCGGGCCGAGGAGGCGGCCGCCAAGGTCCGCGCCGACGTCCCCGGCGCCGAGGCCAGCGGCCTCGAGAACGGCGAGGCGGCGAAGCAGGGCCAGATCGTCTTCCTCACCGTTCCCTTCCGCGCCCAGTCGGAGAACCTCTACAACCTGCGCGAGGCGCTCCAGCCGGGCCAGATCCTGGTCGACTGCACCGTCCCCCTCGCCGCCGCGGTCAGCGGCAAAGCGACCCGCTCGCTCGGCGTCTGGCAGGGCTCGGCCGCCCAGCAGGCGCAGGAGATGGTCCCCGAGGGCGTCACCGTGATCTCCGCCCTGCATACGGTCGGCGCCCCGACCCTCGCCGACCTCGACGCCGAGCTGGGCGAGGACATCCTCGTCTGCGGCGACAAAAAGGCCGACAAGGCCCGCGTCGCCCACCTGATCGAGCTGATCCCCGGCCTGCGCGCGGTCAACGCCGGCGCCCTGGAGATGGCGCGGATCGTCGAGCAGCTGACGCCGATGCTGATCTCGGTCAACACCCGCTACAAGACGCACGCCGGGATCCGCCTCACCAACCTCCCCGACGGCGACCACTGGGCGTGAGGGCTCCGATTCGGGAGCTTCCCCGATGAGGGTCGCCCTTCTCGCCGGCGGCACCGGGGGCGCCAAACTCGCGGCCGGGATGCAGGAGGAGGTCGGCTCCGACCTCGCGGTGATCGCCAACACCGGCGACGACATCGAGGCGCTCGGCGTCCACGTCTCCCCCGACCCCGACCTCGTCACCTACTGGCTCAGCGGCGAAATCGACGAGGACCGCGGCTGGGGCATCCGCGACGACGGCTTCGTCGCCTTCGAGCGCCTGCAGCAGCTCGGCGCCCCCAGCTGGTTCGGCCTCTCCGACCGCGACCTCGCGGCCTGCCTCTACCGCCGCCAGTTCCTCGACGACGGCGGCCGATCGACCGACGCCCAGGCGCAGATCGCCCGCGGCCTCGGGGTCGAGGCGCGGGTGCTGCCGATGGCCGACACGCCGGTGCGCACCAAAGTGATCACCCCCGCCGGCCCGCGCGCCCTGCAGGAGTACCTGATCCTCGACGGCGGTCAGCCGGCGGTCGAAGGGGTACAGCTGGAGGGGATCGAGGCGGCCGAGCCGACCCCGGAGGCGCTGGAGGCGATCCGCGTCGCCGAGGTGATCGTCCTCGGCCCCTCCAACCCGGTGATCAGCATCGGCCCGATCCTCGCCGTCCCCGGCATGCGCGAGGCGATCGCCGCCTCCCCCGCCCCCGTCGTCGCGGTCAGCCCCTACGTCGCCGGCAAGGTCGTCAAGGGCCCGACCGACCGCTTCATGGAAGGGATCGGCCGCCCGACCACCGCCGCCGGCGTCGCCTCCCTCTACGCCGGCCTGATCGACGCGATGGTCGTCGACGAGGGCGACCCCGACCCGCCGCCGGCGGAGATCCCGACCCTCGCCGCGCCGACCCTGATGGAGGGAGCGGCGGGCCGCCTGCGCCTGGCCCGGATCGTCCTCGACTACGCCGCTACGCTCGACCCGAGTTGACCGCCACCGCCGTACTCCCCGTCAAGCGCTTCGACGCCGCCAAGCAGCGGCTGGCCGGCGGGATCGAGGTCGAGCGCCGGCGCGAGCTGGCCGGGGCGATGGTCGCCGACGTACTGGAAGCGATCGGCGAAGCGCGGGCGATCGAGCGCCTGATCGTCGTCACCGGCGAGCCGCTGGCGCAGGAGCTGGCGAACGAAGCCGGCGCCGAGGTCGTCGCCGACCCCGAGGACGCCGGCCACGTAGAGGCGGCGCTGGCCGGCATCGCCCGGGCCGAGGTCGAGGGCGCCGAGCGGGTCGTGCTGCTGGCCGGCGACTGTCCGCTGCTCGACCCGCGCGAGCTCGACCGGCTGCTGACCGGAGTCCCGGGCAGCTACGTCGGCATCGTCCCCGACCGTCACGGCACCGGCACCAATGCGCTGCTGCTCAGTCCGCCAGGCGCGATCGTCCCCGCCTTCGGCGAGGGCAGCCGCGACCGCCACGTCGAGGCGGCGCGAGCGGCTGGGGTCCCGTTCGGGATCGAGGAGCTGCCGTCGATCGAACTCGACCTCGATACCCCCGGCGACGTAATCGCCCTGACCCGCGAGCTGGCGAAGCAGCCGAAGCGCGCGCGCCGCACCGCCAAGGCCCTGGGGATATGAGCGGCGAGCTGCGGGTGATCCCGGTCGAGGGGATGCCCGAGGTGCGCGAGGGGATGAAGGTCGGCGAGCTGATCGCTGCGCGGGCCGAGCTGCAGGATGGCGACGTGGTGGTGATCTCGCAGAAGGTGGTCTCCAAGGCCGAGGGGATGGTGCGGCGGCTGGCCGACGTGGAGCCGTCCGAGCGCGCCCGCGAGCTGGCGGACGAGCTGGGTAAGGAGGCTGCGGCCGTCGAGCTGGTGCTCTCCGAGAGCAAGGAGATTCTCCGCGCGGAGCGCGGAGTCCTGATCACCGAAACCCACCACGGCTTCGTCTGCGCGAACGCGGGGATCGACGCGTCGAACCTGCCGGAGGACGGCACGGTGTGCCTGCTGCCCAAGGACCCTGATGCTTCCGCCAGGCGTATTCGCGCCGAACTCGGAACCACGGTGGTAATTGCCGACAGCTTCGGGCGCGCCTGGCGGCTGGGACAGGCCGAGGTGGCGATCGGGTGCGCTGGGCTGGCGCCGATCGACGATTGGCGCGGGCGTGAGGACTCGAGCGGGCGAGAACTGAGCGCGACCGTGATCGCAATCGCCGACGAGGTGGCGGCGGCCGCGGATCTCGTTCGCGTGAAGGACTCCGGCGTGCCCGCAGTCATAGTCCGGGGCCTGGACCGCTACGTCATCGCCGACGACCACGGTCCCGGTGCCACCGCCCTGCACCGCCCCCGATCCGAGGACCTCTTCCGCTGAGCCCTGATCCTCCTCGCCCTCCTACCTGCTGAGTGGAGGGCGATGAGGATCAGGGCTGAAGCACCGCCGCACCCCGGAAACGCCCGGCGCGCAGGTCGTCCAAGGCCTGGTTCGCGTCCTCCAGCGGGTAGACCGTCACCTCGGACTCGACCGGAACCCCAGGCGCTACCTGAAGGAACTCCTCGCCGTCGCGGCGGGTCAGGTTGGCGACCGAGCCGAGGGCCCGCTCGCCCCACAGCTCGGCGTAAGGAAAGGACGGGATGTCGCTCATGTGGATGCCGGCGCTGATCACCCGCGCGCCCTTGGCGCTGGCCCGCAGCGCCGCCGTCATCAGCGCCCCGACCGGGGCGAAGACGATCGCCCCGTCGAGCTGCTCGGGCGGCGTCTCCTCGGAAGAGCCGGCCCACTCGGCACCCTCCTCGAGGGCGAACGCCTGCGTCTCGACGTCGCCCTCGCGGGTGAAGGCGAACACCCGCCGCCCTTCGTGGACTGCGACCTGGCAGAGAATGTGGGCGGCGGCGCCGAAGCCGTAGAAGCCGATCCGATCCGCCTCGCCGACCAGCCGCAGCGCCCGGTAGCCGATCAGCCCCGCGCAGAGCAGCGGCGCCGCCTGCAGGTCCGGGTAGTCCTCTGGGATCGGGAAGCAGAAGCGCGCGTCGGCGACCGCCACCTCGGCGTAGCCGCCGTCGAGGTCGTAGCCGGTGAACTTCGCGTGGTCGCAGAGGTTCTCGCGGCCGCTGCGGCAGTAGCGGCACTCGCCGTCGGTCCAGCCCAACCAGGGAACCCCGACCCGGTCGCCCGGCGCGAAGCGCTCCACCCCCTCCCCCGCCTCGCGCACGACGCCGACGATCTGGTGCCCCATCACCAGCGGCAGCTTCGGCTCGGCCAGCTCGCCGTCGAGGATGTGGAGGTCAGTGCGGCAGACGCCGCAGGCGCGGACCTCTAGCTGGACCTGGCCGGCGGCGGGGGCGGGCTCGGGCAGCTCAGCCGGCCGGAGCGGCTGCCGCTGCCTCTCGAGGACCATCGCTCGCATAGGTCTCGATGATCTCGTACAGCGTCGTCCGCTGCGCGGGTTCGCGCCCCGCCGCGCGGGCGGCGGCGATCAGCTGCTCGGGCTCGAGCCGCACCCCGTGCTGGGAGCCGGCCATGCGGCTGATGTTCTCCTCCATCAGCGTCCCGCCGAGGTCGTTGACCCCCCAGCGCAGCGCCTCGGTCGCCCCCTCCAGCCCCATCTTCACCCAGCTCGCCTGCAGGTTGGGGATCGACCGCCCCAGCGCCAGGCGGAAGGCGGCGGTGTGCTTGAGGTTCTCCCGCATCGAGATCTCCTCGATCCCGTGGGTGCGGCCGAGCATCGTGTTGAAGGGGATGAAGCTGAGCGGGACGAACTCGGTGATCCCGCCGGTCCGCTCCTGCAGGGCACGGACGACGCGCATGTGGCGGGCCAGCTCGCGCGGCTCCTCGATGTGGCCGAACATCACCGTCGAGGTCGAGCGCAGCCCGGCCCGGTGGGAGGCTTCGATGATCTCCACCCAGCGGTCGGCCGGCAGCTTGTTCGGCGAGATCCGCTGGCGGACGCCGTCGTCGAGCACCTCGGCGGCGGTGCCGGGGGTCGAGCCGAGCCCGCACCCGAGCAGGTACTCGAAGACCTCCAGCGGCTGCTTGCCGGAGCGCTCGCAGGCCCAGTTGATCTCCATCGGCGAGTAGGCGTGCAGGTGCAGCTGCGGCGCCGTCTCCTTTGCCAGCCGCAGCCAACGGCCGTACTCCTCCAGGGTCAGGTCGGGATGGATGCCGCCCTGCATGCAGAGCTCGGTGGCGCCGAAGGCGACCGCCTCTTCGACCCGCGCCGCGAAGTCCACCTCGCTGACTTCATAGGCGTCGGGGGATCGCTTGCCCTGCCCGAACCCGCAGAAGGCGCAGCCGACGACGCAGACGTTGGTGAAGTTGATGTTGCGGTTGACGACGAACGTGACCCGATCCCCCGCCAGCTCCGCCCGAAGCTCGTCGGCAGCAGCCCGCATCTCCTCGATCACCTCAGGCCGCGTCTCGGCGAAAAGGGCAGTCAGCTCGTCCTCGGATAGCTCCATTCCTTCGCGGCCCTTGGCGATGGCCTTGGGAGCGAGACCGGGATCGATGACCTCCTCCGATCGCCGGCCCGACCCTTTCCGCGGAATGAAGGACCAGTACTTCAGCTTGATCACGTCCAGAACCCCCTGCTCCATCCACTCCGGGTCCATGTACTGGGGGTAGACGCAGAGCCTCTCGGTCAGCGCATACCCTCGCGGCGCCAGCTCCTTCCGCACCTGGTGCGGACTCGGGAAGGGCTCCTCAGGCGAGATGTGGTCCCCGTTGGCACTGAGACCTCCCAAGTCGGTCGCCCCTGCCTCAACCAACTCCGGCCAAAACTCACTGAGATTCGGCGGAACCTGCACCCCCACATCAGGCATCAGCCGTTTGCACTCCTGGATCAGGTGCTTGATCTCGTCGATGGAGACGGGATTGGCCCAGGCGGGCAGGGGCGACGGGGGTACCTCCTCCAAACGCTTAACACGAGCCATAGGCGAGCTGTGTCTGGAGGAGGTACCCCCGTCGCCCCCCCAACGCTCGCGCGAAGCCTCATCCGCGATCTCAGCGACCTCAGCCCCGTAGTACCGCGGATGCGGGACGAAGTTCTGGAGGATCACCTCTTGCAGGTGGCCATGACGAGCGTGGCTGGCGGCGAGCGCTTCCAAAGACTCGATGCGCTCGTCGGGGGTCTCGCCGATGCCGACGAGGATTCCGGAGGTGAAGGGGATCTTCAGTTCCCCAGCCGCTTCGATGGTCGCCAAGCGTGCAGCGGGATGCTTGGTCGGGCTGCCGGCGTGAACGGTCTCCATCAAGCGCTCGCTGGTCGACTCCAGCATCAGGCCCTGGGAGGCGGTCACCTCGCGCAAGCGAGCCAGGTCCTTCTTGTCCAGCACTCCGATGTTGGTGTGCGGCAGCATCCCGCGCTCCAGAGCGCGTTCGCAGGCCCAGACGACGTAGCTGGTGAAGTCCTCGTGGCCCCAGGCCTTCAGGCGCTCGGCGACGACCGGGTTCACCTCCGGCCGCTCGCCCGTGAGGACCAGCAGCTCCTTGGCGTTGCGTTTGAGCGCTTCGTCCAGCTGCTTTTCGACGTCCTCAGGCGCGTGGATGTGCGCCTGGTGCGTGGCGAAGGCACAGTACTTGCAGTAGCACTGGCACGTCCGCGAGAGCGAAAGGGTGAAGTTGCGGGAGAAGGTGACCCGGCGCACGGGCTCAAGCTACTGCACCCGCCGGGCCGGCAATGCGCACAAAAAAAGGCGCCACCCCCGGAATCGGGGTGGCGCCTGAAGAACCGACTCCGCTGGCTGAGTGCTAGTCGGCCGGCCTGTCGCTGGTCGGGGTCGACCGTTTCGGAACCGGCGGCCGCACGTGCTCCGGCGGTTCGGTCGGCGGCAGGCCGCCCGGCTCGAGCACGAAGCGGTAGACGCCGGCGGCCAGCAGCGAGCCGACGATCGGGCCGACGAGGTACGGCCAGACGCCGCCCCATTCGCCGGAGACCAGGGCCGGGCCGAACCAGCGGGCCGGGTTGAGACCGGCGCCGGTCAGCGGGCCGGCGACCATCACCGCGAAGCCCAGGGTCAGGCCGATCGCCAGCGGCGCCCACTCCTTGAAGCTCTTCTCGGAGTAGACGGCGGTGAGGATGACCAGGACGAGGACGAAGGTGCCGATCATCTCGACGATCGCGCCGGCGGTGTTGTTCGCGAGCATGCCGCTGACGCTGGTGGCGCCGTAGTTGGAGGCGCGACCCTCATCGAGCAGCAGGCCCTTGGTCAGCAGCGCGCCGAGAACGCCGCCGGATAGCTGGGCGAGCATGTAGATCGCTCCGTCGAGCGGCTTGATCCGCCGGATCGCCAGCGCCGCGAGCGTTACGACCGGGTTGAAGTGGCCGCCGCTGACAACGCCGAACATGACGATCAGACCGAACAGCAAGAATCCGTGGACGAGGCCGACGACCGCGAAGTCCGTGCCGAACTGGGCCTGGCTTCCGGTCGAGACGTACAGGGTGACGACACTGGTGATGAAGAAGACCAGCAGCAGCGTGCCGAGCAACTCAGCCAAATAGGCGGGTAGACCTCTCTCCTGCACTCTTTCCTCCTCGATTTCCCGTGAACTAGGTAAGCGGCGGCAGTGTACTCACAATCGTGAGATGAAATAGCTTCCCGGCCTCATGAGTCGGGCTGTCGCGCTGCTGGCGATCGCCCTCGCCTTGACCGGCCTCGCCGGTTGCGGCGGGAGCGATGCAGAACCGGGCGCGCCGAAAGGCGCGACGCTCGTGCTCGATTTCGTCCCCAACGCGGCCCACAGCGGCATCTACGCGGCCGCCGCCGAAGGCTTCTACGGCGACGAGGGCGTCGACCTGAAGATCCAGCCGCCGGGCGAATCGACCGATGCCCCGAAGCTGCTCGGCGCCGGCAAGGTCGAGTTCGCGATCCTCGACATCCACGACCTCGGCATCGCCCGCGAGCGCGGCATCGACCTGGTCGGCGTGGCGCCGATCGTGCAGCGACCGCTGGCCTCGATCCTCGCCCGCGGCGACGGCCCGGTCCGCCGCCCGCGCGACCTGCAGGGCCGCAGCGTCGGCGTCACCGGCCTGCCCTCCGACGAAGCAATCGTCGACTCCGAGGTCGAAGCCGACGGCGGCGACCCGGCCCAGGTCAAGCGGGTGACGATCGGCTTCACCGCGGTTCCCTCGCTGGCCGCCGGCAAGGTCGACGCCGCGACCGGCTTCTGGAACGCCGAGGGAGTGGCGCTGCGCCGCCAGGGTGTCCCGATCCGGATCTTCAAGGTCGACCGGTACGGCGCCCCGCCCTACCCGGAGCTGGTACTGACCACCTCGCGCAAGACCCTCGAAAGCGATCCCGAGCTGGTCGACGCCGTGATCGCCGCCACCCGCCGCGGCTACGCCTTCGCCGAGCGCGACCCCGAAGCCGCCCTCGACGACCTCCTGGCCGCCGACCCCTCGCTGGAACGCGCCGACCAGAAGGCCCAGCTGGACGCCCTCCTGCCGGTCCTCACCCCGCACCCGTTCGACGCCGAGGTGCTGCAGGAATGGGCCGGCTGGGACCTCGAACACGGCCTGCTGGAAAAGCCCCTAGACGTCGAGCAGGCGTTCTACGAGCTGCGGTAGCTCCCGCGCCATCCGCGAGCGCGGCACAACCAGGTCCACTCCGGCAGCCTCGGCCGCCTTCCGCGTGTCGACGTCGACGTGCGAGTAGTAGCCGAGCACCGGCAACCCCAGCCCGACAAGCGCCTCCGGGTTCTCGAGGTCGAGGTCGACGACGATCACCTCGATCCCGTCCCAGCTGCTCTCCTCGATCGAGCCCGAGGCGACGACCTCGTGGCCGGCTGCCTTCAGGGTCTCCCGGACCCGACTGCCGAGCATCAGGTCGGTGGAGATGCTGAGAACCCGGGCCACTAAATCGAGCGCCGCTCGCGGAACTCCTCGCGCACGCTCTCCGGCCGGCCCCACATCTGCACGACCTCGGAGCGTCCCTCGCGCACATCGGCCACCCGCAGCTCACCGGCGACGCTGTCGCCGTCCAGCTTGGCGAGGATCCCCATGACGCTCTCGGGCGCCGCGGCGTGACCGAAGCTCTTCGCGACCAGTAACCGCCAGTGCCAGCCCTCCGCCCTGGGGTGCTGGTAGACCTGCGCGTTGACCTGGCTCATCCAGACCGCGGTGTCGACGTATTGCGACTCGTCATCGATCCGCACGTCGACCTCGAGGTCGGTCCAGTCGGCCGGCAGGGTGTCGAGGATCTGCTGGAAGTCAGTGGCGAGAGGCATGGATTCGAAGCCTAGCCCCAAGCGCGCCGCAGGCGCCTATGGCGGTGGTTGAAGACGAACCGGATCAGCGGGCGCAGCAGAGCGCCCGGCAGCGGGATCCGCGGCTCCCAGGCGAGTCGGTCGGTGATGCGGCAGCGGTTCTCGTCCAGCGGCTCCAGCGTCCGCTCGTGTTCCCAGAGCCGCATCGAAAGCATGGTCGAGCGCTCCAGAAACCCGCGTCCGGGCTCGGCGCGGACGACGGTGATGTCGTCGTAGTCAAAGGGGATGAGGCCGAAGAGGAGCACCCAGCTGCGGCCGATGTGGCCGGGTTCGGGCTCGTCGAGGCGGAAGTCCTCGACGCCGCGCGGCACCGTCATCCGCATCAGCGGGCGCAGCTCGTCGTTGATCCCGGCCGGGTCGATCGCCCGCTCCCAGACCGCCTCGGCGCCGGCCTCGAGCTCCGAGGTGACCGCGATCTCCGCCCGCCGCGTCAACCGAGGAAGACCTGGTAGAGGAGGAAGGCGTTGAGGGCGATGATCAGCGCCGCCAGCACCCCGGCCAGGGCGCTCAGCCAGCCCGGGTTGACCAGATCGCCCATCACCTCGCGGTCGGCGGCGATCATCAGCAGCGGCACCAGGGCGAAGGGGATGCCGAAGGAGAGGACGACCTGGCTGCCGACCAGGGCGTCGGTCGGGTCGAGCCCGATCGCCAGCACGATCAGGGCCGGCGCCAGGGTGATCGCGCGGCGCAGGAAGAGGGGGATGCGGCGGCGGATGAAGCCCTGCATCACCACCTGCCCGGCCATCGTCCCCACCGAGGACGAGGCGAAGCCGGAGGCGAGCAGGGCGATGCCGAAGATCATCGCCGCGCGGTCGGAGGCCAGTTGCCCCAGAGCTTCGTAGGCGCCGTCGATCGTGTCGACGCCGGTCAGGCCGCTGGTGTGGAAGAGGGCCGCGGCGACGATCATCATCGAGAGGTTGACCAGCCCCGCCAGCGAGAGGGCGATGACGACGTCGACCTTCTCGAAGCCGAGGATCTTCTTGCGCTCGGCCGAGTTGCGGCCGACGATCCGCCTCTGGGTCAAAGCCGAGTGCAGGTAGATGACGTGCGGCATCACCGTCGCGCCGATGATCCCGGTGGCGAGGAGGATGCTCTCGGTCCCCTCGAATCCGGGCAGCACGAGGTGCTTGGCGACTTCGCCCCCGTCGGGGCTGGAGTCGAAGAGCTCGAAGGCGAAGGAGGCGACGACGACGCCGACGAGGACCGTAATGCCGGCCTCCAGGCGCCGGAACCCGCGCTGCTGCAGGCTCAAGATCGCGAAGGCGCCGGCGCCGGCGATCAGCCCGGCGGGGAACAGCGGAATCCCGAAGAGGAGGTTGAGACCCAGCGCGGCGCCGACCACCTCGGCGATGTCGCAGGCCATCGCCACCACCTCGGCCTGCAGCCAGAGGCCGATCGAGGTGCGCCGCGAGAAGCGCTCGCGACAGAGCTCGGCGAGGTTCTTCCCGGTCGCGATCCCCAGCTTCGCCGACTGGGTCTGGACCAGCATCGCGATCAGGTTGGCCGAGAGCACGACCCAGAGCAGCAGGTAGCCGAACTTGGCGCCGCCGGCGATGTTGGTGGCGAAGTTGCCGGGATCGATGTAGGCGACGGCGGCGACGAAGGCGGGGCCGAGGAAGGGCCAGAGGCTGCGCACCCCGCGGCGGTGCCCGTCGAGCGAGCTGCGGGCGGCGCGGGCGACCGCGGCCTCGCCGGGGAGGACGTCCTCGACGCCGACCTCGCGGCGCCCGACCTCCTCGGCGAGGTCCGGCCCAGGCGTCACCTGGCGCCCCAGGTCGGCGGCAGCAGGTCCGGCCCGGGGATCGGCGTCCCGTGCGGGTCGTGCCGCGGTTCACCGAGTTTCTCGGCCATCAGCTGCTCCAGCTCCTCGGAGATGTAGTGCTCGAGCACCTCCGCCTCCTCGTGGACCCGATCCTCGGGCATGCCGAGCGCCTCGGAGAGGTAGGCCTCGATCAGGCGGTGGTGGCGGATCACCTCCAGGGCGACTTTCTCGCCCGCCGGGGTCAGGCTCGCCCCCTTGTAAGGGAAGTACTCGACCAGGCCGAGGTCGCCGAGCCGTTTCAGCATCGAGGTCGCGGTCGCCGGGGTGACGCCGAGCCGCTGCGCGACCTCGCCGTTGAGGACCAGGCCCTCGCGCTCGGCGCCGATCGCGTAGATCGCCTTCGCGTAGTCCTCGATCGCCTCGGTGCTGGGGTCGCGGCGCCCGCGCCCGCCCTCGGCCGCCATCAGACGGACACCAGCAGGCCGGTGAGGTAGAGGGCGGCGATGCCGGCGAGGATCCCAGCCACGCTCGACGGATAGAGCAGGCGGCCCTCGGCGTCGCGCATCGCCGGGGCGATCTGGACGATCACCCGGGCAATTGCCCCGACCCCGACCCCGAACAGCAGCGCCGCCAGGCTGGGGTCGTAGGCGGCGGCGCCGATCCAGGCACCGAGGATCGCCGGCGCCCCGGCGATCAGGCCGAGGCCGAGCAGCCGGGCCAGGCTGGGGCGGGCGCCGTCGCGCAGCGGGGCGACGATCGCCAGCCCCTCGGTGGTGTTGTGGATCGCGAAGCCGACGACCAGGAAGGCGCCCAGCGCCAGCGCGCCGCCGGCGTAGGCGGAGCCGATCGCCAGGCCCTCGCCGAGGTTGTGGAGGCCGATCCCGACCGCGACCAGCAGCGCCAGGTAGGCGGCGCCGGCCGCGGCCGAGCCGGCACCCTTGGCCGCCCGCGAGCGCTGGGTCAGGTAGGAGTCGATGCCGGCGAGGACCAGGTAGGCGACGAGGCCGCCGACGAGGACGAGCGCGGTGCCGCCGAAGGCCGCCGGCGCCTCGGCGGCGATCTCCAGCCCCTCGAGCCCGGCGTCGATCGCCAGGAAGGCGAGCAGGCCGACGGTGAAGGCGATCAGGGCGCCCATCCAGGCCGGCCCGAGCCGGCGCAGGAACGGCAGCCAGAGCATCCCGAGGCTGACCGGGATGACGCCGACGTAGATCCCCAGCAGCGCCATCAATGCAAAGAAGGAGACGTCGCCCTCCGGCGTTTCGGCGGCGACCGGGATCGAGGCTTCGACGGTGCCGCCGCTGGCGGTGAGGACGGAGAGCTCATAGGCCTCGCCTTCGACCCAGGGGTAGGCGATCCGCAGCGTGGTCGAGCCGAGCCGGCCGATCTCGCGGCCGCCGTCGGCGACGAAGGGCGCGTAGGCGTCGTTGACCGCGACCTGGGCGACTTCGACCGGGTCGGGGCCGTCGTTGCGCAGGGTCAGCTCGATCTCCCCCGGCCGCAGCACGGTGCGCTCTACCGCGACTTCCTCGACCGGCGGGCCGGTGCGGTCGCCGAGGCCGGGGCCGCCCAGCAGGGCGAAGGTCCCGATCGCGGCGGCGATCAGCGCCAGCGGGATCAGGCCCAGCGCCCAGGCGGGCAGGCCGCCGCCGAACCCGCCCTCCGCCCGCGCCCCCGCCTCCATCAGGCCGAGCCCCCCTTGCCCCAGGGCAGGTCGCAGTAGATCGAGGCCGCCGCCGCGGCGCCGAGGTCGCCCGGGTCGCCGACGCGGAAGAAGCCCGACCAGCCGAGCTCGGCGAACTCGGCGACGTGGGCGTGGAACATGTAGTCGCCGTCGTAGGGGAACTCCAGCTCGAGGATCCCGCGCTGGGCCTGGCCCTGGATCACCGTGTCGGTGAACTCGCTCGGCGCCAGCGAGGTCCCGGTCGGGAAGTAGTGGAAGAAGTTGCCGTGGATGTGGAACGAGTTGACCGGGTCGTACTCGAGCACGTTGACGAGGTAGATCCGCACCGGCGAGCTGCGCTGCACCTGGATCGGCTCGTCGACGTAGTGGAAGCCGACCGTGTTGACCGCGTAGACCTCGTTGGCGCGGTCGAAGTTGGTGTCGAAGCCGTTCATCACCATCACCATCTCGTCGGCTTCGGGGCGGCCGCCCTTGGGGTCGATGACGAAAGCGCCGTAGAGGCCGCGGGCGATGTGGGCGGCGAGCGGGGCGACGTGGCAGTGGTAGAGGTGGAGGCCGAAGGGCGAGGCGTCGAACTCGTAGGTGAAGCTCTCCCCCGGCTCGATCTGGCCGCCGCCGCGGCTGTCGCCGATCCCCGGCATCCCGTCCATCAGCGCCGAATGGAGGCCATGGAAGTGCATCGTGTGCGGGTGGGCGGAGGCGTTGACGAAGCGGACCCGCAGCAGCTCGCCCTCCTGCGCCCGCAGGGTCGGGCCGGGGACGCGGCCGTTGTAGGTCCAGGCTTCGTACTTGACCCCGGGGGCGACTTCGATCTCGCGGTCGTGGGCGACGATCTCCCACTCGCGCAGGACGCGGCCGCTGGCGAAGCGGGTGGTGCGGCCGTAGTCGAAGTCGCGCAGCAGCTCGGTCGGGTGGAAGCCGTTGCGCGCGTGGTCGACGGAGCGGCCGGCGGCGAAGCTCGCGTGCGGGAACTCCGGGTGGCCGGCGTGGACGCTTGCAGCTCCGGTCGGCTCGGCGACGGCGCTCCCGCCGCCGCGGGTGAGGGCGATGCCGGCGACCGCAGGGGCGGCGAGGGCGGCGCCCCCGAGCAGGCGCCTGCGACTGATCCCCTTCTCCGCGTTCTCCGACACGGGACGAGAGTTTGACACATCTAAAAACGGATTTCGATGCGTCTAAAAGATGGCCGGTCGGGGCGGCTTCTTAGAATCGACTGGATGAGCGCCCCAGCCGTGGAGATCGACGCCCAGTACCGCCAGCTGCGCGAGGAATGCGGCCTGGTCGAGCGCGCCGGCCGCGGCCTGCTGATCGTCAGCGGCCCGGAGGCGGCCGAGTACCTGCAGGGCCAGCTGACCAACGACACCGAGGCGATCGAGCCGGGGGGGTGGATCTACGCCGCTCTGCTCGACCGCAAGGGCCACATGCAGGCCGACATGCGGGTGCTGCGACCGGGCGAGGGGCCGGAGCTGTGGCTCGACCTCGAGCCGGAGGGCCTGGCCGCCGCCAGCCGGCACCTGCAGATGTACAAGATCGGGCGCGAGGTCGAGGTCGCCGACGCCGGCGACAAGCACGTCCTGCTCTCCCTGATCGGCCCCCGCGCGACCGAGTTCGCCCGTGCGGTCGAGGCCATCGCACTCAGAACCGGCGAGGGCGTCGACCTGATCGTCCCCACCGCCGAGCGCGAGCGCGTCCACGGTGCGCTGCTCGGCGCCGGCGCCGTCGAGGTCTCCCCCGAGGCGGCGGAGATCCTGCGGATCGAGGCCGGCCGCCCCCGCTTCGGGGCCGAGATGGGGACCGCGACGATGCCCGCCGAGGCAGGCATCGTCGAGCAGGCGGTCTCCTTCACCAAGGGCTGCTACATCGGCCAGGAGACGGTCGCCCGCCTCCACTACAAGGGCAAGCCCAACCGTCACCTGCGCGGCCTGCGTTTCAGCGGCCCGGCCCAGCCTGGCGCCCCCCTCGTCCTCGGCGAGAAGGAGGTCGGCGAGGTCGGCAGCGCCGCCGTCTCCCCCGCCTTCGGGCCGATCGGGCTGGCGATCCTGCGCCGCGAGGCGGAGCCGGGCACGACCGTCACCGTAGGTGAAGATGGCGTTACGGCTGAAGTCGTCGCCCTCCCCTTCGGTTAGATTCAGCCCTCGAATGGGCCGAGGGAGAGCGAGAGCGACGGCGATCGGCGCCCTGATCGGGATCGGCGCCCTGCTTGTCGGCTGCGGCGAATCCCGCCACGCCAACGACCAGCGGCCCCAGGTCTCGACCCGGGTCAGCGTCACGATCAGCCCCAGCCAGGTGATCGTGCAGCCGCTGAAGGTCGCCTTCGGCCCGGAAAAGTTCCAGCAGTCCCCACAGAACCAGGACCATGCCCAGCCGCCGCTGAAGAACGGCGGGGGTCCGCTCGACACCACCTTCGTCACCGCCAACCAGACCCCCACCGACGTCCAACTGAAGATCCGCGGCGGCGCCGGCTCGGGGACCGAATCGGAAACGATCTTCGCCAACAGCCCCGGCACCTTCCACCTCAACCTCCCGACCGGCTCCTACACGATCTCCGCCGTCGGCCTGCCCAAGGCGAAGCCCGGTCACCTCAAGGTCGGCAGCTTCCGCGCCTCCTCCCAGAACGACGTCCTGCTGCCGTAGCTCGAAGGCAGGTGCGGTAGAGGGTGCCGGTATCCCTCTCCGGAATTGACCTCCCCTCCGCTTCGCTACGGGGAGAACCTGCTGCGCGGCTACGCCGCGCAAAAGACAGATTGCATATCGCCGAACATTCCTCCGAGGGATACCGGCACCCTCCTCCAACAGCCTCCGGTTCAGCGGCTCCTGACGAAAGCTGTCGCTAGGAGGGACGGGTGTCCCCTTCCCGACCGGCGTCCCTGATTTTCGTGCTCGCTGAGTAAGCGAGAGACGGGTGGTTAGCGGCAAAAATCCCAGGGAGGGAGTGGGACACCCGTCCCTCCCTACAGGCAAGCGCCCAAGAAGCCGCTGCAAGCGGCGTTTCATTCTGGGCTTTCCGTCTGGAGGCAACGTCAGCCTGGATGGCGATGACGATTGCACTGGCGATAACCGTTCTTGTCCTGGCCGTCGGCCTGATCTACCTGCTGGTCGCCCGGCAGGAGCAGCCGGTCGAGGTGCCCGACCTCTCTCCCGCGATCCAGGAGGCGACCGCCCACGTCGCCTCGCAGGTCGTCGCCGACCTGCTGCGGGTCAACGAAGAGTCGCGCAAGGTCGATGCGAAGACCGCTGAGGCGGCGCTCGACAAACGCCAGGCGGAGATCAAGAACCTTGCCGAGCGGATCGCCAAAGGCCAGGAGCGAATCGAAAAGCAAGTTCAGGACCGGGGCCAGACCGACATCCAGACCCGCGCCCTGCTCGAGCAGATGGGGCAGACGATCGGCAACCTCAACAACGAGACCGCCGGGCTGAAGAAGGCGCTGCGCCAGCCGCAGACCCGCGGCCAGTGGGGCGAGCTGCAGCTGCGCCGCTGCATCGAGATCGCCGGCATGACCGAGCACGTCGACTTCGAGCTGCAGCAGACGCTGCGCACCGAGGACGGCAACCTGCGGCCGGACGCCCGCTTTCTGCTGCCCGAGGGGCGCAGCTTCGTCGCCGACTCGAAGGTGCCGCTGGACGCCTTCCTCGACGCCCAGGAGGCCGAGGTCGAATCGGAGCGACGGGTGCACCTCGATCGTCACGCGCGCCAGGCGCGCGAGCACGTCCGCGCGCTCAGCTCGAAGGACTACCAGGGCCAGTTCAACCCCGGCGAGACCCCGGACCTGGTGATCTGCTTCATCCCCAACGAGCCCGCCCTGCACGCCGCCTTCGCCGCCGACCCCGATCTCTTCGACTACGCCCTGGAGCGCAACGTGCTGCTCGTCAGCCCGACCTCGCTGATCGGGCTGCTGCGGACGATGGAGCTGGGCTGGCGCCAGGAGCGGATGGTCGCCGAGGCGGCCGAGATCGCCGAGGCAGCGAAAACCCTGCACGGCCGCTTCGGCAAATTCCTCGGCGACTTCGAGAAAGTCGGCAAAGGGCTGCGCACCGCCACCGGCGCCTACGACACCGCCGTCGGCTCGATGGAACGGCGGCTACTGCCGCAGCTGCGCAAAGTCGAGGGCCTCGGCGTCGCCCCGGGCAAGGAGATCGAGCCGCCGCAGCCGGTCGAGGCGACGGTCCGCGAGATCACCGCTCCCGAGCTGCACAAGGCCGCCTGACACGGCGCATACCGGCGTCCTCCCTCGCTTGCGTGCAGAGCACGCGGCGCTCAGTGCGTCCTTGGTCTGCTTGGTCAGGCGACCTTGGGTAGGATTCGCCGCCCGTTAGCCCACCTTTGGAGGAGCCGAGTCTTGGCCGTCGACACCAGTGCAATCTCGAAGTTGGACGTTGAGCCCGGCACGCTGCCGGAGACGATGGCGGCGTGGGTGATCCGCCAGGAGCGCGAGGGCGAACCGAAAGACGCCTTCCAGCTCGAGCAGATCGAGGTCCCCGAGCCCGGCGCCTTCGAGGTGATCGTGCGGGTGATGGCCGCCGGCGTCAACTTCAACAACGTCTGGGCCTCGCTGGGCGAGCCGGTCTCGGTCTTCGGCTACGGCGACCACCCCGAGTTCGGCCACCACATCGGTGGCTCCGACGCCTCCGGCGTCGTCTGGAAAGTCGGCGAGGGCGTCACCCGCTGGAAGGTCGGCGACGAGGTCGTGATCCACTGCAACCAGGCCTCCTACGAGGACGTCGAGGTCCACGGGCTCGACCCGATGGCCGCGCCGAGCCAGCGGATCTGGGGCTACGAGACGACCTGGGGCTCCTTCGCCCAGTTCACCAAAGTGCAGGCGCAGCAGCTGCTGGCGAAGCCGAAGAACCTCTCCTGGGTCGACTCCTCCTCCTACGGCCTCACCTACTTCACCGCCTACCGGATGCTGATGGACCAGTGCAAGCTGCAGGCCGGCCACAACGTCCTCATCTGGGGCGCCGCCGGCGGTCTCGGCGTCTTCGCCGTCCAGCTCTGCAAGGCGGCCGGCGCCAACGCGGTCGGCGTCGTCTCCTCCGACGAGAAGGGCGAGCTGATCAAGCAGCTCGGCGCCGTCGACTACATCAACCGGAACGAGTTCGGCGAGATGATGCGGACCGACGCGAACCTCGCCGACCCGGCCGCCGACAAGGAGCGCTTCAAGGCCTCGCGCGGCCTTCGCCAAGCAGGTCAAAGGGATCCTCGGCGACGCCCCCGACATCGTCTTCGAGCACGTCGGCCGCGCCACCTTCCCGACCTCGGTCTTCACCGTCAAACCGTTCGGCAAGGTCGTGATCTGCGGCGCCACCTCGGGCTACCAGCTCGACTTCGACGTCCGCTACTTGTGGATGAAGCAGAAGCAGATCATCGGCTCCCACTTCGCCAACGCCTACGAGTGCATGCAGGCGAACCAGCTGATGGCCGAGGGCAAGGTGCGGCCGGTCCTCTCGGAGACGATGGGCTTCGACGGGGTCCCCACCGCGCACCAGCTGATGCACGAAAACAAGCACCTCGGCAAGATCTCGATCCTCGTCGGCGCCGAGTCCGAGGACGAGGGCAAGCACGAGGAGGGCCCGGGCGCGATCCGGGCCGAGGTCGGCGCATGAGCGCCCGCAGGCACCCGACTCGAAAGGCGAATCTGATGGCAGAGGTCTGCACGCTCGACTGGCACATCGTCCCCTTCCGGTCCGACCGCTTCCTCGATCTATGGGAACCGATGGCCGCCAAGGCGCCGGCCTACGGCGCCAAGAGCTGGTCGCTGATCCGCTCGATCGACGACCCCCAGGCCTTCCGCCAGACAATGATCTGGGAGAGCCGCGCCGACTTCGAACGCTATTGGTTCGCCGAGGAGATCGAGCAGGCCCGGGCGGCGATCATCGACATCTACGACATCCCGCTGCTGCCCGCCTGGCACACCCTCGTCGCCGCCGAGTAGCGGCGCCGCGCTACTCCCCGCGCTGGTCGGCCTCGAGGCTGCGGGCCCAGCCCAGCAGCGCCTCGACGTGCACCTCCTGCATGCCGAGGTCGGGCTCGGCCTCGACCAGCAGGGTCGGCTCGCGCCGCTCCCGTGCCCACTCGTAGCAGGCGTCGTCGAGGCTGTCGTCGATCCAGGCCAGCGGCCGCCCGCGGGCGAAGCGGTCGAGCGGCTCCAGCTTCCAGTCGGCCGAGCCAAAACGCGCCGCCCCCTTGAAGCTCAGCGCCGGCCACTGCGGCAGCCCCAGCAGGGCGGAGATCCGTTCGCCGCCACTCTCCCAGCCGGTGGCCCAGACCGGGTCGAAGCTCTCGGCCAGCCGCCGCAGGCGATCGCCGGCGGGGGTCGAGATGCAGTGCAGGGCGCCGTCGATCAGCTCCATCTCGGCCCCCTCGACCCGCGGCGCGCCCTCGAACCCGAAGAGCGAGATGACGCCGTCGATGTCGACCGCGAGCACCGGCTTCGAACCGGTCGCCGGCTTCGCGTCGCGGCGCGAGCGTCCCAGGCCGAACGGGGTCATGCGCGCTCGAGCGGCGCCATCGTCAGGCCCGCTGCGTCGAGCTGCTCCCAGTAGTGCTCGGCCGGCTCGCGCGGGCCGGTCCAGACGATCGCCTGGCCGCCGCTGTGGATCGTGTCGGCGATCCGGTAGCCCTGATCGAGCGAGACGCCGGGCAGGACGCTGGCAAGCGTCTGCGCGACGTGGTCGAAGGTGTTGTGGTTGTCGTTGCGGACGATCACGCGCCAATTGCCGCCGAGACCGGAGCCGGGGCCGGCGGTGCGGGGCCGCTCGATCGTGCTCGTCGACATCGGCTGGATTATGCCCCTGGGGAACGGCTCTGCAGAAAGCTCTCGGCTAATGGGGCTCGGCACGCGGACGACGACGTCGTCGACGCTGGCGACGATCGCCGTTGCCGTTCTTGATCGTGCCGACGATGACCGACGAGTTGCGGCCGGTCAGCTCGCCCGCGCCGGCGTCGACGGCTTCGCCGACGAGGACGTTGCCGACGTAGGCGAGGAGCTGCGCCTGGCCTTTTTCGGGGCCGCTGGTGATGTTGACCGCGCGCAGCCGCAACTCGTTCGCTTCGTTGACGCCCATCACCGCTTTCTCGTTCTTGGCGATCGCCAGGTACTTGGTGCCTTCGGAGGTGACCTTGACGCAGCTGCGCCTTTTTCTGCGCGGGAAGACGAGCAGCTGGTACTTGGCGCCCGCCCCGGCCCGCAGCTCGAGCCCGAGGAAGGCCTTGCGCTGGAGGTTCGCCGGCGTGCCGCTGAGCAGCCGCTCGGTGGCGGCGATCTCGAGGTCGCGGCCGAGCACCGGCGTGCGGAACGAGCAGGCGGCGGTTTTTTTGCCGAGCGTGACCCGCATCGCGCCGTCGGCGCCGGCCGCGGGCGCAGTTGGCAGCCGGAGAGCTTGACCAGCTGGCTGCGCTGGGCGAGCGTCTCCATGCTGTTGCGGTAGATGCCGATCATCGCCGCCCCGGCGACGGCGCAGGCAAGCAGCGCCGACGGCAAGCGCGGCGAGGAAGACGGCTGGGAATCTGCCCTTCATCGAGTCGCCAGCCTAAACACAGGCCAGGTCGAAAGATGCGGGCCGAGCGCGCCTTGAACGGCGCGTACTTTCGGCATGCCCCGCGGCGCCAAATATCATTCGCGACATGAGCGACCACCGACTTCCCCAGCCCGACCGGCCGTGGGTGATGCGCACCTACGCCGGCCACTCCGACGCCCGCCGCTCCAACGAGCTCTACCGCAGGAACCTGGCCAAGGGCCAGACGGGGCTCTCGGTCGCCTTCGACCTGCCGACCCAGACCGGCTATGACCCCGACCACGTCCTCGCCCGCGGCGAGGTCGGCAAGGTCGGCGTCTCGATCGCCCACAAGGGCGACATGCACCAGCTGCTCGACGGCATCCCGCTCGACGAGATGAACACCTCGATGACGATCAACGCGACCGCGGCCTGGCTGCTCGGCCTCTACGTCACCGTCGCCGAGGAGAACGGCGTCGACCGCTCGCAGCTGAAGGGCACGACCCAGAACGACATCATCAAGGAGTACCTCTCGCGCGGCACCTACGCCTTCCCGCCCGAGCCCTCGATGCGGCTGATCGCCGACATGGTCGCCTTCACCGTCAACGAGGTGCCGAGCTGGAACCCGACCAACATCTGCAGCTACCACCTGCAGGAGGCCGGGGCGACGCCGGTGCAGGAGATCGCCTACGCGCTCTCGACCGGGATCGCCGTCCTCGACGAGGTGAAAGCGCGCGGCCAGGTCGCCGACGAGGACTTCCCCAAGGTCTTCGGCCGCATCTCCTTCTTCGTCAACGCCGGCATCCGGCTGATCGAGGAGATCGCCAAGCTGCGGACGATGAGCGCGCTGTGGCAGGAGATCGGCCGCGAGCGCTACGGGGTCACCGACGAGAAGATGCTGCGCTTCCGCTACGGCGTCCAGGTCAACAGCCTCGGCCTGACCGAGGCCCAGCCGGAGAACAACATCCAGCGGATCGTGCTCGAGGCGCTGGCGGTGACGCTCAGCCGCGACGCCCGCGCGCGGGCGATCCAGCTGCCGGCCTGGAACGAGGCGATGGGCCTGCCCCGCCCCTGGGACCAGCAGTGGAGCCTGCGGATCCAGCAGGTGCTGGCCAACGAGACCGACCTGCTCGAGTACCCCGACATCTTCGAGGGCTCGGTGGTGATGGACGGGCTGGTCGAGGAGCTGACCGCAGGGGCGCGGGCGGAGATGGCCGTGGTCGAGGAGCACGGCGGCGCGGTCAAGGCCGTCCCCTACATGAAGGCCCGCCTGGTCGAGACCCACCGCGAGCGGGTGGCCCGGATCGAGGCCGGCGAGCAGAAGGTGATCGGCCAGAACAGCTTCACCGAGACCGAGGACTCGCCGCTGACCGGCGGGCGCCGACGGCGGCATCCTCACCCCCGACCCCGAGGTCGAGCGCGAGCGGGTCGAGGCGCTGGAGGAGTGGAAGGCCGAGCGCGACGAGGCCGCGGTGCGCGCGGCGCTCGACGGAGCTGGCCAAGGCCGCCGCGGACGACAGCGTCAACATCATGCCGGCGACGATCGCCGCCGCCAAGGCCGGCGCGACGACCGGCGAGTGGGCGCAGACGATGCGCGAGGTCTTCGGCGCCTACCGCGCCCCGACCGGGGTCGACGGCGCCTCCGCGCCCGGCGAGCGCGAGCAGATGGACGGAGATCCGCCAGCCGGGTCGACGAGACCTCCGAGCAGATCGGCCACCGGATCAAGATCCTGGTCGGCAAGCCCGGCCTCGACGGCCACTCCAACGGCGCCGAGCAGGTGGCGCTGCGGGCCCGCGACGTCGGCATGGAGGTCATCTACCAGGGCATCCGCCTGACCCCCGAGGAGATCGCCGAGTCGGCGCTGCAGGAGGACGTCGACGTGGTCGGCCTCTCGATCCTCTCCGGCTCCCACCTGGAGCTGATCCCCGAGGTCGTGCGCCTGCTGCGGGACGAGGGCGTCGAGGTGCCGGTCGTGGTCGGCGGGATCATCCCCGTCGCCGACGCCGAGCGCCTGCGCGAGGCCGGCGTCGCCGGCGTCTACACGCCGAAGGACTTCGACGTCAACCGGATCATGGGCGAGATCGTCGAGCTGGTCGGCCAGCGGGCCGGAGCCGGCGCCGCTGCGTAAGAATCACCTGCGGGTGCTTACGCGTCAATTTTTCCCCAAATTTCGCTCTTACGCGTCAATTATTTACACTTGGCGGTGCGATGACCAAGGTTACGCGCAGTTTTTCGCTGTCGGATCAGCCCGAGGTCTTCTCCAGCACCGCTGAGACCTCGCGGGCTGTGGGCGCTGCCGTCAGGCGCGGACAGGCGCGCAAAGTCGGTCCGCGCCTTTACACCCGGAACACCGGGGAGACGCTCGACAACGTGGTGCGCCGCAACTGGCAACGGATCGCCGCTGCCTATTTTCCGGGCGCCGTCGTCGTAGATCGCAGCGCTTTCGAGGCGAAACCGTCTGATGAGGGTTCTCTGTTCCTTGACGCCGGCCCCGACTACTCCGCCCGGCGTCCAGTCCGCCTGCCCGGCCTGACCCTGCGCGCACGCCAGGGCGTCGGCCCCGTAGATGGAGACATGCCGTTCATGGAGGAGCTTCATTTCTCCGGACAGGCGCGCAAATTCCTCGACAACCTTCGCCCGTCAAGGGCGCGGGCCGACGGTGTCGCCCGCACCCTTTCCCGAGTCGAGATCGAGGATGAGCTGATCCGGATCGCGGCCCAGCGCGGCCTCGATGCCCTGAACGAACTTCGCGACAGCGCCCGGGAGATCGCCCCGGCGCTCGATGCCAAGCGGGAGCTGGAGGCCCTCGATGACCTGATCGGCGCGGTTCAGGGCACCCGCGACGTGGAGCTTGCCACCGCCGCCGCGCGGGCCCAGCACCGGGGAATGGGTTTCGACCCTCGCCGATTGGAGCTATTCGAGACGCTGCAGGCACACCTCCTTCAGGACCCGCAGCCGAAGCGGCCGGAGCAACCCGACTCGCTCCCCGCGCTCTCCTTCATCGAGGCCTACTTTTCCAATTGGATCGAGGGCACCGAGTTCGAGGTCGGCGAGGCTGAAGAGATCGTCTTCCGAGGCGCAATTCCCGAGGGCAGGTCTGAAGACGCTCACGACGTCCTCGGGACCTTCGAAGTCGTTGACAACCCAGATCGACGAGTCACGCGTGCCAGCCGATCCGGACGACCTTCTCACTCTCCTTGCGAGCTCATCACGGACTCATCCTGGCGCGCCGTCCCGCGGCGCGCCCGGCTCCTTCAAGGCGAAACCAAACCGGGCAGGGGGCACCACCTTCGTGCATCCGGACCTTGTCGAAGGCACGCTGGGCGAGGGGTTCCGCTATCTCGAACCCGCTTCCGGCCGGGCTTGCCCGCGCCATCTTCATGATGTTCCTCGTTTCCGAGGTCCACCCATTCACCGACGGCAACGGCCGGGTGGCGCGGGTCCTGATGAACGCCGAGCTGACCGCGGCCGAGCAGCAGCGGATCGTGATCCCGCTCTGCTACCGAGACGATTACTTCCAGGGTCTGCGGGCGCTGTCGCGCAGCGGAAACCCGCGACCGCTGGTCCGGGTGCTCGACTTCGCGCAGCGATACGCAGCGGCGATCGACTGGAGCGATCTCGAGACCGCCGAGCGAATGCTGACGCGGACCAACGCCTTCGTCCAACCCGACGTCGCCGAGGAAAAAGGCCTGCGGCTGCAGCTTCCGGAGTAGATCGAGGCCTGGTCTCAGTACGCCCAACCGGCGCCCTCGCAACAATGGAGTCGATGAGCGAGCTGAACGGGGATCGGTCGGCCTGGCTGCGGTGCTACCGCTGCTGGTCGCAGAACCTCGAGATCCAGATCCACTACGACGCGATCCGCCGCGTCGATCCCGAGACGGGGCGCTGGCCGACGGGATCGACGAGGTGCAGGAATCGGTCGTCCAGTGCCTCGACTGCATGCACGACCAGCCCCACCTCACCTTCGAAGGCGACCGGGTGGTGCCGATCGGGGACCGCTGGGAGCGGATGGTCGCCGGCACCCCCTGGGTCGCCTCCTGCACGGTGACGGTCGACCAGGACCGGGTCGAGAGCTGCTCCGGCCCGGAGGCGATCGAGTTCCTCACCTACGGCGCCTTCGGCGACGCCGGCGTGCGCGAGTTCTTCACCCACGTCCGCTTCCACAAGCACGACGACGAGCAGATCGTCGTCCACCTGCTGGTCGAGCTCTACGCCCGCTCCGCCCAGGAGGCGACCGAGGTGCTCGAAGAGGCCGCCCAGGGCCAGCTGGAGATCACCTCGCTGGCGGAGGAGTCGCGGCCGCCGGCGCACGCCTCGGGCGAGGCCCACTGACTTGATGCGCCGGTAGCGACGGCGCGGCACCCCCGCGCGAGTGCGACCTGGCCGTGGTCGGCGGCGGCATCCTCGGCACCGCGGTCGCCCGCGAGCTGCTGGCCCGCCGGCCCGGCGCCCGCCTCTGCGTGCTGGAGGCCGAGCCGCGACCTGGGCGACCACCAGACCGGCCGCTCCAGCGGCGTCATCCACGCCGGCATCTACTACGAGCCCGGCTCGCTGAAGGCGCGGCTCTGCGTCCAGGGCGCCCGCGAGCTCTACGCCTACTGCGACGAGCGCGGGATCCCCTACGAGAAATCCGGCAAGCTCGTGGTCGCCGCCGGCGAGGGCGAACTCGGCCGCCTCGACGAGCTCGAACGCCGCGGCCTCGCCAACAGCGTGCCGGATCTGCGCCGGCTGCGGGGCGACGAGATCCCCGAGATCGAGCCCAACGCCCGCGGCGTCGCGGCGCTGCACTCGCCCGCCACCGGAGTCGTCGACTTCGTCGCCGTCGCCGGCGCCTACGCCGAGGACGTCGCGCCGGGCGGGCGGCACCGTCCACCCCGGCACGCCGGTCGCGCGGCGCCAGCGCCAACGGCGAGCGGCATCGCTCTCGACCACGCGCGCGGCACCACCGCCGCGGCCGCCGCGGTCTTCTGCGCCGGCCTCTGGTCCGACCGGCTGGCGGTCGCCTGCGGCGCCCCGGCCGACCCGCGCATCGTCCCCTTCCGCGGCGGCTACCTGCGCCTGCCGCCGGCCGCCGCCGAGCTGGTCCGGGCCAACGTCTACCCCGTCCCCGAGCCCGACCTGCCCTTCCTCGGCGCCCACCTGACCCGCAACTTCCGCGGCGAGGTCCTGATCGGCCCGAGCGCGCTGATGGCGCCCGCCCGCGACGCCTACGAGCTGCGCCAGGTCCGGGCGCCGCGACCTGCGGCGAAACCGTGCGCCTGGCCGGGCACCTGGAAGCTGATGGCCAAGCACTGGCGCTCGGGCCTGCGCGAGCTCCACCACGCCGCCAGCCGCCGCGCCTTCGTCGCCGAAGCGGCCCGCTTCGTGCCGGCGCTCAAGGGAGTCAAGGCGGAACCGGGCCCGGCCGGGAATCCGCGCCCAGGCGCTGGGCCGCGACGGCAAGCTGGTCGACGACTTCGTCGTCCACCGCACCGAGCGGGCGATCCACGTCCGCAACGCCCCCTCTCCCGCGGCCACCTCCTCGCTGGCCCTGGCCCGGCTGATCGCCGACGAGCTGGAGGCGGCCGAGGCCGGAAACTGACACGCCAGTTCGCATTCCCGTGCGAAATTCGTGAACCAGCGGTAAATTTTTCGACTGTGAGCCCCAGGCAGGTCCAATCGAGCCGGGGCGCGGAAGAGACCGACTCTGTACGCGTCGATAACCGATCGCGCCAACGCGCTGGTCTGGCGAATGCCGGCCCCGCGGCGGCTACGCGTATTCGTCAGCCAGCTCGTCTACCGCAACCCACCGATACCGCGCGAGCGGACGCTCGAAGCCCTGCGCGCACTCGACGGCGCCGGAATCGAAACCGTCTTGATCGGCGGCTGGGGCGTCGACGCGCTGGTCGGAGAGCAGCTGCGCCCCCACCGGGACCTCGACCTGCTCGCCGACGAGCGCGACCTCGATCGCTCGATCGGGGTCCTCGAAGGGCTCGGCTTTCAGCCGTGGAACCGCGATCCTTCCCCCGGCCCGATCGGGGAGTTGCCGATTTCCTCCGGCCTGACGCTCCGCGACGGCGCCCTGCGGGTCGTCGAGCTCCACGCCTGCGACCTCGACGGCCTCGATGCCACCGAAGGGGCGATCGACGGCAACCGAGTACCCTGCCTCTCCGCCGACCGGCAGATCGAGGCGCAGCAGGCGATCGGCAGAACCCTGACCCCGTGGCGATTCCTCAGCCGCCGGCGCAACCTCGCCGCGCTCTTCCTGGCCGTCCAGCAGGGCTCTCAACGGATGTGAATTAGTGGAATTTGCGTCCGCGGGGGCGCAAATATCCGTCCAGAGTTACCCGTCATGCATCCGTTGCACGCTTGCTTGCCGAAATTCTGAGTACGAGGTTATCGCCGATATGCGAACTAGCCGATGGAGATTCACGCCAAAGACCTTTATTTTCTAGACCGGGCTCTGAAAGAACCCGCCCGTCAGTCGACGAAGGCGGCGAAGTCCGAAGGAAGTCCGATATTGCAGAAGTCCGCTTGTTCAAACAGGCAAGCTGAAGCGCTCAGGGCCAACCCCCACGGCCAACGGGATTTCAGCGCCAGCTCTTGTTCCCCACACCATGCCCATCCAGAAAATGTCGAGCCAAACTGTGTCGAGCCCAACTGCGGCCGAAGCCACCGGTAGCCCCGAGATGGCGTCGACCACGGTCGAGCCGTCCAGCAAAGTCGCGCCAAACAGCGCGGGTCGGTGCTGGCGCGGATGCTCGTCTTCGGCGACGGCCTCGCCGCCGCGATCGCCGCCGCCCTGGCGGTCTCTGATCGTCGGCTTCAGCCAGCTGGGACGGGCTCATCTTCGTCGCCGGCGCGGTTCTGCTCTGGCCAGCCGCGGCCTTCAGCATCGGCCTCTACCGCGGCGACCAGCTCTCGATCTGGGCCTCGGCGGTGCCCGAGATGCCGCGCGGCTTCGTCGCCATCCTGCTGATCACCTGGCCGCTGTTCGGGATCGCCGCCGCGACCTCGATCCACGACCCCGTCTTCCTCACCTTCCTCACCGTCACCGGCCTCGCCGCCTTCGGCGGGGTCGCCCGCACCATCGTCCGCGCCGGCCTGCACCGCAACGAGGACCTGCGCCAGCGGACCCTGATCCTCGGCTCCGGCATCGTCGCCGGCCAGGTGGTCGAGAAGCTCGCGCAAGAACGCCCAGTTCGGCCTCGTCCCGATCGGGATCGTCGACGACGACGTCTACAACGTCGGCTCGCCCGACCTGCCCTGGCTCGGCCGCTTCGCCGACCTCAAGGAGATCATCGAGAAGCAGCAGGCCGACCGGGTGATCATCGCCTTCTCCCGCGCCAGCCACGAGGAGCTGCTGGAGTGCATCCGCGCCTGCCGCGACGCCGGCGTCGCGGTCGACGTGGTCCCGCGCCTGTTCGAGTTCCTCGACGGCGTCCGCGCCCTCGACCAGGTCGGCGGCCTGCCGCTGCTCTCGATCGGCACCCCGACCCTGACCTCGGTCTCGATGGCCGCCAAGCGCCTCCTCGACGTCGCTCGGCTCGCTGGCCCTGCTGCTGGTCTTCTCGCCGCTGATGCTGGCGATCGCGATCGCGATCAAGGTCGAGTCCCGCGGCCCGATCTTCTTCCGCCAGCCCCGCGCCGGCCGCAGCCGCACCAGCTTCCGGCTGATCAAGTTCCGCTCGATGTACGTCGACGCCGAGGAGCGCAAGGCCGAGCTGAGCGAGCTGAACGAGGCCGACGACGGGGTCATGTTCAAGATCCGCGAGGACCCGCGGGTGACCAGGGTCGGCCACTTCATCCGCCGCTTCTCACTCGACGAGCTGCCGCAGCTCTTCAACGTCCTGATCGGCGAGATGAGCCTGGTCGGGCCGCGGCCGCTGATCTTCCCCGAGACCGACGCCCTGGACGAGGGATGGCACCAGCGCCGCCTCGAGCTGCGCCCCGGGCTGACCGGCCCCTGGCAGGTCTACGGCCGCTCGCAGAGCCCCTTCCAGGAGATGGTCCGCTTCGACTACCAGTACGTCGCCGGCTGGTCGCTGGCCCGCGACATCGAGATCCTGCTGGCCACCATCCCCGCGGTGCTCTCGGGGCGTGGCGCCTACTAACGGCTCCTTCGCTCGCGCTCGCCCACGACTACCTGCTGACGATGCGGGGGGCGGAGCGCACCTTCGCCGAGATGGCGCGGCTGCTGGCCCGAGGCGCCGATCTACACCCTGCTCTACGACGCCGACGCGGTGGCCGAAGGCTTCGCCGGGCGCGAGGTCCACACCTCCGGCCTGCAGCGGCTCGGCGCCAACCAGCGCAGCTTCCGCTACCTGCTGCCCTTCTTCCCCAGGGCCGCCGAGCGGCTGCCGGTCGCAGTGCTTCGACACGATCGTGACCAGCTCCAGCGCCTTCGCCCACGGGCTGCGGCCGGGGCCGGGCGCGCTGCACGTCTGCTACTGCCACAGCCCCTTCCGCTACGCCTGGTTCGAGCAGGAGCGGGCCGAGGCGGAGACGCCGTGGCCGGGGCGGCCGCTGATGCGGGCGATCCTGAAGCGCAACCGGGCCTGGGACCTGGAGGCCGCCGGGCGGGTCAGCCGCTACGTCGCCAACGGCAAGATCACCCAGGACCGGATCATGGAGCTCTACGGGGTCGAGTCGGAGATCGTCCACCCCCCGGTCGCGGTCGAACGCTTCGCCGTCGGCCAGCCCGAGGACTTCCTCCTCTTCGTCGGCCAGATCGTCCCCCACAAGCGGGTCGAGGTCGCGCTGGAGGCGGCGCGTATCGCCGGGCTGCCGATCAAGATCGTCGGCGACGGGCCCGACCGCGAGCGCCTCGAGGCGCTCTACGGCGGCCTCGGGGTCGAGTTCCTCGGCAGCGTCTCCGACCGCATGCTCTGGCGACCTCTACTCGCGCTGCATCGCCCTGGTCGTGCCCAACGTCGAGGAGTTCGGGATCGCCGCCGTCGAGGCCCAGGCAGCCGGCCGGCCCGTCGTCGCGGTCGACCGCGGCGGCGTCCGCGAGACGGTGGTACCACGGCGAAACCGGGGTACTGGTCGAAGGTGAGGATGTGGCCGCGCTGGCCGAGGCCTTGCACGACACCGATTTCGGCCGCTTCGATCCGATGAAGATCAGAGCACACGCAGAACGCTTCAGCCCCGCCGCCTTCCGCGCGGCGCTTTCCGGGCTAGTCGACCGATACCAAGAAGAACACGGAGGAATACGTTGAGCGGACCAGTCCTGGTCACCGGAGGCGCCGGTTACGTCGGCGCCGAAGTCGCGACCGCCCTACTCGAGGCGGGCCGGGAGGTGCGGGTCCTCGACTCGCTGCTCCACGGCCAGCAGCCGATTGCCGACATGCTCGAGCAGAAAGGGGCCAAGGTCGCGATCGGCGACATCCGCGACGCCGACCTGCGCCGCGAGCTGCTCGACGGCGCCGAGGCCGTCGTCCACCTGGCGGCGATCGTCGGCGACCCCGCCTGCGCCCGCGACCCTGAGCTGGCCCAGGACACCAACGTCGAGGCGACCCGCGGCCTGGTCGCCGACGCCAACGCGGCCGGGGTCAAGCACCTGATCTTCGCCTCGACCTGCTCCAACTACGGCCGCATGGCCGACCCGGAGACGCCGGTCGACGAGGAAGCGCAGCTGGCGCCGGTCTCGCTCTACGCCGAACAGAAGGTGGAGATCGAGAAAATGCTGCTCTCCAACGGCAGCGGCACCACCGTGCCGACCTGCCTGCGCTTCGCCACCGTCTACGGCGCGGCGCCGCGGATGCGGTTCGACCTCACCGTCAACGAGTTCACCCGCGAACTGTGGGCCGACAAGGACCTGGAAGTCTTCGGCGAGCAGTTCTGGCGCCCCTACATCCACGTCCGCGACGCCGCCCGCGGCATCGTCCGGGTGCTGAACGCGGGCCCCGACGAGGTCGGCAACGACGTCTTCAACGTCGGCCACAGCGACGAGAACTACCGCAAGCTCGACCTGGTCGAGATCATCACCGGCGAGATCGACCGCGGCAACGTCTCCTTCGTCCACCGCGACGAGGACCCGCGCGACTACAAGGTCTCCTTCGCCAAGATCAAGGAGCGGCTCGGCTTCGAACCGGAGATGCGGGTGCCCGACGGCGTCCGCGAGATCGCCAAGGGGCTCGACGACGAGGCCTTCGGCGACCCCTTCGACGCCACCCACCGCAACACGCCATAAACATCGGCTTCGGCCGAACCCGCGTATTTTCAGCACCAGCCTGCGCCCTCCCGGGGGCGCAGGCTTTTTTGCGCCAAAACCCGCTCACTCATACATACGTCCAGGTCGCTTGCAGATCGCCAAGGAGGCCCCATGTCAGCCCGATGACGGGATGGCATGGAGCTACTCCTCAACAGCCGTCGCGTCGCCCTCTTCGCCCTCCTGCTGGCCGCCGTCTCGCTGCTTGTCTTCAGCAGCAGCGGCGCCAACGCCGCCGGGCAGGCGAAGCTGCGCTCCGCCGTCTCCCTCGGCAAGGGTGGCTCCGGCGCCGGCAGGTGTGCCAAGCTCGCCTCGAACCGCGCCCGCGCCGCCGCCAAGCGCGGTGCCAACGCCAAGGCCGTCCGCCGCGCCCACGCCCGGACGCTGCGCCGCTGCCTGGTCAAGGACCGCCGCAGCCGCCGCGTCAAGAAGGCCGTCCCCCCGACCCTCGTCGGCGGCAACCTGGTCGTCGGCATCGACGGCGGCTACACCGGCTGGAGCGACGAAGAAATCGAAGAGCGGGCCGAACTGGGCGCCGCGATCACCCGCCACGAGTGGGACCCGAGCGAGCCGGTCGACGAGCAGGACGACGTGATGGAAGAGGCCTTCGGTCAGATCCACACCAGGATCCACGCCCTGCTCGGCGGCAACCAGCTCGGCGACCCGACCCATTACCGCCAGTGGGTCGTCGAATTCATCCGCTACTACGGCGTCGGCGGCAGCTTCTGGGACAAGCATCCCGAGCTGAACGAGTCGCAGTTCGCGATCACCTCGATCGAGCTCGGCAATGAGCCCTACTTCGGCGAGATGTCGGCCGACGAATATGCCGCCACGGTCGGCCCGGTGCTGGAAGAAATCCAGCGCCTCAACCTGCCGGTGACGATCGTCCTGCCGAGCCGCGTCTACGGCAGCAACACCTCCTGGATGGACACGCTCTACGCGCGCATCCCCAACCTCAACGATCTCTTCGACGCCTTCGCCGAACACCCCTACTGGTACGGCCACGAACCGGCCTCCAGCGGACCGGCCGGCCCCTTCGGCCGGATCGAAACGACCCGCCGGCGGATGAACGAACACGGCGCCAACACCAAGGCGATCTGGATCACCGAGTACGGCGAGTCCACCGCCGAGTGCGGCGAAGAGTGCGTCGGCGAGGACACCCAGGCCCTGCACCTGCAGCAGATGCTCGGCGCGATCGTCTCCCGCCCCGACTGGGGAGTGAAGATGATCTCCGTCTTCCAGCTGCGCGACCGCGGCACCGACAGCAGCGACCGCGAGCGCCAGTTCGGCCTCCTGCGCCAGGACGGCTCCGAGAAGCCGGCCTACCCCATCGTCGAGTCGGCGATGGACGCCTACCGCGGCTAGGCCTCTCCCTCACGGCGCAGTGGAAGCTGGTTCGCGTCCGGAGCAAGCCGGGTAGCGGCAGCGCATGGGAGGCCGGCTCGCCATCTACCTCAACGACCACTTGGCGGGAGCGACGGTGGGAGTCGAGGTGGCGCGGCGGATGCGAGGCAGCAACGAGGACGACCCCGCCTTCGGGCCACCGCTGGCCGAGATCTGCGCCGAAATCGAAGCCGACCGCGAGACGCTGACGGCGGTGATGGACCGGCTCGGCATCGGCCAGAGCAAGGTCAAACCGCTTGCCGCCACACTCGGCGAGCGCCTCGGCCGCCTGAAGCTGAACGGGCAGCTGCGCGGCTACTCGCCGCTGAGCCGCCTCGATGAGCTGGAGCTCCTCCATATCGGAGTCACCGGCAAGCGCCGCCTCTGGCGGGCGCTGGAGCACACCCACTCCGAGGACCTCTCGGACTTCGAGCTCGGTGCCCTCGCCGAGCGGGCGACCGGACAGCTGAGGCACCTGGAGGTGCTTCACCTCAAGGCCGCGGCACTGGCTCTGTAGCCGCGGGACGAGAAGCATCTATAGATGGGTGAAGCGCTCCCGGCGCAGCCTTCGACCATAGATGACCAGAAGAACCATTGCCGACACCAAAAACACAAGCGCCGCAGCGGGGGTCGCGGGCCCATGGCCGAGTAAGCCTTGCAGCAAAAACGCTACTAGCCCGATGCAAATACATATTGACTCGATCTTCTGCTCTGACGTGCTGGGGACGACCAGTTGCCTAACAGCTGCGGCCAGCAGGATCAGCGAGATGATCCAGAAAAGACCAAAACAGACATACGCAACGGGGGACGTAGACGATCCGAGTAGCACTCGGATAGCGCCAACACCGATCCAAGCGAGGAGAACTAAGGGAATCGGGATCCTAGCCACAGTTGCCTGGCCTGTTGGCACGGAAACTGAATCTTTCCGGGTACTCAATGCAGCGGACACCTTGGTCGACTTTGACCAGATGGTCGAAGGGGCCCCAGGCGAAGGTCGTTTCTTCGGAGCCGTTCACCTCCCCGGTCAGGCGCCCGGCGCCGTCGTAGGTGTAGGTGGTGCCGGTCGAGGATTCGGTCGGCTGGTTCAGGGCGTTGAAGGTGTAGGTGGTGCCGCCGGCTTTGTCATAGCCGTAGCTCGCCGAGTCTTCGCCGGGTGAGTAGATCATCGATGGCCGTGCGACCGATGCACCCTCTCGCCAAGAATTTGGGCTGCCAAAGCAATCAGGGATAGCCAAAAAAGGGCCACAAGAAGCCCCCCGGGGACGCCGGTCGGTTTCGTAGCCCCTAGCGCAACTAGGGAGGCCACCCAGGCTACGACGAGAGTTGCCCGCCAGTAGGGATGCCAAAACGAGAGCTTGTCCGCTCTGTGCTGGCGGTGCGCTCGCCGGACAAATAGCAGTCCTAGTCCGATGAGGCCAAGGCAGACGAGAATGGTGCCCGTCCAGCCAGCTACGCCTTGCCCTCCTGAACTCCACCCCCAAACTCGACAGGCCAAGCCGATGACTAGACAGCCGAGCAGAAGATGCTTGACTCTCACTTCGGTGAGGACCTGGTCCCTCCGTCTTGCTGCGGAGGTGAGTTCTTTCAAGAGCCTGAACCCGAAAAAAAGGAGTTGGAGGGCGATGGCCACCGAAAGGACGCGAAGCACCCAAAGTGCAGCCGTATCCAAGGTCCCGCCGTCTCCTCCGAGGAACACGCGAAGGAGAAGGGTTCCCGCCCACGCCAGAACTAGCCCATAGAAGGTCATCTGGTAGGTCCCCTCCTAACGCGCCGGCCCGGGCGTCGGAAAGCGCGGAGGCACCGGGGGCGGACCAAGCGGAGTATCTGAAGATAGAAAGTCCATCCTCTACCCACATAAAAACTCAGGCTCTGTCAACTGATGAGGTTGACGACCGTTGTCGCGATAACACAACCCAGCGACCGACTGCCCGCACAACCAAAACGAGTAGAGCTAGCCAAAAACCAAGAACAGCCAAGCTCGCAAGGACGCCCTCCGATCCCGTCACCGCAAAGAGCACCATGGCCGCAATACACACCAATAGGAGGCCATATTTCCAATTCGGATTGAAGAAAAACGATGGATTTACCGCCCGCGAACTCTCTCTCAGAAAACCGTGGACAAGAAGACCCGCAAGTGCGAGAACCCCTAGGACTCCACCCATCCACGCCACGACGCCGCCAGGCTCATCACCCCCAACCAAGAACCGCAGCACCAACGCCACGATTAAAGCCAGAAGCAGCAATCCGGTGATGGTCGAGTCCGTAAAAACCCGATCTCCGTGATTCTTCGCTTCAATCCTTGCCTCGATAAACGCCACCAGCGTTATCACGGCGAGCGCGAGGACAGCCAGCATCAGGACCCCAAGGGCCCAACGACTGCCTGGGTCGGAGCCATTGAATACCCCGCGATAAATGACGAGGAGCAACCAAGTTGCTGGAACTCCATATTTCAAGATGGGCTTCATCTAGACCTACCTTTGGGGAGCTGGAGCAGGACCCGGAATATCTTCCAGTCGATTGACGGCGTCATAGCCGAATTCAAGGGTGCCCGCCGCGGTCGTCCGCGTCAGTCGGTTGCCAACCCCGTCATAGGTGAAGCTCGTCGTCTTTTCGAACGGCTGGTTTATCTCGGTGACCCGCCCCAACCCGTCGTAGAGCAAACCGATCGTGATTTCGCGGGCATCGGTGAAGGACGTGAGGTTGCCGGGGAGGTCGTATTCGTTGGTGGTCGTTTCTCGAAACCCCGTCACGGGAGTGATCCGTCAGACGACTTCGAGTCGAATGTAGTCGTTGCGACCGAAGGTGATGCCATAGAAAGCCGTCAGCAAGTTCCGAGACCGACAGGAGAGCCGCAGCTCCGATCCAGCATCCAAGTCAAACAGAACTTTTCGACTCCGACACCAGTCGATCCTCAGATAAATCTCTACTGATCCAGGATCAATCCTAATGACCTGCTTTTCCCCTGCTTTCAAGGAGCCCATGACATCACCGTTCACCACGATCTCGTAGGACCGGTAGCGGTCAACCCATCTCTTCGATGGACGTTCGATCAGGATCTGTGCAGTCATTCTTCCGAGGCAACTTCAATGAGCAGTTCTGCTTGAACCACGTCGTAGCAGCCAATGATGGCACCTGCGGTTGCCCCAGCTGGCGCCATCTCGGGACCACCTAGAAAACCGATCGCACCTCCGGCTGCAGCACCAGCGCCTCCTCCCTCAATACAAGTTTGCCAATGAGCCCCGGCAAAGTTGTAGGTGTCAGTCAGAGGTCCACCGGCATGCTTCCAAAAATCCTGCGCCCGATCGCCAACCCACCCGCGCCCGGAGGCGGTGGCATCCCAGCCTTCATTTACTGCACCCGCGAAGTCTTTGGCGGCGTCCTCCGCGCAGGCATCTCCGAATGGAGTTGGTGCACAGACGTCACGCCCGTTCAAGTCGTACCGGTTCAGGGGGTTGTCCCAGGCATACGGGTAGCGGTTGGAAGAGATCCCGAAGCCGAGGTGACCCAGGACCGGGTCCTCCGAGGCGAATGATCCGAGGGTGGGAGCGTACGAGCGGGCGCCCATCTGGATCATGCCGGTGGTCGGGTCGCTCGGTCTCTCCCAGGCGCCGAGGTAGCCCATTTCGAGGCTCGGTCCTGAGAGCTGATCGCCCCAGGGGTCGAAGCTCTGGCGCGAGGTGGCTTCGCCGGCGGCGTCGATGACCGCCGTCACGTCGCCGTGGCCGTCGACCAGCGGGAAGCTGGTCGCTTCTCCCGAGCGCTGCTCCACCAGGCCGCGGGGGCCTTGGACGTAGCTGGTCGTGGTTTTGCCTTCGCCGTTTGCGGTGTAGGTGGGCATGTCGCCGAGATCGCCGTAGTGGAAGACCTTCGCGGCTTCCCCTGATTTGCGTTCGCTGAGTCGCTCCAAGCCGTCGAAAGAGTAGGTGACAGTGCCGCCGGACCCTTCGACTTTGGCCAGATGGTCGAAGGGGTCCCAGGCGAAGGTCGATTCTTCGGAGCCGTTTGCCTCCCCGGTCAGGCGCCCGGCGCCGTCATAGGTGTAAGTAGTGCCGGTCGAGGATTCGGTCGGCTGATTCAAGGCGTTGAAGGTGTAAGTGGCGCCACCGGCTTCGGTGCGGTTGCCGGCTTTGTCGTAGCCGTAGCTCGTCGCCCCTGCGCCGGGCGGATTGAATTCGTTCAGGCGGTTGAGCGCGTCATAGGCGTAGCTCGTTTCCGCTTCGAGGCGCTGATCGACCTTGCCGGTGACGTTGCCGGCTGCGTCGTAGGTGTATTTCAGAGATTCGAGCACGTTCAGCGGTTCTGCCGATTTCGCGATCGTTTCGGCGAGCCGGCCGGCGTCGTTGTAGAGGTTGTTGGTGGTGACGCCGTTGGGGCGGGTGACTTCGGTCAGGTCGCCCTCGGGGTCGTAGGCGAAGCCGAGCGATTTGCCCTGCGGGTCGGTGAGCGAGGTCATCCGGCTGAGTTTGTCGTAGCCGTATTCGATCGTCCCGCGGCCGTCGACCTGTTTGAGGAGGTTGCCGCGCGAGTCGTAGCTGCGGGTCAGCGACTGCCCACGACCGTCGTTGATCGAGCTGGGGCGCCCCTCTTCGGTGTAGGCGATTTCGATTTTGTGGGCTTCGGCATCGATGGCGCTCGTACGCCGGTCGGCCGCGTCGTAGCCGTAGGAGCGAAGCGCCGATTCGCCGCTGCTGACTTCGGTGAGGCGGTCGGCGGCGTCGTAGGCGTATTCGACCGTGCCGAGCGGCGGTGGTCCTCGTCAGCGCGTTGCCCGCGGGGTCGTAGGTGTAGGTGGTGCTCTTTTCCAGCGGCTGGGCGATTTCGGTGAGGCGGCCGAGTTTGTCGTAGCCGTAGCTCGTCGTGTTGCCCCGAGGGTCTTTGACCGAGGCGAGGGTGCCGTTCGGGTCGTAGCCGTATTCGGTGCTCACCGCCAGCGGCTCGTCTGCTTCGGTCATCCGGTCGAGCAGGTCGAAGTCGTAGGTGGTTTCGTTGCCGCGCGGGTCGACCATGCTGGAGCGGTTGCCGCGGCTGTCGTAGCCGTATTCCCAGACCTCGCCTTCGGGACGTTCGACTTCGGTGACCTGGTTGGCAGGGTCGTAGGAGTAGGTCGTTTCCTTGCCGCGCCGGTTGGTGACTTTCACCGGCTTCAGGTTGCCGTCGTAGCTGACTTTGGCTTCCTGGCCGAGCGGGTCGACGTAGGAGGTCGGCCGCTCCATCGCGTTGCGTTCGATTTTCCAGACGCCTTCGGCGGGGTCGGTCACCTGCGTCGGCAGGCCGTTGGCGTCGTAGGCGTATTTCGTTTTGTGGCCTTCGGGGGTGGTGCGGGCAAGCAGGTCGCCGAGGGCGTTGCGTTCGAAGGTTTCGGCTTTGAGGCCGGAGAGCGTCTTTGCGGTCGAGTAATTGCGGCTGTTGTATTCGAGGCTCGTTTTGTGGCCGAGCGGATCGGTGGCGCTGAGCTGGTTGCCGCGGGTGTCCCAGCTGAATTCCGATTTGTGTTCGTCGGGATCGGTCTGGGTCAGCGGCTGGCCCGAGGCGTTGTAGGTGAAGGTGGTTTCGCCACCTTCGGGATCGGTGATCTTCGTCAGGTCGTTGGCGGCCGACCATTCGTAGCTCCAGGCGTTGCCGCGCGCATCGGTGAAGCTCGTCAGCCGGTTGAGGCCGTCGTATTCGTAGATCCGTTCGCCTTCCTCGGGATCTATGACCCTGGTGAGGTTGCCGGCGGCGTCGTGACCGAATTCCCATTTGGCGCCGCCAGGCTCGACGACTTCGTCGACGTTGCCGGCGGCGTCGTAGCCGGTCGTCGTCGTGTGGCCGAGCTGGTCGGTTTCCGAGACGACCCGGTTCTGGGAGTCGAAGCCGTATTTGAGCTGCCCGCCCTCGGGTTCGGTGACGAGCGTTTCGCCGGCTTTGTATTCGAGTTTCCAGAGGTTTTCGAGGCCGTCGCGCTGTTCGGTGATCCGCCCCTGGCCGTCGTAGGTGTTTTTCAGGATCACGTTGCCGCGCGGGTCTTTGATCGTTTTCAGGCGATGGGCGGCGTCGTAGGTGTATTCGGTGACGCCGCCCAGGGCATCGGTCACGGTCGCCAGGTCGCCGGCAGTCGAATAGGCGAATTTGACTTCGCGGCCGGTCGAGTCTTTGACCAGCGTGATGTGGTTGGAGGAGTTGTAGGAGAAGGTGAGCGTCTGGGCGGAGGGATCGGTGATCGTCGCCAGGCGGCCTTCGGCGTTGTAGGCGTAGGTGGTTTTGAGACCGTGGTCGTCGGTGATGGAAGCGATCCGGCCGCTGGCGTCGAAGCGGTAGACCGTGCGCTCGAGGGTCGTCAGCTGGAAGGTGCCTTCGACTTTGGTGAGCGCGTCGGTCACTCCGGAGGGTGCCTGGTAGCCGCCACCGGATTTCTGGAAGAGGTCCTGCCGCCCGTCCTGGCGCAGGATCAGGACCGCCGCCCCGGATTCGAGTTCACTTGCGCTCGCCAGCCCCGTCTGCGTCCAGCCCGGGCCGAGCCCGGTGTCGGTGTTAGATCCGGAGCTGTAGCTGCGCGCGAATTCGAGAGGGACCTCGCCCTTGTTCGTCAGGAGCAGATCCCGGTGGGCGTAGGAGAGCTGGCCGGTGGCAAGACTGACGGGATCGGCGCCTTCCCCGCACTGGCTCTCCTTGCCGCGGCAATGGCCGGCCAGCTCGGGCAGCTGGATCGCCGGCTTCCATTCGACCGACGATCCGACCGAGTCTCCGCACCCAGCAGGCTTCGGACCGCTGGCGCAGCCCCAATCGTTGTTCGGGGTGAGGAGTTTCCCGGTGCCGCTGTAGGTGAGGCCGCTGGAGTTGCCGCGAAAGCGGTTCCATTCGATTTTCGGCGAGCCGGATTCCGTGACCTTGACCGCAAAGTTGCTGCTCTTGCGGATCGTCGAGTTGGTGATGATCGGAGCGGAGCCCTTCACTTCGATCGAGTTCGCAGTGCCTTCGCCGCCAAAGGCGATTTCCGTGTAGTCGAGCGCCGAGGAGCCGCTGCCCGGTTCGAAGACGATGCCCTTCCATTCACCCGCCGCCAGTTCTTTGGTGCCCGTGAAAACGATCGGTTCTTCGGCCGTGCCTTCGGCTCTGAGGGTTCCTTTGACGGTCAGCTTGCGGGGATTCAGCAGCACTCCCGGTTTGATGCTGAGAGTCACTCCCGAGGCGACCACGACTTCCTGGGATGACCAGACCGGCGAGCCGGCGTCGGTCCAGGTCGAGGAATGGCCGACGGTGCCCGAGACCGCGATTCGGTCGAAGGCGTTTCCGCTCAGCGTGTTGTCGGTGATGTCTCCGGGAATGTCGGAGCCGATGTAATTGACACCATCGTCGCTGGTGCCGATGATCGTGTTGGCGCTGAGCGTCGTCCCGGTCACCGCGGCGCTGTTGAGTACGCGGGCGAGGATTCCTCCCCGCCTTTTTCGACGAAGTTGTCGTGGATGTTGATTTCGCCCGTATGCCCGGTGTTGGCCGCGTAGTGGATCGCGTAGGCGCCGTTTTCGTAGAAGTAGTTGCCGGCGATCTCCGGGCTGCCGCCGGTCGGGACGTAGATCCCCTTGCTTTTGTTGCTACGGAAGACCGAGTTGGAGATCCTCGGCGAGGAGGCGGCGACTTCGACCGCGCCGACGTTGGTGCCCGAGCCCCCGTATTTGACTTCAACGTGGTCGAGGACCGAGGCGCCGCTGCCGGGTTCGAACTTGACGTTGCCCCATTCGCCGGGCGTGGTCTGGGCGACCCCCGTGAAGAGGATCGGTTCTCCGGCCGTGCCTTCGGCTTTGAGGGTCCCTTTGACGGTCATGTTCGGCTTCATCAAGTAGACGCCGGGGCCGATGCTGAGCGTCGCCGCTGCGGCGATGGTCAGGCTGCCTTCGACCTTGACCGGGGTTCCGCCGTCTTTCCAGGTCGAGGATTTGGCGACCGTGCCGCTGATCTGGATGTAGTTGCTCTGGTTGCCGGTCAGGGTGTTTTCGGTGATGTTGCCCGGCACTTCGGGCCCGGAATAGTTCAGGCCGATGCCTTCGGTCCCGATGACCGTGTTCCCGCTCAGAGTTTTCGCCGAGACGCCGGCGCTGCCGAACACCCAGGCGCCGATTCCGTAGGGGCCGCCTTCGACGAAGTTGTCGTGGATGTTGATTTCGCCCGAGTCGCCGGTATTGGAGGTGTAGGAGATTGCCGCGGCGCCGTTGTTGTGCAGCGCGTTGTCGGCGATCTCGGGGCTACCGCCTTTGGACATTCTGATCCCATAGCCCTTGTTGCCGATGAAGGTCGAGTTGGTGATCTTCGGGGCGGAGGCGTTGACTTCGACTGCGCCGATGTCGGGGTTGAAGAGCAGTTTTTCGCCTCCGTACTTGACTTCCACGTGGTCGAGCACCGAGGCGCCGCTGCCCGGTTCGAAGACGATGCCCTTCCATTCGCCCGCCGTCAGTTCTTTGGTGCCCGTGAAGACGATCGGTTCTTCGGCCGTACCTACGGCTTTGAGGGTTCCTTTGACGGTCAGCTTGCTGAGGTTGAATCGGACCCCTGGTTCAACCGAGACAACCACTCCGGCTTCGATCGTCGGGGTGCCGGTGTAGGGACTGCCGGCCGCGGTCAGCGTCGTGTTTTCGGTGATCGTGGCCGGCAGGGCCGTCGCCGACGCCAGAGAGGGAATCAAGAGGGGCGCCAGGAATGCCGCCACACAGACCCAGCCAACCATCAGCTTTCGCTCAGCCATTACCAGGCCCTCACGAATTGCCGCGGAATTTCGATATGAACGGCTCCGATGGCGAATGGCCGTGTACCCAACAGGAAAAACGCGGGATTTCAATCCCCACTTTTTGCTTCGAGCGGGGCTGATTTCAAGAAGTACTTCTCAAGGAGACATGGTGTCCACTCCACACCGAGCGAGGGAAATAGCCTCTTTTAGGCATTGAAAGGGCTCCCGCTGAAGCGTCAGAATCCCTCCTACCCCGGACAAACTGTCGTCCTGGTGGAGAGGTTGCGGCGACGACGGCGTTTGGCGGCAGCCGCGCTTTGGGTAGGAAGTCCGCGAGGCCCAAGGGAGCGGTCCCGCTCACTCCTCGCCGACTCCGAACACAGATCCAAGGAAGGCGGAGAGATTGAAGTTAGCCACCTCGAAGCTGCCCGCAGCGGGGCCAATCGGCGAGTTGGTCGTCGAGATGCTCTCGGCGCCGCCCGCCGACACCCTCTCCCCTGAGCCTGCGGAAGAGGCAGCGCGGCTCGTCGCTCTCGTCGAGGACCCGCTCGCGCGACGACGACCTGCAGCTGGCGCTCTATCTCTGCTTCGAGCTTCACTACCGCTCCTTCCCGGAGGTCGATCCCGCCTGGGAGTGGGACCCGTCGCTGCTGGCCGCCCGAGCGGTGCTGGAGCGAGGCTTTCTTCGAGGCGCTCGAAGCGGCGGTCGGGCCTGGCGAGCCGGTCGACCCGGCCGAGGTCGGCGACCTGCTCTTCCGCCTCGAGTCCGAAGACGAGGGCGTATCGCTCTCCCGCCATCTCGAGGTCGAGGCCGACATCGAGGAATTCCGCGAGTTCGTCGTCCACCGCTCCCTCTACCAGCTGAAGGAGTCCGACCCGCACAGCTGGGCGATCCCGCGCCTCGACGGCGCCGGCGAAGACGGCGCTGCTCGAGGTGCAGGCGGACGAGTACGGCGGCGGCCGGGCGGAGCGCATGCACTCGCGGCTGTTCGCCAAGACGATGCGGGCGCTCGGCCTCGACGACCGCGAGAACGCCTACCTCGCCCACGCCCCCGGCGAGACGCTGGCGACGGTGAACCTGATGTCGGCGATCGGCCTGCGGCGCAGCCGGCGCGGCGCGATCGTCGGCCACCTGGCGATGTTCGAGATGACCTCCGCCCTGCCCAACCGCCGCTACGGCAACGCCCTGCGGCGCCTCGGGTTCGGCGCCGAGGCGACCGACTTCTACGACGAGCACGTCGAGGCCGACGCGGTGCACGAGAACATCGCCGCCTACGACCTCGCCGGCGGTCTGGCGCGCCAGGAGCCGGAGCTGGCCGACGACATCCTCTTCGGCGCCCGCGCCCTGCTCTTCCTCGAGGACCGCTTCGCCAGGCACCTGCTCGAGGCCTGGGAGGACGGGCGCACCTCGCTGCGCCGGCCGCTGGCGGCACCGGGCCTGATCGCGATGAGCGCGGCCGCGCCGGCGTCTCCTACGTCCTGCCGCTGCGCTGGGCCGAGCCGGGGCCGATCGAGGAGCTGAGCGCCTACCTGCGCTCGATCGCCGAGGCGGTCGACGAGATCCTCGTCGTCGACGGCTCGCCCGCGCCGCTCTTCGCCGAGCACGCCGCGGCCCTGACGCGGCGTCGCCCGCCACCTGCCGCCGCACCCCGATCTCGACTTCCGGATGGGCAAGGTGAACGGCGTCGCTCACCGGCGTGCGCGAGTGCTCCGGCGAGCGGGTCGTGCTGGCCGACGACGACGTCCGCTACGACGCCGGCGACGCTGCGCCGGGCGGTGGAGCTGCTCGACGAGGCGGACCTGGTGCGGCCGCAGAACTACTTCGACGAGCTGCCCTGGCACGCCCGCTGGGACACCGCCCGCTCGCTGCTGAACCGGGTCTTCACCGGCGACCCGGCCTTTCCGGTCGGCGACTTCCCCGGCACGCTGGCGGTCCGCCGCAGCGCCCTGCTCGCCACCGGCGGCTACGACGGCGACGCGCTGTTCGAGAACCTGGAGCTGATGCGGACGATCCGCGCCGCCGGGCGGAACGGTGGCGACGCCGCTCGACCTCTACGTGCGCGAGGCGGCCGCCGAGCACGGCCCACTTCCTCTCGCAGCGGGTCCGCCAGGCCTACGACGACTTCGCGATCCCCGCCCGCATCGGCATCTTTCCTCGCGTGGCGCCGCTGGCCGCGCACTCCGCTGCGACGCGGTCGCCGCTGTCGCCTGCTCGCCGCCGCGCTCGCCTCGATCGTCCTCGCCGAGATCGGTCGCAGGAGAGCCGGCGGCAGCGGCGCGCTTTCCCGCTCAGCGCCTCGCTGCTGGCGCCCGCCTGGATCGCGGAGCGCTCGCTCTGCTCGTGGCTTGCGCTGGCGGCGAAGCTACGAGGCGGAGTCCTCTACGGGGACCGCCGGCTCGGCGCACTCGGCGACCCCGCTGCGCCGACTGCCGCCGACGCCACGCCGCGGTCCTCGCTGGGCACGGTCGGCCCGCTGTCCGCCTGGAACCCGATCGCCTTGTGGGTGCCGTCGCAAAACGGGCGGATCTGTGAGCGCCCGCAGCGGCACAGCGCCACCACGCGCCGCTCGACCTCGATCTCGTTCCCGTCCTGGTCGACGATCGCGAAGGGGCCGCGGATCAGGTACGGCCCGTTGCGGTAGGGGGTGATCTTCGTCGGGGAAGCCTTCATCCAGGGGGCTCTTACCCCGCGGCTCGCGTTTCCACCCCGCCTCCGGGGGTACATCGAAGCAGAGGCCTAGGGGAGCATCCCGCTCACTCCTCGCCAACTCCGAACCCCAGTACCTACGGAAGGCGAGTAGGAGATGAAGGTTGTTGTCACTGGTGCGACGGGAAACGTCGGCACCAGCACGGTTGAAGCCCTGGCCAAGAGCCCGGAGATCGACGAGATCGTCGGGCTGGCGCGGCGCCTGCCGACCTGGACGCCGCCGAAGACCAGCTGGGTCGAGGCCAACATCCTCAGCGCCGACCTGGCGGCGATCTTCGCGGGCGCCGATGCGGTCATCCACCTCGCCTGGGCGATCCAGCCCTCCCGCGACGCGGAGACCCTGGAGCGGATCAACGTCGAGGGCAGCCGGCGCGTCTTCGCAGCCGTGGCCGAGGCCGGTGTGCCGAAGCTGGTCCACGCCTCCTCGGTGGGGGCCTACTCGCGCGGCCCGAAGGACCGCGAGGTCGACGAGAGCTGGCCGACCGAGGGCACCGAGACCTCCTTCTACTCGCGCCACAAGGTCGCGGTGGAGCGCGAGCTCGACCGCTTCGAAGCCGACAACCCCGGGACGCGGGTCGTGCGGCTGCGCCCGGCGCTGATCTTCAAGGACGAGGCCGCGACCGAGATCCGGCGGCTCTTCGTCGGTCCCTTCCTGCCCAACTTCCTGCTGCGCCGCAAGCTGCTGCCGGCGCTGCCGCGGATCGATCGCCTGCGCTTCCAGGCGGTGCACTCCGACGACGTCGGCCAGGCCTACCTGCGCGCAGTCCTGGCGGACGTCGACGGCGCCTTCAACATCGCCGCCGAGCCGCCGCTCAGCCCCGAGGAGATGGCCGACCGGCTCGGCGTCCGCAGCTTCCCGGTGCCGGCGCGGGTGGTGCGGCGGCTGGCCGACCTGAGCTGGCGCCTGCGTCTGCAGCCGACCCCGGCGGGCTGGCTCGACATGGCGCGGAACGTGCCGCTGATGTCCTCGCGAGCGGGCGCGCGAGGAGCTTGGGCTGGGAGCCGCGCTACAGCGGCGTCGAAGCGTTGGAAGAGCTGCGTGGGAGGGATGCGCGAGGGGCAGGGCGCCGCGACGCCGCCGCTGGGGGGCGACAGCGCCGGCGCCCGCCTCGACGACGTGAAGACCGGCGTCGGCGCCCGCCAGTGGGCTCGCGACCGCGACGAGCAGCTGGTCAAGTACCTGGCCGACGTCCACTCGATCGAGCTGCAGGCGCTGGCGCAGCTGCGGCCGGCGCCGGAGATCGCCGGCGACGAGCGCCTCTGCCGGGCCTTCGAGCGGCACCTGGTCGAGACCGAAGACCAGGAGCGGCGCGTGCGCGAGCGCCTGGAAGAGCTGGGAGGCGAAGCCGTCGAAGCCGAAGGACGCGGCCGGGACCGGCGGTGGCTGGGCGATGGTCGCCTTCGCCGCGGCCCAGCCCGATACGCCCGGGAAGCTGACGATGCACGCCTACTCCTACGAGCACATGGAGGTCGCCGCCTACGACCTGCTGAGGCGCCTGGCCGAGCGCGCCGGCGACGAGGAGACGGCGCGGATGGCGGCCGACATCGCCGCTCGAGGAGGAGCGGATGGCCGAGCGCCTGGAGGAGTGCTTCGACGCCGCGGTCGAGGTCTCCCTGGGAGCGGTCGACGAGGACCAGCTCGACTCCACCCTGCTCGCCTACCTGCGTGACGTCCACGCCCTCGAGGGGCAGGCGGTGAAACTGCTCGAGGCGGGTGCCGAGCGGGTCGACGACGAGTTCCTGGAAGGAGCCTTCCGCGACCACCTCGGCGGAGACGCGCGGGCACCTCGAGCGAGATCGAGGGGCTGCTGGAAGAGCGCGGCGCCAGGCCATCGCTGATCAAGGACACGATGCTGAAGGCCGGCGGCCTCAACCTCTCCGCCTTCTTCGGCGCCCAGCCGGACTCGACCACCAAGCTCGCCGGCTTCGCCTTCGCCTTCGAGCACCTCGAGATCGCCGCCTACGAACTGCTGCAGCGGGTCGCGGCGCGGGCCGGCGACGAGGGCGTGGTCTCGACCGCGGAGGAGATCCTCGCCGAGGAGCGCGCCGCGGCCGAACGGGTCGCCGAGAGCTGGAACCGTCCCGACGTCCCCCTCGGGGTGGCTTCATGAAGGCGCTCACCTTCCACGGCAAACGCGACGTCCGGGTCGACGAGGTCCCCGATCCCTCGATCCAGGACCCGACCGACGCGATCGTCCGCATCACCTCGACCGCGATCTGCGGCTCGGACCTGCACCTCTACGAGGTGCTGGGGATGTTCATCGACGAGGGCGACATCCTCGGCCACGAGCCGATGGGGATCGTCGAGGAGGTCGGCTCCGAGGTCACCCACATCAAAGCCGGCGACCGGGTCGTGATCCCCTTCAACATCTCCTGCGGCAGCTGCTGGATGTGCGAGCGCAAGTACTTCGCCCAGTGCGAGACGACCCAGAACCGCGAGCACGAAAAGGGCGCCTCGCTGTTCGGCTACACCAAGCTCTACGGCCAGGTCCCCGGCGGCCAGGCCGAGTTCCTGCGGGTCCCGCAGGCCCACTTCGGCCCGATCAAGGTGCCGGAGAGCGGCACCCGACGAGCGCTACCTGTTCCTCTCCGACGTCCTGCCCACCGCCTGGCAGGCGGTCGACTACGCGGCGATCCCGGAGGGCGGCTCGGTCGCCGTCTTCGGGCTCGGCCCGATCGGGCAGATGAGCGCCCGGATCGCCCGCCACCAGGGCGCCGAGAAGGTGTTCGGGATCGACAACGTCCCCGAGCGCCTGGAGATGGCGCGGCGCAACGGGATCGAGGCGATCGACGGCGACCAGCACGACGACATCTCCGCGGCCCTGCGAGAGCTGACCGACGGGCGCGGACCCGACAGCACGATCGACGCGGTCGGGATGGAGGCTCACGGCGCACCAGGGGCGAAGATGGCGCAGACGATCGCCGGCCTGCTGCCGGACTCGGTGGCGGCGAAGGTGACCGAAAAAGCGGCCGTCGACCGGCTCTCCGCCCTGTTCGACTGCATCGACAGCGTCCGGCGCGGCGGGACCGTCTCGATCTCCGGCGTCTACGGGGGCCAGATCGACCCGCTGCCGATGTTCCAGATCTTCGACAAGGGGCTGCAGCTCCGAATGGGCCAGGCGCACGTGCGCCAGTGGACCGACGAGATCCTGCCGCTGCTGGAAGGCGACGAGGATCCGCTCGGGGTCGACGACCTGACCACCCACCAGCTGCCCCTTGCCGAGGCGCCGAGCGCCTACGAGATGTTCCAGAAGAAGGAGGACGGGGCGATCAAGGTCGTGCTGAAGCCGTGAGGGCGTCCGCTTAATTCTCAACCCTTTCAGCACTGATATCTTGCGCGACATAGGGGTCGGTGCGCCGCTATTAACGGCGTCATAGAGCTTCGGCTCGCCGGCCCCTCATCCTCGTCTTCAGCCGACTCGCCTAATGCTCTTAACTAGGCGCTGCTGCCGGCCGCGCCGAAACTCGTAGCGCATCGTTCGCATCTTCTCCGACGTACGGGACCAGCTCGGGCCGCGCGGAGGCGTCTGACAGATGAGGTCCGAGGTAGACCATCAGGTCGGCGGCCTGAAGGCCGGGGCTAATGGCGCTGGAGGTGAAATTGGGGATCTGCGTGAAGCGCTTGGGCCAGTCGCCCCGCGCTCGAAACAGGTAGTTGCTGATGGCGCATGCCGCCCGCTCGTCTTCTCGATGGTGGCGCTGGTCAAAGGTGAGAGCGCCCCTCTTGCCTGGGACCTCGTTCCTCATCAGGGCTCGCATATCGAAAAGCAGTTGCTTATAGGGCTTCGAGAGGTCTTCAGAATCCGGGTTGTTGAGCAGCGAAAGGCCCGGGTCAGAAGTCCAGATCAGAAAGACCTTGCCTTCATGGCGTTTGACGGCACTGAACATTTTGTCTGCTCCCTCCAGGAGCCGGGAGTGGCCAGTCGCGTCTCGCTTCTTGAAAGCGCTCTTGGCGAAACAGGAGTTCCCCTTCAACTCCGCATCGATCAACTCTTCAGCCCCCAAGATGTCCCGCTTGAAGGCGAAGACTTCACGGCAGAAGTAGTTGTAACGCGGGCTCCGGGATCACGACGCCACCCAGAGCGCCGATTTCACGGCCCCCTACCGTCTGCCACGACTCATCGATGAAGAACAGCATTTAGCGCCCCCTCCCTGAGAGGGGACACGTTATGTCACTTCCCTACCTAATTTTAGGATGGATCATCTGTCCAATAGTTGTCCGTCAGCTGCGGATTTCGGCTCGCCCTAGCCGACAGGGGGAGTCATGAGCCTCCGCTCCCCCGCCACCCGGACCGCAGGCATCGCTCTCGCGATGGCCTTTCTGTTCGTCGCCGCGCTCGTCGCGGGGGCCGGCGCCAAGCCGCTCGGCGGCAGCTCCGCCCGGATCAGCACCGTCTGCGCGAAGAAGGCCCACAAGGCGGCCACCGCCGCCAAGCGCCGCGAGCTGCGCCAGCGCTGCATCAAGGAAATGAACCGCGCCGCCGCCTCACGCAAGCGCTCCGCCGACGTCACTCCCCCCTCGGTCGTCTGGAAGACCCCGACCACCGGCGCCTCCGTCAAGGGCAAGCTCAGCGGCTCGACCTGTGAAGCCCTGGCTGGCGACGACCGCGGCGTCAAGCGCGTGGTGATGGCGGTCGACGGCGGCGTCCTCAACACCGAGAGCGACGCGCCCTGGAACTGCAGCTTCGACTCGACCAAAGTCGCCGACGGGTCCCACACCCTGACTGCCATCGCCTACGACGCCGCCGGCAACTCGAGCCGGGCTTCGGTCGCCGTCAACGTCGCCAACGCCCCCAAGCCGCAGCCGACCCCCGAGCCCACCCCGGAACCGGAACCGACGCCGGAACCCGAACCCACCCCCGAACCGGCCCCGACCGACGCCGCCCCGACCGTCACCTGGGCGACCCCGACCGCCGGCTCCAACGTAACGAGGAAAATCAGCGGCTCGACCTGCGAAGCCCTTGCCAGTGACGACAAAGGGGTCGAAAAAGTCGTGATGAAGGTCGACGGCACCGTCCTCAACACCGAGAGCGACGCGCCCTGGAACTGCATCTTCGACTCGACCACGGTCAGCGACGGGACCCACACCTTGAGCGCAACCGCCTATGACACCGCCGGCCACGCCACCACCGCCGCGATCTCCGTCAACGTCTCCAACCTGACCGACCCAGCCCCCGAACCGGCCCCGGGCCCGACCCCCGAACCGGAACCCGCCCCTTCGCCGGCGCCGGGCGCCTTCCCCGGTAGCGGGCTGACGATCGCCGTCGACGGCGGCCACGGCTACTGGTCGGACACCGAAATCAACGCCCGCACCCAGCTCGGTGCTGCGGTTACCCGCCACGAGTGGGACCCGACCGAGCCGGTCGACCACCAGGAGGAAATCGATCTACGCGGCCGCCGCCCAGATCCACACCCGGATCCACGCCCTGCTTGGCGCCAACCAGCTCGGCACGCGCCGGCAGCTACCGCGAATTCGTCATCGCCTTCATCAGCCGCTACGGCCTCGGCGGCACGTTCTGGAAACTGACACCCGGAGCTGAACGAAGCCGCCTACGCGATCACCACCGTCGAACTCGGCAACGAGCCCTACTTCGGCGACATGTCGGCCGCTCTCTACGCCGACACCGTCCGCCCCACCCTGGAAGCGATCAAGAGCCAGAACCTGCCGGTCAAGGTGATCCTGGTCAGTCGCATCTACGGCACCGACACCAGCTGGATCGACACCCTCTACAGCCGCATCCCCAACCTCAACGACTACTTCTACGCCTTCGCCGACCATCCCTACTGGTACGGCCATCGACCGGACGAGGGCACCGCCGCCGGGCCGTTCGGCCGGATCGGCGTCCTGCGCAAACGGATGAACGAAAAAGGCGCCTCGGCAAAGCCGATCTGGATCACCGAGTACGGCCAGTCGACCGCCAACTGCGGCGAGCAGTGCGTCAGCGAGGCGACCCAGAAGGAACACCTGCAGAAGATCCTCAACGCGGCGATCACCCGGACCGAATGGAAGATCGGCCTGATCTCCGTCTTCCAGCTGCGCGACCGCGGCATGAACAGCACCGACCGCGAGCTACGGGTTCGGGCTGCTGCGCTACGACGGGACGCCAGAAGCCCGCCTACTCGATGGTCCGCACGCTGATGCAGCAGTACCGCGGCTAGCCCCAAGCCCCGCTCCGATCCGCGAGCGTCCATATATTGCGCCGGGTGCCGCCTCGTCCGATGCGGACCGTGATCGCCACCTCATTTACGCCCACCCTCGACTCGGGTCGCGCGCGGCGGACCTACGGGATCGTGCGGGCGCTCGCCGCCCTCGGCCAGGTCGACCTGGTCTACGGCGCCTTCGGGGCCGACGAGCCCGACCCCGCCTACGAGGAGATCGAGGGGCTGACGCCTGCACCGGGTCGAGCGGCCCGGGGCGCTGGAGCGGCTGCCCGCCTACGCCCGCGCCCGCCTGCGCCGGCGTTCCCGAGGACTTCGCCCGCGGGATCTGGCCGGGCGTGGCGCAGCGGACCGCGGAGCTGAGCGCGGACGCCGGAGACGCGGGTCGATCGCCGAGGGGCCGGTCGCCGCCGCGGCGCTGCTCGGGCTCGCCGCCCGTCGCGAGGCCGTCTACGACGCCCACAACCTCGAGTCGACCTTCCGCCACCGGCTCGACGACGCCGGCATGTCGCAGTCCGACGCTGGAGCGCTTCGAGCGGCTGCTGCTCGAGCACCTTCAGCGAGAGCTGGATGGTCTCGCCGGCCGACATGGAGGGGGCGGCGGCGCTGGCTCCGGAGGCGAATCTGCGCCTCGTCCCCAACGTCGTCGACGTTGCCGGGATCGAGCCGGTGCCTCCCCGCGCCGATGAGCGGAAGTCGTGCTCTTCGTCGCCGACCTCACCTACGAGCCCAACCGCGGGGCGCTCGAGCTTCCTGCTCGAGGAGGCGATGCCGGCGCTCTGGGAGCACGCGCCCGACGTCGAGCTGGTCGTCGCCGGCAAGGGCAGCGAGGAGATCGAGGCCGCGCGACCCGCGGGTGCGGCCGAGCGGCTTCGTCCCCGACCTGCGCGACGTCTACCTGGAAGCCGGGCTGCCGTCGCGGTGCCGCTGCTGGAGGGCGGCGGCTCGCCGCTGAAGTTCGTCGAGGCGCTCGCCTACCGGGTCCCGGTCGCCGCCACGCCGCTCGCCGCCGCCGGGCTCGAAGTGCGGGCCGGCGAGCACTACGCCGAGGGCGAGGCCGACGGCGCCTCCTTCGCCGCGGCGCTGCGCGAGGCGCTCGACCCCGGCGCGCGGCAACCCGCTCGCCGCCGCCGGCCGCGAGCTGGCCGAGCGCGAGTACTCGATCGAGGCGCTGGAGCGGCGCCTGGCCTCGTGAAGATCGTCTCGGTGATGACCGGCGCCGCCCCCGGCGGAGCCGAGTTCGCCGCGGTCGAGCTGCTCGACGCGCTGATCGAGCGCGGCCACGAGGCGGTGATGCTGAGCGACTCGCCGGAGATCGGCCGCGAGACCGCAGGTCGAGGTGCACCCGCTCGAGCTCGGGCCGAAGCTCTCGGGCAAGCACCTGGCCGCAGCCTGGCGCTGAAGTGGCCGGCGCTGCGGACCGGCGGCTGCGCCAGGCGCTGGAGGCCGAGGCGCCCTACGACGTGCTCCTCCTCCACTACAAGAAGGAGCAGCTGCTGGCCCCGGGCCTGCCCGCCGCCGCTGCGCCCCCAGGTCGCCTGGTGCGAGTGGGGGCCGGTGCCGCGCCAGATGCGCCAGCGGTCCCGGCCGCTGGGCCTACGCCCGCGCCGGCCGCGGCGTCGAGCGCGGTGATGGCGATCTCCGAGGGGACGCGCGAGTCGACGATCGCCGCCGGGGTCGCCGCCGAGAAGGTCACCTACCTGCCGAACGCGATGCGGACCGAGGAGATCCGCTTCAGCGAGGAGGGCCGCGGCGCGGGTGCGGGCCGAGCTCGGCATCCCCGCCGAGGCCTTCACCGTCGGCTGCGTCTCCCGCTTCCACCCGAAGAAGCGCAACGACGTCCTCATCGACGCGGTCGGCGGGCTCGGCCCCGAGACCCACCTGATCCTCGCCGGCGCCGGCGAGACCGAGGCGGAGCTGCGGACCCAGGCCGAGCGCCTCGGGGGCGCGGGCGCACTTCCTCTCGACCCCGGGCGCCGAGATCGGCGACGTGCTCTCCGCCTTCGACGTCGACGTCTTCTGCCCCAGCCCGGCCGAGGGCCAGCCGCGGGCGGTGATCCTCGGCATGCTGGCCGCGCGGCCCTGCGTCTCGACCGGGGCCGAGGGCGTGGTCGGGCTGATCGAAGACTCCTACGGGGCGATCGTCTCGCCCGAGAACGACGCCCCGGCGCTGGCCGCGGTGCTGCGCGGCTACGAGGGCGACCCCGAGCGGGTGCGGCGCGAGGGCGCGCTGGCGGCGAAGCGCGCGGTCGAACGCTTCGACCGCGACGGTGGTCGCCGCCCGAGGCCGAGCGCCTGCTCGCAGGGCGGGAAGGCCCGATGCCTGAGGCGAGAGCACGGCCGCTGCGCCTACTGGTCATCGACGAGGGCGTGCTCGGCCACCGCACCCTGAAAGCCCAGCTCGAAGCGGTGCTGGAGACGCTGCCCGGGGTCGAGGCGACGATGGCGACCGTGCCGCCGCCCGGCCGGCTCGGCCGGCTCTTCACCGCGCAAGTGGATCCGCGGCAGCGACGCCGACCTGCACGGCGCTGCGCTGGCGGCTGCGCTGGTCCTGGCAGGCGCCGCAAGCTGCTGAAGCGCCACGCGCGGCAAGGTCGACGTGGCGCTGATCGACACCCAGGCCTCGGGGCTGCTGGCGCAAGGGAGCGATGCGGCGAGCTGCCCGGCGTGCTCTCGATCGACGCCACCGTCGGCCAGTTCACGGCGCTCGAGTACCACGGCCCGCGACGACCGCTGGACCCCGCGCCAGCTGCGGCTGATGCGCGCGGCTCGAGCGCCGGGCGCTGCGAGGGCGCCGCGGCGGCGATCGCCCTGGACCGAGTGGAACGCCGCCGGCGCTGCGAGCCGAATACGGCGTCGAAGGACGCAGGCTGGAGACGATCCACCCCGGCCTCGACGCCGCCTGGTGGGGCGAGGCGGCGAGCGCGGCGGCCGCCGCGAGCGCGCCGGGCCGCTGCGGATCCTCTTCGTCGGCAACGACGTCGGGCGCAAGGGACTCGGCACGCTGGTCGAGGCCGTTGGCCGCGCTCGGTGAGCGAGGCGGTGCTCGACGTGGTCAGCGGCGACGAGATCGACGAGCGCGAGTTCGTCCGCGTCCACCGCGGGATCACGGCCGGCACCGAGCGAGCTGCGCGAGCTGCTACGCCGAAGCCGACGTCTTCGCCCTCCCGACCCGCGCCGACGCCGTGCCCTGGGCGGTGCTGGAGGCGATGGCCGCCGGCCTGCCGGTGGTCGCCTCCGAGCGTCGGGGCGATTCCGCGAGCTGCTCGGCGGCACCGGCGAGCGGTGCCGCCCGGCGATCCCGAGGCGCTGGCCGCGGCACTGCGGCGGCTCGAGCGACCCGGAGCGGCGCCGCCAGCTCGGCGAGGCGGGCGCGCGAACGGGTCGCGCGAGAGCTACGACAACGCCCGTCCAGACCCCGCGACCTGGTCGCGCTGCTCGACGAGGTCGCCGAGCGCCCGCGGCGCGGCGGGCCGCTGCGGATGCGGCGCCGCACCTTCGTCGCCGCTCGGCGCCGGCGCCGCCGCGGTGGCGGTCGCCGCCCCCTACGCGGCCCTCGTCCCCGGCGACGAGTTCGAGCAGCTGGTCGCCTCGCGGCTCGGGATCGACTCGGAGCTGGCCGCGCAGCTGCTGGCGCGGGCGCGCGAGCAGTACGGCGACGCCGAGTACGACGCCCGCGCCGCCGCCTTCGCGCTCGCCGTCCGCGACCCGGTCGCGGCGGTGATGCCCGACAGCGCGCGGCGCAAGGCGGTCGACGGCCTGCTCGAGCCGATGCTCTCCGCGCCGGCCTCCAACCTCGCCTACGCCGTGACCGGAACCGACCCGGGCAGCCCCGCCTGCGCCGGCCTGGTGCGACGCGAGTTGAAGACGGTCGAGGCGGACATCGCCGTCGTCGGCTCCGGGATCTGCGGACTGCTGGCCTCCTGGCAGCCGCTGCAGGCGGGCATGCGGGTGATCGATGCTCGAGCGCGGGGCGCTGAAGACCCACGCCGAGCAGGTCGCCGACGGCGCGTGGGCCGCCGCCGTCCCCGGCGCCGCAGCCCAACAACGAAACCGCGCCCGGGACCCGCCCTCTACCCGTGGAGCTACGTCTACGGGGTCGGCGGCTCGCTCGCTGCACTGGTCCGGCGCCGACGCCGCGCTTCAGCGCCGCCGACTTCAAGATGCGCTCCAGCTTCGGTGTGATGGTCGACTGGCCGCTCTCGCTAGACGAGCTGCTGCCCTTCTACGCGCAGGCCGAGGCGGCGCTCGGCGTCGCCGGCGCCCCCGACGGCGGCGGCTCGCCGCCGGCCGGCCTGCGATGCCCGGCGCGCGCGCGCTGCCGCCCCACCCGCTGAGCCCGATCGACCGAGCGGTGGCGCCGCACCTGGAGCCGTTCGGGCCGCTGCCGCAGGCGCGTCCCTCGCGAGCCGATCGGCGACCGGCCCGCCTGCTGCGGCTCGGCGGTCTGCGAGCTCTGCCCGGTCGACGCCCGCTTCTCGGCCCTCAACGGGCTCGGCGCCGGTGCTCGAGCACCCGGGTCTCGACCTGCGTCGGCAGACGGTCGCCGCCCGCCTGCGGCTGCGGCCCGGCGGGCGAGGTCGAGGCGATCGAGGCGATCGAGCCCGGCGGCGGCCGCACCCTGGTGCGGGGCCAAGCGCTTCGTGCTGGCCGCCAACGGGATCGAAAACCCGGCATGCTGCTGCGCTCCGAGCCTCGACGGCCCCGCGGTCGGCCGCTACCTCTTCGACCACGGCCACACCACCGCTCACCGTGACCCTGCGCAAGGAGCTGGAACCGGGCTACGGCGACAGCCTCTCGACCGGGCTCTCGAGGCCTTCCGCGAAGGCGAGTTCCGCGCCCAGCGCTCGGCGGCGATCCTCAGCCCCTTCAACCCCGGCACCCCGATCTCGCCCGCTGCTCAGCGACGGCGTCGTCGCCCGCGAAGCCGGGCGAGCAGCTGCGCGCGCCAACGCGCTCGACCGCTGGCGCCGCACGCTGCCGCTCGACATGCTGACCGAAGACGTGCCGCAGGCCGAGCGGCCGGTCACCCTCTCGCCCAACCGCGACTCCTTCGGCCTGCCGCTCAACCGCACCGCCTACCCGCCCCGACCAGCGTACGAGATCGACGGCATCGACCGCGCCGTCCAGGGCCTGCGCGAGCGACTGCGCGCCGCTCGGCGTCGAGGACGGTCGAGGTCGGCGCCCGGCCCGCGCGGCGGGCACCTGATGGGGACCTGCCGGATGGGCGCCGCCCGGGCGCGGGCGTCGTCGACGGCGAGATGCGCCACCTCGAGATCGAGAACCTCTTCGTCGCCGGCTCCTCGGCCTTCCCCACCTACGCCCCGGTCCACCCGACGCTGACGATCGCGGCGCTGGCGCTGCGGCTCGGCGAGCTGCTGGCGCGGCGAGGGCGGCCGTGAGCGAGACGATCACCGCCTGCGTGATCGCCCGCGACGAGGAGGAGCGCCTCCCCGAGCCTGCCTCGCCGAGCCTGCAGCTTCTGCGACGAGGTCGTGGTCGTCGACAGCGGCTCCCGCGACCGCACCCGCGAGCTCGCCGCAGCGGCCGGTGCACAGGTGGTCGAGAACCCCTGGCCCGGCTTCGCCGCCCAGCGCAACGTCGCCCTCGACCACGCCACCGGCGACTGGGTGCTGGAGATCGACGCCGACGAGCGGGTCAGCCCGGAGCTGGCCGCCGAGCTGCGCGCCTTCCTCGCCGCGCCGCCGCGCGGTGCGGATGGCCGGCGATCCCGATGCGCGACGTCTTCCTCGGCAAGGCCGCTCGGCCCCTCGATCCGCTACCCGCGCTACCGCCACCGGCTCTTCCGCCGCGGCGCCTTCCGCCACGACGAGTGGCGCAGCGTCCACGAGGGGCTCTGGCCCGACGGCCCGGTGCACCCGCTTCGACGGCGAGCTGCGCCACCTGCTCGCCTCCTCCTGGGGCGAGGCGCTGCGCGACGCCCGCGCCTACGCGCGCCTGGAGGCTGCCCAGCGCCGCCGCCCCGGCGCGGCCGAGGCGCTGACCGGGATCCTCCTCCGCCCGCCGCCAAGCTCGCCTACCGGCCTGTTGCTCTACGGCGGCTGGCGCGACGGCGCCCGCGGCTTCGCCAAGGTCGCGCTCGAGTGCGGCGGCCGACTCGCTGGCGACCGTGCACCGGCTGCGCGGCAGCAGCGCCGAGGCGGGCGCGGGCGGCTTCGGCCAGGAGGCGCCGCGGCTGGGCCCGGTGCGGATCGTCGGCGTCGCCCTCAGCCGCCGCGGCGCGGCCGCGCCTTGCCGCGTGGCTCGAGGCGGCGGCGCGCGGCGGGCGCCGACGTGGCCCTGATCGGCGCCGCGCCCCCGCCCGGCTCCGACCGTCGCGCCACCGCCCGCTCGACGGCCGCGGCCCCGGCGCGCTGGTCAGGGCGCTCGACGCCGAGGACCAGCTGCGCCCGGTCGACGCCCTGCTGCCCGCCGGCGCGCGAGCGCGCTCGCCTGCGACTCGCCCCGGCGGCGCTGCGTGGCGCGGTCGCGCCGCTCTCGACCGACGAGAATCCGCGCCGGCGCAGAGCCGTCTGCAAAGCGAAACCCGCGGCGTGTCAGAGAGCGGGGGCGCGGCGTACTCGTAGAATAATCTTTCGCGCTCCCTTAGGCGGGGCGGCCACGATTCAAGTCGACCGCCCGTCCCGCCCGATAGGTCAACACCGACTCGTGGAACTCGAACCGGCTAACTTCGTCTGATCTGGGCCAGCAAGCGCTGGCTGGCTGCTTTTCGCCGTCGTCGCCGGCGGTGGTCGTCTACCTCGATCTCCTCCTCCAAAGACGACGAATTCGAAAGCAACGCGCTCGGCCAGATCGTCTCCACCGCCAGGCCGAAGGCGAAGTCCTCAGCGAGGAAGAACTGCTCAGCCTCTCCAACGTCTACGACGAGCTCGGCGGCGACCCGCACCGTCCTCGACATCGCCCACGAAGACGCCCGTGGTCAAAGGCCAGGAGGCCGAATTCGACGCCAGCGTCGACGTCTCGCCCGAGTCGCGGATCGGCGTGCTCAGCTTCAAGGCGATCACCGGCAACCCCGAGCTCTCGGCCGAATTCGCCAACGCCTACGCGCGCGCCTTCGCCGCCTACCTCGGCGGCCTCCAGGTCGACGAGCTGAAAGAAACCCTGGCGCCGATCCAGGAACGGATCAACGAGATCGAAGCCGAACTGCCGAAACTGCCCGCCGGGCGACCCGCGACCGGGCCGGCCTCGCAGGTCGAGCTGCAGGCGCTGCAGGAACAGATCGCCAGCCAGACCTCCAACCCCGGCGACTCGATGCGGATCGTCGAGCAGGCTGCCCCCGACCCCAACGCGGTCGCGCCGAAGCCCAAACGCGACGCCGATCCTCGCCTTCATCGTCGCCGCTCGTGCTCGGCGCCTGCGCGGTCTACCTGCGCGACCTCTTCTTCGACCGCTACGGCTCCGCCCAGGACGCCGCCCGCGACCTCGACCTGCAGCTGCTCGGCGAGATCCCGCAAGGGCCGCGACGAGACCGCCGCTGGAGGCCTTCCGCAGCCTGCGCACGGCGATGGTCTTCGCGCTCGAACGCTCCGACAGGCAGGCGATCAACCGCAACGGCGAACGGCGGCCGGCACGGTCCTGATCACCGGCGCCGAGTCCGGCTGCGGCAAGAGCTACGTCTCCGCCAACGTCGCCCGCACCCTCGCCACCGAGGGCCGCCGGGTGACGGCCGTCGACGGCGACCTGCGCCGCCCGACCCTGCACGAGATCTTCAAGACCGCGCTCTCCCCCGGCCTCAGCGACCTGCTGATCGAGCGACGACGAGCCCGACGCCGCGCAGGCGTCGCGGTCAACGTCCGCTACCCCGCGCGGTAGCCCGACGCGGCGACGCTGCAGCTGCTGCCCGCCGGCGCCCACGCCGAGGACGCGGTCGAGTCGCTCTCCTCGCGCGCGGATGGAAAAGATCGTCAACGCCCTGCGCGCCGACAACGACAGTGGTCGTCTTCGACAGCCCGCCGACCCTCGTCGTCGTCGACCCGGTGGTGCTCTCCCGCTACGCCGACGGCGTCGTCTTCGTGATCGACTCGCGCCACACCCGCCGCCGCGACGCCCGCCGCGCGATCGAGGCGCTGCGGGCGACCGGCGCGCCGCTGCTCGGCTTCGCCTTCAACCGCTCCGGCACCAAACAGACACGCTACGACGCCTACCGGCCGCACGACCCCCGCCGCTCCGGCGTCGCGCGCCTCGCAGGAGGCGCGGGTCTGAGCCGTCGGGACCCTCGCTATGCCGGTCCTCGGCGTGGCGGTTCGCGGTCGCGGCCGCCGGCCTCCTCGCCGGGCTGCGTTCTCGCCGCGGGCTCGAGTAACGCCGGCGCCAAAGGGGCGCTGGCGCCGCTGGTCCTGCTCGGTCTGCATCGTCCTGCTGCGCTTCCCCGGCGTCGCCTTCGGGCTGATGCTGGTCGGCACCGCGCTGGCCGAAGTCGAAGCGGTCGGCGCGATCCCCTCCGGCGCCAGGTTCTACGACCAGGTCGTCTCCAGCCTCACCGCCGCCGGACATGCTGACTTCTTCGGCCTCGCCGGCGTGCTGCTGCGCTTCGTCGCCGAGGACCGAGCGCCCGCGACTGCCCGACCCGCTGACGGTGCCGCTGATCCTGCTCGGCTTCGCCGCTGGTCGCCGGGGTCGCGACCGCCTACAGCACCGGCAGCGTCAGCCCGGGCGAACTCTTCCACCGCAGCATGCACGTCGTCTACCTGATCCTGATCCCGCTGCTGGCGGTCAACGTCCTGCGCGACACCCGCGCGCTGAAGATCTTCGCCGCCGGCGCTGCGCGGCGCTGGCCTGCGATCAAAGGGGCCTGACCGGGCTCTACGCCAGCCTCGGCGGCTTCGGCGGCGGCGGTCGAAGAAGAGGTGGCGAGCTTCCTCAATCCCGTTCCCCAACCTGCTGATGCTGACCTTCGGCCTCGGCGTGGTCGCCGCGCTGGTGCGGCAAGGTGGAGCTGCCGACCTGGATGTATCGTCGGGCTGCCGATCGCGCTGCTGGCCCTGCTCCTCTCCTACCGGCGCTCGTTCTGGATCGCCGCGGTCCTCACCATCGTCCTGGTCGTGATCATCGCCAGCCGCCGCCGCGGCCGCGCGGTGCTGGCGATCGGCGCCGTCGCCCTGGCCCTGGCCTTCGTCGCCGCGGCAACTCGGTCGCCGGGCCGTCCGACCGACCCTCGCCAGCCCGCTCGCCGAACGCGCCCAGACCCTGACCCCGAGCGGGATCGGCAGCAACCGCGGCGACCGCTACCGCGATCGACGAGCGCCGCAACGTGATCGAAAACATCGAGGAGCACCCGCTTCACCGGGGTCGGCCTCGGCGTCGACTGGGAGGTCCACCAGCCGCTGGCCGAGGCGCACGACCGCCGCTACGCCCACTTCGCCTTCCTCTGGTACTGGCTGGCGTTCGGGACCGCTCGGCGCGATCGCCTACCTGGTCCTCTTCGGCAGCTCGCTGTGGACCGCGTGCGGATCTGGCGCCGCCACCCCGACGACGATCGTCCAGATCTGCGCGATCGCCGTCTTCGGCGGCATCCTCGGCCTCGCGGTGGTCGAGCTGACCGCCACCTTCACCGGGATCGAGCCGCGCGCTGACGATCCTCCTCGGCGCCGCTGCTGGGCTGGCTGGCCGCCGCCTGGCAGGACCTGCCGGCGGAGCGCGGCCGGGCGGCGACCCTCCTGAGGGCGATGAGCGGCGAGACCACCCACCGCGCGACCCGCGTCGGCTCGCGCCGCGTCCTCGCCGACGTCGTCGCCCAGCTCGGCGGCCAGGTCGTCAACATCGCCCTCGGGATCGTCACCACGGTCGTCATCGTCCGCGCCCTGGAGGCGACCCGCTACGGCGAGTGGGCGACGATCCTGGCGGTGATCGACCTGGTCGCGATGGTCGGCAACCTCGGCCTGGAAACGGTCGCGATCCGGCTGGCGACGCAGGAGCCCGAGCGCGAGGGCGCCTGGGTCGGGGCGGCGACCAGCCTGCGGATGGCGATCGCGGTGCCGATGCTGGCCGTCTTCGTCGCCGTGCTGGCGCTCGTCGCCTGCGACGAGCAGATGCTGGTCGCCGGGCTGCGTCCTCTCGCTGGGCTTCATCGACCTCGGCGCTCTCGACCCTGCGGGTCGTCTTCCGCCTCCACGTCCGCAACCACGTCACCGTCGCCTTCACGACCCTCAACAGCGTCCTCTGGGCCGGCTCGGTGATCGCGATCGCCGCCACTCGGCGGCGGCATGGTCGCCTTCGCCCTCGCCTTCGTCGTCATCACCTTCATCGTCCAGGGCTCGCCTGGCGATCGTCGCGCTGCGGACGATCCACGTGCGCTGGCGCGGCGCCCGCGAGCTCTGGCCGCGGCTCTTGGGGATCGGGATCTCGGTCGGGATCGCCGCCACCCTGACCTTCGCCTACGGCCGCATCGACCAGATCCTCGTCTACGAGCTCGCCTCCGACTCGGCCGAAGTCGGCGTCTACGCGGCGATGTACAAAATCCTCGACAACGCCGGCTTCGTGCCGATGGCGGTGATGGTGACCCTGTTCCCGATCATGGCCGGCCTCTTCCCCGCCGACCCGCCGCGGCTGCGGCGGATGATGCAGATCGCGATCGACTACCTGAGCATCGTCGCCCTCGGCGGCCTGGCGCTGACGATCGTCGCCGCCGAGCCGATCGTCGAGCTGCTCTACGGCTCCGAGTTACGTCTCCGGCGCCAACGGTGCTGACGATCCTGATCGCCGCCTTCATCCCGATCTGCATCGGCAACGTCGCCGGCAACATGGTGGTGGCGATGGACCTGCAGCGCCGCTACATCTGGTTCGCGGCGCTGGGGCTGGTCCTCAACGTGCCGCTGAACATGGTCCTGATCCCCGAGTACGGGATCGAGGCGGCGGCCTGGGTGACGCTGGCGACCGAGGTCGATCGTCGTCTCGCTGAGCACGGCGATGGTCCTGCGCAGGATCGAGATGCGGCTCTCGCTGCGGCGGCATCGCGCTGGCCCTGGCTGCGGCGACGGCTGGCGGCGCTGGCGGTCTGGGGGCTGCGCCAGGCGGGCGCCGGCGCGATCGTCCTGGTCGCTGGCGATGACCGCGCTCTACCCGCCGCTGCTGATCGCGACTGCGAGCGCTCGACCTGAAGCAACTGAAACGGCTGGTCCGGACCCGGGGCGAGGCGGCGGCGTGAGCGGCCGGCGCGTCCTCGTCCTCTCGAACCTCTACCCGCCGATCGCCCACGGCGGCTACGAGGTCGAGTGCCAGGGTGTGGTCGAGCACCTGCGCGAGCGCCACGAGGTGCTGGTCCTGACCTCGGACAAGGACCGCGACGAGGCGCCGGCCGAGCCCGGCGTGCGGCGCGAGCTGCCCTTCCTGCCGCGCCGGCGCGTCACCGACGCGCTCAGCCCGCTGTACGCGCTGCGCGGGGCGAAGGCCGCGTGCCGGGCGCTGGAGGACTTCCGTCCCGACCTGGTCTACATATGGAACGGGGCGCAGCTGCCGCAGGCGGCGATCCGGGTGCTGGAGACGAGCGGGGCGCCGGTCGCCTACCGCGTCTGCGAGCACTGGTTCGGCTCGCTTTACAGCAGCCGCTACGACCCCTTCATGCGCGGCTTGACCGGCGGCCGCTGGCGGCGGGCGGCGCGGGCCTGGAACCGGCTGCCGGCACTGCGCCTCGATTACGAGACGCCGAGCGAGGTCGCGATCAGCTGGAACAGCGAGGCGCTGCGCAGCCAGGTCGAGGTGCCGCCGCTGCTGCGCCCGGCCTTCGAGCAGGTGCGGCTGCCGGCGACCCGGCAGGGCGAGGAGCTGGTCGGGCTCGAGCGGCGCCCGGCGCCTCGGCCGACCGTCGGCTACGTCGGCCGCATCTCCCCCGAGAAGGGCGTCGACGTCGCCCTGCGGGCGCTTGCCCGGCTGGGCGACGAGGGCATGGAGGTCGACTTCCAGATCGCCGGCGGTGGAGCCGCCGAGCACCTGCGCGAGCTGGAGGCGCTGGCCGCCGGCCTCGGGATCGCCGCGCGGGTCAGCTTCCTCGGCCCCCTCGACACCAGCGACCTGAAGGACTTCTACGCCCGCATCCACGCGCTGGTCGTCCCCTCGGTCTGGGAGGAGCCCGCGGGACTGGTCCTGGTCGAGGGAGCGCTGGCCGGCGTCCCCCTCGTCGCCTCCCGCGTCGGCGGCATTCCGGAGATCGTCCGCGACCCCGATGAGGCGCTCCTGGTTCCCCCCGGCGACGCCGCGGCGCTGTCCGCGGCGCTACGGCGAACGCTGGGCGAGCCGGAGGAGAGCGCGGCCCGTGCCGAGCGGGCGACGGAGCGCGCGCAGGGATTTCGGATCGCCCCCTACCTAAAAGCGATGGACGAGTTCATCGAAAAGGTGGTGGCCCGAACGAACTAGACAGTTGTTCTGGTTGACATGGATGGCCGTGCCTGGTGACCATACGCCGCCCGTGCATTCGTCCGTCATTCGTCCACTCGGCCTTGCGTTCTCCCTCGCCCTTGCGCTAGTCGCAGCCTGGGCCCCCTCCGCAGGGGCTCAGCCGCTGCAGACGGGCTTCACCGAATCGGTCGTCCTCGAAGGCCTGACCGAGCCGACCGACGTCGCCTTCGCCCCCGACGGCCGCGTCTTCGTCTCCGAGAAGAGCGGCCTGATCAAGGTCTTCTCCGGCCTCAACGCGACCACCCCGACGATCGCCGCCGACCTGCGCACCGAGGTCTACAACTTCTGGGACCGCGGGCTGCTCAGCATCGCGCTCGACCCGCAGTTCCCGATCCGGCCCTACCTCTACGCGCTCTACTCGCGCGACGCGGTGATCGGCGGACAGTCGCCGCAAATGGGGGACGCCGGGGGCCGACATCCGACCCCTGCCCGACTCCGCCCGGCCCGACCGACGAAGGCTGCGTGATCAGCACCCGGCTGATGAAACTGACGGTCAGCGGCAACGTCGTCACCACCCAGCAGCCGCTGATCGACGACTGGTGCCAGCAGTTCCCCAGCCATTCGGCCGGCGGCCTCGTCTTCGGTCCCGAAGGGATGCTCTACGCCTCCGGCGGCGACGGCGCCAGCTTCACCTTCACCGACTACGGCCAGGAAAAAAACCCCTGCGGCGACCCGCCCGGAGCGGTCGGGACCAAACTGACCGCGCCGACCGCCGAAGGCGGCGCCCTGCGAGCCCAGGACTTCCTCACCCCGGCCGACCCCCAGGCGCTCAACGGCAGCGTCATCCGGGTCGACCCCGACACCGGCGCCGGCGTCGCCGGCAACCCGCTCAGCGCCAGCGCCGACCCGAACGCGAAACGGCATCGATCGCCTCCGGCCTGCGCAACCCGTTCCGCTTCACCTTCAAGCCCGGGCAGCTCGGAAATCTACGTCGGCGACGTCGGCTGGGGCGCCTGGGAGGAGATCGACCGGATCCCGGCGCCGACCGACTCCACCGTCGACAACTTCGGCTGGCCCTGTTACGAGGGCAACGGCCAGTCAGCGGGCCTACGCGGGCGCCGGCCTCAACCTCTGCAAACAGCTCTACAACACGACCGGGAGCGGAGCGGCCGTCTCCCCCCTCTTCACCTACTCGCACAGCGGCGACGTGGTCAACGGCGAGGAATGCACGCAGGCCGGCGCCTCGATCTCCGGCCTCGCCTTCTACGAAGGCGGCAGCTATCCGAGCCGCCTACAACGGGCGCGCTCTTCTTCGCCGACTACTCGAAACGATGCACCTGGGTGATGTTCCCGAAAAACGGCGTCACCCGATCCCTCGACGCGGAAAGTCTTCCTCAACGAGAACGACCCGGTGAACCTCGAAATCGGCCCCGGCGGCGACCTCTTCGTCGTCGACTTCACCGGCTCCCTGCGCCGGCTCAGCTACCCCGGCGGCAACCGGGCGCCGACCGCTGTCGCGAAAGCGACGCCGCAGGCCGGCCCGTTGCCGCTGAAAGTGGAATTCGACGGCACCGGCTCGACCGACCCCGACGCCGGCGACGTCCTCTCCTACGCCTGGGACCTCGACGGCAACGGCCTCTACAACGACTCGACGGCGGCGAAACCGACCTGGACCTACACCAGCGCCGCCAACGTCACGGTCCGACTGCAAGGTGACCGACAAAGGCGGCCTCGTCTCGACCGCCACGGTCGTGATCGGCGCCGGCAACGAACTTCCGAATGCCCAGATCGACACGCCCGTCCCCGTCCCTGCAGTGGGCGGTCGGGGACAAAATCGACTTCTCCGGCAAAGGGACCGACCCCCAGGACGGGACGCTCGGCGCGGCAAGCATGTCCTGGACCCTGATCATGCGCCACTGCGAAACCGAAAACGACTGCCACTCGCACACGATTCAGACCTACCCCGGCGTCGCCAAAGGTGAATTCTTCGCCCCGGACCACGAGTTTCCCTCGCACCTCGAACTGCGCCTGACCGTGACCGACAGCGGCGGGCTGAGCGACACCGAAACGGTGCGACTGGATCCGAAAACGGTCGACCTCAGCTTCAAAACCGAACCGACCGGCGCTGACGCTGACGGCAGGGGAGCAGACCGGGATCGCCCCGTTCACCAAGACGGTGATCGTCGGATCGAAAGTCTCGCTGGCGGCGGCGACCCCACAGGCGCTCGGCAACACCTGGTACGGGTTCTCCGCCTGGTCGGACGGCGGCGCCCGGACCCACGATATCATCGCCCCGACCACCGCGGCCACCTACACGGCGACCTTCAAACCCGAACCCACCCCCGCCGGCCTGGTCCTCGGCTACGGCTTCGAGGAGACCGCCGGGACGACGGCAACCGACGTCTCGCCGTTCAAAAACAACGGCACGATCAACGGTCCGACCGGCACCGCGACCGGCAAATTCGGGCGGGCGCTGAGCTTCGACGGGACCAACGACCGCGTCGACGTGCCCGACGCGGCCTCGCTCGACCTGAGCACGGGCATGACGCTCGAGGCCTGGGTCAAACCGACGAGCAACGCAGGCTGGCGCACCGCGATCCTCAAGGAACGCGGCAGCGACCTCCTCTACGCGCTCTACGCCTCGAACGGGTCGAAACCGCGCACCGAGAACTACACCGGGGTCGAGAACACCGCCGCCGGTACCTCGGCCCTGCCGCTGAACGCCTGGAGCCACATAGCGGCGACCTACGACGGCGCCAACCTGCGCTTCTACGTCAACGGGGCGCTGGTCACGACCAAAGCCTCCACCGGGGCGATGCCGAACACCGCCAACGCCCTCCGACATCGGCGGCAACGCCGTCTGGGGCGAGTACTTCGGCGGCCTGATCGACGAGGTCCGGATCTACAACCGCGCGCTGAGCGCGAGCGAAATCGAACTCGACATGAAAACCGCCGTGGTCGGCTCCGAACCACCGCCGGCCGACACCGAAGCGCCGAGCGCGCCCGGCAACCTGAAAGCGGTCGGGTCGATCGGCAAAGTCAGCCTCAACTGGGAAGCCTCGAAAGACAACGTCGGGGTGACCGGCTACGAGGTCTACCGCTCGACCACCTCCGGGTTCACGCCGAGCGCCGCGAACCGGATCGCCACCCCGTCCGGGACCAGCTACATCGACAACATCGCCCCCGGCACCTACTACTACCGCGTCAAGGCAACCGACGCCGCCCCCAACCTCAGCCTCGCCTCGAATGAGGCGGTCGGCGCCTCGCTGGCCGACAGCCCGCCGTCGGCGACGCTCACCGCGCCGACCGCGGGGGCGACCGTCTCCGGCACGGTGCCGCTGAAAGCGACCGCGACCGACGACGCCGGGGTCGCCGGGGTCCAGTTCCTGGTCGACGGGTCGCCGGTCGGCAGCGAGGACACCAGCTCGCCCTACGAAGTCAGCTGGGCCAGCACCGGAGTCGCCAACGGCACCCACAAAATCGCCGCCCGGGCGCGCGACAGCGCCAACCAGACGACGACTTCGAGCGAAGTCTCGGTCACGGTCAGCAACTCGGGCCCGCCACCGCCCACCGGCCTGGTCGCCGCCTACGGCTTCGAGGAGACCGCGGGGACGACGGCCAACGACTCCTCGACGGCGAAAAACAACGGCACGATCAACGGCCCGGTCAGCTCGACCGGGGGCAAATTCGGCCGCGCCCTCAGCTTCGACGGCACCAACGACCGGGTTGACGTACCCGATGCCGCCTCCCTCGACCTCACCACGGGCATGACCCTCGAGGCCTGGGTAAAACCGACGAGCAACGTCGGCTGGCGCACGGTGATCATGAAGGAGCGCGGCACCGACCTCCTCTACGCCCTCTACTCCTCCAACGGCGCCAAACCCCGCACCGAGAACTTCACCACCGCCGAAAACACCGCGGCGGGCACCACCGCCCTGCCCCTCAACGCCTGGAGCCACCTGGCCTCCACCTACGACGGCACCAACCTCCGCTTCTACCTCAACGGCGCCCTGATCGCCACCAAAGCCACCAGCGGCGCCATGCCCAACACCGCCAACCCCCTCCGCATCGGCGGCAACGCCGTCTGGGGCGAGTACTTCGCCGGCCTGATCGACGAGGTCCGCGTCTACAACCGCGCCCTGACCGAAGCCGAACTCAAAGCGGACATGGCAGCCGCGGTCATTCCGTAGCAACCCCTCCCAACGTTTTCAGAAATGGACGGCTCGAGCTATCTCAATGAGCTTCCCGGACTCGCTGAGACGCCGGCGGACGCGCAGGGAGATTGGGGGGCGCCCAACGCCGATACGCTCATTTACCGCTTGGGCCTGTTCTGCCAACCGGTGCCAGGGCTCCCAGACGAGCTATCGGTAGGGGAAACGCGGATCAGCTTCATTCGGGGTCCTGTGAATGCACAGGAGACGCAAATGCGGCAGCGATTTGGCCTGCCGGTGATCTTCGACAAGCTGATGCAGCGCATTCCAGTTGGCGATGGAGAGATCATCACTTTGGTGACGATCACGACCGAGCCGCCAGAGGATCTTGAGGTGGGCTTTCCAGAATGGCGAGCACAGGCCCTGGCGGCCTCAGGCATGCTCGCAGCCGTCCTAGACGAGCGCGTCGCCGGAAGCGAGCTATTTGAGGATGCGGTCCTCTATCGGGCGGGTTCATTCGTAGGAGCCGCAGATATCCGGGGGAAGGTGAGGACCTATCTGCCATTCGAGGTGAATGAGTCAGACCAGCAGGCATTGGATGCACTTACGGCACTCGATGCCTCCGAGTCTTCACCGGTTGCACGCGCCGCACGCCTGTATCGAAGGGCTGCTCTGGAGGGTCCGACCGCAGACGCCTACGCAATGCTATGGGTTGCTGCCGAGTGCTTCAGCGACCATCGAAGCCCCTCCAAGAAGGACATCGAAAATGCGCTTGACGAGGCTGGCATCGACCCATCGGGGTTTCCGATTAGCGTCGGCCACCTCATCGATCTCCGCGGCAAGATTCAGCACCATGGCGTGGAGTCAGATGACCGTCTCGGGACTGCCTTCTACGAGATGGAGGCGGTCGTCCGAACGTTGATCCGGCAATCGGCCGGGACTACGAGTGGTTGGTTCCCGGCTGCGGATAACCCAGCGGGCTTTGCGGATCCATTCGACGCAGTGATTGCCAAGGCGCAAAGGGGTCGCGTGAGTCAATGGCACTCGGATGCCCTTCCCCCGGTTGAAGACCCATCTCCTCTGCGAATACCGCGTCGATCTTCAAGGCCGCATGATGACCCGCGCTTGGAGATCGACCCTGCCTTTGGAAATGCAGGGCCAGGCATAGCCAACTTCGTCCTCGACGCAATCGAATGGTTTGACCCCAACCTTCGCCTGCAGGTCAATGCCAAGCCGCCGAGTCACATGCCAGATGACTCGCAGCTAGGGGCAAACGCCAAAGAAATATGGATACGGCCAGAGCGCCTCGGAGATGGTCAGGACGCGAAGGCGTTTATCAATTTCTTCTGGGATTTGGTCTCGCTCGTAGGGTGTGCCTCCGCCCAGGCCCATGGAGCTGAAAGCAAGGAGGAGGGCGTCGCACTCGTCCAAGCCTTGGGCGCTTGGTTCCAATACACCCGCCTAGTTACCTACGGCGAGTACGACGCGGAGCTGGTGGCAATCCCGACCGATACCGACCATATCTCGCTTGGGAAAATCTGCGGCTGGGCAGCGGCAGGAGATACGCGCGCAAAAGCAGCCATCAACAGCCTCGACGGAACTCCCAGAAAGCTGGCAGATGACATCGTCGAGTTACTGAGCCATATGCATCCAGTGGCTCCGGTCGGGCTGCTCGAGGACCGCCCCTAACAACAGCCTTCCCGCTCCTTGCTTTCCGTCTCAGACAACTTGTATCATCAGTTCAGCTGATGCCGATGAAACGAAAAAGCGCAGTCGCCCGCGGAAGCCGTCGCCCGATCGCCTCTGAAGCCGACAAGGTCGCCGCCCGCAGAGCGGCAATAGAGCGAAGTAGGGGCATGTTCGCCCACCTCGTGCCAGGCCGAAGCCTGGTCGATGAGCTGATCGCCGATCGACGCGCCGAAGCACGAGCAGAAGACCTCGAAGAGGCTGAGCGTCACCGCCGCCGTGGCACGAACTGACTTCAACACACCCGAAGCGGTCCTGGACGCCTCAGCCCTGCTGGCTCACATAGAAGAAGAGCCAGGCGCCGCGGTTGTGCGCAAAGCGATGGTGGATGGAGCCGCGATCTCCGTCATCAACTGGATCGAGGTTCTTTCCAAGCTTGCCCAAGACGGTCGAGACCCCGAACTCGCGAGCGCAGAAATGACCGCGGTAGGCCTAGTCGAAACCGTTATCAAGGTCGAGCCGGTGACCTCAGAGGACGCCATCGAAGCAGCTCGTCTCCGCCCACTCACCAAGAAAAGGGGTCTGTCTCTCGCCGATCGAGCCTGCCTAGTCCTCGGAAGACGCTTGTCGGTGCCGGTCCTAACCGCGGATCGCGAATGGACTGGCCTCGGGGATCTCAGCGCCACGGTCAGGCTAATTCGGTAGAGACGTTCAGCCGAGCGCCTGCTCTATTTCCTCGAGGCGCGCCTCCCAGGAGTGGGAGGCCGCGTCCTTCGAGCGGTCCTGCCGCGCCTCCGGGGAGTCGACCGCCAGCTCGCGCTCGGCGGCGGCGACCAGCTCCTCGGCCGAGCGACCGTCTCGATCGCCTCGACCCCGTCGAGAGCGGGCAGCGGCGTCGCCAGGACCGGGCAGGCCGGCGGCCAGGTACTCGTAGACCTTCATCGGGAAGACGCGAGCGGGTGAGGTCGTTGATCGCGTAGGGGATCAGGCCGACGTCGGCGCCGCGGAGGACTTGGGGGAGGTCGTCGGCGGGGCGGGGGCCGACCATGTGGATGTTGCGGCGCTTGGTCGAGGGGCGAGAGGTCGCCGGTGGGGTCGCCCGCGCCGCGGGGGCCGACGAGGACGATGCTCCACTCGGGGCGCAGCTTGGCGACGTCGGCGATCAGCTGCGACGTCGAGCTTGGTCGCGACGATCGCGCCCTGGAAGACCAGGCGCGGGTGCGGCAGCGCCTCCAGCGCGGCGTCCACCGGGCCTGGCTCGAGCGCGGTCGCGAAGGTCCCCGTGTCGGCCACGTTGGGCGCGTAGAGGACGTGGTCCGAGAGGGTCCGCATGCGCTCGGCCAGCGCCGGCGCCTGGCCAGCACCAGGTCCGCCCGGCGTGCGAAGCGTTCCTCGGCCTCGCGGAAGCTGTCGGCGTCGACGCCTTTCTGCGCGGCGACGTCGTCGACGCAGTGGTAGACGACGAGCGAGGGGTCGAGCACATCGATCAGCGTCCTCCGCCTGCGGCACGTAGGCCCAGAGGATCGGCTCGCTCATCCCCAGCTTGCGCGCCGCCCGCCTCACCTGGAAGCGCAGCAGCCAGCGGTTCAGCTTCCGCACCGACTGCTTGCTGTGCAGGGGCAGGACCAGCGGCGAGAGGACGTGCAGGCCGTCGGGGGCCGGCCGCGCCCCGCGCAGGCCCCGCTGCAGCCGCCGCCAGAGCCGGCTCAGGTCGCGCCCTGCCAGCTGCGGCCGCCGCAGCCCCAGCGACTCGACGAAGAGGACGTTGTTGCCGGCCGCGAGGCGGCCCATCAGCTGGTGCTGGTTGATCGGCAGCTCGGTCGCCCAGTCGGCCGAGCCGATGCAGACGATGTCGCGGCCGGCCAGCTTCATCCCGCGGGGGACTCGGGCAAGAGCCGCTCCCGCAGGCGCTCGAACTCCTCCATCGCCGTCTCGTAGTCGTCGTGGCGGCCGATGTCGAGCCAGTAGTCGCCCTCGGCTCGCCGCGCCCGCACCGTCTCGCCGACATCGAGCAGCTTCAGCACCAGGTCGGGGAAGTCGAGCCGCTGACCGGCCTCGATCTGCTCGCAGCGCCCGCGGCGAGAAGGCGTAGATGCCCATGCTGACCTCGTAGTGGTAGGTCGGCTTCTCGATGTAGCCGGTGAGCCGGTCCGGGTCGTCGCCGTCGTCGAACTTGAGCACGCCGAGCGAGACCTGGACCTCGCGGCTGGTGCGCGGCGACGCTGGCCGCGGCGCCCGGAGGCGCTGTGTTCGGCGAGGAAGTCGCCGTAGGCGAGGTCGGTGAGGACGTCGCCGTTCATCACCAGGAAGTCGTCGTCGAGGCCGTCGAGCAGGGCCAGCGCGCCGACCGTCCCCAGCGGCTCGTCCTCGCGGAAGTAGTCGATCGCGATCCCGTATTTCTCGCCGTCGCCGAAGAAGGCCTCGATCAGCTCCGCCAGGTGGCCGGTGACGATCGTCAGCCGCTCGAACCCGTGCGCACGCAGCTGGCGCACGATCACGTCGAGGATCGGCCGGTCGCCGACCGGCATCAGCGGCTTCGGCAGCACCGTGGTGTACGGGCGCAGGCGCATCCCCAGCCCACCGGCGAGTACGACAGCTCGCTTCACGGCGTGGAGCCTAACCAGGGCTCCGGCGCCTATCCGCCCGGCGTTCGTCCTTTGTTAGGCGTATGCCCTACAAAGGACGAACGCCGGGCGGGAACGCCGCTCGTTGCGGGATCATGCGCGGCGTGACGCGACTCGCGACGCAGCGCCGCCCTGCACGTCTGGCCGCAGCCGGCTGCCAGCCGACGCCAAGGCCGCCGCGCCGGCTGGCGCCGCGCCTCCCCACCCGCCAGCCGCTCCGCTTCGTGCAGGCGGTGGCGCTGAAGGCGGGACGGCTGGGCTGGGAGCGGAGCGTGGTCGAGCCGCTGACAGCGCTTCCGCCGCGACGCGCTCGGCGACGAGGCGCCGCGGCCCGCCGCGCGTCCTCGTCCGGGTCGACGAGTTCCCCCACGCCCGCGCCTACGACCCGAACGGCAAGTTCGGGACCGAGGCCTTCCGCCGCTTCCACGCCGTCCTCGCCGAGGCCGGGATCCCCTACCTGCTGGCGATCACCCCGCACGTCTCGCGCGACTACCTCGACCCCGAGACCGACGAGCGCCGCGCCGCTCGACCCCGGCGAGATCGAGACGCTGCAGACGCTCGCGACCGACCGGCGTCGTCTTCGGCCTGCACGGCGCCGATCACCGCACCCGCCACGCCAACCCGCGCCAGCACTCCGAGCTCTGCGGCCTCTCCAACGACGAGGCCGCCGCGCGGATCGACGGCGCCCGCGCGATCTTCGACGGCCTCGACCTCCCCACCCCCGTCTTCGTCCCGCCCTTCAACCGCTTCGACGCCGCCCAGTACCCGCTGCTCGCCGAGCGCTTCGAGGTCGTCTGCGGCGGCCCCGAGAGCGTCCGCCTGCTCGGCTGGCAGCCGACCCCCGTCTGGCAGGGCGAGGCCGTCTACCTCCCCTCCTACTCCCGCTCTACGGCACCTCGGTCGAGGCCGCCGCCGGAGATCGAGGCCCTGGCCGAGCAGGAAGCAGACCTCTGGGCGCCGATCACCCTGCACTGGGGCTGGGAGCTGGAGGACGACTTCGCCTCCCTGCATCGCCTCTGCGAGCTGCTCCAGGGCATCGCCGCCGACTGGACCGACTTCCTCGCCGCGGTCGCGGCGACGCCGCTAAGTCGCTTCGGCCAGGCTCGACGCGCAGCGCCTCGACCACCCGCAGCAGGCGCTCCTCGCCGAGGTGCGGGTACAGCGGCAGGGTCAGCTGGGTCCGGGCCGCCAGTTCGCAGCGCGGCAGCTCGATCCTCGCCCGCCCCGTAGGCGGTGAATTCGTTGATCGAGGGATAGAGGACGCTGGTCTGGACTTTGTGGTTCTCGGAGAGCAGTTTGCGCACCGGGTCGCGCAGCTCGGGCGTTCTCGAGCATCACCGGCATCACGTAGCAGGAGCTGACGTCCACCTGCTCGTCCTGTAAGGGAGGACGAGCCCCTCGAGCTCGCCGAGCAGCTCGCGGTAGCGGTGGGTCAGCGCCCGCCGTTGCGGCGATGTCCGCCGCCAGGTCGGGGAGCCGGGCCGAGAGCAGCGCCGCCCGCGGCTCGTCGATGCGGTAGTTGTAGCCGACGCTCGATCACGTCGTAGCCCATCGCGTGGCCGCGGTGGCGGTCCCAGGTCCCGGAGGTCATCGCGTGCGAGCGGCGGCTGCGCGCCAACTCGGCGACCTCGTCGTCGCGGTCGCCAGCAGACCGCCCTCGCCGCAGGAGAGGATCTTGTTGGAGAAGAAGCTGAAGGTGCCGGCCAGGCCGATCGTGCCGAGTTTCCGGTCCGAGCCGACCGGGCGACCGCCTCGGGGCTGTGGGCGGCGTCCTCGATCAGCGCCAGCCCGTGCTCGTCGCAGAGCTGCCGCAGCGGCTCCAGCGGCGCCGCGTAGCCGCCGTAGTGGACCGCGCAGACCGCCTTCGTCTGCGGCCCGATCTTGGCGGCGACGTCCTCGGGGTCGAGCCCGAGGTCGTGCTGGCCGGCGACCTCGGCGAGCACCGGCGTGCCGCCGCAGTAGCGCACCGCCGCCGCCGAGGCGACGAAGGTGATGCCGGGGACGATCACCTCGTCCCCGGGGCCGATCCCGGCCGCCAGGTAGGCGAGGTGCAGGGCCGAGGTGCAGCTGGTGACGGCGATCGCGTGCGGAGCGCCGAGGTGCTCGGCGAACTCGGCCTCGAACTCCTGGATCCGCGGCCCCATCGTCAGCCAGCCGGAGCGCAGCGTCGCGGCCACGGCCTCGACGTGGGTCTCCTCGAGCTGGACGTCGAAGACGGGGATCGGGGTCTGGGTCTCAGGAGCGGCCATCGGCGACTTGATTCAACCAGTCGCACGCGGTTTCCCTCCATCGGCCGTCTCGGCCCCAGCCTTAAGGCGCCTGCGCCATACTTCGCCGCTCCATGCAAGGCAGAGGAATGAAGGTCCTGGCGGCGCTCGGCGTCGCGATGATCGCTCGTCTTCGTCGTCGGCGTGCTGGCCGCGGCCGACGTGGTCAACCTGCCCGGGCAACTGGCGGACGAAGCTCGGCTTCGACGAAGGAAACGCCGAACCCGCCCTGCCGCCTCGGCCTCTACCGCGAACGACCCGAAGTCGCCGCCGGCGCCCGCCGGGCACTGGCGCTTCGAGCCGGAAACGCCGCGCACACCAGATCGAGGCCAGCGGGATCGCGATCGGCGCCGGTCATCTACGTCGACCGGCGGCACCCCGCCCGGCAACCTGCACCGCGTCGCTCGCCTACGACACGCGGACGCAGCAGTTGGAGCGAACCGACCCAGCTGCCGACCGGCCTCAACCACAGCCAGGCCGCGACCTACGACGGCAAGCTCTACCTCGCCGGCGGCTACCTCGACGGCGAAAACCCGACCGACAACTTCTGGAAGTACGACCCGAAGACCGAACGAGTGGACGCAGCTGCCGCCGCTGCCGCAGGCCGACCGCGGCGCCGGCGCCACGGTGGTGGTCGGCGACAAGCTCTACGTCGCCGGCGGCGCCCCCCAGACCTTCGGCGTCGACCGGCGCCGGTCGCCCCCTACGGCACGCTGCAGATCTACGACTTCGAGACCGGCGAATGGATCGCTCGGCCCCGACGATGCCGAACCCGCGCCACCACGTCGGCGGCGCCGCCCTCGGCGGCAAGCTCTACGTCGTCGGCGGCCGCGGCGAAGAAGGACCACTCGCTCGGTCCACCTTCGAACGCTACGACCCGGCGACCGACAGAATGGGAAAGCCTGCGCGGAACTGCCGCTCGGCGTCGCCTCCCCGGGCCTGGTCGCGGCCGACGGCAAGCTGGTCGATCGTCGGCGGCGAGGACCAGAACGACTGGGAGGACGGCGGCGGCTGGGTCACCCCCAGCGCCTGGGCGTACGACCCGCAGACCGAACCGCTGGTCGCGCCTGCCGGACATGAAGTCGAGCGCCGCGGCAGCGGCGTCGCCGCGGTCGGCGACCGCGTCTACGCGATCGGCGGCAGCTACTGCCCCGGCCTCAAGCCGGGCGGCCCGGTCGGCACCCACACGGTCGAGTCGCTCGCCGTCGCCACCGCCGAAACCAGCTAGCCCGCGGATTAGAAAAAGCAACCTGACAAAACCGCCCCGGCGCCGTTGAAGACCCGATGAAGATCCTGGCTGGGCTCCTGGCGGCGATGTCGTCGTGTTCGTCGTCGCGGTGCTTGCCTATGCCGACGTCGATCAACCTGCCGGGCAACTGGCGGACGAAGCTCGGCTTCGAGGAGGCGGTCGCCAACCCGCCCTGCCGGCTCGGCCTCTACCGCTACAGCCCCGTCCTCGCCGCCGGCCCCGGCGGGCCACTGGCGCTTCGAGCCGGAAGCGCCGCAAAGCGCCGGTCGAGAGCGGCGCCGCGGCGATCGGCCCGATCGATCTACGCTGGCCGGCGGCAACCGTCCTGGCAACCTGCACACGGTGCTCGCCTTCGACACCCGCAACGGCCGCTGGGCGAGCCGACGAAGCTGCCGGTCGGGCTCAACCACAGCGCAGGCCGCCGCCCACGACGGCAAGCTCTACCTCGCCGGCGGCTACCTCGAGGGCGAAGGCGAGACCGACCTCTTCTGGCGAGTACGACCCGACGACCGGCGAAGTGGACGGAGCTGCCGCCGATGCAGCGGGCGCGCGGAGGCGCGGCGGCGGCGGTGCATCGGCGACAAGCTCTACGTCGTCGACGGCGGCCCGCAGACCTACGGCGTCGACGACCCGCAGCCACCCTTCACAGCGCTCGAAATCTTCGACTTCGAGACCGGGACCTGGTCCACCGGCCGCGAGCCCCGGTCGCGCGTCCACCACTTCGGCGCCGCCGTCGTCGACGGCAAGCTCTACGTCGGCGGCGGCCGGATCGGCGAGGAGGACGTCGAGCGACGCCTTCGCCGTCTACGACCCGGCGGCCGACGCTGGACGCGCCTCCCAGATCTGCCCCAGGGCGAGGTCTCCTCGACCGGCGTGGTCGCGACCGGCGACCGAGTCGTCGTCTTCGGCGGCGACGACGAGGCCGACTGGGAGGACGGCGGCGGCTCGGTCTCCGCCAGCGCCTGGGCCTTCGACCCGCAAACCAGCAGCTGGTCGCGGCTGCCGGACCTCAACGTCGAGCGCCACGCCTTCGGCGCCGCCGTCGCCGGCGACCGCATCTACGCGGTCGCCGGCAGCTACTGCCCCGGCTTGAAGCCGGGCGGTGCGGTCACGACCCACACGGTCGAGTCGCTGCCGCTCTCCGCCGCCGAAGGCTGATCAGTCGACGTTGTCGGCAGCCGGCGCGGGTGACTCGCCGGGGTTCTTCTTCGGGACCAGGACCAGGCGCTTGAACTCGGCGACGAGGACGCCGTCCTGGTTCAGCACCCGGGTGTGGACCTTGACGATGCCGCGGTCGGGCTTCGATTTCGACGGCTTCACGTCGAGCACCTCGGTCTCGCAGAAGAGGGTGTCGCCGTGGAAGACCGGGTTCGGGTGGCTCAGTTCTTCGGTCGCCAGGTTGGCGATCGCCTTGCCGGAGACGTCGGAGACCGACATCCCCAGCGCCAGCGAGTAGACCAGCGGCCCGACGACGACGTTCGGCCCTGCTGGGAGCCGCCGGCGTAGACGTCGTTGATGTGCAGCGGGTGGTGGTTCATCGTGATCAGGCAGAAGAGGTGGTCGTCGGCCTCGGTCACGGTCTTCGCCGGCCAGTGCTTGTAGACGGCGCCGACCTCGAACTCCTCGAGGTAGCGCCCGTAGCTGTGGGCGCCGGACGCCTCGCGCTCGGCCTGGTCGGTGGTCAGCTCGTAACTCTCGGTCATGCTCGCGTTCGTCTCCTTGGAAGTTTGGCGGCGCCGGATGCTATCTGCCGCATCTCATCCGAGGCGGCGATCTAGACTCCTCGCCGATGCAGATCGGGATCATCGGCCTCGGCTACGTCGGGCCTGCCGCTGGCCGTCGCCTTCGCCGAGGCCGGCTACGAGGTCGTCGGCCTCGACGTCGACCAGACCAAGGTCGAGGCGCTGAACGCGCGGGCGCAGCTACATCGAGGACGTCGCCGAGCGACGTCGCTGGCGCCGCTCGCCGAGCGCCTGCGGGCAACCGCCGACTACGCCGAGCTCGCCGCCTGCGACGCGGTGATCCTCTGCGTGCCGACGCCGCTGACTCGGACTCGCGCGAGCCCGACCTCACCTACCTGGTCGACGTCGGCCGAGGCGCTCGCCAAGGTGCTGCGCTCGGGCCAGCTGGTGGTGCTCGAGTCGACCACCTACCCGGGCACCACCCGCGAGCGCCTGCTGCCGATCCTCGAGGGCTCCGGCCTCACCGCCGGCAGCGACTTCCACCTCGCCTTCTCGCCGGAGCGGATCGACCCCGGCCGCACCGACTACACCGTGCAGCACGACGCCGAAGCTGGTCGGCGGCGTCACCGAGGCCTGCGACCGAGCGCGCCCGCGAGCTCTACGCGGAGATCTGCGACGAGGTCGTCGTCCTCTCCAGCCCCGAGGCGGCCGAGCTGGCGAAGCTGCTGGAGAACATCTTCCGCTCGGTCAACATCGCCCTCGTCAACGAGCTGGCCCAGCTCTGCGACCGGCTCGGGATCGACGTCTGGGAGGTGATCGACGCCGCCTCGACCAAGCCGTTCGGCTTCATGCGCTTCGACCCCGGGCCGGGGATGGGCGGCCACTGCCTGCCGGTCGACCCCTTCTACCTCGCCTTCAAGGCCCGCGAGCACGACTTCTACCCCGAGTTCATCGAGCTGGCCGGCAAAGTCAACCAGGCCCAGCCGGCCTTCTGCGTGGAGCGGATCGAGCGGGCGCTGAACGACGTCGGCAAGCCGGTCAACGGCTCCAAGATCCTCGTCCTCGGCGTCAGCTACAAGGGCGGCGTCGGCGACACCCGCGAGTCGCCGGCGCTGAAGATCGTCGAGCTGCCTGCAGGAGCTCGGCGGCGAGGTCTCCTACCACGACCCCTTCGTCCCCGAGCTGCCCGAGCAGGGCCTCGCCTCGGTCGACCTCGAGCCGGCGCTGCGCGACTGCCGACCTGGCGGCGATCGTCACCGCCCACCCCGGCGTCGACTACGCGCAGGTGGTCGCCGCGGCGCCGCTGGTGGTCGACTTCCGCGGCGTCACCCGCGGGATCGAGGCGGACAACCTCGTCCGCCTCTAGTCGCTCCGAGCCTCAGTGGACTTTTTGAGGCGCGCGCGTTCCTCTTGCTTCTCGACCACCTGGGCGATCAGCTTGATCACGTTGGAGTCGCCGGTGGCCTTGATGTGGCCGGTCTCGACCGCCTTGCGGTAGCTCTTCAGCGTGCCTTTCTCGGCCAGCTCGTTGAACTGGGGGCGGTCGATTTCGACCAGCACCCGCTCGTCCTGGGCGAGGTCCTTGGTGATCTTCGGGCCCGGCAGCTCGACCCGGTAGAGCTGGATGTCGTGTTTGGCCTTCAGCTCCAGGCCGAAGACCAGCTTCAGTTTCTGCAGCGCCGGGACTTCGGCCTGGAAGCGCTCGACCGCGGTCGGATCAGGTCGGCGGTCGAAGCCATGTGGCTAGCGCGCTCCCCATCTAGATCTTGTGCCGCTGCAGCAGCTTCTTGCCGATCACCATGCGCTGGATCTCCGAGGTTCCCTCGCCGATCAGCAGCAGCGGCGCGTCGCGGTAGAGGCGCTCGATCTCGTACTCCTTCGAGTAGCCGTAGCCGCCGTGGATGCGGAAGCACTCCTCGACGCACTCCTTGCCGGTCTCCGAGGCGAGGAGCTTGGCCATCCCCGCCTCGAGGTCGGAGCGCTCGCCGGCGTCCTTCATCCGCGCCGCTTTGCGGGTGACGAGGCGGGCGGCCTCGATCTTGGTCGCCATGTCGGCGAGCTTGAACTGGATCGCCTGGTGCTGGGCGATCGGCTTGCCGAAGGTCTTGCGCTCCTGGCTGTAGCGGAGGGCCAGCTCCAGCGCGCGCTGGGCGATGCCGACGCCGCGGGCGGCGACGTTGACGCGGCCGACCTCGAGCGCGTCCATCATCTGCACGAAGCCCTGGCCGACGCCGGCCTCCTCGCCGCCGAGCACGCGCTCGGGCGGGCACCTGTAGCCGTCGTAGACGAGCTCGGTCGACTCGACGCCCTTGTAGCCCATCTTCTTGATCTTGGGCGGCACGTCGAGGCCCTCGAAGTCGCCCTCGTTGGTTTCCTCCCAGGGCTCCTTCTCGGTGATGAAGCAGGTCATCCCCTTGTAGGGCGGGTCGGCCTTGGGGTCGGTCTTCATCAGCACGAAGACGACGCTGGAGCCGAGGCCGTTGGTGACCCACATCTTCTGGCCGTTCAGCTCCCAGTTGCCGTCCTCGCCCTTCTTGGCGGTCGACTTGATGCCCTGGACGTCGGAGCCGACCTCGGGCTCGGAGAGCGAGAAGGCGGCGCGGATCTCGCCGGTCGCCATCTTCGGCAGGAAGTACTCCTTCTGCTCGTCGGTGCCGAACTTCATCAGCAGGTAGGAGCCGATGAAGTGGGTGTTGACGACGCCGGAGATCGAGATCCAGCCGCGCGAGAGCTCTTCGACGATCATCGCGTAGGTCGTCAGGTCGAGGCCCATGCCGCCGTACTCCTCGGGGATCGTCACCCCGAAGAGGCCGAGCTCCTTCATCTGCTCGACGATCGGCTCCGGGAAGGAGTCCTCGTGGTCGTAGTGCTCGGCGTTGGGGATGATCTGCTCGTCGGCGAACTGGCGGACCATCTCGGTGATCGCCTCGCTGCTCGTCGGTCTGTTCGCTGTACGCGGCGGTGTCTACGGCCATGGCTCCTAGCTCGTCGGTAGTTGGAAGGGCGGAAATCAGCGCGGCAACGCGGCTGCGGCGGCGCTCTGGAGAGCCAAGGATATAGACGCGGGGTCGATCTCGGGATCGATCGCGCGCAGCGGCGCCGGCGGCCTTCAGCAGCATCTCCTCGTACTCGCGCTCGGGATCGGACTGGAGGACGATCGCGCCGCCGGCGCCGATCGTCGCTTCGCCGCGCCGTCGAGCACGATGGTGCGGATCGCGACCGCGAGGTCGGCGGCGCCGCCGAGCGCCGAACCAGCCGATCGCACCCGAGTAGACGCCGCGCGCGGCCGCCCTCGAGCGCGGTCGAGGATCTCGGTCGTGCGCCGCTTCGGCGCGCCGGTCATCGAGCCGGGCGGGAAGCAGGCGCGGACGGCAGTCGAGCGGGCCGAGGCGTCCGGGCGCAGCCGCCCGCGCACCGTGGAGACGAGCTGGTGCACGGTCTCGTAGCTCTCGACCGCCATCAGCTCCGGCACCTCGACGCTGCCGACCTCGCAGACGCGCGCCGAGGTCGTTGCGCAGCAGGTCGACGATCATCAGGTTCTCGGCCCGGTTCTTCTCGTCGGCGGCAAGCGCGGCGGCCAGCGCCGCGTCCTCCTGCGGGGTCGGCGCCGCGGCGGCTGGTGCCCTTGATCGGCCGCGCTTCGGCTTCGCCGTCGCGGCTCGACGCTGAGGAAGCGCTCGGGCGAGGAGCTGAGCACGGCGAGGTCGCCGAGGCGGAGGTAGGAGGCGAACGGCGCCGGGTTGACGCGGCGCAGCGGCGGTAGAGGTCGAGGGGGTCGACGTCGGGCTCGAGCTCGAACTGGTTGGTCAGGCAGATCTCGTAGCTGTCGCCTTCCAGGAGGTGGTCGATCGCAGCGTTCTGACGTCCTCCAGGTACTGCTCGCGGGACCGGGTGAGAAGAGAGCCTGTCGAGAGGAGAGCCGGAAACAGGTCCCACATTGCAAGTAGGACCTGTCTTCCGGCCCTCCTCCGGCGGCGATCTGGTTTAGACGAACTGCGGTGGCCACAATCCAGCTTCTCGGCCGCTTCCTCTTCACCCAGCTTGTGCAAGCAGAGGACGTAGGTGTGCTGCTGCTCGTGATCGAAGGCGATCAGGCGGTCGCTGAAGATGAAGGCGGCGTCGGGGTGGTTCGTGGGGTGGCCGGGGGCGCAGCCGCACTCGGACTTCATCTCGTAGCCGAGGTAGCCGACGAAGCCGCAGTCGAACTCGAATGGCAGGTCAGGGATGTCGGCGGGACGCAGCTCGGCGAGCCGTTGCCGGAGGCGGTCGAGCAGCGGCTCCCCTTGGCGGGCGTTGTGGGTGAGCACTTCGGAGAGCGGGCCCGCTTGCGTCGCCCATGAAGGAAAAGCGGGCGCGGGCGCCGGCCCTGCTGCTGTCGAGCCAGAAGGCATGCTCGCTTGCTCCATATATCGAGACGAATGCACCCTCTGGATCGGGAAGCGCATCGATTCTCTGCACCCGCAGCTTGGTGCGAGATCCCAGTGTCGCTTTTGTCTCCCTATGCGAGACAAAAGCGACACTCCCCTGTCGCGAGGCGCCGCTGAGGTCGCGGAAGTTGGCGAGCAGCCGCTTGCCGTGCTCGGTGGCGATCGACTCGGGGTGGAACTGGACGCCCCACTGGGGCCGGGAGCGGTGTTCGAGCGCCATCGGCACTCCGGCGCAGCTGGCTGTCTGGCGCAGCGCCGAGGGCAGCGGCGTCGCCAGGCCGAGCGAGTGGTAGCGGGTCGACCGGAACGGGCTGGGGATGCCGGCGAAGAGACCCGAGCCGTCGTGCTCGACTGCGACGACGCGGCCGTGCATCGGCTCCGGCGCTCGCTCGACGCGGCCGCCCTCGACCCAGCCGATCCCCTGCAGGCCGAGGCAGACGCCCAGCAGCGGCCGCTCGCAGGAGCGGATCGCCTCGGCGCAGACGCCGAAGTCGGCGGCGCGGTCGGGGCGCCCGGGCCCGGGTGAGATCACGACGTTGTCGAACTCCAGCCGCTCCAGCTCGGGCCAGCTGGCCTCGTCGTTGCGGACGACGATCGGCTCGCGTCCCGTTGACCTCCGCCAGCAACTGGAAGAGGTTGTAGGTGAAGGAGTCGTAGTTGTCGATCAGCAGCGTGCGCATCGCCAGACGGAGCCGAAGAGCAGAATATGACCCCGATGCCGTCCCGTCCCCAGCCCGACCCCGCCGAGGGGATCTTCGAGACGATGCTCGTCGTGCGCGGCGCCCCCGTGGCGCCCGCCGCTCACCTGGCGCGTCTGGAAGCGAGCCTCGAAGCTGTTTACGGGACGGGCCTGCCGGCCCACACGCAGCAGATCGTGGCTGAGCACGCCGAGGACTTAGAGCTGGGGCGGCTGCGCTTGACGGTCGCTCCCTCCGACCCGGCAGGCCTGGCCCTGGAGGTCGACGCCGGCGAGCTCGCCGGCCGGCCCCACTTCCCCGAGCAGCCGGTATCCCTGCGCCCGCACCAGGTCAGCGGCGGCCTCGGTTGCCACAAGTGGGCCGATCGGGCCGCCCTGCCCACTGCCGCCCCCGGCGAGGCGCCGCTGCTCGTCGACGGCGACGAAGTGCTCGAGGCCGCCTGGGCCAACGTCTTCGCCGTCCGCACCGGCGCCCTCTTCACACCCCCGCTCGACGGGCGGATTCTTCCCGGCGTCACCCGGGCAACGGTCGCCGAGCTGGCGCGTGCGCGGGGCATCGAGGTCTTCGAACGCACCCTCCCACTTGCCGAGCTGCGGGAGGCCGACGAGGTCTTTCTCACCAACTCGATCCGCGGGGTAGAGGTAGCTGACTCGATCGACGACAGGGCGATCGGAGCACCGGGACCCCTGACCACCGTCCTCCGGGACGACCTGCGGGCCACCTGGGGCCTGGTTCCGGCTTCCACCGCTTCCCGCTACTAGAAAGCGAAACGGCCGCCCCCGGGAGGGCGGCCGCTCGCTGACTGTTCCTGGTGGATCGGGCTCTACGGTTTGACGTCGAGCCTGAACATCACCGACCGCGTGGTCGGGTTGCCACCGTCGATCGCGACGATGGAGATGGCGTCGCCGGCGGCGAACGCCTGCGTGTGAGTGGTGTCAACGCATTCGGTGCTCGAGCTACCCGAGACCGTGCAGGTGATCCCGGTGTTGCTCGGACCGGTCGCACCCGCGGGATCGCGGCGGACGGTGAACGCGTAGCTGTCACCGCTGCCGGGCGAACCGCCGATCAGGTAGATCCGCAGGTTGCTGACGGTGCCAGCAGACAGCAAGAACCTCCTGCATCGGACCTTCGGTCGAGGACGAGGTATCGATGCTCGTGCCGAGGTAGCGGGTCGTGTCGTTCAACACGGTCGTGTCCCCGCCACCGCCGCGCAGCTCGCGAGCCGCGGCGCTACCGGTCGGGCCGGCCGGTCCTTCTTTACCTTCTTTACCTTCTTTACCTTCGACGCCCTGTTTGCCTTCGGGACCGGTTTTACCTTCTTTGCCTTCCAGACCCTGTTTGCCTTCGGGTCCCTGTTTACCTTCCGGACCGGTTTTACCTTCCGGACCCTGTTTGCCTTCTTTTCCTTCGGCGCCGGGAGCACCGTCTTTACCGTCGATGCCGTCTTTCCCGTCTTTGCCGTCGAGGCCGGGCGTGCCCGGTAGACCTTGCGGGCCTTCTTTGCCTTCGGGGCCGACCAGCGAGGTGCCGCTCGAGGGCCATTCGCCGCCGGCCTTCGGGCCGTAGATCTCGTTGGCGGCGGTGTCGATGTAGAAGTCGCCGTTGGCGCCGACTACGTTCGACGGCGGGCCGCTGCCGTTGAGCACGGTGTTGCCGTTCAGGCCGTCTTTCCCGTCTTTACCGTCGGTGCCGGGTAGACCCTGCGGGCCTTCTTTGCCTTCGGGGCCTTCTTTGCCTTCGGGGCCTTCTTTGCCTTCGGGGCCTTCTTTGCCTTCGGGGCCTTCTTTGCCGTCAGCGCCGTCTTTTCCGTCGGTGCCGTCTTTACCCGGCTGACCCTGCGGGCCTTCTTTGCCTTCCGGTCCTTCTTTGCCGTCAGCGCCGTCTTTTCCGTCGGTGCCGTCTTTACCCGGCTGACCCTGCGGGCCTTCTTTGCCTTCCGGTCCTTCTTTGCCGTCAGCGCCGTCTTTTCCGTCGGTGCCGTCTTTACCCGGCTGACCCTGCGGGCCTTCTTTGCCTTCGGGGCCTTCTTTGCCGTCAGCGCCGTCTTTTCCGTCGGTGCCGTCTTTACCCGGCTGACCCTGCGGGCCTTCTTTGCCTTCGGGGCCTTCTTTGCCGTCAGCGCCGTCTTTTCCGTCGGTGCCGTCTTTACCCGGCTGACCCTGCGGGCCTTCTTTGCCTTCCGGTCCTTCTTTGCCGTCAGCGCCGTCTTTTCCGTCGGTGCCGTCTTTACCCGGCTGACCCTGCGGGCCTTCTTTGCCTTCGGGGCCTTCTTTGCCGTCAGCGCCGTCTTTTCCGTCGGTGCCGTCTTTACCCGGCTGACCCTGCGGGCCTTCTTTGCCTTCGGGGCCTTCTTTGCCGTCAGCGCCGTCTTTACCGTCGGCGCCGTCTTTACCCGGCTGACCCTGCGGGCCTTCTTTGCCTTCGGGGCCTTCTTTGCCGTCAGCGCCGTCTTCACCGTCGATGCCGTCGGCACCGGGCAGGCCCTGTTTGCCTTCTTTTCCTTCCGGACCAACCAGCGAGGTGCCGCTCGAGGGCCATTCGCCGCCGGCCTTCGGGCCGTAGATCTCGTTGGCGGCGGTGTCGATGTAGAAGTCGCCGTTGGCGCCGACTACGTTCGACGGCGGGCCGCTGCCGTTGAGAACGGTGTTGCCGTTTTTGCCGTCTTTCCCGTTGGAACCGTCTTTGCCATTGGTTCCATCTTTCCCATTGGTGCCATCTTTGCCGTTGGTGCCATCTTTGCCGGCGGAACCCTGTTTGCCTTCTTTACCTTCGGGCCCCTGTTTGCCTTCTTTACCTTCGGTGCCCGCTTTACCTTCGGTGCCCGCTTTACCTTCGGCACCTGCGGTGCCGGCGGCGCCGGTTTCACCTTTGGCGCCGGTTTCGGCGGTGACGCCAAGCACGCCCTGCTTGCCGGAGCCGACAACCTGGACGCGTTTCTCGCCCGCTTTGCATTTCAGGCTCTTGCCGTTGAAGCGCACGATGCCCTTTTCGGGGCCCGAGGTCTTCACGCACAGAGTCAGCGACTCGACCGTGATGGTTTTTGCGGCCGCCGCCGGCCCCGCGCCCAACATCAGGGCGAGCAGGCCGAGGCAAATCGCAACCACAGCCACGCGCGTCGGCCGTGAAGTTGAAGCACTCATTGCGGATCTCCTAACTGGTTTCACAGTTCGTAGAAAAAGAAAGAAGCCCGCAAATGGCGGCCTTCGCGCGGCGAACGTACAGAACTCCCGGACGTTTGACTAATCATTTCGATCAAACATCCGGCCAAACTCACTACTTTTGCTAAAGGTCAGTAGGAAAAGTTTGGACCGGGGTCGTGATCTGGGCCATTTCACCCACTACAACGTCCGTCCAGACGCCTTGACGTAGTTGGATTCGAACGGCTGAAAAGGCGATACGCGTGGCATGCCGCGTCGCCTCGCCCACGCCCTCCTCGCCGTAGCCGTCGGCTGCGGTTTGCTCGCCTCGACGGCCGCCGCCGCGTCCCTCGGCAATGCCACGGCCGTCGGCCAGCCGACCGCCCGGCAGGCGACCCTGCAGGGGGGCTGCCCCACCGGGGTCAGTCTCGACGCCCCGGCGGTCGCCCAGGAAAGCGCGATGCTCTGTCTGGTCAGCGAGACCCGCGAGCGTTACGGCCTGCCCCCCCTCGCCCAGTCCGAAACGCTGCGGCAAACGGCGGTCGAGAAGGGCGATGACCTGCTGCGCTGCAACGAATTCAGCCACACCGCCTGCGGCCGTCGAATTCACCTACTGGATCGAGGAAAGCGGCTACATGTCGGCCGAGTGCTGGCGCGTCGGCGAGAACCTTGCCTGGGGCGTCGAAGAGGAAGGGACGGTCGGCTCGATCTTCCGCGCCTGGATGCGCTCCCCCGCCCACCGCGCCAACATCCTCGGCGACTTCGAGGAGACGGGCATCGACCTCCGGGTCGGCCAGCTAGGCGGCCTAACCGGCGTCCACCTCTGGACCCAGCACTTCGGCTCCCACTGCGGCGCCTGAAGCTAGACCGGCACCCGCTGCAGCTTCTGCAACCGAGCGGCAATCGCATCCGCCCGCTGGTTGAACCGCGTGCAGCGGGTCGATGACCACTTCCCGACCGACAGGCGCGCTTTTCCGCTTTCCTGCTGGCACGATCAGGACCCGCCGGGACCCACCGGAGCCTTGATCCGCCGGCCTGCCACCGCAGCAGCGCTCGCCCGCTCAGCCATCTCAGCCGCCCGCCGGGCCTGCCGCGCCGCATCAAGCGCCATCGCCCCGACCTCCACGAACCCCCTCCTCGGAGGCACGGGCGATCACCACCGCCTCGTCGATCCGCGCCTCGAGCTCGGCCACGGTCGGCACGGCGCCCGCGGGGCACGATCCAGTCCTGGGTGCTGTCGCGCTGCGCTGCCTCGATAACCGCGCAATTTAGGCGCGCGGGAGGCGGCAAACTTGCACGCCGACTAGATTTCCAGCCGCCCTGAACTTCGAAACGACCCGAGGAGCAGCTTGAGACACCCCAGAGACTTCTTCCAGCCGCAGGCGATCGGCGCCCCGGAGCCGCTGCGCGAGATCCCGGTCAAGCCCTCGCGGATGATCCACTTCCTCGACTTCTCGAACGAGAAGATGGTCGCCAAGGCCGGCGCCATCGCCGAAAGACCGACATCCTGCTCGGCAACCTCGAGGACGCGGTCCCGGTCGACCGCAAGGAGGCCGCCCGCGCCGGCCTGATCCGCGCCGCCAAGGAGACCGACTTCGGCCAGACCTCGCTCTGGACCCGGGTCAACTCGCTGGAGAGCCCCTGGGTCCTCGACGACCTGACCGAGCTGGTCGACCGAGATCGGCGACAAGCTCGAGACGATGATGGTCCCCAAGGTCGAGGGCGCCTGGGACATCCACTACGTCGACCGCCTGCTCGCCCAGCTCGAGGCGAAGGCCGGACTGTCGCGCCCGATCCTCGTCCACGCGATCCTCGAGACCGCGCAGGGCGTCGTCAACCTCGAGGAGATCGCCGCCGCCAGCCCGCGCATGCAGGGGATGAGCTTCGGCCCCGCCGACCTCGCCGCCTCGCGGCGGATGAAGACGACCCGCGTCGGCGGCGGCCACCCCGGCTACCGCGTGATGGAGGACCCGGCCGACCCGGAGAACCCCGAGGCCGACCGCGTCACCGCCCAGCAGGACCTCTGGCACTACTCGATCGCCCGCATGGTCGACGCCTGCACCGCGGCCGGGATCCTGCCCTTCTACGGCCCCTTCGGCGACATCAAGGACACGGCCGGCTGCGAGACCCAGTTCCGCGCCGCCTTCCTGATGGGCTGCGTCGGCGCCTGGTCGCTGCACCCGGTCCAGATCGGCATCGCCAAGAAGGTCTTCAGCCCGCCGCCGGACGAGGTCAAGTTCGCCAAGAAAGTGATCGAGGCGATCCCCGACGGCCGCGGCGTCCACATGATCGACGGCAAGATGCAGGACGACGCCACCTGGAAGCAGTGCAAGGTGATGGTCGAGCTGGCCGAAATGCTGGCCGAGAAGGACCCCGAGCTGGCCGAGGCCTACAGGGCCTAGTAGGCGCGCGGGTCCTGTCGCAGGAGAGGGACGCCTGCGCTGGATGCTCGGCATCCCTCCCCCGCGCCACCCGCGCGATCGGCGCGGTGGCTGGACAGCTGGTTGCTCAGGCGCTGTTCGAGCGCTTCGAGCTGGGCTGAGATCTCGGCCGGCAGCTTGTCGCCGAACTTGGCCAGGTGCTCCTTGACCTGGGGCAGCTGCTCCTTGACCAGCTCGGTGTCGACGCTGAGCAGCTCCTCCATCGCCTCGTCGGAGATCTCGAGCCCCTCGGTGTCGATCTCGCCCTCGGCCGGCAGCAGCCCGATCGGGGTCTCGACCGCCTCGCGCCTCGCCCTCGCAGCGGCGGAAGACCCACTCGAGCACGCGGCTGTTCTCGCCGAAGCCGGGCCAGAGGAACTTGCCGTCGGCGTCTTTGCGGAACCAGTTGACGTAGAAGACGCGCGGCAGCTGCGCGCCCTCGCGCTGGCCGACCTTCAGCCAGTGGGCGAAGTAGTCGGCCATGTTGTAGCCGCAGAAGGGCAGCATCGCCATCGGGTCGAAGCGCAGCTGGCCGACCGCGCCGGCCGCGGCGGCGGTCGTCTCCGAGGACATCGTCGCCCCCATGAAGACCGCGTGCTCCCAGTCGAACGCTTCCTGGACCAGCGGCACCACGGTGGCGCGGCGGCCGCCGAAGAGGAAGGCGTCGATCGGCACCCCGGCCGGGTCCTCCCACTCGGGCGCGATCGAGGGGCACTGCGAGGCCGGCGTCGTGAAGCGGGCGTTCGGGTGGGCGGCGGGCGTTCTCGGACTCGGGCGTCCAGTCGTTGCCGTGCCAGTCGATCGCGTGCGCCGGCGGCTCGCCGGTCATCCCCTCCCACCAGATGTCGCCGTCGTCGGTCTTGGCGCAGTTGGTGAAGATCGAGTTGCGCTCGATCGTGTCCATCGCGTTCGGGTTGGTCTTGTGGCTGGTGTTCGGGCGCGACGCCGAAGAAGCCGGCCTCGGGGTTGACCGCGTAGAGGCGGCCGTCCTCGCCGAACTTCATCCAGGCGATGTCGTCGCCGACCGTCTCGACCTTCCAGTCGGGCAGGGTCGGGACCAGCATCGCCAGGTTGGTCTTGCCGCAGGCCGAGGGGAAGGCGCCGGTGATGTACTTGACCGTGCCCTCGGGCGAGGTCAGTTTGAGGATCAGCATGTGCTCGGCCAGCCAGCCCTCGTCGCGGGCCATCGCCGAGGCGATCCGCAGCGCGAAGCACTTCTTGCCGAGCAGGGCGTTGCCGCCGTAGCCCGAGCCGAAGGACCAGATTTCGCGCGTCTCGGGGTAGTGGACGATGTACTTGTTGTCGTCGTTGCAGGGCCAGGAGACGTCTTCGACGCCCTCGGCCAGCGGCATCCCGACCGAGTGCACGCAGGGGACGAACTCGCCGTCGGCGCCGAGCACGTCGAGCGCGGCCTTGCCCATCCGGGTCATGATCCGCATGTTGGTGGCGACGTAGGCGGAGTCGGTCAGCTGCACGCCGATTTCGGAGATCTCCGAGCCGAGCGGGCCCATCGAGAAGGGCACCACGTACATCGTGCGGCCCACCATGCAGCCCTTGAAGAGGCCGTTGAGCGTCTCGCGCATCTCGGCCGGGTCGCGCCAGTTGTTGGTCGGGCCGGCGTCCTCCTCCTGCTCGGAGCAGATGAAGGTGCGGTCTTCGACCCGGGCGACGTCGGCGGGGTCGGAGAGGGCGAGGTAGGAGTTCGGGCGCTTGGCGTCGGAGAGGCGCTCGAAGGTGCCGGCGTCGATCAGGACCTGGGCGAGGCGGTCGTACTCCTCGGCGGAGCCGTCGCACCAGTGGACGGAGTCGGGCTGGGTCAGGGCGGCGATCTCGCCGACCCAGTCAGGAGTTTCTGCGTGGGTGGTCAGCTCGCTGGGGCGGTGGTCAGGTCGCTCATTCGCCTCTGCTCGCCTATCTTCAGTTCTTGGGTTTGAGGCCGATCGATCGAGACGTCGGCATCCTCGTTGCGGATCTTCAACGTCGCTACTTTCTCGCTCGCCGTCGGAGAAAGTCACTGTCGCAGGTGAAGGTCGCGCCCGGGTCGACTGCGACATCGGAGGGGCAATCGACAGCCTGAATCTTGTCATGGAGTCGAGTCTTCCAGGTCAGCCTGGATCGTGTCCTCGGTCTTGACGGGGTCGATCACGGTCCCGCAGCCCGCCACCGAAAAGGCGATCGCGAGGAGTCCGAGAACCGCGAAACAACGAGCTGTCCGGCTCACCGGCCGGCCTCGGGGGGAAACGCACGCAGGGCAGTATCCCAACCCGCCCGGCGCCCGCCGACCATCTGTCTAGCGGTTGAAGATCGCCCCGCGCGGATTGAGGCTGCGCGCTTCTTCGTAAGCGGCGACCGAGGCGTCGGCGTGGCCGTTCTCGGCGGCGATCCGCGAGAGGACCAGCCAGGTGCTGCCAGTTGGTCGACTCGCGGTCGACCGCCTCGCGGGCCGCCGCTTCGGCGGCGGGGAAGTCGCCGCATCAGCTCCAGGACCAGCGCCTCCTGCAGCCGCGGCGTCGCCGCGCCCGGCTCGACGTTCTGGGCGCTCTTGGCGTCGTCGAGGGCGGCCGGGTAGTCGCCGGCGCGCGCCTCGGCCTCGCTCTGGCGGACGAGGCTCGAGCGAGGCGAGCGGGATCGCGATCGCGACGATCGCCAGCAGGGACGACGACGCCGACGCCGACCCGCCAGGGAACCGAGCAGGCGCGGCTTGTCGCTACCGCCCCGGGCGACGAGCAGGCCGCAGGCGAGCAGCAGCACCGCCACCGGCACCACCGGCACCTGCCACATCCAGTCGACCGCCGCGGTCAAGAGGAAGACCGTGAACCCGGCCAGGGCCGCGGCCAGCCGCGAGCGCTCGGCGGCGTCGCTGAGCAGCGCCGCCCGCAGACCGCTGACGAAGACCCAGGCGAGGAAGGCGAGCAGGATCAGCAGTCCGACGATCCCCAGCTCGCCCAGGGTCTGCAGGTAGAGCGAGTGGGCGTCGCGGACGGTTTCGTCGGCGTCGCCTTCGCGCGCCCACCAGAACTCGAAGGTGCCCGAGCCGGTCCCGATCAGCGGCGCGGTCGCGTTCTCGTCGACCGCCGCGCTCCAGAACTGGTAGCGGCTCTCGCCGGCGGCGCTGCTGAGGCGCTCGCGTGCCCTCGCCCGGCCCGCCGCCCTCCTTGAATTCGCCCCAGGCGTCGGAGAGCGCGGCCCGGCGCGCCGGCGCGCAAGCGCGACGACCAGGACGACCACGGCGCCGATCGCCACACCCGCCCAGGTCCCCTGCTTCGAGGGGCGCGTCCAATCGGGCCGCTGCCAGCGCCGGCCCAGGGCCGAGATGCCCGCCTGCAGCAGCCCGACGGCGGCGCAGACGACGATCACGATCGGCAGCAGCTCGTCGCCCTGTTCGCGGGCGGTGGCGTTGGCGAGCCCTTCGTGCAGCGCCGTCGCGGTCGTGGGCGAGGGCGATCGAGGAAGGCCGCCGGCGACCGCCGCGATCGCCAGCGGGACCAGCTTCGGCAGGCGGTCGGCCGCGAACGCGAGGAAGACCAGGGTCGCGATCGCCGCGGCGGCGATGCCGCCGCGCGAGAGCGTCAAGAAGAGGACCAGCATCATCGCCGGCAGCGCCGCCGCGGCGGCGCGCCCGGGTGACGATCCAGCGCGCTCCGCTCGCCAGCTGCAGCAGCAGCGGCACCCCGATCGCGGTCAGCGCCGCCAGCGCGTTCCAGTAGTTGAGCGGGAAGGAGAGCCGTTCCTCGCTTTCGAGGATGCTTGCCGGTCTGCTGCGCGGTCGGGAACCAGGCGGGGTGCAGGCGCGAGAGCAGCGCCACGGTCGCGACGAGGACGATCGCGGCGGCGACCGCGCCGATCAGCCGCTGCGTTTCCTGGCCGTCGCGGCTGACCATGACCAGGGCGAAGATCGCCAGGTAGCTGAGCGCGCGGGCGAAGTCGGTGAAGGTTTTCTCGACGCTCTCGGTCCAGATCAAGGCTGAGGCCGATCCAGAGCGCGAAGGCGGCCAGCAGGCCCAGGGCGCCGAGAGCGGCGGGCCCGAGCCGGCGCCGCGGCAGCAGCGCCGACGGCGACGGTCGCCAGCAGCGCCCACCAGACGGCGATCCCGACCTGGTCGTGGACCAGCGGGTCATAGCCGCCGCCTTCGAGGCCGAGGAAGACGACCAGGCCGAAGCAGAGCGCCCAGGTTGCGACGGCAGCCCAGTCCCATCCGGCGCGAATCTTCGCCACCATTTCGCGCCACCGCATCGAGCTGGCCTCCATCCGGTTCTATCCTAGGAGCACGGGTCGGACAACGGCCCTCGCCACCAAGCGATGAAAAACCGACGCCAAATCCTCAGCCATCGCCGCGGTCTGCGCCGTGGCGGCCGCGCTCGCCCTGCCGGCCGCCTCGCCGGCCGAATACTACGTTCCGCCCGCCAACTCGGCCGCCAACCAGTACACCGAAAGCTTTCCCGGCGCCGGCGGCGAAAGCGGCGGCAAGCGCAAGGACGTAACCCCCGGCACCGCGCTCGGCGCCGGCAACGCCAAGAAGCTCGAGGCGAAGGGCCCGGCGGGCAAGGCAGCGGCCGAAATCGCGGCGGAAACCGCTCCCCCCAGCTCGCCGACCACGGCAGCGCCGGCGACGGCAGCAAGGCGAAGGAGCCGGCGGCAAGACGAGCGGCGGCGACCAGACCGGCGGCAAGGCGCGGCAGGGCGAAGAAGAAGGCGGCACCGGCTCGACCGGTACCGCCGGCTCGAACGGCGGCTCCTCCGGCGGTACGGCAGGCGGCGCCAACGCCAAGGTGCAGCAGCCGGAGGGATCCTCGGGCTTCGGGCAGGTTCTCGGCCAGGCGACCGGCGCCGGCGACGGCAACCTCGGCCTCTGGCTGCCGCTGGTGATCGTCCTGACGCTGATTGGCTCCGTTGCCTACTGGGTACGGATGCGGCACGCGCAGGCCTGGGCACCGGGCCTAAACCCCGCGCCCGATTCAGCCCGACACAGGCTTTATGCATTCGACGCCAGCCAAATCCCGTTTCGCGCTGCTGCTGACGGCGCTCGCCCTCTTCCTCTTGGCGCTGCCCGGCGCCGCCTCGGCCCGCCCCTTCGAAACCGGGATCTCCGGGATCGGCGACTACAGCCCGCTCTCCTTCGACCGCACCCGCGACGCCGGCGCCCGCTACGTCCGCCTCGTCCTCGACTGGTCGAGCGTCGCCCCCGAGAAAGCACCGGCCAGCTGGGACCCGACCAACCCCGCCGACCCCAACTACCGCAACTGGTCCTACATCGACGGCGGCGTCACCGAAGCGGTGCGCCACGGGCTCGCCCCGCTGCTGCTGATCGACGGCGCGCCGAAGTGGGCCCAGCGCTGCGTCAGCTCTCCCGGCCTGCAGCTGACCGAAGTCTGCGATCCCGACCCCGCCGCCCTCGCCGCCTTCGCGACCGCCGCGGCGCGGCGCTACAGCGGCACCTTCGCCGGCCTGCCGCGGGTCCAGTACTGGCAGGGCGCTCAACGAGCCCAACCTGACCCTCTTCTTCTTCCCCCAGTTCAACACCGAACTTCAAGCCGCTCTCGCCCTTCCTCTACCGCGACGCTGATCAACGGCTTCTACGACGCGATCAAGGCCGTCGACCCGAGCAACATCGTGATCGCCGGCGGTCTCGGCCCGACCGAACTGAAGGGCTACAACATCGGCCCGATGCGATTCACCCGCCTGCTGCTCTGCATGAAGGGCACGACCAAGCCGAAGCCGATCAAGGGCTGCGAGGGCGGCGTCCGCTTCGACGCCTTCGACGTCCACTCCTACTCGACCGGCGGCCCGACCCACGAAGGCCGGCCCAACGACGTCCAGATGGGCGACCTCGGCGAAGCTGCAGACGCTGCTGAAGGCGGCGGACAAAGCCGGCCACATCCAGGGCCAGTTCAAACGCACCCAGCTCTGGATCACCGAGTTCTCCTGGGACTCCAACCCGCCCGACCCGAGCGGGCTGCCGATGAAGATCCTCACCCAGTGGACCGCCGAAGCCCTGCACGAGGCCTGGGCCAACGGGGTGACCAACTTCTTCTGGTACAGCCTCCGCGACCAGCCGACTCGGCCGGCGGCGAAGGCACGCGTCCAGTCCGGCCTCTACTTCCGCGGCGCCGACCTCGCCGCCGACCAGCCGAAGGAAGTCCTGGTCAGCTTCCGCTTCCCCTTCGTCGCCTTCGCCAAGAAGCCGCAGGGCAAGAAAGCCGGGCGGGCTCGAATACTGGGGCCGCACCCCGACCAGCGCCCCGGGCCCGGTCGTGCTCGAAGCCTTCCTCGGCGGCAAGTGGAAGCGGCTGGCGCGGTTCAGCGCCGACAAGGTCGGGATCTTCCACGGCACGCTGAAGAGCAGCTACGGGCGCGGCAAGAAGGGCGCTGTGCGGGCGGTTTTCGGCAGCCAGACGAGCGTCCCGTTCCCGATGAAGCGCGTCGGGGACTTCCAACATCCGCCGTTTGGATAGGGTTCCGCGCCGCGATGCGGTTCTACGAGTACGAGGCAAGGAAGATCGTCGAGCTGGCGGGGATCCCCGTCACCAAGTACGGCTTCTGCACGACCGCCGAGGAGGCCCGCAAGGCCGCCGAGGAGATCGGCGGCCCGGTCGTGATCAAGTCGCCAGGTGCTGAGCGGCGGCCGGATGAAGGCCGGCGGCGTCAAGTTCGCCGACACGCCCGACGAGGCCGCCGAGCACGCCGAGGAGATCCTCAAGCTGGAGATCAACGGCCACATGCCGCGCGGCGTCCTCGTCGACCCCAAAGCCGAGGTCAAGCAGGAGTACTACGCCAGCGTCGTCTGGGACGGCACCGCGAAGAAACCGCTGATGCTGTTCAGCGACATGGGCGGGATCGACATCGAGGAGGTCGCCGAGACCCACCCCGACCACGTCGGCAGAGGCCACGTCTCCAACCTCTTCCCGATCCCCGACTTCGAGGCCAAGCAGGTCGTCGCCGCGACCGGGGTCACCGGCTCGCAGCTGAACCGGGCGACGCCGATCCTCGCCCGCCTCGCCCGCCTCTTCCGCGAGAACGACATGACCCTGGCCGAGATCAACCCGCTGGCCGAGCTGACCGACGGCAGCTTCGTCGCCCTCGACGCCCACATGGAGATGGAGAACGAGGCGGTCGGCCGGCAGAAGAAGCTGCTGCGCAAGGAGCTCGAGATCGCCGAGGACGACACCCGCGAGACCTACGAGCCCTCCGACTTCGAGCGCAACGTCGCCGCGATCGACGCCGCCGACCACCGCGGCGTGATCCAGGGCAAGGACCACGGCTTCACCGGCAACCTCGGCCTCGTGATCGGCGCCGGCGGCGGCTCGCTGACCCTCACCGACGCGGTCCGCAACCAGGGCGGCAAGCCCGCCAACTACTCCGAGATCGGCGGCAACCCGTCGGTCGCCAAGGCCTGCGGCCTGGCCAAGGAGGTGCTGGAAAAGGACGGCGTCGAGAAGATCGCGGTGATGATGTCGATCGTCTCCAACACCCGCGTCGACATCGTCGCCCGCGGCGTGATCAAGGCCTGCCTCGAGCTCGGCAAGGACCCCGGCGAGACGATCGCGATCTTCCGCATCCCCGGTGCCTGGGAGGAGGAGGGCTTCAAGATCCTCGAGAGGTACGGGGTCGAGTACTGCGACCGCTCGGTCTCGATGTGGGAGGCCGCCGGCCGCGCCGTCGCCAAGATCCAGGGGGCGCCCGGCCGATGAGCATCCTGCTCGACAAGGACACGACCTTCATCGTCCAGGGGATCACCGGCCGCGAGGCGGTCAACCTGACCCGCGAGTGCCTCGACTACGGCTCCAAGGTCGTCGGCGGCGTCACCCCCGGCCGCAAGGGCCGCGAGGTCCACGGCGTGCCGGTCTTCGACACCGTCGCCCAGGCGGTCGAGCACCACGGCGGCCCGATCGACGGCTCCGTCGTCACCGTCCCCCCCGCCTTCACCAAGGACGCGGTCTTCGAGGCGATCCTCAACGGGATCAAGCTGATCGTCATCGTCACCGAGCGGATCCCGCGCGGCGACGTCGCCCAGATGGTCGAGCTGGCGAACATGGACGGCGCCCGGATCATCGGCCCCAACTGCCTCGGCCTGATCGTCCCCGAGGTCTGCAAGATGGGCGGCATCGGCGGCCCCGCCAAAGACGCGGCCAAGGCCTACGCGCCCGGCCGCGTCGGCGTGATGAGCCGCTCCGGCGGGATGACCACCGAGATCTCCTCCTCGCTGACCCAGGCCGGCCTCGGCGTCTCCACCGCCGTCTCGATCGGCGGCGACGCGATCATCGGCTCCGCCTACGCCGAGCTGATGCCCTACTTCGAGGCCGACGAGCAGACCGAGGCGATCGTCATCTACACCGAGCCCGGCGGCCGCATGGAGGCCCAGCTCGCCGAATGGGTCAAGGACAACAACTCCCGCCTGCCGATCGTCGCCTTCATGGCCGGCAAATTCATGGACGACGAGGAGATGAAGGGCATGAGCTTCGGCCACGCCGGCACCATCGTCGAGGGCAAAGAGGACACCGCGACCGAGAAGATCGCCCGCCTCGAAGCCGCCGGCATCCGCGTCGTCGAGCGGATCGACGAGATCCCCGACGCGGTCAAGGAGAAGATCGGAGCGACCGCCTGATGGCCGAGAAGCTGAACAAGGTCTTCATCGACGTCGAGGTCGACGACTCGATCGAGGGCGACGCCGCGCTCGCCGCCAAGCTCGAAGAAGTCTGCCCCGTCGACATCTTCAAGGACGCCGACGGCAGCGTCGAGATCGTCGAGGAGAACCTCGACGAGTGCGTCCTCTGCAAGCTCTGCATCGAAGCCGCCCCCGCCGGCACCGTGCACGTCAAGAAGCTCTACGACGGCACCGAGCTGAGCTAGCCCCTCCGCCCCACCCCAGAATCACGAAGACCCGCCGAAGCGGGTCTTTTTCGTGCGGGGGAGCTACCCCCAGAGCGCCTGATACACGGAAAGCCAAAAATACTCCTCTTTATCTCTCTCGTCAAAGGGGGAGAGTTTCCCTGACTGCAGCCTTAGAGGGGCGGAGGATGAAGCGGTGAGGCACCGCGAGCGCTTGATACACGTGAGTCCGAAGTAGCCCTTCGGATGGGGTTCGAGTCCCCCGTCCTCCTCACGATTTGCTGCCGGGTGCAGGACAACTGGCGAGGCCGCGACGATCATGCGGCTGACGGGTAGCTCCCATCGAATCGACCAGCCTGTGCCCGGCAGCTGAAGAGAACCGATCCCCACCCCTTCGGCTTCTCCGAGGCCTGAATCACGAAGACCCGCCGCGAGGCGGGTCTTGTGCGGGGAGCTACCCCGGAACCGATTGACAACCGTGAGTTCGTCCAGCGTAGTCCGAGAAACCTTGCTCGTCAACGGGGAGAACTCGCCGTCCCTCCGCCTTATGTCCGCGGAGGACGAAGCGGCAAGGTGTCGCTATCGATTGACAATCGTGAGTTCGGAGGTAGCCCTCCGGATGGGGTTCGAGTCCCCCGTCCTCCTCACGATTTGCCGAAGGGCAGCGGGAGCGCTGGCGGGGTTGCAAAGTCAAGCGACCGGTGGGTAGCGCCCACCACATCGACCAGCCCGCGCCCTTCGGCTCATCCAGGCTCTGTGGGATAGATCACGTTACGCGTATATAAATTTATATTCGGGTAACGTCTACACCGATGGATGCATCGGTTCGCACCACGGCTTTCGCGGGACGACCGCATGGAGCAGACGCTGGCGGCGGCGCACGGGCTGTTCGCCGAGCGCGGCTACGCGGCGGTGACGATGGACGAGATCGCCGCCGCGGTCGGGGTCACCAAGCCGCTGCTCTACAACTACTTCGGCAACAAGGAGCGGCTCTACATCGCCTGCATGGAGCGGGCGGGCGACGCGCTGATCGCGACGATCGCCGAGGCGGTCGACGCAGACCGCCAACCCCGGCGACGCGCTCGGCGCCGGCGTCCGCGCCTTCTTCTCCTTCCTCGACACCGACCGCGCCGCCTGGGCGGTGCTCTTCGACGAGACCCTCCCCCACCACGGCGAGGTCGCCGACCGCGTCGCCGCCTACCGCGGCCAGATCCTCGACCTCGTCTCCGCCTCGCTGCTGGCGCAGCTGCCCGAGCGCCGCCGCGAGGCGGCCAAGGTCGAAGTCGAGGCCCTCTCCACCGCCCTGCTCGGCGCCGCCGAGGCGCTCGCCCGCTGGTGGCTGCGGACCGAGGCGATCAGCGCCGAGGACGCCGCCGAGCTGCTGATCTCCACCGTCGAGCCCGGCCTGCGCGAGCGCTCGCGCCCCCACTTCCAATTCCCCCCAAGGAGGACCCACCCCCGCATGAACAGTCAAGACCCGCAAAGTCGCCGTCGTCGGCGGCAACCGGATCCCCTTCGCGCGCTCCAACAGCGCCTACTCGCACGCCTCCAACCAGGACATGCTGACCGCCGCGCTCGACGGGCTGGTCGACCGCTTCGGCCTCGAGGGCGAGACGCTCGGCGAGGTCGCCGGCGGCGCCGTCCTCAAGCACTCGCGCGACCGCGACCTCGCCCGCGAGAGCGTGCTCGGCACCCGGCTCGCCGCCGAGACCCCCGCCTACGACGTCCAGCAGGCCTGCGGGACCGGCCTGGAGACGACGATCCTGGTCGCCAACAAGATCGCCCTCGGCCAGATCGACTCCGGCATCGCCTGCGGCGCCGACACCACCTCCGACGCCCCGATCGCCCTCAACGAGCAGCTGCGCGAGACCCTGCTGGAGGCCAACCGCGCAGCGCTCGACCGATGGGCAAGCTGCGGGCGCTGACCGAGCGTCCGCCCCGGCCACATCGTCCCCGCGATCCCCCGCAACGAGGAGCCGCGCACCGGCCTCTCGATGGGCGAGCACTGCGCGATCATGGCCGAGCGAATGGGAGATCGGCCGGGCCGAGCAGGACGAGCTCGCGGTCGCCAGCCACAAGAACCTCGCCGCCGCCTACGAGCGCGGCTTCTTCGACGACCTGATCACCCCCTACCTCGGGCCTCGAGCGCGACCAGAACCTGCGCCCGGACTCGAGCCTCGAGAAGCTGGCGAAGCTGAAGCCGGTCTTCGGCGGCCCCGAGGGGACGATGACCGCGGCCAACTCGACGCCGCTCTCCGACGGCGCCTCCGCCGTCCTGCTCGCCTCCGAGGAGTGGGCGAAGGAGCGCGGCCTGCCGATCCTCGCCTACATCACCGAGGCGCAGACCGCCGCCGTCGACCACGTCCACAAGCGCGAAGGGCTGCTGATGGCGCCCGCCTACGCGATGCCGCGCATGCTCGACCGCGCCGGCCTCGAAACTGCAGGACTTCGACTACTACGAGATCCACGAGGCCTTCGCCGCCCAGGTGCTCTGCACGCTGAAGGCCTGGGAGGACCCGGGCTTCTGCAAGGAGAAGCTCGGCCGCGACAAGCCGCTCGGCGCGATCGACCGCGAGAAGCTCAACGTCAACGGCGGCTCGCTGGCCGCCGCCCACCCGTTCGCCGCGACCGGCGGGCGGATCGTCGCCAGCCTCGCCAAGCAGCTGCACGAAGACGGCAAGGGCCGCGGCGTGATCAGCATCTGCGCCGCCGGCGGCCAGGGCGTCGTCGCGATCCTCGAGAGCCCCGGGAGGTGCCAAGTAACCATGAGCGACCGCTACTCGCAGCTCGTCAACGCGCCGCTCGTCTCGGCACGATCGCCAAGCAGCTCGGGCTGCCCCAGCCGGTCGAGCTCGACCGCTACGAGCCGGGCGCGCCGGTCGTCGCCGGCCCGGTCCTGACCGGCGCCGCCCCCGGCGGCCGCCTCGGCAAGGCGATCGCCGCCGCTCCTCGACGAGCATCAAGGCCGAACGGGCCGGCGCCGAGGGCAAGGCCAAGGCGCTCGTCTTCGACGCCACCGGGATCGCCGACTCGACCGAGCTGGTCGAGCTGCAGCGCTTCTTCTACCCCGCGGTCGGCGCGCCTGCAGCGCAGCGGCCGCGTCGTCGTCCTCGGCACGCCGCCGGCGGAGGCCGGCTCGGCCCGCGGCCCACACCGCCCAGCGGGCGCTGGAGGGCTTCACCCGCTCGCTCGGCAAGGAGATCGGCGGCCGCGGCGCGACCGCGCAGCTCGTCTACGTCGCGCCGGGCGCCGAGGACCAGCTCGACTCGACCCTGCGCTTCCTGCTCTCGCCGCGCTCGGCCTACGTCTCCGGCCAGGTGGTGCGGATCGGCAAAGGCGTCGCCCCGACGCCGGAGATCGACTGGGACCGGCCGCTGGCCGGCAAGGTGGCGCTGGTCACCGGCGCCTCGCGCGGGATCGGCGCCGCGATCGCCAGCACCCTCGCCCGCGACGGCGCCGAGGTCGTCGGCCTCGACGTCCCGCAGGCGGCGGCCGACCTGAAGGCCGTCACCGAGGCGATCGGCGGCCGAGGCGATCGAGCTCGACATCACCGCCGAGGACGCGCCGGAGCGGATCGCCGCCGAGCTTCGCCGACGGGCGTCGACGTCGTCGTCCACAACGCCGGCGTGACCAAGGACCGGACGATCGCGAAGATGCCCGAGGAGCGCTGGGCGCAGCTGATGGAGATCAACCTCTCCAGCGAGGAGCGGATCAACGACGCGCTGCTCGACGCAGAGGCTGCTGCGCGCCAACGGGCGCATCGTCTGCGTCTCCTCGATGGCGGGGATCGCCGGCAACTCCGGCCAGACCAACTACGCCGCCTCGAAGGCCGGCGTGATCGGGATGGTCGAAGCGATGGCGCCGGAGCTGGCCAAGCGCAAAGCGACGATCAACGCCGTCGCCCCGGGCTTCATCGAGACCCAGATGACCGCGGCGATGCCGATCGGCCCGCGCGAAGCCGGCCGCCGGCTCTCCAGCCTCTCGCAGGGCGGCCTGCCGGTCGACGTCGCCGAGACGATCGCCTGGTTCGCCAGCCCCGCCTCGACCGGCGTCAACGGCAACGTCGTCCGCGTCTGCGGCCAGAGCCTGCTGGGGGCCTGATGGACGACCCGCACCCTCGACAGCGCCCCCAGCATCCTGCCGCTCTACGCGCGCGCCGCGGCGCCGATGATCCCCGGCGCCTCGCTGCTGCCGTTCGTCCCGGGCGGCGGCGGCGAGATCCCCGACGCTCGAGCTGGAGCTGGCCGGCGTCGCCGCCGAGCCCGGCGACGTCGCCGCCTACGCCAAGGTCTGCGGCTTCGCCCTGCGCGACCACCTGCCCCCGACCTACCCGCACGTGCTCGCCTTCCCGCTGCACATGGCGGTGATGGCCGACGGCGGCTTCCCGTTCGGCGCGGTCGGCCTCGTCCACGTCGAGAACCGGATCGCCCAGCACCGGCCGATCGGGATCGGCGAGGAGCTGACGATCCGCGTCCGCCCGACCAAGCTGCAGCCGCACCCCAAGGGCCAGACCTTCTCGCTGCGTCACCGAGGTCCTGGTCGGCGGCGAGGTCGTCTGGGAGAGCGTCAGCACGATGCTGCGCCGCGGCAAGGGCGATGGCGAGGCGGCGAAGACCGGCGAAGGCGTTCGAGCCGCTCCCCGCCGACGACCCCCGGCCAGCGCCGAGTGGAAGCTCGGCGGCGACCTCGGCCGCCGCTACGCCGGCGTCTCCGGCGACCGCAACCCGATCCACATGCACTCGCTGACCGCGAAGCCGCTCGGCTTCCCGGCGGCGATCGCGCACGGGATGTGGACCAAGGCGCGCTGCCTGGCGGCGCTCGAGAGCCGCCTGCCCGACGCCTTCGCCGTCGAGGTCCGCTTCCGCAAGCCGATCCTGCTGCCGGCGCGGGTCGAGTTCGCCAGCGCCGACGGAGGGCGAGGAGATCGCTCTTCGCCGTCCGCGACGCCAAGAAGCAGCACGCCGCACCTCGACGGCCGCGTGCAGCCGCTCGACCGCCAAATCCAAACCAAGACCGGAAGGAAGAAGTGACGACGACCACCGACACCGAGACAAGGGGCATGGCCGAGCGCAGCATGGGCTTCGGCCTGCGGGCGCTGAACCGCCTCGCCGGCTCCGACCTGCTGGACCGCATCCGCATCCGCAAGCAGGTCGAGACGCGCGCTCTTCCAGGGCACCAAGAACGGCTTCCGCTCGGCGACCGCCGCCGGCCGCACCTTCAAGGCCGCGCAGCAGCTCGGCAAACCGGCGCGCCAGAAGAAGGGCAAGTCGAAGGGCCTCTTCGACGTCACCCCCGACGACGAGCAGCAGATGTTCCAGGAGGCGCGGCCGCGCCTTCGCCGAGGAGCAGGTCCGCCCGGCGGCGCTCGAGGCCGACGACGACCTGCGAGACGCCGCCGGAGCTGCTCGACCAGGCGACCGAGCTCGGCGTCAACATGCTCGGCGTCCCCGAGGAGCTCGGCGGCGTCATGCACGAGCAGTCGGCGGTGACCAGCGTGCTGATCGGCGAGGCGCTCGCCCACGGCGACATGGGCATCGCCTACGCGGCCCTCGCCCCCGGCGCCGTCGCCACCGCGATCGGCCTCTGGGGCAGCGCCGAGCAGGAGGCGACCTACCTGCCCGCCTTCACCGGCGAGGACGTCCCCGCCGCGGCGCTGGCGATCCTCGAGCCGCGGCCGCTGTTCGACCCGCTGACAGCTGGAGACGAAGGCGACGCCGCGAAGGCGAGGAGTGGGTCCTCGACGGCGCCAAGTCGCTGGTCGCCCGCGCCACCGAGTGCGAGCTGTTCGTGATCGCCGCCGAGGCCGAGGGCATCGGCCCGGCCCTGTTCGTGGTCGAGTCCGGCGCCAAAGGCCTCTCGGTCGAAGACGAGCCGGCGATGGGCCTGCGCCCCGCCGCCACCGGCCGCCTGCTGATCGAGAGCGTGCAAGCTGCCGGCCGAGCGCGCTGCTCGGCGAGGGCAACGCCAAGCCAAGGACTACGTCGAGTGCGTCAACCGCTCGCGGATCGCCTGGTGCGGGCTCGCCGGTCGGCACCGCGCAGGCCGTCCTCGACTACGTGATCCCCTACGTCAACGACCGCCAGGCCTTCGGCGAACCGATCTCCAACCGCCAGGGCGTCGCCTTCGCCGTCTCCGACATCGGCATCGAGATCGAACGGCATGCGGCTCGCCACCTACCGGGCGGCGAGCCGCGCCGACCGCGGCGAGAGCTTCGCCCGCGAGGCGGCGATCGCCCGCCAGCTCTGCGCCGCCAAGGGGATGCAGATCGGCTCCGACGGCGTCCAGCTGCTCGGCGGCCACGGCTTCGTCAAGGAGCACCCGGTCGAGCGCTGGTACCGAGACCTGCGAGCCGCGGGCGTGATGGAGGGCGCCCTGCTCGTCTAGGCCACCGCCCGACGAGCGAAAGGCAACACATGATCAACCTCGAGATACCGAAGAAGTTCAAGCCGCTGGCGAGCCAGGCCAACCAGGTCGCGACCGAGGTGTTCCGGCCGATCTCGCGCAAGTACGACGAGGCCGAGCACGCCTACCCGAAAGAGCTCGACATGCTCGCCTCGCTGATCGACGGCATGAACGAGGGCTCCGACATCGGCGGCGCCGGCGCCGCCGGCGTGCGCCGCGAGAAGAGCGACGACGGCGAGAACCGCAACGGCTCCAACCTCTCCACCGTGCTCGGCATCATCGAGCTCTGCTGGGGCGACGTCGGCCTGCTGCTCTCGATGCCGCGCCAGGGGCTCGGCAACTCGGCGATCGCCTCGGTGGCGACCGAGGAGCAGCTCGAGCACTACGGCGGCAAGTGGGCGGCGATGGCGATCACCGAGCCGGAAGCCGGCTCGGACTCGGCCGCGATCCGCACCACCGCCGAGCTCGACGGCGACGAGTACGTCCTCAACGGCGAGAAGATCTTCGTCACCTCGGGCGACCGCGCCGACCTGATCGTCGTCTGGGCGACCCTCGACCGCTCCAAAGGGCGGGCGGCGATCAAGTCGTTCATCGTCGAGCGCGACAACCCCGGCCTGAAGCTCGACCGGCTCGAGCACAAGCTCGGGATCCGCGCCTCCGACACCGCCAACTTCACCCTGCAGGACTGCCGGGTGCCGAAAGAGGCGCTGCTCGGCGACCCGGAGGTGAAGGAGAAGGGCTTCGCCGGGGTGATGGAAACGTTCGACAACACGCGGCCGCTGGTCGCCGCGATGGCGGTCGGCGTCACCCGCGCGGCGCTGGAGGAGACGCGCAAGCAGCCTCGAAGAGGCCGGGGTCGAGGTCGACTACGACGTCCCGGCCCTCTCCCAGCACGCCGCCGCGGCGCGCTTCCTGGAGATGGAGGCCGACTACGAGGCCGTCCTGGCTGCTCACCCTGCAGGCCGCCTGGATGGCCGACAACTCGAAGCCGAACTCGCTGCAGGCCTCGATGGCCAAGGCGAAGGCGGGGCGCACCTGCGTCGACGTCACCCTCGGCTGCGTCGAGCTCTGCGGCAGCGTCGGCTACGGCGAGAACGAGCTGCTGGAGAAGTGGGCCCGCGACGCGAAGATCCTCGACATCTTCGAGGGCACCCAGCAGATCCAGCTGCTGATCATCGCCCGGCAGCTGCTGGAGCAAGAGCTCCTCGAACGCGCAACTGGTGGCCAGGGCTAGCGGTCAGCCGACGGCAGTGACAGACTGCCTCGGTCCGTGAACCTGATCGAGGACCTGATGGAGCGGTCGCCCGGCCTCGCGGCTGGGGATCGTCGCTGTCGACGCCGGAGGCGAACCGGCGGGACTGGCACTTCGGCGAACTGGTCGCCTGCTCGGCCGGGCTCTCGGGCGCCTTCGCCGCGCGCGGGGTCGAGCGCGGCGACGTGGTGATGACGCTGGTCGGCAACCGGATCGAGTGGGTGCTGACGCTGCTCGCCTGCTGGCGGATGGGGGCGGTGGCGCTGCCCTGCAACACGCAGCTGCGCCGGCACGACCTCGAGCAGCGGGTCGCCGCCGCCGATCCCGAAGCTCTGCGTCGGCGAGGAGGCGCTGCTGGCGGAGCTGCCCGACGGGGTGCCGGCGATGACGATGGCCGAGGTCGCCCGCGTCCTCGACGAGGACCTGCCGCAGGAGACGCCGGCCGCGGTCGAGGAGATGGACGCCGAGGACCCGGCGCTGATCGTCTTCACCTCCGGCACCACCGGCGAGCCGCGCGGCGTCGTCCACGCCTACCGCTACCTGCTCGGCCAGCAGGTCCCAGGCCGAGCACTGGTTCGGCTCGCGCCAGGGCGACCTCGCCTGGTGCACGACCGCCACCGGCTGGTCGAAGTCGGCCCGCAACGTCTTCCTCGCCCCCTGGCTGACCGGCGCCGCCGCGGTCATCCACGACGGCCGCTTCGACCCGGCCGAGCGGCTCGACTTCGCCGAGGCGCTCGGCGTCAACGTCCTCTGCCAGGCGCCGACCGAGTACCGGATGCTGGCCCGCCGCACCGCCCTGCGGCCGCTGCCGGCGCTGCGGCGGATGGTCTCCGCCGGCGAGCCGCTCGACCCGGAGACGATCGCCGCCTTCCGCGCGGCGACCGGCCTCGAGCCGGCCGACGGCTACGGCCAGACCGAGACCGGCCACGTCACCGCCAACCTGGTCGGCGAGCCGGTCCGCCAGGGCTCGATGGGCAAGCCGCTGCCGGGGATGGAGACCCGGATCGTCGAGGGCGAACTGCAGCTGCGCGCCGCCTCCTCCCCCACCTTCTTCTCCCGCTACCTCGACGGCGAGCGCTTCGAGGGCGAGTGGTGGCCGACCGGCGACCTGGTCCGCGCCGACGAGGACGGCTACCTCTTCTTCGAGGGCCGCGACGACGACATCATCCTCTCCTCCGGCTACCGGATCGGCCCGACCGAGGTCGAGTCGGCGCTGCTCTCCCACCCGGCCGTCGCCGACGCCGCCGCGGTCGCCGCCCCCGACCCCGAGCGCGGCTCGGTCGTCCGCGCGATCGTCGTCCTCCGCGACGCGCGAGCCCGAGCGAGGAGCTCGCCCGCGAGCTGCAGGAGCACTGCAAGCGCGAGACCGCGCCCTACAAGTTCCCCCGCATCGTCGAGTTCGCCGCCGAGCTGCCGAAGACCAGCAGCGGCAAGATCAAGCGGGCCGAGCTGCGCGGCGAGCGCTGGGCGTAGGCCTCGGCGGAGTCCACCGGGCGGCCCAGGTGGTAGCCCTGGGCCATGTCGACGCCGTACTCGCGCAGCAGCTGCCGGGTGTCCTCGTCCTCGACGAACTCGGCGATCGTCCGCTTGCCGAGGCCGCGGGCGATCTCGACGATCGCTTTGACGGTCAGCTGGTCGGCGTCGTTGCGCGGCATGTCGCGGACGAAGGCGCCGTCGATCTTGATCACGTCGAACGGCATCTTCTTGAGGTAGGCGAAGGGGCCGAAGCCGGCGCCGTAGTCGTCGATCGCGACTTCGCAGCCGAACTCGGTCAGGCGGTCGGCGAAGCCGGCGGCGGTGTCGAAGTCCTCGACCCGCGCCGTCTGGGTGATCTCGAAGGTGCAGCGCGCCGGGATCGGCCTCGCCTTCGTCGAGCCGCCGTTCGATGAATTCGAGCACCGAGAGGTCGGTCAGCGAGGCGCCGGAGATGTTCACGTGCAGGGAGACGGGGTCGCCGGCCCGCTGGCGCTCGGCGATCAGCTCCAGCGCCCGGGCGACGACCCAGCGGTCGAGCTCCTGGACCATCCCGGAGCGCTCGGCCGCCTCGATGAACGAGGCGGCGGGCAGCAGTTCGCCGTGCTCGCCGGTCATCCGCAGCAGCAGCTCGTAGCGCTCGATCCCGCCCGAGGCGAGGCTGCGGATCGGCTGCGTCGCCAGGCCGCAGGCGGTTCTGGGTGAGCGCGTCGCGGATCCTCGCGCTCGTCGTCTGCGTCCGTTCGGCCTTCTCGCCGTTCTCGCCCGGGGTCGTGGAAGAGCGTGATCCGGTTGCGGCCCTCTTTCTTGGCCTGGTACATCGCCTCGTCGGCGGCGACCAGCACCGCCTCGGCGGCGACCTCGCCCTGGCCGCCGAACATCGTGATGCCGACGCTGATCGTCGCCCCGTCGAGCTCCGTGTTGCCCGCTGGCAGACCCTCGGCCACCTGGGTGCGCAGGTCCTCGCCCAGCTGCATCGCCCCGGCGGTGTCGGTCTGCGGCATCAGCACCGCGAACTCGTCGCCGGAGAGGCGGGCGACGATGTCGGTCGTCGCGCACCCGTTCGCGCAGGATCTCGGCCACGCGCCGGATCAGGGTGTCGCCGGACTGGTGGCCGAAGCTGTCGTTGACCCGCTTGAGGCCGTCGATGTCGATCACCATCACCGCCCCGCGGCCGCCGTAGCGGGCGGTGAAGGAGACGTACTGGTCGAGCTCGGCGCGGAACCGGCGCCGGTTCAGCAGCCCCGTCAGCGGGTCGTGGTCGGCGAGGAAGCGCAGCTCGGCCTCGGTCTTCTCGGCGCGCTCGAGCGCGCCGCGCACGACCGCGCGGTCCTCCGGCACCAGCTTCGCCAGCACCGCGTCGAGCGCGGGCTCGGCCTGCCCTGGTCCTTGCGGGCCCTTCATCCCAGAGACGGTAGATCCGCCGACACGACAAAGCGTCCAATCCGGGTCTGGAAAAACCAGGTCGGCCTCACTTTCAGCGAGCCCCGCAGGCAAATACTCGACTCGCCCGTCGCCGGGTAGGTTCAGGGCGATGGCCAACCGCCTCGCCGCAGGAGACCAGCCCCTACCTCCTCCAGCACCGCGACAACCCGGTCGACTGGTACCCCTGGGGCGACGGAGGCGCTCGAGCGGGCCCGCGAGGAGGACCTGCCGATCCTGCTCTCGGTCGGCTACTCGGCCTGCCACTGGTGCCACGTGATGGAGCGCGAGTCCTTCGAGGACCCGGAGACCGCCGCCTACATGAACGAGCACTTCGTCAGCGTCAAGGTCGACCGCGAGGAGCGCCCCGACGTCGACGCGATCTACATGGAGGCGGTGCAGGCGATCAGCGGCCACGGCGGCTGGCCGATGACCGTCTTCCTCGACCCCGACGGCGTCCCCTTCTACGGCGGCACCTACTTCCCGCCGGACGAGAGCCGCGGCATGCCGAGCTTCCGGATGGTGATGGAAGCGGTCGTCCACGCCTTCGAGACCCAGCGCGAGGAGATCCGCGAAAAAGCGCCGGTCACCCGCGAGCGCCTGGGCGCGATCGGCGCGGTCGAGCCGCGCGAGGAGCTGCCGGGGCCGGCCGACCTGGAGCAGGCGGTGCGACCGGCTGCTGGGCGCGGTGCGACCGCCGCAACGGCGGCTTCGGCGGCGCCCCGAAGTTCCCGCCCGCCTCCTCGCTGGAGCTGCTGCTGGCCCGCGGCGAGACCGAGGCGGTCGAGCTGACCCTCGACGGGATGCTGGCCGGCGGCATCTACGACCAGCTCGGCGGCGGCTTCGCCCGCTACTCGGTCGACGCGATCTGGCTCGTCCCCCACTTCGAGAAGATGCTCTACGACAACGCGCCTGCTCGCCCGCGCCTACCTGCACGGCTGGCAGGACGCTCGGCCACGAGCGCTACCGGCGCGTCTGCGAGGAGACCCTGGACTGGATGCTGCGCGAGATGCGCGGCCCCGAGGGCGGCTTCTACTCGGCGCTCGACGCCGACTCCGAGGGCGAGGAGGGCCGCTTCTACGTCTGGACCCCGGCGCAGATCCGCGAGGTGCTGGGCGATGACGCCGAGCCGGTCATCGAGCTACTACGGCGTCAGCGAGGACGGCAACTTCGAGGGCTCGAACGTCCTCCACCTGGCCGGCGGAGCCGAGAGCGCCGGAGCCGCCCGGCCTGGCCGAGGCGCGGCAGGCGCTGCTACGAGGCGCGGGCGCAGCGGGTCTGGCCCGGCCTCGACGACAAGCGCCTCGCCTCCTGGAACGCGCTGGCGATCGCCGCTCTGGCCGACGCCGGCGCCGTCCTCGGCCGCGAGGACTACCTCGACGCCGCCGCGCGGCTGCGCCGAGTTCGTCCTCAGCCAGCTGCGCGACGAGGGCGGCAACCTGCTGCGCACCTACAAGGACGGGCGCGCCCACCTCAACGCCTACCTCGAGGACCACGCCTTCCTGCTCGAGGCGCTGCTCGCCCTCTACGAGGCGACCTTCGAGCAGCGCTGGTTCGACGAGGCCCGGGCGCTGGCGGAGACGACGATCGAGCGCTTCGGCGACCCCGAGCGCGGCGGCTTCTACTCGACCTCCGCCGACCACGAGGAGCTGATCGCCCGCCGCAAGGAGGTCGGCGACCACCCGATCCCCTCCGGCAACAGCTCCGCGGCGATGGGCCTGCTGCGGCTGGCGGCGCTGACGGGCGAGCGCCACTACGCGGAGTGGGCCGAGGGCGTCTTCGCGCTGTTCGGCAAGCCGGCGGTCGAGCATCCCGACGCCTTCGCCCACCTGCTGCGGGCGCTCGACTTCCACCTCTCCCCCACCCGCGAGGTCGCCCTCGTCGGCGACGACCTGGCCGAGCTGGCCGCGGTGGTGCGGGAGCGCCACCGCCCGCACCTCGTCCTCGCCGGCGGCCCCGAGGGCACCGAAGAGCCGCCGCTGCTCGCAGGCCGCACCGCGGTCGACGGCAAGCCCGCCGCCTACGTCTGCGAAAACTTCGCCTGCCGGCTGCCGGTGACCGGCGCAGAAGACCTGCGGAGGCTTCTGTGAGGTTTTAACCTCCGCCGGTCTCCGCATCTCTGAAAGGATGCGACCCGATGCGCGGCTCCTGGTTCACCTTCCCCGCCGGTCGTCGATCGAAGTGGGTCGTCTTCGCCCTCTGGTTCCTCGCGATCTTCGTCGCCGCCGGCCCCGCCGAACTTCCCAGCAAGTTCGAAGACGCCGAAAACAACGAGGCGACCTCCTACCTGCCCGGCGACGCCGAATCGACCGCGGCGCTGAGCGCCACCGAAGAGCTGCAGAACGGGGAAATCGCCCCTGCCGTGGTCGATCTTCCGCCGCGAGTCCGGTCTCACCCCCGGGGACTTCAAATCGATCGAAGAAACGGTCGCGAAGATGGCCTCCAAGCGCTTCCCCGGCCTGATCGCCGACGGCGAAACCGCCGCCGCGGGCGGCAAGCCGGCCGAGCCCGACCGCGAGTTCGACCAGGCGAAGAAGGAATCCGAAGGAGCCGTCTGCACCGGCTCGACCGCCGAGGTCCCGGGCCAGCCCGCAGACTTCCGCCCCTTCGTCGGCCCGGTCTGCTCCAAGGACGGCAAGGCGGCGATCGTCACCGCCTACATCAACGCCGAGGGCGAGGGCGAACGGATCGTCGACCCGGTCAAGTTCTGGCGCGACCAGATCGACGACGAAGCCGGCGGCCTGGAAGTGAAGATCACCGGCGGCGCCGGCTTCTCCGCCGACGCGATCGAAGTCTTCGAAGGGATCAACGGCACCCTGCTGCTGGCCGCGGTCAGCCTCGTGATCTTCCTCCTGATCGTCATCTACCGCTCGCCGATCTTCCTCTTCATCCCGTTGATCGCGGTGATCTTCGCCGAGACCCTCTCGCGCTCGATCGGCTACGGCGTCTCCGAGCTGGGTGTGACGATCAACGGCCAGTCGAGCTCGATCATGTCGATCCTCGTCTTAGGCGCCGGCACCGACTACGCGCTGTTGCTGGTCGCCCGCTATCGCGAGGAGCTGCACCGCACGGCCGACAAGTATGAGGCGATGCGGACCGCGCTGGAATCGGCCGGGCCGGCGATCTTCGCCTCGGCGCTGACCGTAATCGCCGCCCTGCTCTGCCTGATGGTGGCCAAGGTCAACGGCACCTCCGGCCTCGGCCCGATCGCCGCGATCGGGATCGCCTGCGCGGCGCTCTCGATGCTGACCCTGCTGCCGGCGCTGCTGACGATCTTCGGCCGCCGCGCCTTCTGGCCCTTCGTCCCCCACACGGCGGGGACCGTCCCCGGCATCGAGACGATCTCCGACGAGCGCCCGTCGCTCGATCGTCGAAGGCTCCGGCGCCGGCGCGCTGGCGCGCGTCGTCGGCGCCTTCCTGCTGGTCCTCGTCCCGATCATCGGCCTGCTGGTCCTATTCACGCCGCTGGGCCTGCTGCTGGCGGGCCTGCTGCTGCTCAACTGGATCTGCGGATGATCAGCGGCAGGCGGATGCCCTCCGCTCGATCGTCGGCCCGCTCGACCGCGCCGTCTTCACCCCGTACGAGATCCGCCGCCACCGCCTCGAGAAGGTCAAAGACGAGACGCACGGCATCTGGGCGCGGATCGGGCGACGCGTCGCCGCCGGTCCGCAGCGGGTGATGACGGGGGCGATCGTCGTCCTGCTGATCTTCTGCGGCGGCTTTGCCTTCTTCTCGACCGACCTGACCAGCGAAGACAGCTACCGGACCGAAGTCGAATCGGTCGAAGGCCAGCACCTGCTCGACCGCAGCTTCCCCTCCGGGGCAACCGCCCCCACCGACGTGATCGTCCCCCAGGCCGGCCAGGTCGTCGCAGTGAAGCAGGCGGTCGAAGGCGTGGAAGGGGTCGAGGCGGTATCCGAACCGGTCGCCAAGGGACCGCCCGGGACCCTGATCCAGGCCACGCTCGAACCGAACCCCTACTCGACCGAGGCCTTCGAACTGATCGACCCGATCCGCGAGGCGGCCCACGGAGCCGATTCCGGCGCCCTCGTCGGCGGCCCCTCGGCGATCGAAGCCGACGTCCGCGACGCGGCGGGCTGGGACTCGACCGTGATCCCGCCGATCATCCTCGTCGTCGTCTTCCTGATCCTGATGGTGCTGCTGCGCGCGGTAGCGGCGCCGCTGGTCCTGATCGGAACCGTGATCCTCAGCTTCCTCGCCGCCCTCGGCGTCGGCTACTTCTTCTTCGACGTCATCTTCGGCTTCCCAGGGTCTGACCCCTCGTTACCGCTCTTCGCCTTCGTCTTCCTCGTCGCCCTCGGCGTCGACTACAACATCTTCCTCGTCGCCCGCGCCCGCGAGGAAACCGAAAAGCACGGCTCCGAACAGGGCATGCTGCGCGCCCTCGCGGTTACCGGCGGCGTCATCACCAGCGCCGGCATCGTCCTCGCCGGCACCTTCTCGGTCCTCGCCGTCCTGCCGCTCACCTTCCTCACCGAGCTCGGCTTCGTGGTCGCCTTCGGCGTCCTCCTGGACACTTTCCTGGTCCGCAGCGTCCTCGTCCCGGCGATCGCCCTCACCCTGGGCGACAAGTTCTGGTGGCCGTCGGCGCTCTCGCGACCGCGAGAGCGCTCCGGCGACTCCCCCGCCTAGAGAATCGGCAGGAAGTTTTCGATCTCGTACGGGGTGACCTGGACTCGGTAGTCGTCCCATTCCTGCCGCTTGATCTCGACGAAGCGGCGGAAGGTGTGCTCGCCCAGGGTGCGCAGGACCAGCTCCGACTCGGCGGCGACCTCTATGGCCTCGCCCAGCGTCGCCGGCAGCTGCTCGATCCCCTGGTGCGAGAGCTCCTCCTGGGAGAGGTGGTAGAGGTTCTGCTCCATCGGCTCCGGCAGCTCGTAGCCCTTCTCGACCCCCTCCAGCCCCGCCTGCAGCATCCCGGCGAAGCAGAGGTACGGGTTGGCGGCGGGATCGGGGCAGCGCAGCTCGGCCCGGGTCGCCGACTCCTTGCCGGGGTGGTAGAGCGGCACCCGGATCAGCGCCGAGCGGTTGCGGCGCGACCAGGCGAGGTAGACCGGCGCCTCGTAGCCGGGGACCAGCCGCTTGTAGGAGTTGACCCACTGGGCGAAGAGCGGCGAGATCTCCCGCGCGTGCTTGAGCTGGCCGGCGATGAACGACTTCGCGGTCGGCGAGAGGTAGTAGGGGTCGTCCTCGTCGTAGAAGGCGTTCTTGCCGTCGCGGCTGAGCGACTGGTGGACGTGCATCCCGGAGCCGTTCTCGCCGAACAGCGGCTTCGGCATGAAGGTCGCGTGGTAGCCGTACTTCATCGCGTACTCCTTGACGACGATCCGGTACGTCATGCAGTCGTCGGCCATTTCGAGCGCGTTCTTGTAGCGCATGTCGACCTCATGCTGGGAGGGGCCGACCTCGTGGTGGGTGTACTCGACGTGGATCCCCATTTTCTCCAGCGCCAGCACCGTCTCCCGGCGCAGGTCGGAGCCGGCGTCGAGCGTGGTCAGGTCGAAGTAGCCGCCCTCGTCGAGCACCTCCGGCACGCCGCCCGCCGGTTTGGCGGAGCGGAAGTAGAAGAACTCCAGCTCGGGGCCGATGTTGTAGGCGTCGAAGCCGAGATCTTCGGCCCGTTTCAGCGCCCGCCGCATGATCCAGCGCGGGTCGCCCTCGTAGGGGCCGCCGCCGGGGACCTGGATGTCGCAGAACATCCGCGCCACCGCGTCCTCCTCGGGCCGCCAGGGCAGCAGGGCGAAGGTCGCCGGGTCCGGCACCGCCAGCATGTCGGACTCCTCGATCGGGTTGAAGCCGGTGATCGAGGAGCCGTCGAACCCCATCCCGCCTGCGAAGGCGTCCTCCAGCTCGGAGGCGTTGACCGAGAAGCTCTTCAACTGGCCGAGCACGTCGGTGAACCAGAGGCGGATGAAGCGGACGTCGTGCTCCTTGACGAGCTCGATTACGTCGGCGGCGCTACGGGGTTGCTCTGCCATGCCTCATGCCTCCTTGGCTGTCTGGAAGGCCGCAACGATAGGCGAATGAACCGCGGAGGTGCTGAACGACGTAATACGGGTAGAGAAAAGCGATCCGGACGGGTCGGCTTGAAACCGTCCGGACATCTCGGTATAACTTACAACACGTAAGTAAGCGGCTAAAAGTAAAGTAAAGGCCAGATAACGGCTCTGTAAAGACGATTTGCCGCCGACACAGAGCCAGAAGCGAGACGCACGTGACGGTAAAAACCGCAGTAAGCAGATTTCAAATCCACGACGAGCTGACGGCGCCGGATGAAAGCGCTCCCCTCATCAAGAGCATTCAGGCCGCCGGCGGCGCGGTGACGAAGTTCGTCGGCGTGCTCGCCGGAGCGCCGGCCGTGCTGCGCGCCTACACGCGGATGCGCTCGGAGCTTCGCGGCGGGGTCCTGCCGCAGGCGACGAGGGAGCGGATCGCGCTCGCAGTTGCCGAGTACCGCGAGGACAACTACAGCATCGCCCAGCACGCGAAGTCGGCGCGACGGGCCGGGCTCGGCCTCGACGAGGTCTCCAAAGCCCGCAGCTTCACCTCATCCGACGAGAAGGAGGCCGCGCTCCTCGTCTTCCTCAAGGAGACGCTCGACCCCGAGGGGCCCCCACCCCTCCACCTCCACGAGGAGGCGCGTGAGATCGGCTGGAGCGACGAGGAGATCCTCGAGGCGGTCGGCCACCTGGCACTAAACGAGTTCCAGAGCCTGATCGCCAGCGCCGCGGCGCTGCCCCAGGACCAGGGCGGTCCCCGGGCGCTTCCCCCGGTTGCCTAAGCCAATCGCCTAAGCGACGCTGGTGGAGGGGCTAACGCCCCTCCACCAGCGTCGCCGTGTAGAGCAGGCGGGCCGTCGAGTATTTGCAGCCGTAGGTGGCGCGGCGGCCGACCTTTTCCTGCGGTTCGCCTTGACGGATGTCCGTCGCGTTTTTGCAAGTGCCGGGTTCGCGGCTGGCGCGCCAGACGTTGTTGGCGGTCAGGTCCTGGGAGAAGGCCGGCGCCCAGGTCGGCACCGTGAGGCCGACGATGTCGCCCTTTTCGACTTTGAGGTTGGCGCTGAACTTCACCGTCTGCCCCAGGTAGGGCGAGAGCACCTTGACCGAGCCCTGGCGCTGCAGCGCGTAGCGGGGCGGGTTGGTGCCGGGGACCCGGCGGAGGATCGCCAGGCGGGCCTGCGGCGGGGTCCCGAAGAAGCCGTTGAAGAAGGTGCGCTGACTATTGGTCGGTTGCGCCAGGGTCAGCGTCCAGGCCTTGATCGTGCCGTCGCTTTTGACCAGGAAGGGCAGGCTGGTCTGGCCGTTGTTGACCTGGAAGCCGGTGACGCTGCCGATCGCCTGACAGGGCAGGTCGGGGCAGGAGGGGTCCGGCGCGGTCGCGGTCTGACCGAGGATGACGGTGGTGCGGCCGACCTTGGCCGCGTCGCTGCTGGCGACGAGGCTGACGAGGAGCGCGAGCGAGCAGGCGAGGATGCCGAGGACGAGCCAGTGCCCCCTGCGCATTCCGGTGGCTGCTACCGCTCCCTGCGAAGACCTCGACATAACCGCTGCTCCTCTCGTCTTTGGACCCTGCCTAAACACGGCAGCGTAGTCCTCGGAGCGGCCGGAGAGCCGGCGGCTCAGCGCTGGCTGGCGGCGGCTGCGTCGTCGAGGGCGACGGCGTAGCGGACCCGGCCCACGCCTTCGAAGCCGAGTGCGTCGCTGGCCGCTTTGGTCAGGTCCCAGGCACGGCCGTCGACGTAGGGGCCGCGATCGATCACCTGGGTGACGACGGCGCGCCCGTGGTAGACGAACTTGACCGTGGTCCCGCAGGGCAGCGTCTTGTGAGCGACGCCCATCGTCCCGGGCGCAGGGTCTGACCGCAAGCGGTCGAGCGGCCCCAGAGGCCCGGTCCGTACCAGCTGGCGCCGCCGTAGCGCCAGGCTGCCGAAGGTGAGGTCTTCTTCGCTGCTGGCGGTCGCGGGCGGGGAGTACGCCGCGGCCCCGCCGGTCGCCGCCTGGGCACCGGCAACGACCCCGGCGAAGAGGGCGAAGAAGGCGACCAGGGCAATAGCCCAGCGCACGGAGGTTTCGTTGATCGTCTGCATCTCTTTCCAAGCGCTTGCGGGGTTAGCTGACGGGCTCGCGCTGAAAGAGCTGCGCTACGCGGCAGTGGCCGCGATTCGCCCCAACTGATCGGGTCCCCCGCTCTCCCGCCCTATGTGGGCGGAGATTCAGCGGATGTGGGCGGCAGATTAGCAAACGCTAAGACAGAAAACGGTGCATAGATCCGACACAGGCGTCGTTTCCACCCTTTTGGCCCCTATAGGGGCGCCCATCGTGGAAACGACGCCTACGTAGAAGAGGCCCCCTCTCGGGGGCCTCTTCCGTAGCGGGCCTGTAAGCCGGATCCTGTCTTGAGCGGCCATCTATCTCTGCGGCCTACCTGGACCTCGCCGAGCCGGGTCGACGGTCCTGCTTGGCCTTGCACCGGGCGGGGTTTGCCTGGCCGCCGCGTCACCGCGACGCCGGTGCGCTCTTACCGCACCATTTCACCTTTGCCTGTACGCGACTCACGTGTGGCCGCGCCATCGGCTGTGTATTTCTGTGGCACTTTCCCGCGGGTTTCCCCGGGTGGGCGTTACCCACCGCCCTGCCCTGTGGTGTCCGGACTTTCCTCGAGGGGTTTTCTCTCCCCCCGCGGTCCGCTCGGCCCGCCCGGCGATGGTAGCTCGGCGACCCCCTCCGGCCAAGCGGAGGGCGGCTATGGTGGCGGGCATGCGAACGGCGGTGGTAACCGGCGCCGGTAGCGGCCTCGGCCGCGCGATCGCCGCCGAGCTGGTGGGGCGCGGCTACCGCGTCCACGTCACCGACGTCGACGCCGGCGCGGCCGACCGGGTCGCGGCCGAGCTGGGCGGCGAGGCGCGCGGGTCGGCACTCGACGTCCGCGACGAGGCGGCCTGCCGCGGCTTGGCCGAGTCGATCGGCCGCACCTCCTCGCTCGACCTCTGGGTCAACAATGCCGGCGTCTTCTTCCCTGGGCCGCCCTGGGAGCAGAGTGCCGAGACGCGGCAGACGATGCTCGACGTCAACGTCACCGGGCTGATGAACGGGACGATCGCCGCGCTCGGCCCGATGCGTGCCGCCGGCCGCGGCCACGTCGTCAACGTCGTCTCCCTGGCCGGGATCGTCGCCGCGCCGGGCGAGGTCGCCTACTCGGCCTCGAAGCACGCGGCAATGGCCTTCACCCTCGGCACCCAGTTCGACCTGCGCCGCACCGGCACCAAGGGAATACACCTCTCCGCCGTCTGCCCGGACGGGATCTGGACGCCGATGCTGGAGGACAAGCTCGACGACCCCGACGCCGCCCCCTCCTTCTCCGGCCGCCTGCTCACCGCAGAGGAGGTAGCGAAGGAGGTCGGCAAGCTGACCGAGCGCCCCCGCCCGATCCTGATCGTGCCCCGCTGGCGCGGCCCGATGCTCCGCCTCGTCAACCTCTTCCCGCGCTTCGCGATGAGGCTGCTGCCGTTGCTGCTGTGGGATGCGCGAAGGCGTCAGCGGCGCTACAAGAAGCTGATCGAGTCGGGCCGCTGGCCCTGAGCCGGGCTCAGACTTTGCGGAAGACGCCGACCACTTTGCCCAGCACCCGGGCCTCGGTGGTGAGGATCGGCTCCATTTCCTCGTTTTCGGGCTGGAGCCGGATGTGGTCCTTCTCGCGGAAGATCCGCTTCACGGTCGCCTCTTCGCCGATCAGGGCGACGACGATCTCGCCGTCGGCCGCGTCGTCGCTCGGCCGCACGATCACGTAGTCGCCTTCGATGATGCCGGCGTTCTTCATGCTTTCGCCGCGGACTTGAAGGATGTAGTCGCCGTCCTCGCCGCCGATCACGTCGGGGATCTCGAGGTACTCCTCGATGTTCTCTTCGGCCAGGATCGGCGCGCCGGCGGCGACCTGGCCGACCAGCGGCAAGCCGTTCTCGGGCCGGATCGTCCGCTTCGCCTTATCGAAGAGCAGCTCGATCGCCCGCGGTTTCGAAGGATCGCGCCTCACCAAGCCAAGCTTCTCCAGGTTCGCCAAGTGGGCATGGACGGTCGACGAGGAGTGCAACCCCACGGCTTTGCCGATCTCCCGCACGGTCGGCGGATAGCCGGTCTTCGCCGCGTACTTGCGCATGAAGTCGAAGATCTCTTTCTGCCTCTTGGTCAGGTCCAGTTCCATCGTCGTCTCGAATTCCTCCGCAGCCGGGTCATCAGGGTCAAAAAGGCGCAATTTGCCTTCGAACACTTGTTCGTAGGCTACCCCCTCCCCCGGACGTCCGCAACCTCCAACCGCCCCCTGCACGCAAACATCTAGAATCCCTCGCCCTCGAGCGGCTGTGGCGGAACTGGTAGACGCGCAAGGTTGAGGGCCTTGTGTCCCTAACGGGACGTGATGGTTCGACTCCATTCAGCCGCATCAAAAGCTCCTGCAAATTGGAGCGTTTCGATCAAGACCACGAATTTCGGCACTGCTGCCCTACGGTCCATTGCGGACCGTTTTGGCAGCAATGCCGCATACCACTGCGCCTCTTCACAAGTCCCCAGGCGTAGACGGGGCGATCCCCCACGCAGGAGAAGACCGCCGGTTTTGTGCCCGTGGAGCGTGTCGATGCGGCTGTTCGGAGCCCCAAATCCATCCCTCCGCCGGGGGCATGCGTAAGGAGGAACGATGGAAGACAAGGCCAGCCTGCGCCGCCCGCACGGGACCGGCTCCCTCTACGTCCAGGCGAGAGCGAATGGCCAGGAGGTCTGGTACGGCCGTTGGCATCTGGGCGGGCGTCGGGTCAACCGCCGCCTTGGGCCGAAACGCCGTCGCGGGACCGGCCACGGTCTGAATCGCACCCAGGCCGAGGCCGAGCTGCGCCGCCGGATAGTTCGCGATCGACCGCCGGCAAGGGGCTCCACCCTGCCGTTCGCGCAGGTCGTGGAGCTGATGCTGCGCGACCTCGAGGCGCTCGAACGCAAGGAGACCACCCTCGATAACTACCGGGCGATCCTCCGCGCGCACCTGCTGCCGCGGTTCGGCGAGCTCGCCGTCAACCAGGTGCAGAAGAGTGACGTCGAGGAGTTCATGGCCGCTCTTGCCGAGGCCGGCTTGGCGGCACGGACGCGCTCGGGCATCTTCAAGCTGCTCTCGCAGATCTTCACCTTCGCCGTGCGCCACGGCTGGTGCGAGGACAACCCGTGCCGCTCGGTGCGCCGCCCGCGGGTCCGGGACTGCTCGGAGATCCGGTTCCTAAATCAGCAGGAGCTGGACGCGTTGATCGCCTCCGTCGACGTCACCGCCGTGCCGTTCGGGTCCACCGACAGGGCGATCTTCCTCACGGCGGCCATGACCGGCATGCGCCAGGGAGAGCTGCTCGCCTTGCGGTGGCGCGACGTCGACTGGCAGGCGAAACGAATCCGGGTACGCCGCAACTACACCCGTGGCCACTGGTCGACGCCGAAGTCCCGCAGCGGCGAACGGTCGGTTCCGCTATCGAGCAAGGTCGAAGCGGAGCTGCGAGCGCACCTGCGGCGGTCTCCTTTTTCCGGCGAGGACAACTTGGTCTTCGCCAATCCGCTGAGCGGGGAGGTCCTCCCCCACGGCCCCCTGGTGCGCCGCTTCAAGAAGGCGCTGAAGACGGCCGGCGTGAGGGAGATTCGCTTCCACGATCTGCGTCATACCTTCGGCACCAGGATCGCCGCCGCCGGCGTGCCGATGCGTGTTCTGCAGGAGTGGATGGGGCACCGGGACTATCGGACGACGCTGATCTACGCGGACTACGAACCCGGAGATGACGAGAGCGGACTCGTGGACGCCGCCTTCTCCCGGGGCACCGCACGGAAGGTGAGTCCTCATCGGGGTTAAGCTCGAGATTGAGCAGGTCGGGGTGATGCCGGCGGCGCTCGCTAGGCCTCGGCGATGACGAAGATCTGCTCGAGCGGTGCACCGGCAGCCGCGGGGCGTGCATTTTCGGCGAGCGCTTCTTCTTCGATGCGCCAGAAGATCAGGGGCTCCACGCCGACCGCCCTGACGAACTCGTCGAAGTCCGCCTGGGCCTGTTCGACGGGTCGACCAAAATGCTCTGCGTACTCGGCGACGAAGGGATCATCCGCTTTGCCCGCGGCGACGAAGTCGTCCTTCAACTGCCCGCACTGGACTACTTCGATCACCAGATCCTCGCCGCGGATCCCCTTCGCGGCGGCAGCGCGATGCAGGTGCTCGCGGATGCTTAGGGCTCCAGGCTCGGCCGAGGGCGCGCGTTTGATCTTCATGGCTCAGATCTTAGGTGGGTCCCGAATTCGTTACCGCAAGTTGGGGCGCGCGGCGCCTGCATCATCCCGTAAGTGCCTGCCAGCAGGAGGCGGCCTCCGCTGAGATGCGACCCAGGCGGCGCTCGAAGCTGATGTTCGCGAAATGGGTCGGATCCTCGGCGATCTCGCGGAAGATGAACATGAAGGCGACGGTCTTCGCCGGCAGGTCAGCGATGGCTTCGGGTGAAGTGTTGGAGCGCGCCAAGACCGCGTCATCGCCGCGCAGGATGCCTGCGACGAGCGCACCGTGGTGGGCTCTTAGGAATCGGGCGGCCGCAGCATTGGCGTCCAGCTCGATAGGTATCAGGTTGTAGAGCAGGGCGCCTTTGGGCAGGCCGCCAACCTTGACGCGAGCGATCTCATCGGCCAGTTCGACAAGCGAGAACAGCTCACGGCCAAGTGGGTGCAGCCGCTGCTCGGCGTGGCGCAGCTCGTGACGGAGCTTTCCACCCAGGATCGCCAACTCCAGCGGATCGTTTTCGTCGAAGTCAGCGTAGACCGCAATCCGCTGCTTATTGATGACCGCGGGCGAGTTGGCCTCTTCCAAGGCCGGGCCGCGAAGCATGTCCCCTGGCTCGTCGACGAGAACCCGGCCTGCCGGATAGCACGCGGCTTTGGGCTCATCATCCGGGGCCCTCCCGTCGACCGCGAGCAGATGGGCATCCGCTTCACTGATGCCCGCTTCGGCCAGCCCGAGCCGCCACTGAGTGGCAACTACGGGCCTGACTTCAGGCGAGACCGTCATCGCGCTATTCAAGCAGCGTGTGCCTCACGGCCCTGGGTGAAGCGGAACTCGTTCACCTTGCCCCAACACTCGATAACGCTCCGCTACGTCAACCTAGCTAGCCAGGCACTTAGCCCGCGGGCGCAGGCTAATCCGGGACCGGGCCGCTGTCGCGAGCTTCATGGGTGGTCGCCGACGCACTGCGCACCGGGTAATTCAGGGAATCCGCTGATGCAGATGTCGCTCGCCTAACCCTGCGGCGTCAGAGGAGAGGCGTCACGATTGAAAGATGCAGATGGCTTTACGGCTTCGCCATCACGATCACGACTACATCGAGCGCCAGTGTGGCTGGCCGCTCTACACCCACCTGCGAAACGCCGGCGCCCTGGCGGAGTTTCGCGCTGCGGCAGTCGAGCGGGCCTGGAAGAACTACCGGCGTGCCGAGGCCGATTCGAGGCCAGACGCAGAGCGAGGCGGGCAGGGGCTCATCGTTATCCAGCGTGCTCTGCTGGCCGCAGAGGACCTTGGGCGGCTGCTGCATGCTTTTGGCGAGGACCGGCCCTGGGTCGCTTTCCGGCGAGCGAAGATCAACGATCTAGACCTGGCTTTTAAACAAGCCGCGGAGGCTCCCGAGGGGCAGCTGACCCAGATGGGCCTCTTGGACTCCTCCGGGCTTCTTGAGGCGGAGCTTCCGAGGTCGGTGCGCGCGGGGGCTCTCAAACTGCGTGAGATCACCGCCCGCGAGTGGTCGGCGCAGCTCCATGAAAGCGCGGGGCTGTGGCTGACGCACGCCCCCCTGGCGCGGGCAACGACGCATGGCTTCCCCGTAATTGCCGGAGAGCAATTTACGAAGCCGCCTGGCGCAGGCGAGTTGGGAGAAAAGGCACTAATTCCCGACGCGCGTCCGTTCGCGGTCGTGATGATCTCGAAGGTTCGCGACCAAGAGGTCCAGACCCGGCTACATACCGTTCATCTCGACAGAAAGATGGTGCGGGTGATCCGCGACCTCGGTCGAATCGCGGCGCGTCTATATGGCCAACTGGGTGAGCTGAAGGCCAACTGCCTAGAGGTGAGCCAAGCAGGAACGGTTCCCCTACTCTTCACCGATCGTCTCCCAGAGGGCGAACGACTCGCACTGACCCGAGAGGCGCAGCGTCGGAGCGAGCCTAGCGATGGCTGATACTCCGTGGTTCATCCAGAGCCCCGAAGCAGCGCGAAAGGTCGCCCTGCCCTCCCGCGCCTTCATGCACTCCTGGCGCGATCAGACCCTTCCCGCCCGCCGCTCCGCACTGGCTGACTCCGAACGGCACTTCACAGAACTCGATGATGGCGGTGACACCGCCCTGGGTGACCTGGCACTCGCGGCGCTGATCGGCGATTCGCTTCAGCCGATCGAGGATCTTGCCCATCTGGGACGGGCCTGGGATGAGCCCTTTGGCGGGTTGGCCTACTACGTTCGTGCCACCGCATACTCAAGCCGCACCGCCACGAACTTCTGGGGCTCGGTCGCCAAATGGGACGAGGATCGAATCAAGGTGTTCGCGGGCCTCTACGGGAGAAATCCGAAAACCGGCGATCTCGCGTCAATGATCCCGACGGAGATCGCGGCCGAGCTCTCCTGTGAGCAGAAGGAGGCGATGGCAGCCGCAGAGACAGCGACTGTAGAGGTGCTTAGGAGGCTGCTCGGCAGCCTCGGGAAGGACTGGAAACAGTTCTCTCCCTACTACAACGCCTACAAGCACGGGGGTCTGCTTGTCAACCGCAACGATGTGTGCTGGGTTGATGATGATGTCGAGGAGGTGACCGAGGAGACGGTCAAGCACGATCCCTCTCTCGCAACCTGGGATCTACGCGACGAGGAGGGTGCGGGCCGAGGGGACTTCGCCCTTACGGGCCCGGAAGTCGCAGATACCGCAGCGCGATCGGGCTGGCTTGCACTCGACCTCCTCGACCGCTTTATCGAGAGCCGGAGCGCGATCTTCGAGGCGGTTGATTTTCGCCCGGATGGCTCAGTCGAGGAGCTAAAGGAGATGACTCTGCCGTGGACGGTCTGGCTCGGCGAGGCCCAACTCACCGAGGATCAATGGAAGTTGCTCGGGCGCGGCCCACGAATCACCTGGCAGCCTAACGCTGGTTGAGGCCTATGCGCGACCACACCACGTTCGGCCAAAGCCAATCCACGTTCTGCGACGAAAGGATCGGCCTTCGCCGTCAGGCGCTAATTCTTTCCACCCCCAACTCCCGAAAACGGGCATTACGGAAACGGGAATCGGCAGGATTAGCCATCTCTTGGGCCCACTGGGTCATCCGAGTCGGGCGCTGAGCTCAAGGGCGAGTGGTATGCCGCGGCCAGCGAGGCGCGAGAGCATGTAGCGGGCCGCCTCAGCCGGGGCCCCGGCCCCGGAGATTAGTTCCGCTTCTTGGGCGTAGACCACGACCAAGAGTTCGGCGATTGCCTCGTCGAGGTCGCTGTCGGTGTGCTTGCGGTTGCGCTCGGCGTCGGCCAGCCAGCCCAGCGCCTCGGCTCGGACCGCCGCCGCCGCGGGTGCTTCGAGGAAGTGGGCGAAGTAGCGGGCGAACCACGTGCCGGTGAGTCTCGGCTTCACCCATTCGCTCCACTGCGGTTCCAGAGCGGTGAGGACCGACTGGCGCTGCTCGGACCAGAGGGAGTGATGAACCGTGTCGACGCCGGCCACCTTTAGTGCCAGCCCATCCCCTCCCCGACCCGTGCCGGTCCAGTTCTTCTCAGTGAAGTCGAGAATCCGCAAAACGACCGAGACCAGCTTGGCGTTCAGCCGCTCCTCGCGCAGCCCCGCCGACCAGAGTTCGCCGAGATAGGCCTCAACCCAGTATCTGGCGGGTTCGCCGGCTTCGAGGATCGGCTTCCAGGTCGCCTCGGCATCGTCGTCTGAGAGATCCAGGGTCAGCCGTGCCAAGAGGTCGAGGGCCTGGTGCTCTTCGGTATAGGGGGTGCCTTCAATTCGGTCGACGCCCTCGGGCACCAGTTTGCCGATTAGGGAGCTGGCGAGGTCGCCGGCGAACTCGGCCCGCTGGGGGTCATCGGCGGTGCCTTTGCTTGTCGCGAGATGGACTCGTGCCGCGACCAGATAGCTGAGTGAGAGGGAGTAGAGCACTGGCTGGCGCCTCGCCTGGCGCGCGATCATCACTCCGTCGGGCGTCTCGGCGAGCCAGTCGCGGAGGCGCGGGGGCGGTCCGAGGATGCCTGCCACGAAGCTGTTTAGGGCGTCCCGGGCCGTCGGCTCGAAGTCGGGCAGCTTGGCGAACAGCTCAGCATTTTCGCTCGCCTGATACTTGGTCGCGTGGGCACGGGCGCGGCGCCAGAGCTGGAACCGAGCCCAGTGCAGGGATAGGTGTTCGAGTTCGGCCAGGCCCTGCGCCAGGTCGGGATCCTCGGCGGTCGCCCTGAAGGTCCTTTGGACGGTCTCCAGGTGGAGGTGGATTGCGAGGCGCGCGACTCCCGAGCGCAGCTCGGGGTCCTGGGGCGATTCTGCCCAGAGCAGGGGCAGCGCGTCGGCGCAGAACCCGTCCCAGGAATCGCTCGCGAACTGTTCTGCAGAGTCGAATTCGTGGGTCGCCGGCGGCTCTCCTTCGAACGGCGCGAGCAGTGCTCGCCGACACCAATCTTCGCGCTCGGGCTGGGATCGCAGCCACTCCCTGGCGCAGGTCACGAATAGGGCTGCGACCCCGCACTCGAGGTCGGCCTTGGCGATCACCCCCTGACTCAGCAAGTGCTGGTCTGCGGGTTGCACGATCGCCTTCTGGCTCTCATCCCAGAAACTCTCGAGCTCCTCGGGTGAGGGCTCGGAGCGCTCATCTATCCACTTGCGGAGCTTTCCTGGCAGACCGAGCCAGATCTGAGAACTCGTGATCTCGGTGTTCGTCTCCTTGATCTCGCCCCGCAGCTCGGCCGGAGGCTCGTAGTCAAGGATGAAGCTACCGTCCTCGTAGCGCTGCAGGTTCCTATTGGCGGGGTCGAGTTGGGCGATCAGGTGTTTCCAGCGCTCCCCGTCCTCCTCGCGCCAGATCTCCCTCGCTTTGGCCAGCTTCTCGGCCGCATCTGGGTCCTGGAACGCGTCACGGATCAGGAGTTCGGTCAGCGGTAGCTTGCGGTGTGGCATCTCGCCCCACCTTTGGGCGCGCTCGGTGTGGACTTTGTCGATGAAGCCGAGGAAGGGCAGGAGATGGCCGGCACCGAGGGTGGCGATCCTGTCGGCCATCAGCAACCCGGGACTTGAGAGCAAGGGCTGCAGCTGTCCCCACATCAACTCCGGCCGGTAGCGGGCGGCCTCGGTCAGGACTCCCCAGATCGCGACCGAGTCCGACGCGATCAGGCGTTTCAGGAGTGGGGCGATGTCCTCGTCTTTGTCGAGTTGCCTATAGAGATAAGACTCTGCCGCCATCAGGGCGCAGGCGAGGACCTTCGGCTCGCCGCCAGTTCCGCGGTGCCAGGCAAGCAGCTCGGCGTCACCGAGGAGATGCCGCCGTCCGCCGTCGATCAGGACGCCGAATTCGTCGGGGTTGCCGGCGTACTCGGCCTGCTCGCCGGGGTAGGCGCGCTGGACCTCGGCCCAGCGCCTCGTGGCTCGCTCGGCGATCGAGACCACGCAGTCAAAACCGGCTTCGGGGTCCTCGATCAGCAGCCGCAAGAAGGGTCCGCGCTCGGGAACGGCGACGTGCCAGTGCGGGGCCTCGGTGATCGACGGTCCGGGGTCCTCCAGGTCCCGGGAGGACCCTTCCCCGGGGTGTCGTCCCAGACCGCCGCCCCGATCAGTTTCGCGGCGCCGCTCGGGTCGGCGCTGATCAGCGGCGATAGGTCGGCTTCCAGCACGGTCTCGCGGACCCGCTCGCGATCGACGCGGTTCCAGCCTCCGAAGCGGCCCACTTCTCCCCCTCCTCGTCTGAGCGCAGGGCCGAGGTGAACATCTCGATCACCGCGTCGGGGTTGACAGAGCCGGCGCTGAGCGCGGCGCTCCAGAGGGACTTCTCCAGCTTGTCTTCGAAGCTCGTGCCCGCTTCGCTCTGCTCGCGCACGAAGCGCCCGCACTCGAGGGCAATCTCGGCGGCGAGGTCCGATCCCTTGGTGTCGGGGCCCGCGAAGCGCAGCCAGGTCTCTACCACCGGTGCGACCTCGGCGTCTGCCAGCTCGAGCGCGATTGCGCGCTCTTCGTGGAGCACTTCGAGGAAGGGGATCCAAATCGGCCAGAGAGGCACCCGGCGCTGAATCGCCCAGTAAGTCTCCATCGCGGGGGCGTCGGCGAAGATCAGGCCGCCCGTCGGGTCGGGAATGCTTGCCGAGAACCGCAGGCGGCGGAGCAGCCGGCGCAGGAGGTTGCCATTGTCGGCGATCAGGGTCGGCCATAGCGAGCGCACGACCGCAGCTGAGTCGTGGGCGAAGAGGGCAGCGTCGAGGAACAGTTCGGCGAGGAGCCACTGGTCCTGCCGCTCGAGTTCCTCGCGGCGCGCGCTCCAGGCCTCAAGGCCCTGCTCGCGCAGCACCGACAGTGCATAGAGACGGATCGCCCGGTGCCAGGTCGGTAGTTCGACCTTGGCGCCGAGCTCGGTGATCGCGCGGTCCTCAAGAGCTTCGAGGCGATGGAGGAGGGCCCAGTCGACAAAGAGGTCGTGGGCGAATTCGTAGCGAGCGCCGTCGGGCGTGAGGACACCGTCGCGGCGCAGGTTGTCGACGCTGGCGACATCGGCGGGAGAGAGCTCATCGCTCATCGTCGCCGCGACCATGCCGTCGGCCTGCTTGGACGCTAGCTTGAGGACGAGGGCCTGGCGGGGTGCAGATTCGGGTCCGCTGCTGACAATGCTCTGCCACCAGAGCCGGGCCAGCCCTGCCTCGTCACTCGGAGCCGCCGGGCCGCTTTGGCCGGCGCTGAGGAAAAGGTCGACCAGCTTCGGGCGGCGAAAGAGAGAGTGGAGTTGGCCGGCTACGGAGATCTCGGCCAGGCGCGGCTCGGCCGCCTGGGCGAGCCGCACATCCTCGTCGTCGAGGTCGGAGATCACGGTCAGTCGCGAGGCCGGAGCATTGGCGACACGCAGTCGCTCGCTGACTCGGGGCATCTCCATCTCCTGGGCGGTGATTAGGAGAGCGACCTTTCCCTCGCTCTCCGTGGCGAGTTGGGCCAGCCGAGCCGCGGCGGCGAACTGCTCGGGATCGTGGGAGCGATCGAGGCCGTCGATCACGATTCTCGCCGGCTCGGCGCTGGCGACGAGCAGATCTGGGAGAGATCGCTGCAGGCTGAGCTTGCGGGCGAAGCCGGCCAGGCCGTCGCCGAGGTCCGTGCCCGATAGCCAGAGCGCCGATCTCGGCCCCACTTCAAGCCAGCGTCGCGCCAGGGCGCTCTTTCCGCATCCCGAGGGGCCGCTGAGGAGCGTCACCGTCGCCTCGTCGGTGGAGGCGGTGAGCTCTGCCCAGGCCTCCTTGCGCGGCAGGCGCAGATCCTTGCCGATCTGATTTCGGACGGTGGCCAATGACTCCTGGGTGTGGCGAGCGATCAACTCCCAGTCGGGGCTGAAGTCGGCTCGGTTGCGAATCGCGAAGCGGAGTCCTAGGCGGGTATCGATCGTCGCGGCGTCGAGAACTCCGCCGCTTGGTCCTAGTTCGGCGACCAGAGCACAGAGCGCGTCCCAGAGGTCATCGGCGTCCTTTGCCTGCTCAGGGATTAGCGCCTGGCGACACCATTCGATTCCCTCTGGCAGCGAGCGGGAGGTGGGCTCGAGGAGGTCGACGCGCAGGGGAATCAGAGTGGCGAGCAATCGCCCCGGAGAGGCGTCGAGGTCGACTCCGTGGTCCTTGGCCAGCGCCGCCGGGCACCTGGCTGAGTCCCAGAGCGAACGCGCGTCCTCGTTGAAGGCGCCGGTCACCTTGATGCGCCCGGCGATTCCTTGCGGGTCGGCGGCACAGGCCTTGACCAGTCCCTGCAGCGACTTCCAGGCTCCCTCGGCTGCGCTCCCACAAACCAGCCCGATCCTGTCGCGGCCAGTCTCGAAGTTGCCACCAAGCAGTTCTGCCCAGGCCGACTCGACGAACCGCTCTTCGAGCTTGGCGCCGGTCAACATGCTGGGGCTTTTCACCGACGCAGACCAGCGCGGTCTACCTGCGCCCTCGCCGCTGACCACAAGGTCATCCAGGACCCACCCCGATGCCTCGCCCTGGAGGCGGATCTCCGATAACGCCCCGAACTCGCGGCCGAGCGGCATGGCCCCGGCCAACAGAGCCGCTGCCAGCCAGCCGCCGACCAGGTGCTCGTAGTGGGTACCACCGCCACCGGTACCGAAGGTGGACGAGGCGCGTCTTTTCAGGTCTGGGTTCTCGCTCACGGATCGAGGCTAGGAAGTTCTCGGCGGCTCGTCGATGAACTGTTCGCGGGCGCCGCTCAGCGGAGCTCTTTGGGAAACACCGCCAGGCCCTGGCGCTGAGCGGCACCGTGCAGACGCACATCCCAGGTAGCAAAGGTCAACTCCGGAGAGGCGATCAGGAGCGCGGCGGCGAGATGCAGCGCGTCCAGGCTTCGCAGCTCCTCGGTGGAGGTGAGTTCAGTTGCGTGCTCGGCCAAGGACCCGTCAACCTCGACCACCTCGAAAGCAGGCCAATCGGCCAAGAACTTCTTGACGGCGCCCTTGCCGGCGGCCAGTCCGACCGCCCGGGCGGTCTCCACGTAGCCGACCCGGCAGATGGCCCAGCCCTCGGCCTCCTGCATAGCTGCGATCAGCGCATCGCTTCCCTCCTCCGCCACGTAGCGCTTGACCAACGCGCTCGCGTCGAGATAGAGCATCTACCGCTCGGCGTCGCGCTCGGCGAGAACGATCGAGCTGGCCGAACGCTCACCCGGCACGGGCCGAGGAGAGCGCGATGGGCGAGGACGGGCGGCAGGGGTCACCCGCCCGCTCGCCACCAGCTCGCGCAGGCGGCCCTCGGAAGCTCTGGCAGCAGCGGGAACGATGTCGGCGACCACTCGCCCCCGAATCGTGACTCGAACCTGCTCGCCCTCTTCGACCTCATGGAGGACGCTGCTCAGGCTCGACTTCAGCTCGCGTACGCCGATCTCTCGCATGTGGCTACTTTAGCACTGATGTGGCCTCAACCTTGCGCGGCACTCAACGCTCGATAACCCCGTCTTATGGAGACCAGGGGTGACCGTCCCGATCAGAAAGGCTGATCAAGAACTATGAATCAGGGCCGGAACTCCTGACTGAGGTACACGGGCTCGATCCCGTCCGTTGCTCTCGCCGCCGACAGAGCGGATGAGCGCTGGTAGATTCGCGCCGTGCAGGTGCGGAGCTTTCTCGACCCTGGCGATGCGCCCAACGCGCCACTGACTTGAGTTGGGTTTGGTGTCGCTCTCCCTTGCGATCGCAGTCGCGGTTCTCGCCCTTGCCATCTTCGCCTGGTTCGGGTACCGCAGCCGCTGGAGCTGGACCGGACTACCGGCCGACCCCGGCGATCCCGCCACTGGGCGCCCGTCGACGCCTGCGAAGACGTTCTGGGACTGGCTGCAACTGCTGATCGTGCCGCTGGTGCTCGCGGTGGCGGCCTTCGGCCTCAATGCCGCCCAGGCCGACCGAGACCGCCAGTCGGAACAGAGCCGAGCCGAACACGAGCTCGAAGTAGCCCGCGACGAAGGGCGGGAACGCTCGCTGCACTCCTATGTCGCGCGGATGTCGGAGCTGATCCTCGATCGCCGGCTGCGGGTCGGCGGCGCGGTCAGCCCCGCCCACCGGACCAACGCCCAAATGCTCGCTCGCACCCTCACCCTGGTCGAGCTGCACCAGATGGACGGACAGCGCAAGGCGGTGATCCTTCAGTTCCTCTGGGAAACGGGGCTGATCCGGCAGAAGAGCCGCTGGGTCATGAGCAACGGCTCGCGGCACTGGGAATACGCGGGCCAGCTGACCTACCCGATTGTCAACCTGGCCGGCGCCGACCTGCGGGGCCTGAAGATGGACGAACTTCAGCTCTCGCCGAATAGCGCAATCCTGGCTTCCGCGATTGGAAATCGTCACGGCGGTGGCATGCACCAGGTGCGGACCGGCGTCGATCTGCGCGGCACCGAACTAGAGGGGGCGAGCTTTCGCGGCACCAACCTCGCCAACGCCGCCTTCAACGAAGCCAACGTCCGCGACGTCGACTTCGACGGCGCCTACATGGTCGCCACGTCCTTCGACCAGAGCTGCCTCACCGGCACCAGCTTTCACAACGCTCATCTCGGTCGGGAACGCCTGGAACCTGCCGCTTCGATCCTCTACGCCGAGGGCCACCGGGTCGACTTCCGCGGCGCCGACCTCGACGGCGCCGACCTACGCTCCTCGCTGCTCTCACCGGTGCGGGTCGGGGGAGCTTCGACCCGGGGAACCCGCTTCCCGGAACCGTGGACTCCCACCGGCAACCCCGGCGGCCTGATCTACGCGCCGAACCGCTGTGACCCGCCGATCGGTCCCGCCTTGCCGGGCATGGTCGGGCACTAGCTGTCCTGCCCGCAGCCGCTGTGAGCAAGCACCGGCCCAAAACGCTCGGCCAGCCGGAGCTCAGCCACGCTTAAGCAGCGGCGACGTGCCGGCGAGTCAGGGCCGAGCGCAGGGCGAGCGCCTCGATCGCGACCTCAGCGTTCTCGGGGGTGTCCTCGATCTCGCCCCCGCGCCAGGCGTCGACGTAGGAGTCGGGATCCTTGCCGTTCGCCTTGCAAAAGGTCTCGACCTTCTCCTCCAAGGAGACAGCCTCGAGATCCACGGTGGGCTCGCGATCCAGGTAGCGCTCAAGCTCGCTGGAGGGAATGCGCAGCGTCTTCTTGCCGATGCGGATGGCTTTGATCTCCCCCCGCTCGATCATCTTGTAGACGGTCGACTCGTCGAGGGAGAACCTGCGGGCGTAGTCCCGCACTCGCATGTAGTGATCGGAGAGCTCAGTCATCGGTCTTCCTTTGGGTCGCCAGCCATTGTTGCAGCTATATCGGCTGATTCCAAATAATCCTCTAGTTCCACAAAATCCATCAGAAGCCTCAGACATAAGCATCCGGCCAGGTCTGTAGAACCGACGCCGGATGCGTGAACAACCAATTCTCATCGCCTATCGGCGCTTCGAGCAGTTCCAGGAGCTGTTCTTCGCGCGTGGCTACCTGATCGACCCCGGCGGCCGCGACCCGAACGAGTGGCGCGACGATCCGCCCTTGGGACTCGTGCGACTGAAGGGTGTGGCCCTCAAAGGCGAGGGCGAAGACGCCGAACCCGACCCCCGCATCACCTTCAGCATCGCCGAGTTCTGGTCAATCGATCGGGTCGAAGACTCCTATGAGGAGCACGGCTACTGGCTGGCCGGCTACGCCTACCACGGCCAGGTGGGCGACGTCTCCCTCCGCTACTGCTTTGACCCCCAGCGCCATCCGGAGATGCCATACCACCGCCATCCTCCGGGCGGCAACACCCGCGAGCCGTGGCGACGGGTCAACGCCGAGGAAGCGCTGGAGGGCGTCGACGCGCTGGTGGCCGCGGAGCGGAGAGCCGGGCGGCTTTAGGGCGTCGGGCGCAGTGGCTCATTTGATCTCGGGCCTCGAGGATCCGGGCGCTGCCTGAGCTGGCAAAAACCGTGGACCGATTTGCGGACCTCCAGATCAGTAACCTGCATGACCTCAGAGCGCCTCAGGTGACCCCAAAGAGTCGTACATCACGTTAAACGCCCTCAAACCCGTTTTTTGAGGGCCTTGTGGGTGGAAACACCCGTGATGGTTCGACTCCATTCAGCCGCATCGAAAACCCCCGGCAGCCGGGGGTTTTCGCCTTTCAGCACGAAGCAGTCCAAACAGACCCATCCCTCTCGTGGTTCGGGAATGCGGTCGAAAGCATCGAACGCGTTGCACCGCAAGCCTCCGGTCTATCCCTCAGACTTCTGGTCATATGGAATCGCTGATCGGCGTAGTTGGCCTGTTGCTCACCTTGGTCCTCCTGTGGACGGGCTGGCGGCGTTTCGAATTCACCTCATTTCAGAACACGCTGCTATCCGTCTTCGAGATCGTCGTACTGACTGCCTCCGTTGTTTCGCTGGGATGGCTCGGAGTTGGAGTTCTCTTCGCGGTGAACGGAATTGCTGCCTTGGTGTGGTCGGTGATCCTCGCCGCGAAAAAGCAATCAATCCTCGTCGATGCCTCGGTACAAAGTGCGGATATGAGCACTGAGGAAGCCGACGAAATCTGGCACTGGATGAAGAAGCAAAGGGCTTTTGCTGTGATACGGCCGTTGCAACGGGGCGAACTGATCGGCGCACTAGCGGGTCAGGCTCGTTCTCCATCCGAGATCCGCCCGATGGCAGTTGCCGTGGCCCAACTCTCGGTGGTCTTCGACTGCGACCCGATCTGGCTTGCCCCGCGCTTCGATCAACTGCTCAGGCTCTACGGAGAGAGCGCAGAGGACTCCGAAAAGGTTGCTGACACTCTTGTCACCGGAACGAAGCTATCCGCAGCCTCGTTTGAGGAGATGCTGGGGGCGGCGATTATGGCTGGCGGCGGCTCTCTGGATGAAATCGAGCCGGATCACGGGCTGGCCGCCTAAGCACCAGAAACCACGATCACCCGCCTAACCTTGGCTGGACACGGGCGGCCTAGTGAAGGGCTCAGCCACCAGCTCACTTGCCCTGCGGCATCCGCACCAGCCCACTGCGCGCGAGAGCTTCCAGAGGTCGCTCGCCAAGCCCGCTTAGGCGAGCGACGGGGCGTCCGCGGCGAGTAATAATGAATTCGTCTCCCCTCTCCGCTCGCTCCAGATACTCGCTAAGGCGATCGCGGAGCTCGCGAACCCCAACTTCTCTCTCATGCCGATGTAGCGCCATGGATTAAACGAGACAGCTACCTCGAGGGTCAGCGAAGCTCCAAGAGTCCCCAGGAGCGCACGTAGCCGCCGCTTTCCTGGGCGGTTTTGGCGACGACGACGACGCGTTTGGTGGTCGAGTGGGCGCCGACTCGCACCGAGAGGTTCTGGTGGGTGCCGCCGACCACCGAGAACGGGACGTTGTGCTTCTTGCCGTTCGTGGTGAGGGTCAGTGTGCCGTTGCAGGTGCCTTCCGAGCCTGAGCATTCGACCCAGAAGGAGGCTCGGGAGCCTTCTATGTGCGCCTCTTCCGAGGGGAAGGTCAGTTCGGAGGACGAGGTGTAGCCGGCAACCGCACCGTCTGCGCCCGGCGCCGCCAGGATCGCCAGGGCGGAAACCGCCGCGAGCAAGCCGAGAGACGTTCTGAACCGGGCGGAGAGGCGTGCGGGAGAAAACACATCCATATGGGACCACAAATGTTGGAGAACTTCTCTCAAACATTCGGCCAAATCGCCCTTCAGGGCTAAAGGTTGCGATTTTGGAGTTGAGCTACTGGTCCAGCTCGCGCTCCATTTCGTCCGCCAGCTCGGGGTGCCGGTAGGGCCCTTCCTCGCGCAGGGCCTCGATCACGTTCCGACGCGTCACCTCGCTTTTGTTCTGGCCGAGCTTGCGCTTCAGCTCGAAGCGGTCGATCGGGATGCGGAGGCCGACGGTGCCCTTGGCGATCGGGGCCGCCTCCGGTTCGAGCAGGGCCGGCAGGTCGAGGCGGCGCTCGAAATGCTCCACAAGCTTGGTCAGCACCGCGAAGTTCTCGTCCTCGCCAAGGACCTGGGGCGTGCCGTGGAGGTGGGCGACGGTGAAGTTCCAGGTCGGGACCAAGCGCTCCTCCGGCGAGTACCAGCCCGGCGAGACGTAGCCGTGGTGACCCTGGACGATGACCAGGACCTCTCCCCGCTCGATCTCCAGCACCTCCTCGTCGGGACGGCCGAGGTGGGTGAGCAGGGTCAGGCCGGGGGCATGCTCGTCGAGCAGCACCGGGTAGTGGGAGGCGGCAAGGCCCGCGGTGGTCGTCGAGACCAGCGTCGCCCAGGGGTGCTGGCGCACCAGCCGGCGAACGAGCTCGGGATCGTCGGAGGCGAACAGCGGGTTCGGGCGCATGCGACATCCTCGCAAGCGGGCCGGGAGGCCGCATCGATCGAGCGACCCCCCGGGAACCTCAATGCGGGTACAGGCTGTTGACGATCGCGGGGTCGCCAAGCTGCTCGAACTCGATCAGCTTGCCCTCCCCGTCGTAGGTGAGGATGTCGGCCGCCTCGTTCGTCTGGCCGTCGAGGGTGACCGTGGTCAGGACCACGACCTTGTCGCCGTCGGCGATGAAATCGTGGGGCTCCGTCTTCAGCCCTTTCTCGCCGAGCCTGGCCCACAGCCCCGCGACCTCTTCCTTGCCTTTATAGGTGCCGGTGAGGGCGCTGTCGCCCCCGGCCGTCCAAGCCACGCCGTCACTCATGTTCTGCATTGCGCCGGCGGCGTCGCCGTTGGCAAAAGCCCGATAGGCGGCTTCGGCCGTTTCCTTGTTTGCCTGTGCGCTCATACGACCTCCTTTTGCGCTTGCACCGACGCTAACCCGCAGCGCCCTCCGCAGGCAAAGGCCGCCGAGGCCAAACAGCCGAGTTCATTTGTTCAGGCGGTCCTACTCCCCCACTCCTCCTCCAGCATCCCGTAGACGACGCTGTCGAGGTAGCGGCCGCCGACCAGCTCGGCCCCGCGCAGAAGGCCTTCCTCGCGGAACCCGAGGCGCTCGGGGATGGCGCGACTGCGGCGGTTCTCCGGGGCGCAGTCGATCTCGACCCGGTGCAGTCCCCACTCGCCGAAGGCGTAGTCGAGGATCGCGCGGACGACGGTCGTCATCGTCCCCCGGCCCTGCGCCCTCTCGGCCAGCCAGTAGCCGAGGCTGGTGTTGCGGTTGACCCAGTCGATCCGGTGGAAGCCGACGACGCCGATGATCTCGCCCTCGGGCTCGACCTTCGCCTGAAAGCCGTTCTCGCCGCTGCGCTGCTCTTCCGCTTCGGCGATGAAGCGTTCGGTCCCGTCCAGGGCCTGGTCCGCGGCCCAGGGCATCCAGCGGGCCAGGTGCTCCCGATTGGCCTCGATCAGCGCGTAGAGCTCGGGCGCGTCCTCAGCCTCCAGCAGCCGGACGCCCAGCCGGTCGAGCGCCGGCGAGAGCATCATCGACTCGCCCGACCGCCCCTCACTCGACCGCAGAGCCGAGCGCCTGCTCGATGAACGGGCCAAGCAGGTCGGCGACCCGCTTCGCGGTCTCCTCGGCCGACTCCCCCGGCGTCGTCACGTAGCTGATCGCCAGCCGCACGAGGCTCTCCGAGAGCGTCTGCACATCGGCCGCCGGCGCCTGCGGCCAGCCCTCCTCGATCACCGTCGCAAGGCGGCCGGTCGCCCACTGCACGACCGGCAGGCCCTGGGTGGTGACGAACGGCAGCATGCCCCCGGTGCCGTCGTCGCTGAGCAGGATGCGGATCAGCGGATCGCCGCCGGCCGCCTGCAGGAAGTGCTCGAGCGCGGCCAGCACCGCCGCCTGCGGGTCGTCGAGGTGCTCGCGGACCGCCTTCTCGACATCGTCCATGAAGCGTTCGGCCTCGTGGATGACGAAGGCGAAGCCGAACTCGTTGCGGTTGCCGAACTCGTTGTAGAGGGTCTGGCGGCTGACGCCGGCACCGCTGGCGATGTCCGCCATCGTGATCTCCGACCACGTTTGACGGCCCAGCTGGTCGCGGGCGGCGTCGAAGACGGTCTGGCGCAGCAGCTCCCGTGCCGCCTCCTGGTAGGGGGTCCTGCCGTTCGGCATGCCCCGTATCGTCGCAGCGGAGGCGGTCAGGCGTCGACCACTACGGGCTCGAAGTCGACCTTGTCCCGCACCCCGCAGTCGGGGCAGGGCCAGTCGTCCGGCACCTCGGCGAAGGCGGTCCCGGGTGGGAAGCCCTCGCGCGGGTGGCCCGCCTCCTCGTTGTAGACGTAGCCGCAGCTGGTGCAGTACCAGGAGCTCATGCGGGCCGCCCGTAGCGCTCCAGCACCCGGCCCAGCTTGCGCGGCTGGATGTTGGCGCGGGTCACGTCGCCGTCGTAGTGATCGAGCAGGCGCGGGTCCATCACCCGGCGCCAGAGCGGCGGGAACCAGGCAAGGACGATCATCCCCGCATAGCCGGTCGGCAGCTGCGGCGCCCCGTTGACGTGGCGCAGCGCCTGGTAGCGACGGGTCGGGTTGGCGTGGTGGTCGCTGTGCCGCTGCAGGTGGTACAGGAGGACGTTGGAAGCGACGTTGTTGCTGTTCCAGCTGTGTTCGGGCATGCAGCGCTCGTAGCGTCCGTCCTCGCGCTTCTGCCGCAGCAGGCCGTAGTGCTCGAGGTAGTTGACGACCTCCAGCAGCGAGAACCCGATCACCGCCTGGACCAGCAGGTAGGGCAGGACGACCGGGCCGAAGACGAGCGCCAGCCCACCGAAGAGGACGACGGTCATCGCCCAAGCGGTGATGAGGTCGTTGTGGCGGCTGAAGTGGCGTTCCTCCAGCCGGTCGAGGCGGGTGCCTTCGATCTCCCAGGCCGAGCGCAGGCTGCCGATCACGGTGCGCGGCAGGAAGGCCCAGAAGCTCTCCCCCAGGCGCGAACTGGCGGGGTCCTCCGGGGTCGCGACTTTGACGTGATGGCCGCGGTTGTGCTCGATGAAGAAGTGGCCGTAGCCGGTCTGGGCGAGGGCGACACGGCTCAGCCACTTCTCGGAGTTGGCGCGCTTGTGGCCGAGCTCGTGGGCGGTGTTGATCGCGATCCCGCCGACCACGCCCATCGTCAGCGCCAGGCCGATCGATTCGACGACGTTGAGATCGCCGCTCGACCACATCCAGCAGGCGAAGACGAGGCCGCCGTACTGGATCGGGATGAAGACGTAAGTGCACCAGCGGTAGTAGCGGTCCTGCTCGAGGAACTTGAGGACGCTGTCGGGCGGGTTGGTCGAGTCCATCCCGATCGCCATGTCCAGCAGCGGGAAGATGACGAAAACGAGGACCGGGCCGATGAACCAGAAGGCGCCGGCGCCGGTCAGCGACCAGTAGAACCAGGCGAAGAACGGCGAAAGCGGGACGACGATCCCCAGGAGCCAGGCGTAGCGCTTGCCGTCGGTCCATTCCGCCGGGTTGACCTCGACGTGCTCATGGTGGTGATGCTGATGCGCAGGCTCGGCGTGTGCCTCCACGACCCCTCCTCTTGTCAAAAACCCGGTTGTAGTGCGTTACTTTGACATAGAACGAGTTTTTGTCAAGCAGAATTACATTTCATTCCTTCCTGTCCGGCACGGATCCACAGCGGTGTTCCTTTTCCCCTCTATAGGGCGGAAAAGGAACACCGCTGTGCTGCGCCGGCGCTTTGATGTGCTCGCCCTCACGGGCAAGCGGCTCGAACTACTCGACCTGCTCCTCCTGCTCGGCCCCGTGCCGAGGCAGGTGGCGAGCTAAATCTTGAGCAGCAGGAAGGTGTTCAGGGCAAACAGGACGGCGACCAGGACGGTCGCGCGATCGAGGTTTTTCTCGACCATCGAACCGCCGCCGATACCGCTGCCGCCGGCACCGCCGACGCCGAAGGCACCGGAGAGCCCCGCGTCTTTCCCCGAGTGCAGCAGGATGAGAAAGATGAGGACGACGGCGAGGAACACCTGGATGACGCTGAAGAACGTGAACATGAGCGGGAAAGTCTAGGGGATCTAGTCCTGCTCGACCTTTTCCGGCTCGCGCGGGTGGGCGCCGTTGCCGTTCCCGTTGCCATCGGCGCCGTTCGTGTGGTCAAGAATCTCCAGCGCTTCGCGGCGCAGCTCGGCGTCGACCGCGGCGAAGTCCTCGTCGCTGAGCTTGCCGGCGGCGTGGTCCAGCTCGGCGTCGCGGATCTCGCGGTACTTGGCTTCCTTGCGCGCGTCGGCTTCGGTCCGGACCAGGGCCCCGCGGCGGCGGCCGCGGGTCGGCCAGAGGGCGATAAGCGCCCCGGCGAGGGCGATCAGGCCGCCGATCCACATCCAGGTGACGAGCGGGTCGACGATGATCCGGAAGGTGGCCGGCGCGTCGTCGTCGAGGTAGCTCTTCGCGACCCGTTCCGCCGCCAGCCCCTGCAGCTGCGTCGATCTGCTCGAGCGCCTGCGCCCGCAGGGCCGGGTTGGCAGCCGCGGCCCGCATCAGCCGCCCCCAGCGCTTTGCACTGGGGCGGCGTCCCCGGCGCCCCCTGGACGCAGGCTTCGAAGCCTTTGTCGGCCGCCCGCACCCGGCGCTGGATGGCGGTGATGTCCGGCTGCTCGGCGATCCAGAGGTCGCTCGCCGAGCCCAGCGTCGGAGCCCGACCTCGCTGGTCGCCTCGCCGGCGAAGAAGCTGGCGATCGTCCCCGTCGCCTGGCCGGTCGGGCCGGAAGTAGCTGGCGGCTCGGCCGCAGATGACCGACGACCTTGCCGTCTTCTTCGATCCGCAGCAGCGAGCCGAAGCCGAGCTTCTCTTCGTCGACCGAGACGGTCGGCTTCACGTAGGTGATCGTGCGGCCGTCGACCACGGCGCTCTCCCCCGGCTTCAGCGTCGACGTCGCGGTTGGTCTGGAAGCTCGAGGAGGCGGCGATCCCGATCAGCAGGACGACGATGCCGACGTGGACGATGTAGCCGCCGTAGCGGCGGCGGTTGCGGCGCGACCAGCCCGACCAGCGCCTGCGGCATCGAGCTCGCCGGTGAGCTGACGGCGGGCCGCGGCGCCGCTCCAGAACTCCTGCGCCAGGCCGGTCAGGGCGAAGGCGGCGAAGGCGAAGAGGGCCAGCGCCCAGAGCTGTGTCGGCGGCGTCGGTGAAGAGCGACCAGGCCGAGCGTCGACCACCGCGGCGACCGCGAGCGGCACCCGGAAGACCCGCTTCGCCGAGTCCCAGCTGACCCGGCGCCAGGCGAGCAGCGGCCCGATCCCGGTGAAGAGGACGAGCAGGATCGCCAGCGGCGTCGTGTAGCGGTCGAACCAGGGCGCCGCCAGCGAGGCCTTGCTCGCCGGTGAACAGCTCGGAGATCAGCGGGAAGAAGGTGCCCCAGAAGATCACCGCGGTCATCCCGACCAGGAGCAGGTTGTTGACCAGGAAGACCGCCTCGCGCGAGGCCAGCGAGTCGATCCGCTTCTCCGAGCGCAGGTCGTCGAGGCGGCGAGACGATCAGCGCCGTCGAGCCGATCAGGACGACCCCGATCAGGCCGAGGATGTAGGGGCCGACGGTGCTGTCGCCGAAGGCGTGGATCGACTGCAGGACGCCGGAGCGGACCAGGAAGGTGCCGAGCAGCGCCAGCGAGAAGGTGGCGACGATCAGGCTGGCGTTCCAGACCTTCAGCATCCCGCGCTTCTCCTGGACCATGATCGAGTGCAGGAAGGCGGTGCCGAGCAGCCACGGCATCAGCGCCGCGTTCTCGACCGGGTCCCAGGCCCAGTAGCCGCCCCAGCCGAGCTCGGTGTAGGACCAGCGGGCGCCGAGCAGCAGGCCGAAGCCGAGGAAGGCCCAGGCGATCAGGGCGAAGCGGCGGGTGGCGCGGATCCACTCGGCGTCGAGCCGGCGGGTGATCGAGGGCGCCGATCGCGAAGGCGAACGGGACCGTGAAGGCGACGTAGCCCGAGTAGAGCATCGGCGGGTGGATCATCATGCTCGGGTGCTGCAGCAGCGGGTTGAGGCCGACCCCGTCGGCCGGCGCCGGGCTCGAGCGTCGGCGAACGGGTCGACGTCCGGCGCGAACAGCATCAGGCCGGTGAAGAAGGCGGCGACGCCCATCATCACCGCGGTCGCCCAGGGGACGAGCTCGCGCAGCTTGTTGCGGGTCGCGTAGAGCGCCAGCGCGGCGGCGATCGAGAGCACCCAGGCCCAGAGCAGCAGCGAGCCCTCCTGGCTCGACCACATCGCCGCCAGCTTGTAGAAGGTCGGCGTCTCGATCGAGGAGTGCTGCTGCGACGATGTTGAAGGAGAAGTCGTCGCCGGCGAAGGCGATCTCGATGATCACCACGCAGGCGGTGAGCAGCGCGCAGAAGCGCGTAGACGGCGCGGCGGGAGAGGTCGACCCAGCGCGCGGTCGCCGTTGCGGCCGAGCGAGCGCGGCGACGGCGGCGACGAGCGCGGTGAGGAAGGCAAGCGCCAGGAGCGGCGCTGCCGAGGCTAGCCATCGCTCTTGGTCGTGAACTTCGACGGGCACTTGGTGATCAGGGTGTCCGGTTCGCCGACGAAGGTGCCGTTCTCGATCGCGCCGGTGAGGACGATCTCGCGGCCGCCGCGGAACGGGTCGGGGACGGTGCCGTTGTAGGTGACCGGCAGGCTCTTGCCGCCGCCGTCGCGGTCGGCGACGTCGGAAGCGCGATGCCGTCGCCGTCGCTGCTGGATCGAGCCCTGGACGACCCGGCCGGTCATCTCGTAGCTGGTGCCGGGGGCGGCGGCGACAGCTCCGAGGGCTCCTTGGCCTCGGTCGAGGCGCGTGAAGGAGGTGTAGACGAGCGCCACCGCGAGCAGCACGGCGACACTGAGCGCGACGACCAGCCGGATCTTCCGCTTGCGCTGAGGGTCCACGAGACCACGGATTATCGCAAGCCGGCGGCCGGCCGAGTCGCCGTCTGCGAGAATCGCGCGCATGAGCCAGACGAGCCGGTCCTGCTGATCACCGGCGCCAGCAGCGGCATCGGCGCCGCGACCGCGCGGGCGGCGGCCGGCAAGTACCGGCTGGTGCTGGCGGCGCGCCGCGATGGAGCGCGCTGCGAGGAGCTGGCCGACGGAGCTCGGCGGCGACGGAGCGGGCGATCGCGGTCCGCTGCGACGTCACCGAGTGGGACCAGGTCGAGGCGATGGCGGCGACCGCGCTCGAGCGCTTCGGCCGCATCGACGCCGTCTTCGCCAACGCCGGCTTCGGCGCCACCCGCGGCTTCCTCGAGGAGTCGCCCGAGCACTGGCGCTCGATGGTCCTGACCAACGTCTACGGCGTCGCGCTGACGATCCGCGCCACCCTCCCCCACCTGCTCGAGCGCGGCGACGGCCACTTCCTGATCACCAGCTCGGTCGCCGGCCGGCGGGCGCTGCCCGGGCTCGCTCTACTCGGCGACCAAGTGGGCGGCGACCGCGATCGGCGAGGCGCTGCGCGCAGGAGCTGCGCCAGATGCACGAGAACCACGGCGATCAGGGTGACCCTGATCGAGCCGGGGATGGTCGACACCCCGTTCTTCGACAACCGCCCCGGCGACTGGCGCGCTGCAGCGACGACGACATCGCCCGGGCGGTGATGTACGCGCTCGAGCAGCCGGCCGAGCGTCGACGTCAACGAGATCCTGATCCGGCCGACGACCCAGCCGATCTAGCGCGTCCGAGCTTCAGCACACCCCGGTGTGTCGAAGTCGGCTACGGCAGGAGCAGGCGAACGAAGCGCCAGTAGCCGCGCAGCAGCGCGCGCGCCGGCCAGCGAGCGGACCAGGCGGGCTGATGAACGGCGAGTCGAGGTCGGGGGTGAGCGAGGCGGCGAACTCGCCGGCGCTGATCGTGCGCTGGGCGCTGGATCTGGCGGCGCTCGCGCAGCAGGCGCGGCAGCCAGCGGAGCGACTTCGAGCGTTGGCGCGCAGCTTCTGCCCGCCCCAGCCGCCGGCGGCGGCGACGGCGAGCAGCGCCAGCTCGGTGGCGAGCAGCGCCGGGGCGAGCAGGAGCAGCAGCGGCGCCGGGTAGGTGCGGACGAGGAAGGCGAGGCGGTTGCGCTCGAGCCAGCGCCACTTGTGCGTCGCTGGCGCCGAACTCGTAGTCGTGGGCGACGACCGCCGCCGGCTCGATCCCGACCGCGCCGCCCGCGCAGCCGCAGCCGCAGCGAGAGGTCGACGTCCTCGTGGTAGAGGAAGAACTCGGCCGGGAAGCCGCCGACCCGCCGCCAGCTCGCCAGCGGGATCGCCAGGCAGGCGCCGGAGAGCGGCCGGGACCTCGCCGGCCGGCGGCGCCTCGGCGAGCGGCCGGCCGTGGCCGCCGGCCCAGACGATGCCGGTGAAGTGGACCGGGTTGCCGGCGGAGTTGATCGTCTCGCCGTCGCCGTCGGCGACCAGCGCCTGCCAGGCGGCCCAGCCGCGGCCCTCGACCCAGGGCCGGCGGATCGCCTCGCCGAAGCCGGGCTGCGGCGCGGCGTCGGGGTTGAGGATGACCAGCAGGTCGCCGCTGCGCCTCCGCGGCGCCGGCGTTGCAGCCGCCGGCGAAGCCGCCGTTGCCGCCGGTCGTCACGATCCGCGCCGCCGGCGCCAGCTCGCGCACGACCTCGGCGCGTGCCGTCGCCGGAGTCGTTGTCGACGACGATCAGCTCGTCGCCGTCGCCCAGCTCGGCGAGCAGGGCGGGAAGGGTCCGGCGCAGATCGTCGCGGCTGTTCTAGGCGACGATCAGGACTGAGAGCGTCGGGCGCACCGACGCGGAGGCTATTCGGCCATCCGCGCCGGTGCGATCGACTCGCTTGCTGGAACTGCTCCTACTTGCCCTTCTTCTTTCCGCAGGAAGCGATGTTCAGCTTGAACTTGTTGGTCGTTCTTCTTCTTGCCGTTCTGAGCCCTTCATGTTCACGATCGCCCGCTGCGGCTTGCGCAGGTGTTGACCGAGTTGACGAGGAGGCTCTTCTTGCCGCCCTTCATGTTGAGGACGAACTTGCTCACCGGCACGTCCGGCACCGTCCTGAAGACCGTCTTCAGGCCGCCGGTGCTGCCGCTGCTGATCACGCCGCGCAGCTGGATGTCCACCTGGCCGCGTAGGTCGGCCAGCAGGTCCGGCAACTTGTTGTTGGAGGAGACGAGGTACACCTTGCCCTGCAACTTCTTGTCGAGCAACGGCGACTTCGCCCGGCCTTGCCGTAGACCGAGGCCTGCCGGGCAGGTGTGCGCGGCGAGCTGCGGCCTCGTGCAGACGGTGCCGATGTGGCCCTGGTCGAGGAACAGCGAGCGCGGCAGCGTCACCGCGGTGCGGGCGATGTTGGCATCGCCCTTGCGCGCGGTCAGGGTCGCCTTCAGACGCGGGTTCTTCGTCCGCTTCGTGCCGCCGAAGAGCTGGATGTTCAGCTTCGGCTTGAAGGCGAGCTTGTTGCATTCGGTCGCCTGGAACGGGTCGTTGACCGGCGTAGGAGCTGAACGCGGCCGGGTTGGTCGGGTCGGCGCCGCCGCCGTTGATCGTCCCGGTCGTCGCCTGCGCGGCGCAGTTGGTCGGGTTGAGCATGAACTGGTTGCGGTCGATGTTGAGGTCGATCGAGCGGATGTCCAGCTTCACCCCGCCGAACACGTCGGGGATCGAGGTCGGAGACCGCGTGGATCTGGGCGGTTTCCGGGTCGACGTTGAGCGCCACCCGGACGACCACGGTGCCGAGGTCGAACGGGCCCGCCACCGCCGGGGTGATCGTCACCATCGAGAGCGCGGCGCCCTTGTATGGACCGGCGAGATAGGCGTTGCCGCTGAGCTCAGCGGGTTTGCCCCGGTGCCGGACTTGGTCGTGACCTTGCCGATCGAGCTCGCGGCCGAGCAGCTCGGGCTCGGCCTGCTCGGCTTTGCCGCTCTTCGCCGCGGCGGCCGCGATGGCGGCCTCCGGGCAGTACGGGATGCCGGCGAGCTTGCCGGTCAGGCCCTTCGGCAGGGTGACGTCGACGACTTTCAGCTCCTGCTCGCCGTCGCGGCGCCCGATGTGGACGTGGAACGGGCGAGTAGGCGCCGCCTTGGCTGCTGTCGACTGTCGCTTTGTAGACGGGGTGAACTTCCGCTCCGCCAGCGTTTTCGGACAGGCGCCGCCGGTCGGGTCGTTGCGTCAGGGTGACGGAGGCTTTGGCCGCCCGCGTTGGTCCCCGGGCGGGCCCACGGTTCGAACAGGCTGGTGCTCTGCCGCCGAGCAGATCGGCGGGCTGGTCAGGATCTCTTTCGCCCCGTCGAAGTGGAGCCTGATCTCTTCGAACGGAACCTGCGGCAGGCCTTCCGGCAGCGTCGCCGGCGAACTCGCCGGTCAGCTGGTCGGTGAACACCGCGGTCAGGTTGCCCGTCGTCTTGTTGGCCTTGACGAGTGCCGACGAGCCGGGCATTGATCCCCTCGTGTTCGCTCTTGGCTTCGAGCAGGATCCGGAACTGTTCCCCGGATTCGGGATCGTTGCTCTGCTGTTCGCCGACGTAGACGTCGCCCTCAGCGGCTCGGCCAGCGGCGGCGATTCGACCTCGACGGTGCCGATCTTCGACTCCGCCGGGCATTCGTTGTCGTAGGTCCGAACGCCCTTCTTGAACTGGGCGTCGGTGCAGGCGACGAGGCCCTGCGCACCCGGAGGGGTTCAGGCCCATGCCGGCCGGCAGCGAGACTTCGGCCTTCCTCACGTGCGACTGCGAGCTGACCTCGTGTCGCCTTCGACGTCCGGCCTATTTGGGGTCGAAGGGCAGCGTTCGTCGTCACCGTCGCCGCCGCCGGCGAGTCGACCTCGTCGGTGCCGGCGTTGACGTCGACCGACGGGTCGAACGGGACGGTGTCGCAGCCGGTCTGCTGGATCCGCTCTCCGCCGGCTTTCGGCAACTTCGCCTCGAACGGCGGTCGAGCCGTGCGGGAACGATCGGGTTCGGTTCGCCGTAGCGACTCGGCCCGGAACCAGGTCGAGTAGAGGTGTTCGTAGCCGATTCGTTCGGGTCGTAGCAGGTGGTCGGAGTTGGTCATGTAGGTCCCGTCGCCCGACTGCCCGAGTCGCGACGAGGCGGACTGATCAAGCTCGAGACCCGGACTTCGCGCGTGTTCGGCAGTTTGATCGTGAAGCTCTCGTGGAAGTCGTTCTCCCAGGCGACTTCGGTTTCGAGGAAGACCGGCACTTTTCTGCCGATGACGAACCCAAGCGGCGCCGGTTCGCCGTTCGGCTCGAGGTTGTAGACCGGGACCCTGGTCCCTCTGGCTGCTTCGGCGGGATCACGAAGCCCCGTGGCAGGCAGGTTCTGGCGGCGCGGGTGCGAGGTGCTCGGACTTCGCTTTGGCGTATTGGTACGACCAGCGTGAGCTTCGTCTGCGGCCGACGATCGTGTCTCGGCATCGCAGGTCGGAACGTGACCGATCTGCCGCGCCCGAACCGGGGATTTCTCCGATCGCTTCGAAATCTTCGTTCGAGCACTTGGCGGCGTCGCTCTGCGGGTTGACGGTCAACCCCGGCGGCAGATCGCACGCGCAGCGTTTTGATCGTCCGGTTGACGATCGGTTCTTTGATCGGGTTCGATCAGCGGTTCGACGGACTCGGCGCGTGAACGCAGGCGTGTTCGTGCTCGGATGATGTACTGGGTGAAGCCGACCGGCGGATGGCCGCCGCCTGGGTGAAGAACAGGTTCGGCGTCTCCGGAGAGCAGAATGGTTTCGCCGGTCGTTACCCTCGGGTTTCTTCCACCTGGTTTTCGTACAGGTCCCCGCCTGGAACCCGTCAGCGGCGTCGGCGGTTCATGCTGTGGTTCGATGATGTCGCCGGTGTCGGCCTAGTGCGAAGACCGGCAGAGCGAGCAGCCCCCCGAGACACATAAGAAGCAGCGCAAGCGAGCGCTTAGCCATCAATTCCCTCCTCGTTTTCCCATAACGAGGACGCCCCCTGAAGCGCCCATGAAACCTCTCCCGCCAATGACCATACACGCCCGTGCAGGTCTTTCAAAGTACCTCGCTCAGTTACTACCCAGGTAACCGTGACACCAATCTGTGACGTGACACTGATCGATGTTTACTCACTTCTTATGTTTCTTACCCTTGCCTTTGGCGCAGGGGGTCCGCAGCTTCGGCTTGCGGTTGACCTTCTTGCCGTTCTGGGCTTTGAGCCGGATGATCGCCTGGACCGGCTTGGCGCAGAGGTTGGTCGAGTTCACCAGCAGGCCGTTCTTGCCGCCCGGCAGGGTGAGCACGAATTTGCTCACCGGCACGTCGGGGACGCGGCCGAAGGTGGTGCGGATGCCGCCCTTGAAGCTGTCGATCCGGCCGACCAGGTCGATGGTCACCTGGCCCTGGAGGTGGGCGACCATGTCCGGCAGCGTGTTGTTCGAGGAGCGCAGGTAGACCGGGCCTTCGAGCGGTTTGCCGAGCAGCGGCGTGAAGGCGCGGGCCTTGCCGTAGATCGAGCTTCTTCGGGCAGTTGTCGGCGGCGAACTGGACCCGGGTGCAGACGGTCGCCGAGGCTCGCCTGGTCGAGGAAGAGCGCGTGCGGCAGGGCGACCGAGGCGCTTGCGGATGTTGGCGTCTTTGCCGCGCGCCTTCAGCACCGCCCGCAGTTTCGGGTGCTTGGCGCGCTGGGTCTTGCCGAAGAGGCGGACGCTTCAGCTTCGGCTTGAACTTGAGCTTGCGCAGCCGGTCGCCTGGAACGGGTCGGAGACCGGGAAGGCCGAGAAGGCGGCCGGGTTGGTCGGGTCGGCCCCGCCGCCCGCGATCGTCCCCGCGGTCGCGCCTTTGCGGCAGTTGGTCCCGTTGAGGGTGAAGTCCTTGCGGTTGACGTTGACGAAGATCGAGCGGATGTCGAGCTTGGCGCCGCCGAAGACGTCGGGGATGGCGTTCGTCCGCGGGTTGATCTGCGCGGTTTCGGGGTCGAGGAAGAGCGGCACGCGGACGACGACGTTGCCGAGGTCGAACGGACCGGCCACCGCCGGGGTGACGACGACGAGCGAGAGCGGCGCCCCTTTATAAGGACCGGCGAGGTAGACGTCGCCGCTCGATTTTCAGCGGCGAGCGCGCCGGTGCCGGCGTGGACCGTGGCGACGCCGATCTGGCTCTCGTCCGGGCAGCTCGGGTTTTTCTGCTCCGCCGCGCCGGAGCGGTCGGCGGCGCTGGCGATCGCCTTCGGCGGGCAGTAGGGAACGCCCTTCAGCTTCGCGGTCGCCCCTGCCGGCAGGGTGATGTCGACGCCTTTCAGCTCCTGCTGGCCCTGCGGGCGGGTGATCTCGGCCGGTGAAGGGGGTGAAGGTCTTGGCCTTGTCGCGATTTCGGCTTGCGCGTTGAAGCCCGGCGCGAAGGGCCGCGCGCGCCATCGTTTTCGCGCAGGCGCCGCCGCCGGGGGCTTTGCTGAGGGTGAAGCCGGCTTCGTGCGGCGCCGCTGGTCGGGCGTGCCCGACCAGGCGGTCATCGCGTGGGTGGTCGGCGTTCGGCCCGCAGGTCGGCGGGCTGGTCAGCGACGCCCTTGGCCGCCGTCGAAGCTGAGCGTCGAACGAGGTGAACGGCACCTGCGGGCTTGTCGCTTGAAGATCGCGGTCAGCTGGCCGGTCATCGGCGTTGGCGCTGACGTTGCCGACCAGGCGGACGTCGACCCCGTAGCGGGCCGACTCGGCGTTGAGGAAGATCCGGTAGACGTTGCCCGATTCGCGGGTCGCGGCTGAGCTGCTGGCCGAGGAAGACGTTGCCGGTGAGCGAGCCGGCGGGCAGCGGCGGCGTCTCGATCGAGACGGTGCCGATCTTCGATCCGCCGGGCAGGCGACCGGGTTGCGGGTGCCCTTGCCGAACTGGGCGTCGGTGCAGGCGCCTGCAGGCCCTGGGCGGCGGCGGGGTTGAGGCCCATGCCGCGCGGCAGCGTGACGACGCGCGTCCTGCACGTCGAGAGTTGGCGATCGCCGTGCCGGATCGCTCGAACGGGACCTTCGACCTCGACCAGCGGGCCGCCGGGCGAGTCGGTCGGCTGGGTGCCGGGGTCGACGGCGATCGTCGGCTTGAAGGGGACTTTGTCGCAGCCGGTCGGCTTGATCCCCGGCGGCAGCGTCGCCTCGAAGAAGGAGCGAGCCGTTGGGGAAGGTCGGGTTGGGCTGCTCGACGGAGTCGGCCCGCAGCAGGGTCGAGTAGGCGTGCTCGAAGGCGGCCTGGGCGGGGTCGAAGCAGGTGCTCGGCAGGGTGAGGAAGGTGCCGTTGCCGGCGCGGCCGTTGAAGACCAGCCGGTTTTGCAGGATCTCGCCGAGCGGCGATTTCGGCACCGCGATCGTGAACCCCTCGTGGTAGTCGCCGGCCCAGTCGACGTCGGCTTCGAGGAAGACGTTCGCGTCGCTGCAGCGGATGCGACGTGAAGCCGAAGAGGGCCGGCTGCCCTTGCTTCGGGACCAGGTTGTAGACCGGGACTTTGGTCGGGCCGTCGAGCGGCACGGCCGGCAGACCCGCCAGCGCGGCGGTCACCGCGCTGGTGCCGACCTGCGAGCCGGGCGCGCTGACCGCGCACTGTTCGGCTTCGAAGCTCGCCAGCTCGCACTGCGGCGTCGCCTGCGGGTTGACGCTGAGGCCGACCGGGAGGTCGACCCGCAGCGTCCTTGAGGACGCCCACCGGTTCTGGGTCCCGGATCGGCACCCGGGACGAGTTCGACGGTTTGTTCTTGACGATGAACTGGGTGAGGCCGACGGCGGGATGCCCGGCGGCCTGGGTGTAGAACTGCGCCCGGCGTCTGCGGCGTGCATTCGGGCAGGTCGCGTGGTGCAGGTGCCGGCCTGCCAGCCGTCCTGAGCGCTGGGCGGGTTGTTCTGCGGGGCGATGATGTCGCCGGTGTCGGCCCACAGCGGCCAGCGGGCCAGCGCCAGCCAGCCAAAGCGCCGCCAGCACGCATCGCAGTCGCGAACCCCCTCTGCATCGCGCCGGCCGTCTACCCAGCTGATCGGCGTGGCTAACCAAGCGCGCCTTCAGCGACGTACTTCTTCTGCTTGCCGGCCTTCTTGCAGCCGGGCGTCCGCAGCGGCAGCTTCTTCACCTTCAGCTTCTTGCCGTTCTGGGCTTTGAAGTCGAGGAAGGAGCGATTGGCGCCTTTGCAGAGGTCGCGGGAGTTGACCAGCAGGCCCTTCTTGCCGCCCTTCATGGTCAGCGTGAACTTGCTGACCGGGACGTCGGGGACCGGCGGAGAAGACGGTCTTCAGCCGCTGCCTTGGCCGAGCTGATGACGCCGCGCAGGCGGATGTCGACCTGGCCGTGCAGGTCGGCGAGCAGGTCGGGCAGTTCGTGGTCGGAGGAGACCAGGTAGACCGGGCCGGCCAGCGGGTCGTCGAGCAGCGGCGATCTCGGCTTCGGCGTAGCCGTAGATCGAGCGCGCCGGGCAGGCCGCGGCGGCGAGCTGGACGCGGGTGCAGATCGTGCCGATGTGGCTCTGGTCGAGGAACTGCGAGTGCGGCAGGGTCAGCGCCGCGCCGGCTGATGTTGGCGTCGCCGGCGCGGGCGGTGAGCGACGCGCGGAAGGCCGGGTGGCCGTTGCGCCGCATCTTCTTGCGGCCGCCGATCAGCGTGGTGAAGAGCTTCGGGCCGGAACTTCAGCGCGCCGCAGTCGCTGGTCTGGAAGGGCGACGCTGACGGCGAAGGAGCTGAAGGCGGCCGGGTCGGCCGGGTTGGCGCCGCCGCCGTTGCAGCGCGCCCGCGGTCGGCGGCGGGTCGCAGCTGGTCGGGTTGAGGGTGAAGTTCGGCCGGTCGATCTTCAGGTCGACCGAGCGGATGCTGAGCAGGGCGCCGCCGAAGACGTTCGGGATCGGGTCGGAGACGGCGCGGCACCTGCGCCGTTTCGGGATCGACGAACAGCGCCACCCTCACCACGACCGTGCCGAGATCGAACGGCCCGGCCGTGGCGGGGGTGATCACTGCCAGGGAGAGAGGGGCCCCGTGGTAGGGGCCTGAGAGGAAGACCTTGCCGCTCGATCTTGTAGCGGCGTCGCGGCCGCTGCCGGCGGCGACCGCGGCGGTGCCGACCTGGCTCTGCGCCGGGCAGCTCGAGGCGGCGGCCTCCTCGGCGCCGGCCCTGCGTCGCGCCGCGGCGGCGATCGCCGCCTCCGGGCAGTAGGGGATGCCCGCGCAGCTTGCCGGTCATCCCCGGCGGCAGGACGACGTCGGCGCCTTTCAGCTCCTGCTGGCCGTCGGTGCGGGTGATGCGGATCGAGAGCGGGCTGAAGGCGCCGGCCTGTGGCGCTCTCCGGCCGGCGGCGAAGCGCGGGGGCGAAGGGCCGCTCGGCGAGCGTTTTCGCGCACGTCGCCGCCGCCCGGGGTGCGCTGGTCAGGGAGAACTCGTCGCCCGGGGTGCGCCGGCGGGTTGCCCGACCAGGGGGTCATCGTCGGCGCCGTCTGGTTCGGGCCGCAGGTCGGCGGGCTGGTCAGCACCGCGCGGTCGCCGCCGTTGAAGCTCGAGGTCGAACGAGGTGAACGGGACCTGCGGGGTGTCGGCGATCGTCGTCGTCAGCTGGCCGGTCTGCGGGTCGGCGCTGACGTTGCCGATCAGCCGCACCGAAGATCCCGTACCGAGGCGGACTCGGCGTCGATGAAGATCCGGTACTCGTTGCCGGAGGTCGGGTCGCGGCTCAGCTGCTTGCCGACGTAGACGTTGCCTTCGAGGGCTCTTCGGGCTGCGGGTTGGCGAGTCTTCCAGCGGCGGCGACTCGATCTTCGACCGTGCCGACGTTCGACTGCGGCCGGGCAGGCGACCGGGTTTGTGGTGCCTTTGCCGAACTGGGCGTCGGTGCAGGTCTGCAGGCCGTTGGCGGCCGAGGGGTTGAGCCCCATGCCCCGCGGCAGCGTCACCGTCGCCTCCTTGGTCTGGCGAGCTGTCCTGTTCGTCTTCTTCGGCGCCGAAGTCGGGGATCAGGTGCGGGACCGCGACGCTCGACGGCGGCCCCGGCGGGCGAGTCGGTCTGCGCGGTGCCGGGGTCGACCGCGATCGCCGGGTCGTAGGGAATCGAGTCGCATTCTTTAGGTTCGGTCCCGGGCCCGCTCGTTTCGCTGACCGGCGGGATCGGCGACTCGAAGAAGGAAGAGCCCTCGGGGAAGTTCGGGTCGGCTTCGCTGACCGACTCGGCGCGCAGGAAGGTCGAGTAGATGTGGCCGGAGGGACCGCCGGGCTGCTGCCCGGCACCCAGTCGTCGGCATAGGCGGGACCGAAGCAGGTGCTCGGCGTGGTGAGGAAGGTGCCGTCGCCGGAGCGGCCGTCGAAGACCAGGCGGTTTTTCAGGATCAGCCCTTTTCCGCCGAGCAGACCCAGCAGGCCGCCGAGATCTTCCGGCAGCGCCGCGGGGACGTGGATCGTGAACCCCTCGTGGTAGTCGCCCGCCGAGTCGACGTCGCCTTCGAGGAAGACTTCGTTGCCGGCCAGTTCGAGGCCGAAGCGGGCCGCCTCGCCCTGCTTCGGGTTCGACGTTGTAGACCGGGACTTCGGTCACCGGCGCCGTCGGCGGCGACGGGATCCCGAGCGGCGGCAGCGAGGCGGTGACCAGGCTTTCGCCGACTTCCGAGCCGACGGGGCAGCCCGAGGCGCCGGCTTCGAAGGTGGCGAGTGGGCAGCGGACGGTCGCGCCGGGGTTGACGCTGAGGCCGACCGGCAGGTCGACCCGGACGGTCTTCAGTTCGTCGACCGGGGTTTCGCCGGGCGCTTCGTGTGCTTGACGATGAACTGGGTGAAGCCCCAGTTGGGGTGGGCGCCGGCGGTTCGAAGAACTGGTCCGGGGTCGCGATCGAGCAGAGTTCGGCGCCCGGTTCGGGAGGTTCGTCGTTGCAGGTGCCGGCCTGCCAGCCCGAATCGACGCTCGGGTGGGTGGGGTCGCTGGGGGCGATGATGTCGCCGGTGTCGGCGAGCGGCAGACGCCGGCAGCATCAGCGGCCAGCAGGCAGAAAGTCAGGACAGTCCGCAGAGCGATATGACGCTTCAATTTTTCCTCCCAAGAAGCATTCTCGACGAATAACCTACCCGAAATTGATGACATGAGTCAATAATTTTTGGTAATGTCGACTCATGCCAACCCAAGACGGACTTTCCCCCAACGGTCATTCCTCAAACGGCAATCACGCTGCAAATAAGGGAGAAAACGGTCACAACGGCAAGCGCTCGTCGGTCCCCGTCAACTGGGAGCGACTGGCACGTGCCACCGCCCATCCCCTGCGTGTCTCGATCCTCGAAATCCTCGGAATCGACGGCGGCCGGACCCTCTCCCCCAGCGATCTGAGCCGTGAGCTACAGATCCCTCTCAGCAACACCAACTACCACGTCACCGAGCTGGCGAAATCGGGGCTGATCGAACTGGTTCGGGAGCGGCAGGTGCGCGGCGCGACCGAGCACTTCTACCGCCTGCCCGGTAGTGCCGCGGGAGCGAGCCCCGAGGAGCAGCCCGCCGAGGATTCGGAGCGCGCCTGGGCGATGGCCTGAGGCCACGCCCGGGCCCCGCCCGGCCCTAAATTCAGCGCCGCCTGAAGTCGATGTATAGGCATGACGAGTGAGCGCTCCGACACACGGCTGCGGGAGATCATCCGCACCCAGACCGAGATCGCCGCCAGCGACCTCGACCCCGCGGCGACCATGCAGCTGATCGCCGAACGGGCGCAGGAGCTGACCCGCTCCACCAGCGGAGTGATCGAGCTGGCCGAAGGCGAAGACATGGTCTACGCGGTAACTACGGGCGAGGCGACGCCCTACCTCGGCACCTCACTGAAGCGGGCGACGAGCCTCTCCGGACTCTGCGTGCGCGAAGGCAGGGTCCTGCGCAGCGACGACACCAGCGACGACCCGCGCGTCGACGCGATCGCCTGCCGGCGGGTGAACGCAGCCTCGATGCTCTGCGTGCCGCTGACCCACCAGGGCGAGACGATCGGCGTGCTCAAGGTCTACTCGCCCGAGACAAACCACTTCGACGAGGGCGACGTCGAGACGCTTGAGCTACTGAGCGAGCTGATCGCCGCCCACCTCTCCCACGCCAACCTCTACGAGGCCGAGTCACGCGAGAGTCGCAGCGACGCGCTCACCGGCCTGGCCAACCGCCGCGCCTTCGAGGAGCGGCTGCCGGTCGAGCTGGCCCGCTTCGCCCGCGGCGGCCGGCCGCTCTCGCTGGTCCTTCTCGACCTCGACGGGTTCAAGGGCATCAACGACCGGCTCGGGCACCCGGCCGGCGACGAGGTCCTGCGCGAGGTTGCCGCGATCCTCCAGAACTCGCGGGTGACCGACGACTGCTTTCGCACCGGCGGCGACGAGTTCGCGCTGCTGATGCCCGGCACCACCGCCGAGGAGGCGGAGGTCGCCGCCCGGCGCCTGGCGGACGAGGTGCGCGGCGCCGACGTCGGCGGCGGCGCGATCGGCGTCTCCTTCGGCATCGCCACCAGCGAGGACCTCGACGGCGACGCCCTGGTCGCAGAGGCCGACCAAGCCCTGCTGGCCGCCAAGGATCGCCTCTACAGCCGCGGCTAGCTCCGGCGGGGAAGTCGGGTTGAGGGGGCGATGGCCGATCGATTCCGCCCCCTCATGACTAAGCCGACTTGCGGATGTGCAGGATCGGGGCGGCGCTGTTGGCGCTGCTCGAGTTCATGCTCGTCCCTCCTTGTGGTTGACACCAAAGTTGGCTGAGCATAATTGATTAATCGGTGTTTTCTTACTTACAGGAAGCGCACATATGCCCTTACCTCGATTGGTGGGTGGGACTACGGTCGGCCCTCGACGTTCCCTGGGAAAGAACGTCGCTTACCGAAAGACAGGGATGCTCGAGGGGAGGATCAGATGGGCCAGAAGTCAGACGACGAAGGAGAGAAGCGACGCAAGGCCCCGGGGAACCGGTTGCGGGTTCGGATAGTCGCCGCCTGCTACCAGCGTGAAGTCACGCCGCGGGATATCGCCGACCTGGAGGAAGAGGACATCGCCATCGTCAGCTACTACTTCCAGGCGTTGGAGAAGGAGGGTTTCCTGCATGTCAGCCGCAAAGAAAGAGCCCGCGGCTTCATGCGGCACTACTACGTGGCGGATCGGCAGAAGGTGGTCACCGACGAAGAGTTCAGTCACCTGGCCGCCAACGAAAGGTCCGAAGTGAGCGAGGCGCTCTTGCTGGACTTTCTCAAAGCCTGCAGGCACGCCCTGCACGAGGGAACGCTCGACGCTCACAGCGACAGCCACCTCAGCTGGGGACCGCTGGAACTCGATCTCCAGGCATGGACGGACCTGATGAGCGAACTGGCGAGAATGCTCGAACGCTGCTTCGAGATCCAGGCGGAAGCCCTGGCTCGCCTGCGGAAAAGCGGCGAGGAGCCGATCCATACAGTGTTCGCTCTCGCGGGTTTTGAAGGCGCAGGCCCGATCGCAGGCCTCGCGCCCACGAACTAGGCGAGGACCAGGCGCGCTTACGGAGCTATCGGCCAGGTGCACGAGGGGTCTCGCTCGAGAGACTCGGCGAGAGCCCCCTCGCAGCACGCTCCACCGCGCGTCGGAAGCGGACGACGGGGGTCGAACCCGCGACCTCAAGCTTGGGAAGCTTGCGCTCTACCAACTGAGCTACGTCCGCGCTGGGATTGATTCTAAGCGCGGCCGGAGCGGCCGGTGAGCCGCGGCATCTAGTCTTCGCCGGTCCGTGAGCGCTCGCTCTTTCATCGCGGTTCTCGCCGTGCTGGCCGTCGTCGGCCTGCTCGTCTTCGGCTTGGCCAGCAAGGGGGCTTCCGGCGTGGAGGTGGGCGACGCGGCGCCGGCGGCGCCGCTGCCCCGCCTCGAAGGCGAGCGGCGCGAATCGCTCGCCGACTACCGGGGCCGGTGGGTGCTGGTCAACTTCTGGGCCTCGTGGTGCATCCCCTGCCGCGCCGAGGCGCCGGCGCTGGAGGAGTTCCAGCGGCGGCTACGGCGGGCCGCGATTCACGGTGCTCGGGATCGACACCCGCGACCTGAGCGGCGACGGGCGGGCCTTCGTCGAGCAAGTACGGGCTCAGCTACCCGCAGCTGCGCGACGGCGACGGCGACGCGGCCGACGAATACGGCACCACCGGGGTGCCGGAGAACTACCTGGTCGACCCCGCCGGCAAGGTGCGGCTGCACGCCCGCGGTCCCGGTCGACGAGGAGTACCTGCGCAACGAAGTCGCGCCGTGGCTGGCGAAGGCGCAGTCGTGAGGGCGCGGCTCGTCCTCGTCGCCGCTCATGGCGCTCGCGGTGCTGGCGCCGATGCGCCGCTGCCGAGCCGCGCGCCTCGCTCGACCGAAATCGAAAAGCAGGTGATGTGCCCGGTCTGCGGCACCTTGCTGCAGCTGGCCGAATCGCCCCAGGCCCAGCGCGAGAAAGCCTTCATCAAACGCCTGATCGCGGAAGGCAAGAGCGAAGAGCAGATCAAGGACGCGCTGGTCGCCGAGTACGGCGAGGAGGTGCTGGCGCTGCCGCCGGACTCCGGCTTCAGCCTCTCCGCCTACGTGGTCCCGATCGTCGCCTTCGCTGATCGCCGCGGCGGCGCTGGCCTTCGGGGTCTGGCGCTGGCGCCGGGCCGGCGGCGGACCGAAGGACGGCGGCACCCCGCGGGCGGCGGGACCCGAGCGGCGAGGACGCCGACCGGCTCGACGCCGACCTGGCGCGCTACGACCTCTAAGCCAGTTCGTCGTTCCTTATCGGCGCCTAACGACGAAAAGGAACAGACGACGCAGGGGGCTACGGCGATTGCTCCGACCAATGAGATCGGCAGGCGCTTAACAGCGGTCCGCAGGTCGCGGCCGCCGCGGCCGCTCGCCTCGGCTGCGGCGATCGCCGGCCACGGCGGCGTCGGCCTGGGCGGCGACCGCCAGGCATGCGGCGCGGTTCGGAGAGCGCCGGCGGCGCCAGCAGCAGCACCAGCTCGTAGGCGCCGCGCAGCTTGGCGACCATGTGGGCGAAGCTCTGCAGGCCGAGCAGGGTCTCGGCCTTCGCCGCCGGCCGGCCGGCGCAGAAGCAGACGAGTTGCGCGCTCTCCGGCGCGCGGGCCCGGCGAGGACGACGGGCTGCAGGACGTCTCGCGGTTCGGCCTCCCAGCGCAGGTACTCGTGCAGGCCCGGCGCCGGAGCGAGGCCGACGCTGACCGGCCAGCCGCGGGCTGGCGAGGTCGCAGTCGACCAGGATCGTGCCGCGGCCGGAAGCCGTCGCGGCCGCGGCGAGCGCAGATCGCCGCGACGGCCGGCGCCTCCCCCTCCCCCACGATCGCCAGCACGCGCTGCTCGGCGAGCCGCGACAGGGCCTCGCCCAGGCCGGCGAAGTCCTGACGCCGCAGCGACCAGGCGCCCCCGTCGGCCGGCCCCGAGATCTCCGCCAGGAGCGGCAGCCTGGAGCGGCCGCGCAGCATCACATCCGCTCGGGAGCCGAGATTCCCAGCAGCCCCAACGCGGCGGCGATCGTCCGCTTCGTCGCCAGGCAGAGCGCCAGGCGCGAGGCTCTCGACCCCCTCGCCCTCGGCTCCGACCACCTGGCAGTCGCGGTAGAAGGCGTGGAAGTCGGCGGCGACCGCGGTCGAGTAGGCGCAGATCCGGTGCGGCGCCCGCCGCTCGGCCGCGACTCCGCACCTCCTCGGGGAACTCGAGCAGCCGCTTGACCAGCACCTTCTCGCTCTCCTCCAGCGGCGGCCTGCCGGCCGCGTCAATGGCGACGCCCGGCTCCGCGCCCTCCCGGCTTTGCGCAGGATGCTGGCGATCCGCGCGTGCGCGTACTGGACGTAGTAGACGGGGTTCTCGCTCGACTGGCTGCGCGCCAGCTCGAGGTCGAGGTCGACGGTCGTCTCCTGGCTGCGCCAGAGCATGAACCAGCGGGTCGCGTCGACTCCGATGTCGTCGATCAGCTCGTCGAGGGTGACGAAGTCGCCGGTGCGCTTCGACATCTGCACCCGCTCGCCGCCTTCGACGACGTGGACGAGGCTCGTCATCAGCGCCTCGAAGCGCTCGGGGTCGGCGCCGAGCGCCTCGATCGCGGCCCGGACCCGGGCGACGTAGCCGTGGTGGTCGGCGCCGAGGACGTTGATCAGGCGGTCGAAGCCGCGCTGCAGCTTGTCCCAGTGGTAGGCGATGTCCGGCGTCAGGTAGGTCGCCTCGCCGTTGGAGCGGATCAGGACCCGGTCCTTGTCGTCGCCGAAGTCGGTGCGTCCGCAGCCAGAGCGCGTCTTCGTGGCGGTAGGTGTGGCCGCGCTTCTCCAGCTCGGCGAGCGACTTCGTCGACCTCGCCCTTGGCGTAGACGCTGCGCTCGGAGAACCAGTTGTCGAAGTTGACGCCGAAGCGACCGAGCGTCCCGCGGATCTCCTCCAGCATCAGCTCGATGCCGCGCAGTTCGAGCGTCTCGCGGTCGCCGGGGTCGACGCCGTCGGCCGCGAGTCGCTCGGCAACCTCGGCCACGTAGTCGCCCGCGTAGCCGTCCTCGGGCGGCTCGGTGCCCCGCATCCGCGCCGCGATCGAGTCGGCGAAACGGCCGATCTGGCTGCCGGCGTCGTTGACGTAGTACTCGCGCTCGACCTCGTTGCCCGTCGCCTGCAGCAGCCGCACCAGCGAGTCGCCGTAGGCGGCGTTGCGGGCGGTGCCAACGTGGATCGGGCCGGTCGGGATTGGCGGAGACGAACTCGACCAGGACCTTCTCCGGCGACTCGGTCGGCGCCGGGCCGAGGTCCTCCCCGGCGGCCAGCAGGGCGTCCAGCGCCCGCAGGTACCAGGAGTCGGCGAGGAAGAAGTTGACGAAGCCGGGGCCGGCGACCTCGATCCGCTCGCAGGTTGGGCGCCAGCGCCGAGTCGGCCTCCAGCTCACCCCGCAGCCGCTCGGCGACCGCGCGCGGGTTTTCGCCCAGCGGGCCGGCCAGGAGCATCGCCGCGTTGGAGCTGTAGTCGCCCAGCTCCGGCTTCGGCGGGCGCTCGAGCGTCGGTCGCGGCGCGGTCGGCTCGCCGTCGCGCAGGGCCCGGGCGGCGCCCTCGACGGCGCCCCGCAGGGCGGCTGACTCGAATCGGTGGCGGTCACCGGGCAATCGTATGGACCGAGGCGCGGGCCGGGTACGCTCGCTCTGCTTGCGCGCAGCCGTGATCAGCGACATCCACTCCAACCGCCACGCCCTCGAGGCCGTACTCGGCGGCGGTCGACGCGGCCGGGGTCGACCAGATCTGGTGCCTCGGCGACCTGGTCGGCTACGGCGCCGAGCCCGACGCCTGCACGGCGCTGGTCCGCGAGCGCTGCGCGGTCTGCCTGGTCGGCAACCACGACCTGGCGGTGCTGGGCGCGCTCGACATCTCCACCTTCTCCGAGGCGGCGGCGGCCGCGGTCGAGTGGACGCGCCAGAACGTCAGCGAGGAGACGCTCGAGTTCCTCGCCGCGCTCGAGCCCGCCGCCTCGCAGCGCGGGGTCGGCCTCTTCCACGCCTCGCCGCGCGACCCCGTCTGGGAGTACGTGCTCTCCGACCGACCAGGCCGAGGCGGGCTTCGACGCGCAGGAGGAGCGGGTCGGGCTGATCGGCCACTCCCACGTCGCGCTCTTCTTCGTCCGCGCCCGACGGACGCGCGGCGCGGCTACCCGCAGGGCGCCCAGGCGAGCGACGGGACCGAGCTCGACATCGGCGAGGGCGACTGGCTGCTCAACCCCGGCAGCGTCGGCCAGCCGCGCGACGGCGACCCGCGGGCGGCCTGGCTGGAGCTCGACACCGAGGAGTGGGTCGGCCCGCTACCACCGGGTCGCCTACGACATCGAGGCGCGCCGCGGCGGCGATCGTCGCGGCCGGCCTCCCCAGCCTCCTCGCCGAGCGGCTGGAGGTCGGCCGATGAGCGCTAAATGCAGGGCAAATATCGACTTCCGAAGCCGTTGTCTAGACTCGGATCATGGCCCGTCTGAGCGCCCTTCTGCTCGCTTTCGCCCTCGGCCGCGCTCGCCGCCGTGGCGCTGGTCTCCTGCGGCGGAGGCAGCGATGCCGACCTGCTCCCGGGACGACCGCGGACGAGATCGAATCCAACCTCGACCAGGTCGAGCAGCTGGCCGCCGAAGGAGACTGCGTCGGCGCCGAAGACGCGGTCGCCCAGGTCGCCGCCGAGGTCGAAGAACTGGAAGGCGTCGACGTGAAGCTGAAGCGAGCGCTGGAGGAAGGGACGGCGAAGCTGAGCGAAGTGGTCGGCCGCTGCGAAGAAGAAACCAGCGAAGAAACGGAACCCTCGGTCGGAAACGAATGTTGAACCTGAAGAAGTGGAAGACGAGAAGGAAAAGAAGCCGAAGAAGGAGAAGCCGGAAAAGGAAGAGCCGGCCGAACCGAAGGAAGAACCCGCCGAAGGCGAAGGGCCGGAACTGCCCCCGCAGGCGAACGGCAAAGGCGAAGAAAAAGGCGGCGGGCCGGCGGCCGAAGCCGAAGCCGAAGAAACCGCGCCCTCCGGCGGTGTAGGTCCCGGCGTGGGAATCGAATGATGGAGGCAGGCGCGGGCGCCCTCTCGGGTCGCTACGAAACCGGCGAGCAACTCGGCACCGGGGGGATGTCGAACGTCTACAAGGCGACCGACCGCATCCTCGAGCGGACGGTGGCGGTGAAGATCCTCGCCGAGCACCTCTCCGACGACGAGCGCTTCGTCGCCCGCTTCCGGCGCGAGGCGCTGGCGGTGGCGAAGCTGATCCACCCCAACATCGTCCAGGTCTACGACACCGGCATCGACGACGGGCGCCACTACATCGTCATGGAGTACGTCGAGGGGCGCTCGGGGGCGCAGATCCTGCAGCGCCACGGTCCGGTCGAGCCGGAGATCGCGGCCGAGATCGGCGCCCAGGCCTGCGCCGGGCTCGACTACGCGCACCGGCGCGGGATCATCCACCGCGACGTCAAGCCGGGCAACCTGATGATCGTCGGCGGCCCGGTCGGCGGCGGCGAGATGACCGTCAAGCTGACCGACTTCGGGATCGCCCGGGCGATCGAGCAGACGCGGATCACCCAGGTCGGCTCGGTGGTCGGCACCGCCGCCTACCTGGCGCCCGAGCAGGTGCGCGGCGAGGAGGCGACGCCGGCGACCGACGTCTACGCGCTCGGGGTCGTCCTCTACCAGTTCCTCACCGGGCGACTGCCGTACGAGGGCTCCTCGCTGGCCGAGCTGGCGGTGCGCCAGCAGAACGAGAAGCCGCTGCCGCCCGACACCTACAACGGCGAAGTGCCCGAGACGCTCGGCGCGGCGGTGCTGCGAGCACTGGAGGGTGACCCCAGCCGACGCTACGCCAGCGCCGACGAGCTGGCGGCCGGGCTGCGGCTGGGCCTCGAAGGCGGCGACGTGACGCTGCCGCTGGAAGAAGGGACCTCGGCGACCGGGGTGCTCGGCGGCGACACCGCCGCGACCCGCCACATGGGCCGCGACACGGCGCAGACCGAGTACCGGCCGGCGCAGTCGCAGACGCGGCGCCCGCAGCCGAGGGTCGCGCCAGCGCCGGCTCCCGCACAGGCAGCACCGCGCGCCGCCCAGCCTCCGCGGCGCGGCGCATTCTCGCGCTTCGTCCGCTTCGTGCTTGCCGCGGTGGCCCTGATCCTGGTCGCCGCCGCCGTCGCCACCGCGGTGATCGTCACCACCGACAAGGCCGCCGGCGTAAAGGTGAGCCGAGTGGCCGGCGACACCGTGGACAAGGTCGTCGAAGAAGTGAAGGACCTGGTCCGCGAAAACACGGAATAGGTACAACGACGGCTCGTAGGGGGCGGGTAGTCCCTTCCCGGGGGGACCGGCCTGGCGGCCGTGCTGAAGTCCCCGGGAAGGGACTACCCGCCCCCCCAAGGTGCCCTGCCGGCCAGAACCGCGGCGCGGTAGCTGTCGAAGTTTCCGGCTTTGATCGCAGCACGGGCATGCGCGGTGAGCTCGCGCATGTAGGTGAGGTTGTGGAGGACGATGAGGCGGACGGCGGTCAGCTCCTCGGCGCGGGAGAGGTAGCTGATGTAGTCGCGGTCGTGGCGTTGGCAGGCCGGGCAGGGGCAGCCCTCGACCAGCGGCTCGCGGTCGCCGACCCATCCGCCCTTGCGCATGTCGAGGCGCCAGCGGGTCTCGGGCGAGGGCGCGAGGGCGACGCCGTGGCGGGCAAGGCGGGTCGGCACCGCACAGTCGAAGACGTCGAGGCCGAGGGCGATGCCGCCGAGCAGGTCGTCGACCTCGCCGATCCCGAGCAGGTGCTTCGGAGCCTCCTCCGGCAGCAGCGGCGCGGTCATCGCCAGCACCGCGGCCATCTCCTCCTTGTCGCGGCCGAGGGTGCCGCCGATCGCCAGGCCGTCTACCCCGGCCGCCGAGACCGCCTCGGCCGATTCGCGCCGCAGGTCCTCGTGGGTGCCGCCCTGGACGATGCCGAAGACTGCCTGGCTCTCGGGCCCGTTCTCGCTCGTGCCAGGCAAGGCAGCGGTCGAGCCAGCGGTGGGTGCGCTCGGTCGAGCGGGCGGTGTAGTCGCGGTCGGCGTGGAAGGGCGTGCACTCGTCGAAGACGAGGGCGATGTCGGAGCCGAGCGCCGCCTGCACGCTCATCGAGACCTCCGGCGAGATGAACAGCTCGGCGCCGTCGCGCGGCGACTGGAAGCGGGCGCCCTCCTCGCTGATCTCGACCTTGGAGCCATGGTCGCCGGAGCGACCGCTGCCCTTGACCTCGTTGGCGACGCCGCCGTGGGCGAGCGAGAAGACCTGGAAGCCGCCGGAGTCGGTGATCATCGCCCGCTCCCAGTTCATGAAGCCGTGGAGCCCGCCCGCAGCCGCGATCCGCTCGGGTCCCGGCGAGACGAACAGGTGGTAGGTGTTGCCGAGGATCAGCTGGTAGCCGAGCTCGGCGACCTCTGCCGACTCCAGCCCCCGCACCGTCCCCTTCGTCGCCAGCGGGATGAAGGCCGGCGTCTCGATCGGCCCATGCGCGGTGTGGATCGTGCCCGCGCGGGCGCTGCCGTCGCGGGCCTCGATCTCGAAGCGGAGCCTGTTCTCGTCCTGTCTCATCTCACGATTGGTGAGTTAACCCTCCTATAGGCGGGTTAACTCACCAGTCACTCGATCAGCGACTTGCCGGTCATCGCCTCCGGCTGGGGGATGCCGAGGAGGTCCAGGGCGGTCGGGGCGACGTCGGCGAGGATGCCGCCGCCGCGGAGGTCGAGGCCCCTGCTGGTGACGATCAGGGGGACCGGGTTGAGCGAGTGGGCGGTGTTGGGAGAGCCGTCGGGCTCGAGCATGTGGTCGCAGTTGCCGTGGTCGGCGGTGACGATGCAGGCGCCGCCCTTGGCGGTCACCGCCTCGACCACCTTGCCGAGCTGGCCGTCGACGGTCTCGACCGCCTTGACCGCGGCCGGGATCACGCCGGTGTGGCCGACCATGTCGGGGTTGGCGAAGTTGATGATCCCGAAGCGGTAGCTGCCCTCGTGCCAGCTGGCTGACGAAGGCCTCGGCCGCGTCGGCGGCGCTCATCTCCGGCTTGTGGTCGTAGGTGGGGACGTCGCGCGGCGATTCGACCAGGCGTCGCTCTTCCCCCTCCACCTCCTGCTCGCTGCCGCCGTTGAAGAAGTAGGTGACGTGGGCGTACTTCTCGGTCTCGGCGACGTGCAGCTGGTTGCCGCCGGCGGCGGCGATCGTCTCCGCCAGGGTCGTCGCCGGCCGCTGCTCGGGGAAGGCGACCGGGATAGGGCCAGCCCTTGCGGTAGGAGGTCATCGTCGTCAGGTCGAGCGTCGGCCCGCCGCCGCGGGGAAACTCGTCGAAGTTCGGCTCGGCGAGGGCGCGGGTCAGCTCCCGGGCGCGGTCGGGGCGGAAGTTGACGAAGATCGCGACGTCGCCCTCGGCGGCGCCGTCGTAGTCGCCGATCACGGTCGGCACGACGAACTCGTCGGTCTCGTCGCGCTCGTAGGACTCGGCAATCGCCGCCGCCGTGCTGGGCGCGCGCAGGCCCTGGGCGTGGACGATCGCGTCGTAGGCGAGCTTGACCCGCTCCCAGCGGGTGTCGCGGTCCATCGCGTAGTAGCGGCCGCTGACGGTGCCGATGCGGCCGGCCTGGCGCAGCCAGCGCTCCAGCTCCTCCAGGTAGCCCTTGCCGCCGTGCGGCAGGGTGTCGCGGCCGTCGGTGAAGGCATGGAAGACGACGTCGGGGACGCCCTCCTGGGCGGCGAGCTCGATCGACGCCTCGATGTGCTCCCAGCCGGAGTGGACGCCGCCGTCGGAGACGAGGCCGAGCAGGTGCAGGCGGCCGCGGGGGCTGTTGCGGGCGCGCTCGCAGGCGGCGAGCAGGACCTCGTTCTCGAAGAAGCTGCCGTCGGCGATCGCGTCGTCGATCCGGGCCAGGTCCTGCTTGACGATCGCGCCGGCGCCGAGGTTGAGGTGGCCGACCTCGGAGTTGCCCATCTGCCCCTCCGGCAGGCCGACGTCGGGGCCCTGGGCGGAGAGCTGGGTGTGCGGGAACTCGTCCCAGAGGCGGTCGAAGACCGGCGTCTCGGCCAGCGAGATCGCGTTCCCCGGCCCCGGCTCGGCCAGTCCCCAACCGTCGAGGATGACCAGCGCCAGCGAGGGGACGAGCGGGCTCATCTACTCAGTCTGCCGCGTCGACGATCGCGGCGAAGTCCTCGGCGTCGAGTGATGCGCCGCCGACCAGGGCGCCGTCGACGTCGGGCAGGCGCCAGCAGCTCGGCGGCGTTGGCCGGCTTGACCGAGCCGCCGTAGAGGATCCGCACCTTGTCGGCAGCGGCGCCGCGGGCG